>NZ_JBNDMZ010000009.1:0-44241 GCF_049856295.1 Georgenia sp. Z1344 | reverse complement strand
CCTCCGAGTAGCGTCGGGGCCCCTGCGCAACGCAGGTGCCGAGGTCGACATCGACCGCCGAGGGGCGGCCGGCCATCGCGGCCGGCCGCCCCTCGGCATCTCGTCGATCGGCGAGGCGTGTCGTGGACCGTCCGTGTGCAGCGCTGCGCACGGATGCGAACCCGCGGGTGTGAGATTGCCCATTCCGCACCGCTCCATGTCAGCGTTCGGTTCTAATGTCCGACCAGGACACGGCCGCCACCGCCAAGGCTCTCCCCCAGAGCACCGGCACCACGTCCGGAGCACTCGGAGGACCACATGCTCGTCGGACGCGCGTCCGAGCTCGATGCCCTGCACCACCTCGCCCAGGACGCACTGGCGTCCTCCCGGGTGGTCTGGTTCCTCGGCCCTGAAGGAGTGGGAAAGTCTGCGCTCGCCGAGCGCACCGCGGAGCTGGCCGGCCGTCCGGTGCTCCGGGTCGACCTGTTCCCCGAGGACCGGCACAACCGGCGCTACGCCGTCGAGGCGATGGCAGCCCTGGTCGACATCGACCTCGGTAGCGCCCCGCAGGCCGAGGGACGGGGCGCGTCCGACCCGGTCGAGAGCATCCTGCGCGCGCTCGCGTCCCGCGGACCGGTCTGCATCCGGATCGAGGACGCGCAGTGGCTCGACGACGAGTCGCGAGCGATCCTCTGGCAGCTCGTCCGACGGCTGCTCGACCTGCCCGTCCTGCTCCTGATCACGAGTCTCGACGACGAGGACGACGGTGTCCTCTTCGACGGACTGCGCCTCCTGCTCAGGCTGCCGGAGCGCGGCAGGGTCGTGGCCGTCGAGCCGCTCGGCCGGGCCGCCGTCGCCGAGCTCGTGAACTCGGGCCTCGGAACCGCGGTCACCGGGTGGACTCTCGACCGGATCGTGGCGGTGACCGGTGGGTACCCGGCCCTGGTGATGTCGCTCGTCGATCAGCTGAGGCGCGCCGAGTCCATCGCCGGAATCCGCACGGTCCTGCGGTCCCTCGGCGAGCAGGCCGCAGGCAGCGGCCTGCTGCGACGGCACGCCACGCGGGTCCTGACCGACACCACGCCGGCCCTGCGCACCGGCCTGCTCGCGCTCGGGCTGGGCCGGCAGCTGACGATCCGCCAGGTCGCGCACGTGACCCGGGAGCGTGGCGCGTCGTCCGTCTCGACCGCGGAGCTCGTGGCGACGGGGCTCGTCGAGGTCGTCGGCGTCGATCAGCTGCGGCTGCGGTACCGGATGACCGAGTCGGTGATCGTCGACCACTTCTCGCCCGACGACATCGCGGCCACGCACCGCGTGCTCGGCAGCCTCCTCCGTGGGCCGCGTGGGCTCGAGCACCGGGTGGCGGGCGCGGATCGCTCCGACGTCCCCGAGCTGGTCGCGGAGCTCGGCGCAGACCTGGAGGACGCCTTCCGCCGCGGTGACCGCGAGACCATGTACGAGCGGGCCGTCCTCGCCGCCTCCCTCGATCCCGAACGGGTCCCGGACCTCGTCTTCGCTGCGATCTGGTCCAACCAGCCGTCCCGGCTGGCCGATCACGAGGACGCGATCGAGAACCTTCCGTGGTCGGCCGAGCGCCTTGTCGGCATGAGCTTCCTCGGCGCTGTGGACCTCGACATCAGCGGCACCGCGCAGCTCCTGGAGAGTGTGGAGATCTCCTCCCGCACCTCCGACCGGCAGCTGTTCCTCCTGGGCTACTGGGTGCTCCACGTCGCTGCCCGACGTGGCGCCGTCTCGCTCGCCGAGCTCGCCGTCGCGACCCGACCGGTTCTGCGTGAGCTCCGGGTGCGCGGGCGCAAGCTGGTCGCCGACGGCCAGCTTCGGTTCGGCGAGCGGTTCCTCGGTGACGCCCTGCTCCTCGAGCTGACGCTCGAGCACCTGTTCGACGGAGAGGTGCCGTTGATCGACCGGATCCCGCGCATGGAGGCTCTGCGCGCCACGGCGGCGGCAGACGGGCTCGCCGACGGGGTGCCGGAGGCCGGCATCATCATCGACCTCGTGCGCAACGCGGCCGGGGACACGGCCGGGAGCGTCGACCGGCTGACCGCCGTCCCTGCGACCATGAACCCCACGTTGAGGCTGGAGGCCGGCCTCGGTGCCGCCTACACCTGGTTCCTCGCCGGCGACTGGGCCGCCGCCCAGCGGGTGGCCGAGCAGGCGTCGGGGCTCGCGCTCGACCGCCTCATGCTCGACCACTGGCAGCGAGCCTCCGACCTGGCGCGCCTCGTCCCGGTGGTGCAGGGGACGACGCCGACGGTCCCGGAGGTCGAGCTGAGCCATCAGGCGGTGGCCGGTCCGCTGGGCGAGGCGCTGCGCGAGGTCGTCGGCGCGTGGAAGGGCGTGGCCCACGACGGCGACCCGAGCGCGACCGGCCGTGCGCTCGACCGACTGTGGGCGGCCGGAACCTTTGATCGTGCGGGCGCCTACCTCACGGGCGTCCTGCGGGTGCGTGCCCACGTCGCGGCCGGAGACCTCGAGGCCGCACGGGCTGCCCGGACCGACCTGGCCGCCGCGTCCTACACGGCGCTGGGAAAGGACTATGCGCTCACCCACGCCGATGCGCTCATCGCGGCGGCCGAGGCGGAGCAGCCCGTCGTCGCCCGCGCGGACTTCGCCGAGGTCGCCCGGCGACTGGCCGCGCACCTCGACGACCAGGGACCGAGCGGCCCCCACCTTCTCGGTGCCGTGCTCGCCGAGGACTGGGGGCTCGCGGTCCTCGCGAGCGTTGCCGACGGCGACCCGGCCGGATCCGGGGCAGGCGATGCCGGCGACCTCTGCCCACCGGACGAGCTGCGGCAGCTGCTCGGCGCGACGTGCGTGCTCCTGGCGACCGCGGGTGCGGGGGAGTGGCAGGCGCGCCTCGAGCGGGTGCGCGAGCGGCTGACGGAGTCGCCCTCCGTCCGGGGGGCGGCCGATGCCTGGTCGACCCTGACCGTGCGCGAGCGAGAGGTGGCCGGACTCGTGTCGGACGGCCTGAGCAACAGGCAGATCGCGACGACACTCTTCGTCACCGTCCGCACGGCCGAGTACCACGTGGGCAACATCCTCGCGAAGCTCGGGCTGGAGTCCCGGCAGGAGCTGCGCCGCACCGTCCTGGCCGCCGACGGCTGAGCCTTCCCGCCGGCTTACCTGTCCGGCAGGGTGACGACGAGCGTGTCCGTCGCGACGGCCTGGACGGGAAGCGGGTGGTCGGTGCTCGTCACCGTGTACACGAACGTGTACCTCAGGGCGCGGGTGTCGTCCTCGACGTCCCCGACCAGCACCGAGGCACCGGCCGTGGAAGGCAGCAGCACGTCGGCCCCGGACGCCGTGACGAAGGGCTGGGTGACGGCGTCGTCGGGGACCGACTGCCACCCGTCGACGGTGAGCCGGTCGACCTCGACCGTCAGGGAGGCGAGCAGGGTCGCGCCGGGCGCGTCGGCCCCGACGACGAGCGTGAGCGGCTTGGTGCCCGACGGCGACCACTCGTCGCGCGGGAGCGTGGACCAGTAGTCCACCTCCAGCACGGCCGCACCGGCGACGAGCTGCCGTTCCGCCGAGCCGGTCGCGAGGTCGTCCACGACGGTGGGCACGCCCGGCCCCGCGACGGGCGCCGGGGAGCTCGCCTCCTCCGAGTCCGAGTCCGAGTCCGAGTCCGAGCCCTCGCTCGCGGCGCCGTCGTCGGACCCGGCCGTGCTCGACGGGCCGACGACCGGCAGGTCGCCGTCGTCCGCCTCGTCCACGACGGTGCCTGCCTCCGAGGCCGACTCGCCCGTGGTGGTGCCCTCCTCGGCCGCCGCACTCGCCTCCCAGGGAGGCGTGCCGCACCCGCCGAGAGCAACCGCCGCGCCGAGGGCGATCAGTGCCAGGGCGGGGGCCCGCCGTCGCCGTCGCGTCATGTCGTCCACATCCTTCTCCGTGCGGGCGCGGCCTGCGGCGCCCGGTCGGAGCCACTCTGCGGTGTCCGGGCGTCCCGGCCTAGACCTCGGGCCACCAGTCTCCGGATCCCGGTGGCGGCGAGCCCCGACCCCGTACCGCACCTGGGGCAGACCCGTACGGCACCGGTGGTCGTCGACGAGGGATTCACGTGGTCCGGCGGAAGGAACTGGTGGTCGCGCACCTGGTCACCACACGCGTCGGGGCGCAGGATCGAGGCCGTCCCCCACGCTGGAAGGCCCCCGCCATGACCGCAGAACCGCTGCTCGCCCCGGCTCCCCCCGCCGCGCGAGCCGCCCGAGACGCCGCGACCGCCCCCGCCGCCCGCCTCGGCACGACCACGTATGCCCCAACGACCTCCTACGCCTCAATCACCCCCGTCGTCGACGTCGACCTCGACGCCGATGCCGGCCCCCGTGCCGACGTCGAGGAGATCCTGCGCTCTCGACCGGGGCAGCAGTACGCCGGTGCAGCGCTCGAGCTGTACGGCACCGCGCCGGACCCCGGCGCCGAGCGGCGTCCTGTCGTGGGCTGCGTGATCCCCGCGTACAACGAGGAAGGGTCGATCGCACGCGTGCTCGAGGCGCTGCTGGCGCAGACCCGGCTGCCGGACGTCGTGCACGTGATCATCAACAACACGACCGACGACACGTTCTGGGTCGCCCGCGAGTTCGCGGGACGGCACGAGCGGCGCTACCGCGGCGAGACGATGACCTGCGACGTGCACGTCCACGACGTCGGCCGGCTCGCGGACCGGAAGGTGGGCGCGCTCAACACCGGCTTCCGGTTCGTCCAGGACTGCGACTACTTCCTCGGTGTCGACGGCGACACGATCCTGCACCGTCGCACGCTCGAGCGCCTGCTCGCCGAGATCCGGTCCGACCGGCGGATCGGCGGCATCAGCGCGGTCTACTCGATCGACTTCGACGAGGGTGCGGGGCTCGACGAGAAGTTCCTCATCGCGGGGCAGCGGCAGCAGTTCGCCGGCTTCAACCTCCTCAACCTCCTGCGCGGCCGGAACATGGCCGTCATCGGTGGTCAGTGCTCGATCTTCTCCGTCGAGGCGCTGACGACCGTCCGTGACACGTACCGGCAGGGCGGGCCCTGGGTCTCCGACTCCGAGGTCGAGGACTCCCTGCTCTCGCTCCAGCTCAAGAGCACGGGATTCTCGACGAAGATCAGCGCGTCCGCACGTGCCGACGTCGGTCCCATGCTCAGCCTCAAGTCCCTGGACGCGCAGCAGGTCAAGTGGAACTACGGCGCGATCGACCTCATGTGGCCGGGCCAGCGCGGAAACACCACGGGGCATCCGTTCCATCCCAACCTGCGTCTGCGGTGGCTCGAGAACTGGCAGATGCTGTTCAACCTGCTGGTGCGCGTCGGGTTCGTCCTGCTGCTCGCCGCCTCGCTGAGCATCGGCGCGTTCACCTTCTACTGGTGGTGGCTCCTGCCGCCCGCGGTCTCGATCCTGCTCAACGTGCGCATCGCCCTGACCATGAAGGACCGGACGGTGAAGGACCTGCTGTTCGCCCTGCTGTTCGTGCCGGGCGAGATCTACATGTGGATCCGGATCGGCCACTTCGTCCGTGCGTGGACGAAGTTCCTCTCCAGGCAGGAGGTCGACAACTGGGGTGCGCAGGCTGCAGCCGAGTCGGGCAGGGCCAACAACGACTACCTGCGCCCCGTCGTCTACGGCGTCGTGCTGCTCGCGCTCCTCGTCGTCGGATGGCTGCAGCTCCCGCTGCTCGCCCAGGAGGTCGTGCTGTGGATCTGCTGGCCGGCACTGGCCATGGTCGCCGCGCTGCAGTCGGTGGAGATGCTCGTCCGGCTCCTGCGCCGGCACCGTGGTTTCCGGGTCTGAGCCGCACCGCTGATCCCACCCGCCGCGGCGGTCGGCGCTCTCGTCGCGTCCTCCCGGGGACGCGGCGGGTCCGCCCGTGCCCCGCCCGTGCGCCGACAGCGAAAAGGCCTCGGACGGGGGCAGGATCGCTGCCCCCGCGCGGTTAGGGTCCAGTGACGACCCGCGGTCGGCGCATCCGCACCGCCGCCCCCACCTTCGATCAAGGAGCTGCACGTGAGCGAACCGATCGCGCGCACCGAGGCCAGCGGTCTCGGCCTGAACGACAGCATCTACAACCGGCTGCTCAAGGAGCGCATCATCTGGCTCGGCTCGGAGGTGCGCGACGAGAACGCGAACGCCATCTGCGCGCAGATGCTCCTCCTCGCCGCCGAGGACCCGGACGAGGACATCTTCCTCTACATCAACAGCCCTGGCGGCTCGATCACCGCGGGCATGGCCATCTACGACACGATGCAGTACGTCAAGCCGGACGTCGCCACGGTCGGCATGGGCCTCGCGGCCTCGATGGGCCAGTTCCTGCTCACCTCGGGCACCAAGGGCAAGCGCTACGCCACGCCCCACGCCCGCGTGATGATGCACCAGCCCTCGGGCGGCATCGGCGGCACGGCCACCGAGATCAAGATCAACGCCGAGCTCATCCTCCACATGAAGAAGGTGCTCGCCGAGCTGACGGCCGAGCAGACCGGCCAGCCGCTCGAGCGCATCAACTCCGACGCGGACCGCGACCGCTGGTTCACCGCCGCCGAGGCGCTCGAGTACGGCTTCATCGACCACGTGGTCGACAGCGCCGCGTCCGTCACCGGCGCCGGCGGCACCGGGTCCGACGGCGACTCGTCCGACAAGTCCTGAGCCCCGCGACCACCTAAAGGAGTCCGAATGAACCTCCCCATCATGGGCCGCGCCGGCTTCGCCCCGAACGGCTCCACCACGCAGATGCCCGGCGGGACCGCCCCCCAGGGCCCGTCCTCGCGCTACATCCTCCCGTCGTTCGAGGAGCGCACCGCCTACGGCTACAAGCGGCAGGACCCGTACGCCAAGCTCTTCGAGGACCGCATCATCTTCCTCGGCGTGCAGGTGGACGACGCCTCCGCGGACGACGTCATGGCTCAGCTCCTCGTCCTCGAGTCACAGGACCCGGACGGCGTCATCACCATGTACATCAACAGCCCCGGCGGCTCGTTCACGGCGCTGACGGCGATCTACGACACGATGCAGTACATCAAGCCGGAGATCCAGACGGTCTGCCTCGGTCAGGCCGCCTCGGCTGCCGCCGTGCTGCTCGCCGCGGGCTCGCCCGGGCGTCGTCTCGCACTGCCGAACGCCCGCGTGATGATCCACCAGCCCGCGCTCGAGGGCGGCGGCTACGCGCAGGCCTCGGACATCGAGATCCACGCCAACGAGGTCCAGCGCATGCGCCAGTGGCTCGAGCAGACGCTCGCGCACCACACCTCGCAGGACATCGAGACCATCTCGCGCGACATCGAGCGCGACAAGATCCTCACCGCCCAGCAGGCGCTGGAGTACGGGATCGTCGACCAGGTGCTCGAGTCCCGCAAGAACACCGAGCCGGTAACCATCCAGAAGTAGTCCCGCGCGGCGCCCCCGGACCAGTCGGTCCGGGGGCGCCGTCGTGCGTACGGAGCCCTGCCCGACGCCGTCGCGAGGGGTCGTACGGAGGCTGCCCTTCGGCGTCGGGCACGTGTGTACGGAAGCCCGCCCGACGCCGTCGCGAGCGCCCGTACGGAGGTCTCTCTCCGGCGTCGGGCACCAGGGAGCGCAGGCCCGGGTGGCGTGCGCGACGAGGCGCGCCGGGCAAACGCAGGTGCCTCCCGGGCCGAGCGTGTGCGAAGGTTGAGCCGAGAGCCGTACCCAGCGGCGAGCGGCCCCGGACCGCGAACGAGACAGGAGGACCCGATGGTGCGAACTGGACCCGCCACGGCGGACCTCCTCACCTGTTCGTTCTGCGGGAAGAGCCAGAAGCAGGTCAAGAAGCTCATCGGCGGCCCGGGCGTCTACATCTGCGACGAGTGCGTCGAGCTGTGCAACGAGATCATCGACGAGGAGCTGGCCGAGCTCGGCGAGTCCTCGCTCGAGAACCTGCCCAAGCCGCGCGAGATCTTCGACTTCCTCGGCGAGTACGTGGTGGGTCAGGAGGACGCGAAGCGCGGGCTGGCCGTCGCGGTCTACAACCACTACAAGCGGATCCGCTCGCTCGACGAGAAGCCCGCCCCGGACGCGGTCGAGATCCAGAAGTCCAACATCCTCATGATCGGCCCCACGGGGACCGGCAAGACGTACCTCGCCCAGTCGCTCGCGAAGATGCTCGACGTCCCGTTCGCGATCGCCGACGCCACCGCGCTGACCGAGGCCGGCTACGTGGGCGAGGACGTGGAGAACATCCTCCTCAAGCTCATTCAGGCCGCCGACTTCGACGTGAAGAAGGCCGAGGGCGGCATCATCTACATCGACGAGATCGACAAGGTGGCCCGCAAGGCCGAGAACCCGTCGATCACGCGCGACGTCTCGGGCGAGGGCGTCCAGCAGGCGCTGCTGAAGATCATCGAGGGGACCTCCGCGGCGGTGCCGCCGCAGGGCGGGCGGAAGCACCCGCACCAGGAGTTCCTCCAGATCGACACGACCAACGTGCTGTTCATCGTCGCCGGTGCGTTCGCCGGGCTCGAGGACATCGTCAGCTCGCGCGTGGGCCGGCACGGCATCGGGTTCGGCGCCGCGCTCAAGGGGACCGAGTCCGAGGCGGACCTGCTGACGAAGGTCTCGCCCGAGGACCTGCACAAGTTCGGGCTCATCCCGGAGCTCGTCGGGCGCCTCCCCGTGACGGCGACCGTCAACGCGCTCACGCAGTCCGACCTCGTGACGATCCTGACCGAGCCGAAGAACGCGCTCGTCAAGCAGTACCAGCGGATCTTCGACCTCGACGGCGTCCAGCTCGAGCTCACCGACGAGGCGGTCGAGGCCATTGCCGAGCTCGCGCTCGAGCGGGGGACCGGCGCGCGCGGCCTGCGGGCGATCATGGAGAGCACGCTGCGCGAGACGATGTTCGACGTCCCCTCACGGGAGGATGTCGAGAAGGTCGTCCTCACCGGGGAGTCCGTCCGCAGCGGCCAGGCGCCGACCCTCGTGCTGCGCTCGAAGCGGCGTCGCCAGCAGCGCTCCGCCTGAGAGTTCCTGCCCGCCCTCGTTGACGGGACCAGGACATTCAACGAGGCGGACCCACAGTTCCATATCACCGTTGACCGACCGGCTTGGTCGCTGTTATGCTGCCGTCGTAGGCAACAGCGACGATGCCTAGTAAGGGGGAACTGTCAGATGCATGTCAACGGCGACAGGAACTGTTCAACGCATAGCGACGGTAGGGTCAAGTGGCGAAGAAGCATCATTCGAGCCGCAATCGCCGCCGCAGTTGGCGCGGGAGGAGTATTCGCGGTCGCGACACCTGCTAGTGCTGCGGTGGCAAAGGACGGGACTACACACTGCAACCCGGGGGCTCGTCCGGACGCGTACGTGCGGTACGAGGTGCGGGGCAACGCAAACGTACGCCCGCCGGGCAACGCAACAACGTACTTTGTCCGCTCCGGACGTCCTGCAAGCGAGTGGTGGAGTTCGGCGCGCCAGGGCATTGGTTCCGGAGGCTATTGGTACGTTTCGGGGCAATACTCTCTCGACGTGCCCGGCACCTACGGATACTGCTCGCCACCGTGATCAGGCCAGCTACTCGGGGCGTGCTCGGGGCATCGCTCGTTTTCCTACTCGCCGGGGCCACGGCGTGTGCGTCTGAGCAGGACGAATCAGGGAACGGAACCGAGGTGGCCACCGAATACTCTGGCACCGTTGCCGAGTACTACGGTGAGTTGGTCGAATGCATGGCAGACCGCGGCTGGGACTCCCGCGTGGAGATCGATCCCCAGTATGGCCGAATTATGGCAACGGATTCCGGTCGCGGGCGCTCGGACGCGGCACTCTCGGACGACACGTTCGCATGCACAGGGACGTTGGCGGCGGCACCCGTACTCGACTCGCCCGAACGCTACAGAGAGATCTATCCGATCCGTGTCGAACGGTACGAGTGCATGGTTGATGCGGACTTCCAGCCCGATCCACCTCCGTCGATCGAGACCTTCGTCGAGTCCGGGATGGGCGAGTCGCGGGCGTGGGAGCCGGTGTCCGGGCTTTCCGTGGGGGAGGCAATGCGAGCCGCAGAGGCGTGTCCGGTCGACCCGGACCAGTGGCTCTACTGATGGCGGCAGTTTCGCGGCGATGGCAGCATCCGCTCCCTCTTGTTGAATTCTGGCATCGGTGAGTGTGATGAATGCATGAGTGAACGCGGGTGGGACGGCCCGGCGTCGCTAGAGGGGGACGGGTGGTCGATCTGAGCGAGGAAGCCCGTCGTAGGCCGCGGCTGGTTGTCATCGTCCTGCTCGCGACGCTGTGCCTGGCCGCTGGCGCCGTCGTCGGCTGGGCGTTGCGGGAAGTGGTGGCACCGGCCAGCTCCGACGAAGAGGTGGAGGACCACACGGTCGTCGAGGTCGTTTACGGCGACGTCGGTTCCACACTGTCGCTGACGGCGAGCGCCTGGTGGCCCACCACTCCACTCGCCACGCCCGCCGCCACAGGAACTGTCACGGCGGTCGCGGCCGACCCCGGGGCACGCGTCGAGAGCGGAGATGTGGTGATCCGGGTCGACGAGCGGCCCGTGGTCGTCCTTGACGGCGCGGTGCCTGCATACCGCCTGTTGGCGGCCGGGGCCACGGGGGAGGACGTACGCCAGCTGCAGGTCTTCCTGGTCCGCGCCGGGTACCTGACCGGCGACCCGGACGGCACCTACGGCCCCACGACCGCCGCAGCGGTACGCGCGTGGCAGCGCGAGCTCGGCACCACCGTGACCGGCGAGGTGGCGGAGGGGTCTGTCATGTTCGTCCCGGGCCTGCCGGCACGTGTCCGCGCAGCCGAGGGCATCGACGTCGGAGTGCGCCTTGCCGGAGGTGAGTCCGTCCTCGAACGGTTCGAGGACGCACCGCGGATCGAGGTCGCGATTGCGGGGAACCAGGCCGACCTCGTGTCCGTCGGCTCGACGGTCGTGGTGGACGGACCGAGCTCGTGGTCCATGGTCGTCGACGCGGTGACGGAGGACGAGGCGGGCGGCCTTGTCGCGGTGCTGGCCGCTCCCGACGGCGGGCCGGCTTGCGGGACGACCTGCGGTGAGATTCCCGTCGAGGGGTTCACCACGTACCCCGCGTCGGTCGAGCTCGTCCCGTCGACGCCCGGCCCGATGGTGCCGGCGGCCGCGCTTGCCACTCGGGCTGACGGTTCCTACGTCGTCGTCGACGCGGGTGGGACCGAAGTACCGGTCGACGTGCTCGCGCAGGGCAGCGGCTACGCGGTCGTCGACGGCATCGAGCCCGGTGCCGAGGTACGGGTCCCCGGATGATGCTGGTGGCTGATGACATCGGCTTTGCCTACCCGCGATCCGCTCTCCTGTTCGACGGACTCGATCTCCGGGTGCCGGGCGGTGCGATGGTGGCGCTCACCGGTCGGTCGGGGACGGGCAAGTCAACCCTTCTCTACATGTTGGGGTTGATGGTGACGCCGACGGAGGGGCGGATCGTCGTCGACGGCAAGGTAGCCAGCGGCCTGAATGACGCAGCCCGGGCCCGGCTGCGAGCCGAACGATTCGGGTTCGTCTTCCAGGACGCGGCGCTCGACCCGACGCGGACCGTCCTGGACAACGTCGTTGAGCCCGCCCTTTACCGAGGGCACGATCCGCGTGCTGTTCGCGATGCTGCCGGCGACCTGCTCGACGAGCTCGGCGTCGACGTGCCGGTGGACCGCGTGCCAGGTCAGGTCTCCGGCGGACAGGCGCAGCGAATTGCGCTCGCTCGGGCACTGTTGCACAGGCCGTCGATCGTGCTCGCGGACGAACCGACCGGCAACCTCGACGACGAGTCCTCGGACACCGTGCTGCGCACGCTGCGCTCCCAGGCGGAACGGGGGGCGGCCGTCGTCGTCTCGACGCACGACGACCGAGCACGGGAGCACTGCGACCGGGAGCACGCGCTGTGACCGTGCGGGCGATCGTGCTGCTCCGCGAGGCGTGGGCCTGGGCGCGAGCCGAACGGATCGGCAGCATATTGACGGTGGTCCTCGTGGCCGGACTGTGCCTCTCCGTGCTCATGACGTCTGGACGGACGGTCGGCGTGGAGCAGCAGGTTCTCGCGACCATCGATGCCGCGGGCACCCGGACGATCGTGGTGCGGGCCGAGCCCGAAGCCGCCGTGACCTCAGACGCGGTCGAGCGGATCGCGGCAATCGGAACCGTCGAGCAGGTGGTGGGCTTCGGTCCGGCCCAGGACGTCCGTAGCGCGACCATCACTGGCGGTCCCGCCGTCGCCTCGCGGACGGTGCATGCCTCAGATCTCTCGGACATCCTCGGCCATCGCGCCGACGCGGTGCCCGGATCGATCCTGCTCACCGGCCGGGGCGCCCAGACACTGGGCCTGGCCGACGGCGTCGGCCCGGTCACGACCGCGAACGGGACCATCGCGGCCGTGGTCGGCACCGTCGATCGCCCCGAGTTCCTCGACGCTCTGGGCTCGACGGCCTATGTCGTGACCGATGAGCCTGGCCCACTCGCCATCGTCGTGGTGATCGCCGACGCCGTCGACGCCGTCGACCAGCTCGTCCCGGTCGTGCAGGCAGCCCTGATGACGCAGCAGCCCGGATCTGTCAACGTCACGACGTCCGAGGCGTTCGCGCAGGTACAGGCTGTCATCGGCGGACAGCTCGGCGGCTTCGGCCGAAGCCTCGTGCTGGGAATCCTCCTCGCGCTCGGCGTCCTCGTCGCAGGGTTGCAGTACGGGGTCGTAATGATCCGGCGGAAGGACTTCGGTCGGCGCCGCGCGCTCGGTGCGTCCCGGCGGCTCATCGTAGGCCTGCTCCTGCTCAGGACGATGCTGTGCGCCGGTGTCGGAGCCCTGCTCGGAGCCACGACCGGGCTGGGCGTGACACGGGCACTCGGCGATCCCGCGCCGGGACTCTCGTTCGTCGTCGCCCTCATGGTGCTCGCGATCGCTGTGTGCGTCGTCGGAGCGATTGCACCAGCAATCGTCGCCTCGAGACGCGAACCCCTCGTCGAGCTTCGCGTCCCTTGACGGCGCCCAGGTCCAGCGGCCTCGGCGTACTTGAGGAGACGCCGATCGAGGCGGCGGACGCCGATCTGGACCAGACCCGGGACGCTGCGTCGGCACGCGTGAATGCTCGCGTGCACCTCGCCGCCGACTTCGGCGACAGCCAGTTTCTGTCAACCCCGGTTGACAGAGGGGCGGCTGTCAACGTAAGTTGACAGCATGAGTCGACACGACACGACCGTTGCGGCGCAGGACCCGGACCCAAGGACGGGGCTGAGGGGTGTGCGTGCCATGCGCGAGCTGGCGGACCGGCTCGAGATCCTGCAGGTGGATCGCGCACGGGATCTCGGGTGGTCGTGGCAGGAGATCGCCGACGAGCTCGGTGTGAGCCGCCAGGCCGCCCACAAGAAGCACGGCCGCGGACGCTGAGGAGGACCGGACATGTTCGAACGATTGACCACGGACACCAAGGCCGCCGTGACGCGCGCGCAGGAGGTGGCGCGGGAGACCGGTGCGGAGCGCATCGAGACCAGGCACGTCGCCGTCGGCGTGCTGGAGGCCGACGGCGACGCCGCCCGCGCGTTGTCCGGTCTCGGCGTCGACGTCGCGGCGTGCAGGTCCGCGCTGATCGGTCGGCCGCCCGGCGTGGACCCCGAGGCGCTCGCCTCGGTGGGCATCGACCTGGACGCGGTGCGCGGGGCGACTGACGAGGTCTTCGGGGACGGCTCGCTCGACCGTGCCGACCACGTCGCCCGGATCCGTGTCAGGCGACGCGGGCACATGCCGTTCGCGCCGGCCGCGAAGGACGCGCTCCGGGCGGCACTCCGTGAGGCGGTGCGCCTCGGTGACAAGGAGATCACCGACCGGCACCTCCTGCTCGCGCTCCTGCGGGACGGAGAGGTCGCGGTGGCGCTCGACGACGGGGTCGACCGCCCGACGCTGCGCTGCACGCTCGAGGGGCGGCCGCCGCGATGTAGGTCTCGGCGACGGTCCGGTGCTCGAGGTCCGGGGCCCGGGCACCGTCTGCGCGCTCGAGGGTTGTCGGTCTACCGTGACGGGCATGAGCGACGAGCGCACCCCCGAGCCGGACGACCTGCCCGAAGGGCTGCGCTCAGCCCGCGCGACGATCGACAACATCGACGCCGCCCTCATCCACCTGCTGGCCGAGCGGTTCCGCTGCACGCAGGCCGTCGGGCGGCTCAAGGCGGAGCAGGGGCTCCCGCCCTCGGACCCCGGACGTGAGGAGCGCCAGGTGGCCCGCCTGCGCGCGAAGGCCGAGGAGGCCGGGCTCGACCCGGTGTTCGCCCAGAAGTTCCTCGACTTCATCATCGCCGAGGTGATCCAGCACCACGAGAGCATCGCGGACGAGCACGGGCGACCCTGACCCGGTCCGTCACGCCGAGTCGCGACGGGGCCGGGCCGCGAACGCGCCTACGATCGTCCGTATGGACGCTCTCAACCTCCGCTACGGCAAGGGTTTCCCGATCGCCTTCATCGTGATCGGTGCGCTGCTCATCCTCACCGGCGTGCTCGGCGAACGGTGGATCTCGCTGTTCCCCGGCATCGTCATGCCGATCCTCGGGATCTTCATGCTCATCAACCCGATGGCGCGCATCGAGCCGCACGAGGCCCAACAGAGGAGCCCCATTGGCATCGTGACCAAGCGGTTCCCGCTGCGGGGCCCGGCCGACCTGCGCGCCGAGGAGAAGTACCTCGTGCACGTGCCGACCGGCAAGAAGGTGGCATCCATCGGCTTCATGTCGAACAAGGAGGACGTCGCCGCGATCCGCGCGCGGTACGGCGGCGGCCAGCCGGGGATGCCCCTGCAGGGAGCTCAGGCGCAGCAGCAGTACGGTCAGGGCGCTCAGGGAGGCCCGCAGCAGGGCTACGGACAGCCGCAGCAGGGCATGCCCCCGCAGGGTGCCCCGCAGCAGGCCTACGGCCAGCCCCAGGGTGCACCGCAGCAGGCGTACGGCGTGCCGGGCCAGCAGCCGTACGGCCAGCCGCAGCAGGGCGGCATGCCCCCGCAGGGCGCACCGCAGCAGCCGCAGCAGGGCGGCGCGCCCCAGCAGCCGCAGGCCGGCGAGCAGGGCGGCTACTGGCAGCCGGGTCCGCCGCAGCAGGGTTGAGCCGGCGCGGACTGACCGCGTCGCCTCGGCCCGCAGGGGCGCGGTCACCCGGCGTACGGCCGTGGCGGGCCGAGGAGCGTCCCTACGATGGTGCGCATGCTGGCGTTGACGTACCACCGCGTCGTCACGCGGATCGTCGCCGCCGTCGGGATCGTGACCGTCGTCGTCGGGATCGTGACCGTCGTCGTCGGGCTCGTGCTCGGCGAGAAGCTGGTGTGGGCGATCGGGCTCGGTGTCGCCGTCCTCGGTACCGCCTACGCGGTCGCCAAGCCGCTCGTCATCGTCCCGGGCGAGGTGCGGGTGCGCCCCGTACCGACGTCGATGCTCACGAGGAGATACCCGATCCGTTCGGGCAGCGACCTCCTCGCCGACGAGAAGGGCCTGTGGTACCTCCCGGACGGGACGCAGCTCGAGAGCTGGGGCCCCTGGTGGAACACGGACGAGGTCGCCGCGATCCGCGCCGAGTTCGGACCGCACCGACACCCCTGGGGAGCTGACGGCAGGGGCGCGCCGCGAAGCACGCCCCCGCCGCCCCACTACTTGGCGTAGATCTTCTCGATCTCGTCGGCGAACTTCTCGTGCACGGGCGCGCGCTTGACCTTCGACGACGGCGTGAGCAGGTCGTTCTCGAGCGTGAAGTCGGTGTCGAGGATCGTCACCTTGCGGATCGACTCGGCCCGGCTCACGGCCCGGTTCGTCCGCTCGACGGCGCGGTCGATGGCAGCGACCACGTCTGGGTGCTTCGCGGCCTCGGCCACGGTCATCTCCGGAAGGTCGTGGTTGGTCAACCACTGCGGGAGCATCTCGGCGTCGAGGGTGACGAGTGCGCCGATGAACGGCCGCCCCTCACCGACGACGACCACCTGCGAGACGATCGGGTGGCCGCGCAGCCGGTCCTCGAGCACGGCGGGGGCCACGTTCTTGCCGCCGGCAGTCACGATGATCTCCTTGGCGCGGCCGGTGATCGAGAGGTATCCGTCGTCGTCGATGGCGCCGAGGTCTCCCGTGCGGAACCAGCCGTCCTCGGTGAAGGCCTCCCGGGTGGCCTCCTCGTTCTCGTGGTACCCGCGGAACACGTGCGGGCCGCTGATCTCGATCTCGTTCGTCTCCGAGATCCGCACCGACGTGCCGGGGTAGGCGGGGCCCACGGTCCCGATCTTGATGCGTCCGGGCAGGTTGACCGAGGTGGGTGCGCCCGTCTCGGTCAGGCCGTAGCCCTCGAGGACGACGAGTCCCATGCCGCGGTAGAAGTGGCCGAGCCGTGTGCCGAGCGGCCCGCCGCCCGAGACCGCGTACTCCAGCCGGCCGCCCATGACCTCGCGCAGCGTGGAGAACACGAGCCGGTCGGCGACCTTGCGCTGGGCGGTGAGCACCCGCCCGAGACCCTGGCCCGACTCCTCCGCGCGCGACGCCCGCTCGGCGACCTTCGCGGCCCACCGGAAGATCCGGCGCCTCACGGTGGAGGCGGACGCCTTGGCGTCGGCGGAGTTGTAGACCTTCTCGAACACGCGCGGGACGGCGAGGAGGAAGGTGGGGGAGAAGCTCTGCAGGTTGGGTACGAGCTGCTTGATGTCCGGGCTGTGGCCGAGCACCGCCCCGGAGTGCACGCACAGGATCGAGACGAACCGGCCGAACACGTGCGCGAGGGGGATGAACAGGAGGGTGCGCGCGTCGTCGCCCGCCACCACGTGCCGGAGGTTGGGGTCCGCCACGCCGTTGGACACCAGCGCGACGAAGTTGCCGTGGGTCAGCTCGACGCCCTTGGGGCGCCCCGTGGTGCCGGAGGTGTAGATGATCGTGGCGAGGTCCGCACCCGTGCGTGCCGCCGTGCGGGCAGACACCTCCTCGTCGGGGACGTCGGCGCCGCGGCGGACGAGCTCGTCGATCGCACCGTCGGCGAGGACAAGCGTCTCGCGCAGCGCGGTCGCGCTCTCGGCGCCCTCGGCGAGGACGGCGCCGCGCTCGGCGTCGTCGACGAACGCCATGCTCACGCCGGCATCGGTGAGGATCCACTCGCACTGCTCCGCCGAGGACGTCTCGTAGATCGGCACGGGAACGGCGCCCGCGGTCCAGGCCGCGAAGTCCAGCAGCGTCCACTCGTACCGGGTGGGGGACATGATGGCGAGTCGGTCGCCGAGCTCGACACCCGAGGCGACGAGCCCCTTCGCCACCTCGAGGACCTGCCCGTGGAACTCGGCGACCGTCACCGGGTCCCAGCTCCCGTCGGCTCCGGCAACCTCGAACAGCGTGGCGGAGCCGTTGGCCGCGAGCCGCGCCTCGAGCAGGTGCGGGATCGTCGTCGACGCGTCGAACTGGCCGCGAGCCTCCGTGCTGGACATGGTCAGGGTCATCGCGTCCTCCGTGGTCGCAGTGGGGGCAGGGGCCGACGGTGGCCGAGGCGGTGCGAGCCGTCCCGCCTCGGCCGAGGGTACGTGCTCAGGCCGCAGGTTCGAGGGAGTGGTCGGTGACGGCCGTGGTGTCGGCGCCGTCGGTGATCGTCAGTTCGCCGCGCACCTTGGCGGCGTCGCGCAGGTCGCCCGCGACGGACCGGACGAAGTCCGCGTCCGCGGTCGGCACCGCGAGGGTGACCGCGGCGAACGGCACCTTCTGGGAGACCTTGGCCTCCGACTTCACCTTGCGAAGCGCGGCCAGCGCGCGCCCCGCGGCGGCGACGAGCCCCGCGTCCGCGTCACCTGCGGCGGCCCGCAGCGCGTCGCCGGTGGGCCAGTCGGCCCCGTGCACGGACCCGTCGCGGTACCAGGTCCACACCTCGTCGGTCGCGAAGGGCAGGAAGGGGGCGAGGAGGCGAACGTACGTGTCGACGGCGAGCGCGAGCGCCGCGCGGGCAGACTCCTTGGCACCCGGCTCGGCGGTGCCCTCGCGGTCGTAGGCGCGCTCCTTGACGAGCTCGAGGTAGTCGTCGCAGAACGTCCAGAAGGACGACTCGGTGTGCTCGAGCGCCTTGGCGTAGTCGTAGGCGTCCAGCGCGGTGGTCGCCGCGGCCACGACGTCGGCGAGGCCGGCGAGCATCGCCTGGTCGACGTCGTGGGTGACGAGCGCCGGGTCGAGCTCGAGGTCCGCGTCCCCGCCCATGGTCAGGGCGAACTTCGAGGCGTTGAGGACCTTGATCGCCAGGCGGCGGCCGATCTTCATCTGGGAGACCTCGAACGCCGTGTCGACGCCGAGCTTCGCGGAGGTCGCCCAGTAGCGCACCGCGTCGGAGCCGTGCTCCTCGAGCAGCCCCATCGGCGTGACGACGTTGCCCTTGGACTTGCTCATCTTCTTGCGGTCCGGGTCGAGGATCCAGCCCGAGATCGCGGCGTCGGTCCACGGCAGCCCGCCGAACTCGAGGTGCGCGCGCACGACCGACGAGAACAGCCAGGTCCGGATGATGTCGTGGCCCTGGGGGCGCAGGTCCATCGGGTACACGCGCTCGAACAGGTCCTGGTCACGGAGCCAACCGGCGGCGATCTGCGGGGTGAGCGAGGAGGTCGCCCAGGTGTCGAGGATGTCCGGCTCGCCGACGAACCCGCCCGGCACGCCGCGCTGCGACTCCTCGTAGCCGGGGGCTGTGTCGGAGGTCGGGTCCACCGGCAGTGACGCCTCGTCGGGCACGATCGGGGACTCGTGGCGCACGTCGCCGTGATCGTCGAGCGGGTACCACAGCGGGATCGGCACGCCGAAGAAGCGCTGGCGGCTCACGAGCCAGTCGGAGTTGAGCCCGTCGACCCAGTTCTCGTACCGCGAGTGCATGAATCCCGGGTGGAAGCTGAGCTCGCGACCCCGGTCGAGGAGGTTCGTCCGCAGGTCCACCCCGTTGGTGTCCTCGTGCGCGCGCCCGCCGTTGCGGATGTACCACTGGCGGGAGGTGACGATCTCGAGCGGCTTGTCGCCGCGCTCGTAGAAGTTCGCCTTGCGCTGCGTCGGTGTGGGGTCGCCGAGGAGCTCGCCCGACTCCTTCGCGGCGGTGGCCACGGCCTCGCGTGCGGAGAAGGTGGTCTTCCCGGCGAGCTGCTCGGCGTAGAGCTCGGCGCCCGACCCGGACAGCCACTCGGGGGTGGCGCGCAGCAGCCGGCCGTCCCGTCCCACCACGGCGCGTGTGGCGAGGTCGAGCTCGCGCCACCAGATGACGTCGGTGAGGTCGCCGAAGGTGCAGACCATCGCGATGCCCGTGCCCTTGTCCGCCTCGGCGGTCGGGTGGGCGAGGACGGGGACCTCGACGTCGAAGAGCGGGGTGCGCACGGTCCGGCCGAACAGGAAGCGGTAGCGCTCGTCGTCGGGGTGCGCGACGAGGGCGACGCAGGCCGGCAGCAGCTCGGGGCGCGTGGTCTCGATGACGACGTCGGCACCCTCGTCGGTGTGGAAGGCCAGCTTGTGGTAGTGCCCGGGATAGTCGCGGGCCTCGAGCTCGGCCTGGGCCACGGCGGTCTGGAACGTGACGTCCCACAGGCCCGGCGCCTCGGACTGGTAGGCCTCGCCGCGGGCGAGGTTGCGCAGGAACGCCGTCTGGGAGGCGCGCTGGGCGTCGGCCCCGATGGTCTGGTACGTCTGGCGCCAGTCCACGGACAGGCCGAGGCGGCGGAAGACCTGCTCGAACGCCTCCTCGTCCTGCGAGGCCAGGCGCAGGCACAGCTCGACGAAGTTCTTCCGGCTCACCGGCACCTGGTCGGCCGCCTTGATCGACTTCCCGTCGGTGCCCTCGTGCGGGGGGACGAAGTCCTCGACGTAGGGCAGCGACGGGTCGCAGCGCACGCCGTAGTAGTTCTGCACGCGCCGCTCGGTCGGCAGCCCGTTGTCGTCCCAGCCCATCGGGTAGAAGACCGACCTGCCGGTCATGCGCTGGTAGCGCGCGAGCACGTCCGTCTGCGTGTAGCTGAAGACGTGGCCGACGTGCAGGGACCCCGAGGCCGTGGGCGGCGGGGTGTCGATCGAGAACACGTTCGCGCGCTCGGCGGTGCGGTCGAAGTGGTAGGTGCCCAGCTCGCTCCACCGGGCGTCGTGCCGCTCCTCCAGGCCGTCCGTCCGTACCTTGTCCGGCGCCACGGGTGCGGGAAGGCGGGCAGGCGGCGGGGTGGCGGACGCAGTGCTCATGGTGGTCGATTGTTCCACGCGGTGGGCCGTGCCCGGGTGGGTCAGGAGGTGGTGGGCGCGATACCCGCGAGCTCCTCGACCAGCTCCCGGATCCGATCCCCGCCGGAGACCGGTCCTCCCGCGAGCAGCCCGTCGGCGCCGAGGACCACCGCCGACGGCGCGCCGAGGATCCCGAGTCGGCGGTACCCGCCGCGGGCGTCACCCTCGGTGACGCGGACGTCGACGTGGGGCAGCCGACGGCGCCACTCGGGCAGGGCGGCGAGCAGGTACTCGCGCTCCCGGCCGATCAGCGGCATCCGCACGAGGAGCTGGGCGCGCTCGCGCGCGAGATCGGTCAGCTCGACGGCGCGGCCGTCGACGACGACCTGCCCCTTCGGGATCGGGCGGCGCAGGTAGGGGCGCCCGCCGCGGTCGGTGTCCCCGCCGTTGCCGGACAGACCCCACAGGTGGGCCACGAGGGCGACGGCGCCGGCGATGCCCAGGACGATCGGCGGGAGGTCGTCGATGGCCCACCAGCCGCGGACCCCCGCGACGACGGCGACCACCGCTGCGACGACGAGCGCGACGTTGAGCGCGAGGTGCGCCGGTCCGACGACGCGGTCGTCGTCCCAGCCGAAGCAGTGGCAGCCGAGCGGCTCCGGGGAGCGCCAGGCGCGCCACGAGACGACGAGATAGGTGGCGGTGAGCACCGCGGCGGCGAGCGCCGGGGCGACCAGCCACGGGCCGGGCACGGTGACGAGGGCGAGGCCGACGACGATCTCGGCGACGGCGTGCAGCCGGATCGTCGCCGGGCGGTGGGCCCAGCGGGGCAGCCCGAGGGCCGCCAGCTGGGCGGGCGCCGGAGGGCGGGCGACCTTGCCCGTGCCGGCCGCGAGCAGGACGACCGCGAGCGCGACGACCGCGGCCCCGAGGAGGTGGTCGACGGCGGCCGCGGGCATGGGGGCACCCTAGTTCGTCGGGGCGGGCGCGTACGGGGAGGGGGCGGCGGCTGCGAGGTCCTCGGCGAGCTGTGCGATGGCGCGCGGACCGCGCACCGGTCCGCCGGCCGTGCGGCCGTCGGTGCCGAGGACGACGGCGAACGGGCGGTCCCGGCGAGGCAGCCCGAGGCGTGAGGGCTTCTTCTCGTCGATGACGTGGATGTCGAGGTGGGGGAGCCGGCTGCGCCACTGGGGGAGGATCCGGCTCAGGTGGCTCTGGTTCTCTGGGTCGCGGGGCGCCTGGACGAGGAGGACGTCGCGGCCGCGAAGGAGGTCGCCCGGATCGATCTCCTTGCCGTCGATCGTGGCGGGCCGGCCGTCGATGGTGGGCGCGCCGACGGGGTTCTCCCAGCGCCGGTACGTCCGGCCGCTCGCGGCGACCATCGCGGGAAGGCGGCCCCGGTGGACGAGGACGGCGACCTCTCCGGCGACGAGGAATATGACGAACCCCCAGCGCACGGAGGAGTTCGCGATGAACGACCATCCGCCGAGCCCCGCCGCGACGGTCGCGACCGAGCAGATCAGCATGGCCACCGCGAGGAGCATGTGGCGCCGGTCGGCCGGGCGGTCGTCCCTCCAGCCCACAAGGTAGGCGGCGCCCGGCTCGGGCGCGCGGCGCGCGCGAACGACGGCGCACAGCGCGGCGAGGGAGACGACGGTGCTGATCCCACCGGCGAGGGCAAGACCCCAGCCGGACGAGAGGAGGATTCCCGCGGCGAGCGCCACGGCCACCGCGGCCCGGAGCTCGGTGACGGACCGGCGACTGGCCCAGCCGGGGACGCCGAGCCGTGCGAGCCCGTCGTGCGACGGGTCCTTCCCGATCGAGAGGATCGCCGTCAGGAGCAGGGTGCAGGCGAGGAACGTGGACAGCGCCCCGAGGGCCGCGAGTGCGAGGTCGGTGTCCATGCCCGCAACCTATCGACGAGGCGGTGCACGGCGCCCGGGTCCCGGTGGGCCTCCCTCCCCGGTCAGAGGTCCCCGGTGTGACCCGCCGTGACGGCCGCCATCTGTCGAGAGTGCGGCTCAGGCGCCGGTCACTACTGGTCGAGAGTGCGGCTCAGGCGCCGGTCACTACTGGTCGAGCGTGCGGCTCAGGCGCCGGCCGCGTCGACGACCTTGGCGAGCAGCGCGTGCAGCTGGGCTGACTCCGCCTCGTCGAGGGGGGCGAGCAGCTCGGCGCCGTGCGTGGCACGTGCGGCGGCGACCTCGTCGGCGAGACTCAGCCCGGCGTCGGTGGGCACGACGAGGATCGCGCGACGGTCGGTCGGGCTCGGCGTGCGGCGGACGAGGCCCTTGTCCTCGAGGGAGTCGACGACCTCGGTCGCCGAGCGCGGGGCGATGCGCAGCCGGGCAGCGACGTCGGCGAGGCGGGCGCCCCCGTCGGCGGAGATCGCGGCCTTCAGCGCGCGGAACTCGTGGGGCGAGGGGCCGTGCGGCTCGAGCGTCTCCATCCACCGGCGGCGGACCTGGCGGGCGGCCCGGACGATGAGCTCGTAGGTGTCGGGCTCGTGGGAGTGCGCGTGGCCGGCGCCGTGCCCGTGCTCGGCATCGTGGGTGTGGCCGCCCGGGTGCTTGTGGGCGGGCGGGTGCGCGTGCCCACCAGGTGCTCGCTCAGCCGGGCTCGCGGGCTCCTTGGGGGACGTTCGGCGGTTCACGGGAATATCGTAGCCCCCTGGCGAGTTACCCTCATCGTGAGGTAACCTCACCATATGGCTCCGGCGTGGCCGTCACCCCGCCGTCGAGCCCGACGTCTCCTACAGCACAGGAGGTGGTGCGCCATGGCAGCACCCCAGAACTTCTCCACCCATACGTCCACGTCCACCTCGACCGGCCGCCGCGGCGGCACCCGCGGATCCCGCGGCGCCGACGGCCCCGAGATGCCCGGTGGCCCGGGCGGCCCCGGCGGCCACGGTGCGCCCGGCGGCTCGACCGGGCTCGGTGGCCCCGGGGGCAGGGTCGCCCAGCTCGACCCCGCCGACAAGGCCCAGCTCGACGAGCACCCGGTCAGCCTGCGCCGCATCGGCGCCCTCTTCTCGCCCTACCGCGGCACGATCGCCACGGTCATGGTGCTCATCGTCGCGACCTCGCTCGTGGGCCTCGCGACCCCGTTCATCACCCGGAGCCTCATCGACGACGCGATCCCGCACCAGGACGTCCCCCTCCTGCTCTGGCTGGTGGGCGGGCTCCTGGCGGTCACGGTCGTCACCGCGATCCTCGGCGTCGTGCAGACCTGGATGTCCACCACGGTGGGTCAGCGAGTGATGCACGGGCTGCGCACGGACGTCTTCAGCCACCTGCAGCGGCAGTCGGTCGACTTCTTCACCCGCACGCGCGGCGGCGAGGTCCAGGCCCGGCTCACCCAGGACATCCAGGGCATGCAGTCCGTCGTCACCTCGACTGCCACATCGATGGCGACCAACGTGACGACCGCGATCGGCACCGCCGTCGCGATGGTCGCCCTGTCCTGGCAGCTCTCGCTCCTCTCGCTCGCGGTGCTCCCGCCCGCGATCTGGCTCACGCGCCGGGTCGCGATCCTGCGCCGCGAGATCACCACGCGTCGCCAGCGGGCGATGGCCGACCTGCAGAGCCAGGTCGACGAGTCGCTGTCCGTCAGCGGCATCACGCTCGGCAAGATCCTCGGCACCGGCCCGGCCGCGTCGGCGACCTTCGCGACCACGTCGCAGCAGCTCGCGGACCTCGAGGTGCGCTCGCAGCTCGCCGGCCGCTGGCGCATGGCGAGCCTGAGCGTCGTCTTCGCCGCGATCCCCGCGCTCATCTACCTCGTCGCGGGTCTCCCGGCCACGTCGGGCGGGATGACGATCGGGACGCTCGTCGCCTTCACGGCCCTGCAGTCCCAGCTGTTCCGCCCGCTCATGGGCGTGCTCAACGTCGGCGTCCAGGTCGTCACCTCGCTCGCGCTGTTCAGCCGCGTGTTCGAGTACCTCGACCTCGTCGTCGAGATCGACGACCCCGCCGAGCCGGTCGAGATCGACCCTGGCACGGTCGCGGGCCACGTCCGCCTCGAGGGCGTCGAGTACCGGTACCCCGGCTCCGAGACCCCGGCGCTCACGGGCATCGACCTCGACGTGCCCGCCGGGTCCTCCCTCGCCCTGGTCGGGCACACGGGCTCCGGCAAGTCGACCCTCGGCTCGCTCGTCGCGCGCCTCGCGGACCCGAGCGAGGGTCGCGTGACCATCGACGGCGTGGACCTGAGGGACATGGCGCTCGCCGACCTCGCCTCCGTGGTCGGCGTCGTCTCGCAGGAGACCTACCTCCTGCACACGACGATCCGCGAAAACCTGCGCTACGCGCGTCCGGACGCGACGGACGCCGAGATCGAGTCAGCCGCCCGCGCCGCCCAGGTGCACGACCTCATCGCCGGACTGCCCGACGGCTACGACACCGTGGTCGGCTCGCGCGGCCACCGGTTCTCCGGCGGCGAGAAGCAGCGCATCGCGATCGCCCGCACGATCCTGCGCGACCCCCGCGTCCTCGTCCTCGACGAGGCGACCTCCGCGCTCGACACGGGCACGGAGCGGGCCGTCCAGGAGGCGCTCGACACGCTCGCGCAGGGACGGACGACGATCACGATCGCCCACCGGCTCTCGACGATCGCCGACGCCGACCAGATCGCCGTGCTCGACCACGGGCGGGTCGTCGAGCGCGGCACGCACTCCGAGCTCGTCTCCGCCGGCGGCGCGTTCGCGGCGCTCGCGGGCGCCCAGCAGGAGCTGGTCGAGGCCTGAGGGAACCCGCACCTGCGCACCGGCACGAGGGGCAGCCTCCCGAGAGGCTGCCCCTCGGACCGTTGGGTCAGTCCCCGGACAGCTCGGCGTCGCGGGTCATCACCGCGTTCGCGCCGGACACGACGGCGGCGGGGAAACCGGCGGCGTCGAGCGCGACCATCCCGGCGACCGTCGTGCCGCCGGGCGAGCACACCCGGTCGACGAGGTCCTGCGGGCTCGTGCCCTCGGCGGCGAGCTCGCGCGCCAGCGTGCCGGCGCCCGCGGCGGCCTGGGCGGCGATCCGCACGGCCTGGGCCTTCGGCATCCCGGCCGCCACCGCCGCGCGGGCGAGGGAGTCGATCAGCTGGAACACGAACGCGGGCGAGGACCCGGCGATCGCGGTGAACGCGCCGAACAGGCGCTCCTCGAGCACCTCGGCGGTGCCGACGGCCTCGAACAGGTCGACGACGGCGGACACCTGCTCCTCGGTGGTCGCCTCGTTCCCGCAGACGGCCGCGGCGCCGACCCCGACCTGGGCCGCGACGTTCGGCATCACGCGCACCACCGGGTGGCCGTCCGGGACGGCGGCGGTGAGGGTGGACAGCTGGAGGCCGGCCGCGATCGAGACGACCGGAGCCCCCGTCTCGGCCAGTGCCTCGCGGACCTGGTCGAGCACACCGAGGACGACGTGCGGCTTGACCGAGACGACCACGAGCCCGCCGGGACCGACCTCGCGAACGAGGGCTGCGGCGTCGGGCACGGCCGTGCCGCCCACCCCGGAGGCGAGGCGTTCCGCCGCGGCGGGGACCACGTCGGTGACGACGATGTCCCGCTCGCCGCCCGAGGCGGCGACCCCGTGGGCGATGGCCGAGGCCATGGCCCCCGAGCCGATGAAACCGATCCGCATGTCCGTCTCTCCTTCGCTGGTCCCCGCGCGCTGCCGAGGGCTCCATGATGGACCCATGAGCACGCCGATCTCAGCGCCGACCACCCCCGACAGCCCGCGCGCCCTCGTCACCGGGGCCTCCTCCGGCATCGGCCGGGCCACGGCCGTCCACCTCGCACGCGCCGGCTACCGCGTGGTCGCCACCGCCCGCCGCGCCGACCGCCTCGCCGCCCTCGCCGAGGAGATCGGCTGCGACACGTTCGTCGCCGACCTCACCGTCCAGGCCGACGTCGACGCGCTCGCCGCCCACGTCATCGCCGGCGGCCCGCTCACCTCGCTCGTCAACAACGCCGGCGGGGCCGTCGGCGCCGACCGGGTCGAGGACGGCGACCCGGCGGACTGGGCGCGGATGTACGACCTCAACGTGCTCACCACCCTGCGGGTGACCCGGGCGCTGCTGCCGCACCTGCGCGCGGACGGCGGCGGGGACGTCCTCGTCGTCACCTCGACGGCCGCGACCGGCACCTACCCCGGCGGCGCCGGGTACACCGGCGCCAAGCACGCGGCCCGGATGATCGTCGACACGCTCCGGCTCGAGCTCATGGGCGAGCCGATCCGCGTCCTCGACATCCAGCCGGGGATGGTCGCCACTCCGGAGTTCTCCGTCAACCGTTACCGGGGCGACGCGGCGGCCGCCGCCAAGGTCTACGAGGGTGTGGCCGAGCCGCTCACCGCCGACGACGTCGCCGACGTCATCACGTTCGCCCTCACCCGGCCGGCGCACGTCAACCTCGACTCGATCGTCATCCGGCCGCGCGCGCAGGCGACCCACACGCTCGTGCACCGGGAGCTCTGAGCGGGTCCGATCACTGCGTCGGCGACAGGTCCGGCTCGATCGGGTTCGTCGCGAGGACCTCGCCGGTCGTGCCGTCCAGGAGCACGCGCCACAGGCCGCCGTCCTCGCGCAGGACGCCGACGGCGAGGATCGGCCGGTCGGCGATGACCTGCTCGATGCCCGAGATCTGGCCCGGGACCGTCTCGGTCGCGGTGGTCGCGGCATCCGTGGCGGTCAGGCCCCACTCGGCGAGGATCGCGTCGTCGCTCGGCTCGATCTCCGGGCCCCACGAGGGCTCGTGCGACTCCGACAGGTGAAGCACGCCGATCTCGAGCTGCCCGGCGGCGGGGTCGCCGACGGTGCGGACGTACCACGTCGGCGGCTCGCCGGCCTGCGGCGCGATCGTCAGGACGGCGACCTGGCCGGTCGCCTCGAGCGCGGATGCTTCGATGGAGGCGACGTCGTCGACCGAGAGGGGGCGGCTGCCCGCCTGCCCCAGCGCGAGGTCGATGGCCGACAGGACGCTGGGGTCGATGCCGAGCTCGGCCGCCGGGTCGCCGCCGGTGTCGTCCGGCTCCTCGGCGGACG
The DNA here is from genome assembly GCF_049856295.1 of Georgenia sp. Z1344. Lineage (GTDB taxonomy): Bacteria > Actinomycetota > Actinomycetes > Actinomycetales > Actinomycetaceae > JB111. Next base: position 17,095 of record NZ_JBNDMZ010000009.1, on the reverse strand, counting down.
GTGCACCATCCGCGGCGCCGTCGTCGGTGCCCCCGTCGTCGGCGGTGCCGTCGTCGCCGTCCTCGGCCCCGTCCGTGGCACCCGGGGCGTCCTCCTCCGTGCTGCCGGCCGCCCCTCCGTCCTCGGGTGCGTCCGCGGACGGCGACCCCTCGGGCTCGGCGGGCGCCGTCGGTGTCGACTCGGGGGCGTCGGGCTCGGCCGCGACCGGGTCGTCCTCGCCGCCGGAGCATGCGGCGACGCCGAGGGCGGAGGCGAGGACGAGCGCGGTCAATGTCCGGATCGGGCGGGTGATCACGTGGGTGCGCGTCGACGAGCTCATGCGACGACGGTAGAAAGAACGGTGTCGTGGGTCACCATCGTCGAACGGGTACTTCAGCCCGTGTGTTCGCAGGTCGGGACGGAGCGGCCCGGCCAGGGCGCCGAGGTCAGGCCGTCGGTGCGTCGGAGGTGTCGTCCGGCGCGTGCGGGGCCGGGACAGCGCCCTTGTCCTGCTCCCCGTCCACCGGCCCGTCGGGGTGCACCTGCCCCGGGTCGTGCTCGGGGGTGACGACGTTGAGGACCTCGCCGGTCACCGCGTCGATCCCCACGCGCACGACGCTGCCGTCGTCGGCGCGGATGCCGACGAGGACGACCGACGCGGGCTCCTCCGGCGGCATGACGACGAGCACCTCGCCCGGGTGGATCGCGAGTGCGGTCACGGCCGCCTCGGAGGCCTGGACCCGCCAGCCCTGGACGACGTCGAGGGCCTCGGTCCCACCGGCCTCCTCCTCGGTCAGCGGGTACGTCTCCGCGTCGGCAGGGTCGACCCGTCCGTCGACGATCGCGGTCAGGCCCATCTCGTCGTCGGACACGGTCCAGGCGTCGAAGGCATCGTGGGAGCCCGTGTCGTCAGGGTTGATGCCGAGGTGGGTGTCGTGCCCGGTGTGGTCGAGCACCTGCTCCTCGATCGCCCGGAGCTCGTCGGGCGTCAGGGAGGGGACGGTCTCCTCGGTCTCGAGGAGCAGCGCGTCGATCGTGTCGAGCGCGGTGGGGCCGAGGTCGAGGACGTCGTCGGTGTCGGGGTAGGACTGCGCCGGACCGTCGGGGCCCGTCGTCGGGCCGTCCGGCGGGACGGTACCGACGGGGTCCCCGCCGGCGCAGGCCCCGGCGAGCGCGGCGACGAGGAGGAGGGCGGGGGCGCTGCGGCGGAGGCGGGTCGTGGGGGACATGGCGTCAAGGTAGGCGCGCGAGCGGTGCCGCGGGGCGGTACGGACCGGGCACGGCTCCCCGGTCAGAGGTCCCCGGCGGGGTGTCCTGCGCGGGGTGGGCGGACCCGCTGCGCGTTCGTCAGGAGTCGTGCTGGTCGGTCGGGATGTCGGAGCCGTCGAGCGGCCCCTCGCTACCGCCCTCGGCCTGTGCGGTCCCGCCGAGCTCGACGGCGTTGAGGACGTCGCCCGACTCGCCGTCGACGGTGATCCGGACGAGCGCGCCGTCGTCCTGGCGGATGCCGATCGCCATGAGCGGGTCCACGATGTCGTTCGTCGTGCCGGTGCCGAGGACCTCCCCCGGCCGCACCTCGAGGGCGCTGGTCACGGCCTCCGAGATGCCGACCGTCCACCGCTGCGTCGCGCCCTGGAGGCCCTCCGACGCGTTCGACATCGGACCCGACTGCGAGCCGAGCGGCGCCTCGCCCGGCCCCTCGACGTGGGCGAAGGCGACCTCGTCCGCCCCGAACGTCGAGATCTCCCAGGCGAACGTGTCGACGTCGCTGACGGAGACGGTCGTCGGGTACATCGACATCACGACGTCGTGCCCGGTCTCCTCGAGCGCGCTCGCCTCGAGCTCGGCGACCTCCTCGGCCGTCAGGCTCGGCGCGTCCGCGGGGGCGCCTGCCGTGTCGCGGTCGATGTTGGTGAAGTCGGCGGGATCGAGGCCGGCGTCCGCGTCGGTGGTCGGCACGTCGGGGGCAGGGGCGGGGGCGGACCCCGTGTCCGGCTCCGTGGTCGGGATGGTCGGGTCACCGCCGCAGGCTGCAGCACCGAGGCTGAGGGTGAGGAGGGTGAGGCCGAGGGGCGCGGGTCGTGAGCGGCGGCGCATGCCACTCAGCGTATTGAGGACCGCACCGGTCGTGATCTGGCGCGGCGGGGGAGTCCTGTCCGGGTTCGGGCACGGCTCCCCGGGAAAGTGGTGCCCGGGGAGCCGTGCCCGTCGGTGTCGGGCGATCAGTGTCAGCCGACGCGGACCTCGCCGGTGGCGGCGTCGACGTACACGTCCACGTCGTCGTCCTCGTCGAAGTCGAACTCCCAGTAGACCGTGCCGTCCTCGGTGTCGAGCTCGATCTCCTCGACCATCGGGTCGTCGCTGATCGCGCCCTCCTCCGCGGCGGCCGTGATGGCGTCGATCATCGTCAGCTCGGCGGCCTCGAGCTCGGCGAGCGTGTCGTCGTCCACGTCGTCGGACTCCTGCTCGACGATCGAGTGGTCGGGGCGCAGCGAGACCTCGATGAGGGTCTGGCCGTCGACGACGTCGACCTCGAAGCCGTCGTCGTCGCGCTCGATCATGACGACGTCACCCTCGGGGGCGACCTCGAGGGCCGCGGTGATGGCGGCGGCCAGGTCGGCCACGCCCGGCAGGTCGGCGGCCGCGCCCGCGTCGTCGCCCTGGTCGTCGGCGTCGTCGTTCTGGTCGTCGGCGTCGTCCGCGTCGTCGGTCCCGGTCTCGCCCTGGTCGTCCGCGTCGTTGTCGCCCGAGCCCGCGCCTGCGGCATCGGACCCGGTCTCGCCGGCGTCGTCGTTCTGGTCGTCGGACCCGGCCCCGGTGTCGGAGTCGGAGGTCGCGCCCTGGTCGTCCGAGGTCGTCTCCTCCTCGGTCGATGAGGAGCACCCGGCGAGAACCAGGGCCAGGGCGACGGTCGTGGTGGAGATGGCGGTGGTGAGTCGGTTCGTCGTCATGGCTCCATGGTGCGGCCGTGACGTGAGAGGCGGGTGAAGGACCAGGTGAGAGCCCTCTTATCCGCCCCGCGCGACCTGCGCTGAGAACCTTCTTATCGACGTGAACATAAGTGCGCCGTCCTGGATTTGATTCGCCGATCGACTGACATAGGGTGCGAGGAACGGGATCAACGAGCGCTCCCGTACCTCCCCCCGGTGCAGACGCTCAGGTAGGTCGTCGAGAGGGTATTTCCCATGTCTGACAGGACGTCATCCACCACGCAGCCGGCGAAGGTCGGTGCCTGGTTCATCGGTGCGCGCGGATCGCTGGCCACCACCGCCACGGTGGGCCTGCGTGCCCTCGCCCGCGGCCTCGCCGAGCCCTACGGCGTCACCACCGCCGCGGCCGACCTCGGCGGCGCGCCGTTCCCCGACTTCGACGACATCGTCGTCGGCGGGCACGACGTCGAAGGGACACCCCTGGAGAAGAAGGCCGCCGAGATCGCCGCCGGTGGCGTCTTCCCCGCCGAGATCGTCTCGATGGTCGCCTCGGACCTTGCCCGCATCGACCCCGAGGTGCGGATCGCGCCGACGGACGGCCCCACGCAGCAGCACGACATCGACCAGATGGCCGCCGACATCGCGGCCTTCCGGACGAACAACGGGCTGCGCACGGTCGTCGTCGTCGACATCTCCTCGACCGAGGCGCTTCCCGACGACCACCCGGCGTTCCACTCCGAGGAGGCGCTGCGCGAGGCACTCGACACCCCGGGCGGCGCGGTCCTGCCGCCGAGCGCGATCGGCGCCGCCGCGGCGATCCAGGCGGGCGCGCCCTACGCCTGCTTCACGCCGTCGGCCGGCATGAGCCTCCCGGTCCTGCGCGCGCGGGCCGAGGCGGCCGGCGTCCCGTTCGCCGGACAGGACGGCAAGACCGGCGAGACGCTGCTGCGCACCGTCCTCGCGCCGATGTTCACGGGCCGCAACCTCAAGGTGCTGTCCTGGGCCGGGACGAACATCCTCGGCGGCGGCGACGGCGCCACCCTCGCGGACCCGCAGGCCGTGCGCTCCAAGCTCGCCTCGAAGACCCGCGGCCTCCATTCGCTCGTCGGCGAGGACGTGGCCACCCCGCTGCACATCGACAACGTGCCGGACATGGGCAACCTCAAGACGGCCTGGGACCACGTCCACGCCGTCGGGTTCCTCGGCAGCCGGATCACGCTGCAGACCACGTGGAGCGCGCACGACTCGGCGCTCGCGGCCCCGCTCGTCATCGACCTCGTCCGCTCGCTCGCCCTCGCCTCCGACGCCGGCCTGTCCGGCGTGGTCCCCGAGCTCGGCTGCTTCTTCAAGGACCCGTGGGGCAGCGACGTCCACGCGTTCGCCGAGCAGACCCGGCGGTACGCCGCATGGGTCGAGCAGACCTCGCTGTTCGCGGCGGGTCGGCCGGCGGGCGGCGACGCGGCCTCGACCGGCGACGCGCCCTCGACCGACGACGCGGCCGGATCACCGGCTGCCGGCTCCGCGAACGGCACGGGCGAGCCGGCCGACGACTCCCGCGTCAGCGCCGGGCGATGACCACCCCGGGGGACCTGGCCGAGCTCGTCCGGGCGCCCGCCGCGCTCACGGTGCTCGGCGACACCCTCGTCGGCGCGGCGTCGGCCCGCGGGAGCGTGGGCGCGCGGGGGGTCGCGCTCTCGGCGTCCTCGGCCTGCATCTACCTGGCCGGGATGGCGCTCAACGACTACGCCGACGCCGACCTCGACGCCGTCGAGCGGCCCGAGCGGCCCATCCCGTCCGGGCGCGTGAGCCGTGAGATGGCGCTGGGCGTGGGCGCGGGACTGACGGCCGCGGGGATCGGCCTGGCGTTCGGCGCCGGCCGCGCGCACGGTCGCGTCTCGCTCGCGCTCGCCGCCTCGGTCTGGGCCTACGACCTGCTCGCGAAGTCGACGCCCGCCGGTCCGCCGGTCATGGCGGTGTGCCGCGGGCTCGACGTCCTCATGGGGGCCGCCGGCCCGGGCTGGCGCCGCGCCCTGCTGCCGGCCGGTCTCCTCGCCGTCCACACAGGGGCCGTCACCACGGTCTCGATGGGCGAGGTGCACGGCACGAGCAGCGCGCTCGCGTCGGGTGCCGCGGCCGTCACGGTCGGCACGGCCGCGACGATCCCCTTCGGCGCGCGCGAGGGCGCCACCGCCGGGGCGATCGTCGGCGCCGCCGTCTACGCCGGCTCCGTCCTGCCCCCGCAGCTCGACGCCGCCCGCGAGCCCACAGCCGCCAATGCCCGCACGGCCACCCGGCAGGGGATCCGCGGGATGGTCCCGCTGCAGACGGCGCTCGTCGCACGCACGGGACACGCGGCCGGGACCGCCGTGCTCCTCGCCGTCCAGGGCGTGAGCCGCCTCATCGCCCGCGCACGCACCAAGGGAGACGTGACATGACCACCGACGCGTTCGTGCTCGGCTACGGGACCAACGGGTTCGCCGACCACCGCCTGTCCGACGCGCTCGACGTCATGGCGGAGGCCGGCTACGGCGCCGTCGCCCTGACGATCGGCCACCCCCACCTCGACCCGTTCGCCGACGACTGGCGGGCGGCCACCGAGGCGCTCGCCGCGGACCTCGAGCGCCGGGGCTTCCGCTCCGTCGTCGAGACCGGTACCCGCTACCTCCTCGACCCCCGCGTCAAGCACCGCCCGACCCTCGTGGACCGCGAGGCCGACAGGCGCGTGGCGTTCCTGCGCCGCGCGGCCGAGATCGCCGAGATCCTCGGCTCCGACTGCGTCTCGCTGTGGAGCGGGGTCCTGCCGGGCGACGTCGACGCGGCCGAGGGGTGGGACCTCATGGTGGGGCGGCTCGCCGACCTCGTCGGGTCCGCCGCCGAGCGCGGCGTCGTCCTGTCCGTCGAGCCGGAGCCGGGCATGCTCGTCGAGACCGTCGCGGACGCCCTGCGCCTGCGCGCCGACCTCGGGAACCCGCCCGAGGTCGGGATCACGGTCGACCTCGGGCACTGCGTCGCCGTCGCGCCCGAGGGCGTGGTCGGCGCCCTGCGCGCGGCCGGCGACCTGCTGCGCAACGTCCAGGTCGACGACATGCTCCCCGGCGTCCACGAGCACCTCGAGCTCGGCGACGGCGAGCTCGACCTCACGGCCGCGATCGCGACCCTGCGGGAGATCGGCTACGCGGGCGTCGCGGCGGTCGAGCTCCCGCGGCACTCCCACGACGCCCCGCGCCTCGCGCGCACGTCCGCCGACGCGTGGCGGGCCGCGGCGGCCGAGGCGGGTGGAGCGCCGGCGGCAGGGGCTGACCGCGCCGGCGGCGCGACCGACTGGTCCGGGAGCAGTGGTCCGTCCGGCGCGGGAATGCGATCCGATTCCGGGGCCGGCGACCCCCGCTCGGCGGCCGGGCAGCACCCGTGGACGACGGGCGCCGTCGCGGCGGTCACTGCCGACCCCGCGCGCGTGACCCGGTTCTTCGCCGAGGCCGGCCGCAAGGTGGGCCGCGCGCCGCTCGACGAGGCCGACACGGGCGGGTTCGCCGGCACCGCCGACGACGCCGCCCGCGCCGCGCTCGTCCGCGCACTGCGCGCCGCAGGCGCCGACGTCGGGCATCTTCGTGCCCTCTACGAGCACGGCGACGACGCCGAACGACGCGGCGTGATCCGCGGCCTCGGCGCCGTGACCGCGGCCGGCGAGCTGCCCGAGGACTGGCGCGCCACCGGCCTCGACCTCACCGCCGACGCCCTGCGGACGAACGACCCCCGACTCGTCGCCGCCGCGATGGGCCCGTTCGCCGCCGCCTGCCTCGACGACCACGCGTGGCGCCACGGCGTGCTCAAGCTCGTGTTCATGGGCGTCCCGCTCGCCGTCGTCACCGACCTCGACCGGCGCCGGGACGCCGAGCTCGCCGCGATGGCCTCCCGGTTCGCCGAGGAGCGCCGCGCCGCCGGCCGCACCGTCCCCGACGACCTGCACCTCATCGACGAGACCCGCCAGGAGGCGTGACATGCGCATCTTCGACCCCCACATCCACATGACGTCGCGGACCACCGACGACTACGAGGCGATGTACGCGGCCGGCGTGCGGGCGCTCGTCGAGCCGGCGTTCTGGCTCGGCCAGCCCCGCAGCAACGTCGGGTCCTTCGTCGACTACTTCGACTCGCTCATCGGCTGGGAGCGGTTCCGCGCCGCGCAGTTCGGGATCCGCCACCACTGCACGATCGCGCTCAACCCGAAGGAGGCCGGCGACCCGCGCCTGGCCGAGGTCATGGACGTCCTGCCGCGCTACCTCGGCAAGGACGGGGTCGTCGCCGTCGGGGAGACCGGGTACGACTCGATGACGCCCGAGGAGGACGACATCCTCGCCCGCCACCTCGCCCTCGCCATCGAGTTCGAGCTGCCCGCCCTCGTCCACACGCCCCACCGCGACAAGGCGCCCGGCACGCGCCGCACGCTCGACGCCGTGGCGGAGGCCGGGATCGGCGTCGAGCGGGTGCTCGTCGACCACCTCAACGAGACGTGCGTCGACATGGTGGCCGACTCCGGGGCGTGGATGGGCTTCTCCATCTACCCGGACACGAAGATGGACGAGGACCGCGTGGTGGCGATCATGCAGCGCATCGGCATCGAGCGCGTCATCGTCAACTCCGCCGCCGACTGGGGTCGCTCCGACCCGCTGAAGACCGTCAAGACCGGCCGCGCGATGCTCGCGGCCGGGTTCTCCGACGACGACGTCGACCGCGTGCTGTGGCGCAACCCCGTCGAGTTCTACGGACAGTCCGGGCGCCTCGAGCTCGAGCCGATCCCCGGGTTCGAGCCGGAGAAGCAGGGCCCCGACCTGTTCGAGGGCAACTCGGTGCTACGCGGCATGAAGTCGCGGCGGGAGGACTGATGGAGCTCTCCTACTGCACCAACGTCCACCCCGCCGAGGACCTCGACGGGATCATCGATCAGCTCCACCGCCACGCCGGTCCCGTGCGGCGCGAGGCCGGGCTCGACACCCTCGGGGTCGGACTCTGGCTGCCCGTCGGCGCGGCGGCCGAGCTCGCCGGGGACGCCGCGGCGCGCGACCGGCTGAGGGATGCGCTGGCGAGCGAGGGGCTCACCCTGCGCACCGTCAACGCGTTCCCGTACACGGGCTTCCACGACGACGTCGTCAAGCTCGCCGTCTACCGCCCCGACTGGACCACGCCCGAGCGGCTGCGGTACACGACGGACTGCGCGACGGTGCTCGCGGAGCTGCTGCCGGAGGGCGGGACGGGGAGCATCTCCACGCTGCCGCTCGGCTGGCGCACCGGCTGGGACGCGAGCGCCGATGCCGCGGCGGAGGAGAACCTGCGCGCCGTCGTCGGGCACCTGCGTGGCCTCGAGGCGCGGACCGGGCGGACGGTGCGACTCGCGATCGAGCCCGAACCGGGCTGCATCCTCGACAACGTGTCCGACGTCGTCGCCTGGCTCGGCGCCCGACCCTCGCTCGTCGAGGACGGGTACGTGGGCCTGTGCCTCGATACCTGCCACCTCGCGGTCTCGTTCGCGGACCCCGTCGGCGCGGTGGCCGCGGCGACGGCGGCGGGCGTGTGGGTGGTCAAGGTCCAGGCCTCCGTGGCGCTCGAGGTGCCGGACCCGGGCGCGCCAGGCGCGATGGCCGCGCTCGAGCCGTTCGCCGAGGCGCGCTACGTCCACCAGGTGCGGGCGCAGCCGGTGGGGGGTGCGGGCGCGGGCGCCGAGGACTTCGGCGACGTGCCCCAGGCCGCCGGCGTGTGGCCGGACGCGGGAGACGCGGCTGACGCCGAGCGGCCGCTCGCCGCCGACGACCTCGTCGACGTCCTGCGCGCCGATCCGCCGTGGCCCGTCGACCGCCCGTGGCGCGTCCATGTCCACGTCCCCCTGCACGCCCGGCCGGCCGAGCCCCTGCGCGCGACCACCGAGGTGCTCGCCGCCGCCGTCGCTGCCGTCCTCGACGCCCCGCACGGCGAGGCGGCGCACCTCGACGTCGAGACGTACACGTGGCACGTCCTCCCGGACCAGCTGCAGCCGACCTCGCTGGTCGAGGGCATCGCCGCCGAGCTCCGATGGGCGACCGAGCACCTCGGCGCCGCCGTCCACCCGACCGCCGTCCACCCGACCGCCGATGCGGCCGATCTCGCGGCCGCCGGCACCACCCGCACGAGAGAGGAGGTGGCCCGATGAACCGCGTCCTGCTCCTCGACGTCGTCGGACTCACCCCGAAAACCCTGGCCGCCATGCCCCGACTCCGTGCCCTCGGTGAGCAGGGCCGGGCCGTGGGGCTCGAGACGATCCTGCCCGCCGTCACGTGCTCCGTGCAGTCGACGATCCTCACCGGCCGCCTGCCGCGCGAGCACGGGATCGTCGGCAACGGCTGGTACTTCCGCGGCGTCGGCGACCCGCTCCTGTGGCGCCAGCACAACCGGCTCGTCGAGGCGGAGAAGGTGTGGGAGACCGCGCGGCGGACCGCCCCGGACCTCCACGTGGCGAACATGGGCTGGTGGTACGCCATGGGCGCGACCACGGACATCACCGTCACGCCGCGCCCGATCTACCACGCCGACGGTCGCAAGAGCCCCGACGCCTACGTGCGGCCGCCCGAGCTGCACGACCGGCTCGTCGGCGAGCTGGGGGAGTTCCCGCTGTTCCAGTACTGGGGGCCGACCGCGTCGATCGTCTCCTCGCGCTGGCTCATCGACGCCACGCGCGGGCAGCTGCGGGGGCGGTTCGGTCAGCCGGCGTCGGACCTGGTGATGACGTACCTGCCGCACCTCGACTACGACCTCCAGCGCTTCGGCCCCGATGCGCCCGAGGCCGATGCGGCCGCCGCCGAGCTCGACCGGGAGCTCGCCCCGCTGCTCGACGACGCGCTCGAGCTGGGGTACTCGGTCATCGTGCTGAGCGAGTACGGGATCGAGAACGCCGACCGGCCCGTCGACATCAACCGGGCGCTGCGCCGCGAGGGCCTCCTCGAGGTCTACGTCCAGCAGGGGCTCGAGCAGCTCGACCCGTGGACGTCGCGGGCGTTCGCCGTCGCGGACCACCAGGTGGCGCACGTGTACGTGCCGGACCCGGCGGACCTGCCGCGCGTCAAGGCGGTCGTGCAGGGGCTCGCGGGGGTGGACGAGGTGCTCGACCGGACCGAGCAGGCCCGCTACGGCATCGACCACGAGCGCGCGGGCGACCTCGTGGCGGTCGCCGAGCCCGGCTCCTGGTTCACGTACTACTTCTGGCTCGACGACGATCGCGCGCCCGAGTACGCGCGCGGCGTCGACATCCACCGCAAGCCCGGCTACGACCCGGCCGAGCTGTTCTTCAACCCGGCCGACCGGCTCGCCAAGGCCAAGGCCGGGCTCAACCTCGTGAAGAAGAAGGCCGGGCTGCGCTACGCCATGAGCACGGTGCCGCTCGACCCGAGACTCGTGGGCGGGACGCACGGGCGGATCCCGGACTCGAGGGCGGATGCGCCGATGCTGCTGACGTCGGACGCGTCGCTGCTCGGGGACGCGGTCGAGTCGGTCGCCGCGACGGACGTGCGGGACCTCGTGCTCACCGCCCTCGGCACGCCGGAGGGGGCGCGGTGACGGCCCCCGAGCTGGTCGTGCTGCTCGACGAGGACGGGACGCCCGTGGGCAGCGCGCCGAAGGCCGAGGTGCACTCGACGGAGACGCCGCTGCACCTGGCGTTCTCCTGCTACGTGCTCGACGCGCGGGGGCGGACGCTCATCACCCGGCGCGCGCTGAGCAAGCAGACGTGGCCGGGCGTGTGGACGAACGCGTGCTGCGGGCACCCGGCGCCGGGGGAGGCGGTCGAGGTCGCGATCGCCCGACGGATGCGCGAGGAGCTCGGGCTCGAGGTCACGGGGATCCGGCCGGTGCTGCCGGACTTCCGCTACCGGGCGGTCGCGGCGGACGGGATCGTCGAGAACGAGATCTGCCCCGTGTTCGTCGGTCAGGTGGCCGGGGACCCGGCGCCCGCGCCCGACGAGGTCGAGGAGTGGGCCTGGCTCGAGGTCGACGAGCTCGTGACCGCGATCGGGGCCGCGCCGATGGTGTTCAGCCCCTGGTCGGTCGAGCAGGTGGCGCAGATGCGCGAGCAGGGGGTGCTGCCCCGTGCCGGGTAGCGCGGCGGTGGACGGGACGACGACGCCCGCCCCACCGTCGCCCGCCCCGTCGTCGGACGTCTCTGCGCTCGCCGCCCAGGTCGACGCGTTCATGTCCGGCGCCGCCACGCTGACGGAGGACCTGTGGGACGAGGTGGTCGCGGGCCCGGCGTCGTCGGAGGCTCTCACCGAGCTTGTCGCGGCCGCGCGAGCGGCCGACGGCGGCAAGTACCTGCGGCCCCGGCTCGTGGCCGCGTCCTGCTACGCCGCCGGAGGCGCGGACCTCCCGCTGCTGCGCCGCGTCGCCGGCGCGCAGCAGCTCCTGCACGTCGCCCTGTGCGTGCACGACGACCTCATCGACGGCGACGAGGTGCGGCACGGGCGCGTCGGCGTCGTCCCCCGTGTCGAGAGTGCGGCTCAGGCGGCGGGGGAGACCGCGACCGACGCCCGACGTCGCGGGTCCGCCGCCGGTGTCCTCGCCGGCGACCTCGCGATCACCACGGCGCTCGGGGCGCTCGTGTCGGCGCCCGCCCCGGCGGACGTGCGGCTGCGGCTCGCGCAGACCGCGCTGTCGGCGCTCCAGCAGGCGATCGCGGGCGAGACCCTTGACGTGTGGTCCGAGACCGCGCCGCCCGAGACGGCCCGGCCGCTGTCCGTGGCGGCGCTGAAGACCGCCTCGTACAGCATCACGCTGCCGCTCACGCTCGGGGCGGTCGCCGCCGGCGTGACCGACGAGGCCGCGCTGGCCGCCCTGGGCGAGGTGGGGGAGCCGCTCGGCATCGCCTACCAGCTCCGCGACGACGACCTCGGCCTGTTCGGGGAGCCCACGACGACGGGGAAGTCCGTCGTCTCCGACCTGCGCGACGGCAAGCGCACCGAGCACGTCCGGGTCGCGGCGCTGCGGGCCACGCCGGAGCAGCGGCGCGACCTCGACCGGCTGCTCGGCGATCCCGACCTCGACGACGACGGGGCAGAGGTCTTGCGCACGATCATCGTCTCCACCGGCGCGCGGGCCGCCGTCCTCGAGCAGGTCGACGCCCTGCTCGGGCAGGCCCTGGAGGCCGCCGAGGCAGGGCTGCCGCCCGCGCTGTCCACCTACCTCGTGGGTCTGACGGCCTCCCTGCGCGATCGCGAGAGGTAACCTCGAGAACTTATGACTACGCGTTGGCAACGACACTCCTGTCGTTGAGATGATGAGGATTTCCGATAGCGACCGCGATGCCCTGGAGGCGAGCAGCGGGGAGACGCCCGAGTGGCGTCTCCTGGAGCTCACCCGGTCCGACTCGATGAACGTCGTCGTCTCCGTCCTCATGAACCCGAGTCTCAGCGAAGCCGTGCTCCGCAGTCTCGTTGAGGCGCGCCCGGACATGGCCGAGTCGATCGCGAGGAAGAAGAATGCGCCGCTGGAGGTGATCGAGGCACAGCCGGTGAACCGCATCGGTGCGGCGATCGTCAACTACATGTGGCGGATCGGGGCCGACGACGACCTGTGGCGTCGATTCGTTTCCGCCCAGCGCGCGCACCCGCCGACCGGTGGCCCCCCGCTCGGTGAGATCACTCGCGAGTATCGGATCCGGCATGAGCGCGACGAGGTCGCGCACCGCGCGGCCACCGCGAGGCATCGCGCCATGCAGGACGAGAATTGGCACATGAATCGTCTGCACAAGGAAGTGGTGGACCCGGCCACGCCCCTTGCCCGTCTCCTCGAGATCGCTCGGGACGACTCGATGTACTTCGCGTCCGCAGTGCTGGCCAGGGAGCCGCTGCCCGTCGAGGTCCTCGCGGTGCTGCGCGAGCTGCATCCTCACGTGGCCGACGAGGCCGAGCGGATCGCCGCCCGGTCCCGTCAGGACCCGCCCCTGGCCCCAGAACGGAAGTCGGTCGAACCCCGAGACTGAGGGTGCAGGTGCGCAGATCAGGTGTCGCTCATCTGTTCTGCAGACCCCACGCCGAGAGTGCGGTCGGGGAGGGCCCCGACCGCACTCTCGACGATCCCGAACCGCACACTCGGCGATCCGGTCAGGTGGGGGAGCGGTCAGTCGTTGCGGCGGCGCTGATCGCCGAGCACCGTCGACTGCAGCGGCCGGCAGGTCTCCGCGGCCAGCAGCGTGAGGACCAGCCCCAGCGCCACGGTCGCCGCCATGACGAGGATCCCGGTCGTGCTCGGCGTGGCGAACGCGAGGAACGGCACCGAGAGCAGCAGCCCCACGCCGATCGAGATGGCGAGCGTGACGACGAGCGGCACGAGCACCTGGTGCCGGCGCAGCGCCGCGAACATCGTCCGAGGCGTCCCCGCGCGGTCCATCGCCACCGACTCGTCAGCCCGGTCGACCACGGTGGAGGCCTGGTTGACGAGCGTCGACGTCGCGGCCACCACCAGTCCGACGGCCAGGGTGATGACCACGCCGGTGCGCATGTCGGTCGCCATGATGATGTCGCTCGGCTGCGACCCGAGGGTGTCGGCGTCCGAGGGCAGCAGCGCGGTGAACGTGGCGATCATGCCGAGCAGGGCCACGCTCGAGACGTTGCGCCAGGCGGCCCGCGGGTCGTCGACGATCCGGCGCGCCGCGAGCAGCTGCGGCACCGAGGAGGTGTGGGCGAGCGGGCGGGCCACGAGCTGGAGGACCCACGGGCCCACGAGGTTGAGCGCCCCGATGACCAGCAGCATCATGCCGACGAGGAACGCGTAGCCGATGAGTTCCGAGATCTGGATGAGGTCGGTGAACGACTGGGAGACCAGGCCGAACGCGAGCACGGCGGCGACCATGATGACGAGCCGCCACATCTTGAGCCGCGGCGGGACCTGCTGCGCGGCCACGCCGAGCGGGCTGATCCGCACGCGCTGCAGGCCGACCACGGTGGACAGCGCGGCGAGCGCGATGAGGACCACCACGGTGGCGAGCCCGAGCCAGATCGGCACGAGCATCTCCGTCGCGCCGATCGGGACGCCCTGGAAGGACACGGCCTGCCACAGCGGGAGGGAGAGCAGCCACAGGACGCCGCCGGCCAGCGTGCCGAGCGCGGCCTGGACGAGCGTCTCGAGCACGGACAGGGTGACGATCTCGCCGCCGGTCATGCCGACGAGGCGCAGCGAGGCGAGCCGGCGGGACCGGCCCCGCGCTCCGAGCCGGGAGGCCGCGGCCCCGAGACCGAGGACCGGCAGGACGAGGAGCGCACACGCGATGGCGGCGAGCACCACGTACATCTGCATCTGCCCGTCGACCATGGCGGCGGGGACGTCGGGGCTGTCGAACCCCATGGCGGTGACGACGGACTGCGGTGTCTCCCGGAAGCGGGTGATGAACATCCACGTGCCGCCGACCACGGTGAGGGTGAGGAACGAGCTGACGGCGAAGGTGATGACGGCGAGCACGTCTAGCGTCGCGCCGGCCCTCGCTCCGCGCATGCGGGCCAGGGCGAGCCTGGGGGCGAGGGAGAGGACCTGGTTCATCGCGCGGCCTCCATCTTCGTGTCGGCGTGGATCATGGCGTCGCGGAGCTCGACGAGCCGCTCGCACCAGCTGGCCACCTGCGTGTCGTGGGTGACGACGACGAGGGTCGCGCCGGTCATGCGTGTCGTCGTCGTCAGCACCTGCATGACCTCGTGGCCGGTGGCCTGGTCGAGCGCCCCCGTGGGCTCGTCGGCGAACACGACCGACGGGCCGTGGACCATCGCTCGCGCCACCGCCACGCGCTGCGCCTGCCCCCCGGACATCTCGCCCGGCCGGCGCCCGGCGGCGTGCCCGATGCCGAGGCGCTCGAGCCAGGACTCGGCCTCCTTGAGCGCGGGGCCGCGCGAGGTGCCGCCCAGCATGAGCGGCAGTGCCACGTTCTCCCGCGCCGAGAGCTCGGGGACGAGCTGGCCGTCCTGGAAGACGAAGCCGAGGCGCTCGCGCCGCAGCCGGGACCGGGCGGCGTCGCCGAGAGAGGAGACGGGGACGTCGCCGAGGCGGACCTCGCCGGAGTCCGGCACGCGGATGCCGGCGAGGCAGTGCAGGAGGGTGGTCTTGCCGGAGCCGGAGGGCCCCATGACGGCGAGGGACTGGCCGGCCGGGACGGCGAGACTGACGCCGGCCAGGGCGCGGACCTGCCCGTACGTGGTGGTGAGGTCGCTGGCGATGAGGGCTGCTGGGCCGTTGCTCTGTGTCATGCCTCCACCTCACTGCCTGCCGGACGGGTTTCCCATGGTGCCCGGTGCCGACCTGGGGTGGTGCTGGCACCACCGCCGTGCGGGCGCCGGCACTCCGGGCCGGTGGGCCGGGCCTCGGTACGGTAGCGGGGTGTCGTCCCTGAGCAGGCCCGAGCGCCGCGCGCGTCGCCTGTTCTGGCTGCAGGTCGGCGTCGGCCTCGTCGGTGGGATCGTCCTGTTCGGCACGGTCCTCGCCTCTCTCAGCGCCGGCCCGTGGTGGGCCTACGCGGCCGTCCTTGCGCTGGTCTGCCTCGGCGTCCTCGTCGGTGCGCTGCTCGCCCTCGAGCGCCGCAAGCCGTTCGCGGAGGACGTCCCGGACGTGCCGGAGTGGGCGCAGCGCGTTGCCGACCTGCGCACCTCGCGCCGGGAGATCGTCGCGGCCTTCGAGCTCGAGCGGCGCCGCATCGAGCGCGACCTCCACGACGGAGCCCAGCAGCACCTCGTCACCGCCGGCATGAAGCTGGGGGAGGCGGCGATGCTCGTCGAGCAGCAGGCCGGTACCTCTCCGGGTCACGACCACGCCCCCGACGACGACGCCGCCACGCCCGGTGCCGACCGCCTCGCGGAGGCGGCCCGGCTGCTGTCCGCCGCGCAGGACGACGCCGACCGGGCGCTCGCCGCCCTGCGCGAGACGGTCTCCGGCATCCACCCCACGGTGCTGTCCGACCGGGGGCTCGAGGCGGCCGTCCGCGAGCTCGCCGAGCGTGCCGTCGTCCCCGTCACCGTGCAGGTCCCGCACGCACTGCCCGCGCTGCCGGAGGGCGTCGCCGCGGTCGCCTACTTCGTCGTCAGCGAGGCGCTGACGAACGTGGTGAAGTACGCGCCGGACGCGTCGGTCACCGTGCTCCTCGTCGTCGACGACGCCCTGCACGTCTCGATCGTCGACGACGGACCCGGCGGGGCGGAGATCGTGCCCGGGCGCGGGTTGGCCGGCATGTCCGAGCGGCTAGGGCGTGTCTCCTAAGCGGTGGCCCGGGTGTGCGTGAGTCTGGGTGGATGAGTCGCAGAAGTGTGTTGTCCGACGCGCAGTGGGAGACGATCGAGTCGCTGTTGCCTGCTCAACGTCCCTGGTCAGGTAGACCCAGGCGGGATCACCGCCAGGTGATCGAGGGAATCATCTACCGCTACCGGTGCGGTCTGGCCTGGCGAGATCTGCCCGAGGAGTTCGGGCCCTGGCAGACCGTCTGGAAGCGCCATCGAGCCTGGGCTCAGGACGGAACCTGGGACCGGGTCCTCGACGCTCTCCTGGTCCGCGCCGACGCCCAAGGAGAGCTGGACTGGTCGGTCGCGGTCGACTCCACGATCTGCCGCGCTCACCAGCACGGCACGAACCTGGCCCGCACCACAGGGGGAGCTGTGGAATCACAAGAATCTGCGCGTCGAGCCTCCTGATCACGCGTTGGGCCGTTCCCGAGGCGGACTGTCGACAAAGATCCATCAGCTCGTCGACGGGCACGGACTACCCCTGGTGATCCTGTGCGGGCCCGGCCAGGGCGGCGACTCACCCATGCTGCGCCCGTTGCTCGATGCCCTCTCGATCGACCGAGCCGGGCCCGGTCGCCCTCGAACGAGACCGGACATGCTGCGTGGCGACAAGGCCTACTCCTCGCGCGCCACCCGGCAGGCTCTGCGCCGTCGCGGCATCAAATGCGTCATCCCCGAGCCCCGCGACCAGCAGCAACACCGGCGCAACCGCGGCTCACGCGGTGGCCGGCCCGTCGGACTGGACACCGAGGCCTACCGCGGCCGCAACGTCATCGAACGCGGATACAGCGATGTCAAACAATGGCGCGCGCTGGCCACCCGCTACGACAAGCTCGCACTGACCTACCGAGCAGGAGCCGTCCTGCGAGCCGTCACCCAATGGCTCAACCACCTGCTTTAGAGACATGCCCTAGC
>NZ_JBNDMZ010000008.1:196156-204858 GCF_049856295.1 Georgenia sp. Z1344 | reverse complement strand
GGTCAGCGGCGGATGCCGACGGTGTCGGTGCCGTTGCCGTCCCAGTCGCCGACGAAGACCTCGTCACCGGAGCGGCCGTAGTCCTGCTCGATCTCGGCGACCGTGGACGTCAGCGAGTTCGAGACGAAGAACGTGATCCCACGCCGCACCGCGAACGTGTCGACCGCGTCACCGTCCCAGTCACCGACGTACACCTCGTCCGTGGCCCGGCCGTAGGCGAGCTCGGAGTCCGCGTTCCCACCGGTGAGCGAGTTGGCGATGAAGTACCGGTTCCCCCGACGCACCGTGAACGTGTCGATCGCGTCGCCGTCGTAGTCACCCACGAGGACGGCGTCGGGGGCGCGGCCGTAGTCCAGCTCGGTCTCCGCGTCCCCGGACTCCAGGGTGTTGGACACGAAGTAGCTGTTCCCCCGGCGCACGGCGAAGGTGTCCACGCCGTCACCGTCCCAGTCACCCACGAGCACCGTGTCGCTCGCCCGGCCGTAGTCGAGCTCGACGTCCGCGTTCCCGCCGTACAGCGAGTTGGACAGGAAGTAGCTGTTCCCGCGACGGACCGCGAGCGAGTCGCTTCCCGTCACCGTCCCAGTCACCCACGAGCACCTCGTCACCGACCCGGCCGAAGGAGAACTCGTGCTCCGCGACCGCGTCCCAGCCGTCGTTGAGGTAGAACCCACGCCCCGGAGTCGGCGGCACCGGCTCCGGCCCAGGCTCCGGCTCCGGGTCGGGGCCGGGCTCCTCGCCGCCGTCGGACGTCGTCGTGAAGGTCGCGACCGGCGAGACGGCCTCTCCGCCCGTGGCGTTCTGCGCGACGACGTACCAGCCGTAGGTCGTGGCCGGCTCGAGGCCGGACCACTCGACGGTCGCGGTCTCGCCGGACGCGACGGTGTCGGTGCCGATCTCCTCGTCGGAGTAGGCGGTGACGAGCACCGAGTCGGTGGCGATCGAGGTGGTGCGCGTCGTGAGGTCGATCGGCACGGTGAAGTCGTCCTCGGTGCCGTCGTAGTCACGGTTGGTGGCCGAGTCGAACTCGTTCGCCCCGAAGTTGTCGAGGCGGGCGGAGTAGGTGTCCACCGTCAGCTCCGAGCGGTCCACGTCGAACTGCAGCAGGCGCATGAAGCCGGCGGTCTTCTCGTCGTCGACCAGGTACTCCTGGTAGTCGGCGAGCAGCTCGACCACGTGGTGACCGGGCTCCGCGACGTCGTGCCGGACGTTGGTCCCCACGCCGTGGACGTGGCCCGAGAGCACGAGGACGATGTTCGGGTTCTGCGTGACGACGTCGTTCCAGAGGTTCTGGCCCCAGTGCGCGGTGTGCGTCGCCCCGCGCGCGTCCGGCGCCGTCGAGGCGTTGATGTACTCGTGCGAGGCGAGGATCGCGTTGCGGTCCGGGTACTGCGCGAGGATCTCGTTCGCCCAGGCCAGCTCCTCGGCCGTGGCGAGGTAGCCGAGGTGCACGACGACGAAGTCCAGCCCGCCGGCGGAGAACAGGTCGTAGTGGTTCTGGTTGTCGCCCTCGCGCCACGGGCCGCCGTACTCCGCGTTCTCCCAGTTCTCGGACAGGGCCTCGTACCGCTCCGGACCGAAGTACTCGTTGTAGAGCGAGTTGTCGTTGCCGTACCGGTTGTCGTGGTTGCCGGGCAGGACACCGTTGGGGATGCCGGCATCGTCGAGGATCGACTGCGCCTCGTCGGCGACGTCGTACTGCGCCCGGGCGTGGGCGATCCAGTCCGGGTCGTCGGTCACGACGGTGTCGTCGTTGACCAGGTCACCGGTGTGCAGGGCGTAGGCGATGTTCCGCTCGTCGGCGTTGTCCGCGATCCACTGCGTGGTGTCGACGTAGGCGTCCCGGAAGCGGTCCGCGGCGGCGCCCTCCTGGTCGACGGCGCCCTCGGACAGGTACTGGGTGTCCGTGTTGTGCGCGATCGCGAAGTCGTAGGTCTCCGGGTCGCGGAACGAGTCGGCGACGGGGTCCTCGATGTCGTCGGCGAAGGGGTCGTAGCCCTCGACGAGCAGGTGGACGGTGCCGTCGTCGACGTGCTGGGCGTCGGCGGTCCCGCCGAGCTCGGTCGCGCCGTCGGCGGTGCCGCGGGCGTCCTGCAGGAGGTCCCAGGCCAGCTCGACGCCGTCCCACACGTAGAGGCGGGCGCCGCGGGCCGGGTCGACCTCGCCGGACCAGGAGACGATCTGCTCGCCGTCGCTCTCGACCGGGACGTCGAACCGCTGGTACGTCACGCCCTCGGCCGCAGGACTGCGCAGCACCTCGTCGTCGCCCGGGGCGAGCGGCGCGGCGTCGGCCTCCTCCTGGCCGGTGAGGTCGAGCTGGCCGAGCGGGAGCTCCTCGGTCGTGCCCTGGTAGGCGGCCGACGGCAGCTCGGGCTCGGCCACGTAGAAGGTCGCGTCGACGTCGTCGCCGTGCGGGTCCGTCACCGTTGCCGCGAGCGGCGCGTCGAGCCCGACGCCGGCGGTCCCGGTCGCGGGCGACAGGTCCGCGATTCCCGGGGTGTTCGGGGCGGAGGTGAACTCGACGACGTGGCGCGAGGTGGTGCCGAGCGCGTCGGTCGACTCGACGACGAGCTCGTGGGCGCCCTCGCTCAGGGTGTCGGACGAGATCGTGGTGCCGGCCGCGATCGGGGTGCCGTCGAGGGTGAGCGCGACGTCGCCGGTCACGCCGGCCTCGTCCGCGACCTCGGCGGTGACGACCGCGTCGCCGAGGAGGTGGTCACCGTCGGTGGGCGTGGAGGAGACGAGCGCGGGGCCGGTGTTGTCGACGACGATCGTGCGCTCGGTGGTCGCGCCCGCGTCGGTCGTCACGGTCAGGGTGTGCTCGCCGTCCTCGAGCGCGGTGGTGTCGAGCTCGAGGAGCAGGCCGGAGTGCTCGTTCGGCTCGGCGTCGACCGTGAACTCCGTGGTGAGGAAGCGGGGCTTGCTGCTCGATCCGCAGTTGCCGTCACCGATGTTGTACAGCCCGTCCGCGCCCGGGGCGGGGCCGGTGGTGGGGTTGGCCGGGTTGCTGAACTGCTCGCCGCCGGGGATCTGGAGGCGGAAGTTGCCGATGACGACGTCGTCGTGGTTGATGCCGCAGGTCGAGGCGCGGGTCCCGGTGTGGAACTCGATCTCGTTGTGCCCGAGCGTGACGAGGTCGGCGGGGAGGTTGATCGGGTGGTCGTTGACGTTGGCGATCTGCTCGAGGATCCCCACCCGCTCGCCGTTGACCATGAGGTAGTTGCTGTAGGCGATCTCGACCGCGGCGGTGACGTCGAGGACGAACGCGGCATCGGTCTCGGCAAGCGCCTCGGCGCCGAGGGTGACCCGCGCGTCCTCGTCGGCGACCCCGTCGATCTCGATGTTCGCGGGGTTCTCGCCGGCCACGCTCGGGGTGGTGACGACGGTGTGCACACCGCTCACGCGCTCGCCCTCGTCGACGTTGACGGTCGGCTCACCCGCGGCGACCTGGCCCGGGTCCGGCTCGACCGGACCGTAGTCGGGCTGCGCGGCGCCGGGGGCCGCCGGGAGGGGGATCGCCCCGCCGTCGTCGGGGGTGGCAGCGGCGGGGACCGTGGCGGTCACCACCGCGAGCGCCGCGGCCGAGGCGAGCAGCCCCGAGGTCCAAGATCTACGCATCGTTGACATCTCTCCAGACGGGTACGGCCGGCCCGAGGGAGCCGGAGGGGGAGCCGTGTGACGGGCAACCCGGACGATGTCATCCGAAGGTGAACCGGACGGGCCCGTTCGGTGAACTCCCGCCCCGGGACGGACGCCCGGACCGCGGCCGCCCTCCCGTTCCGCCCGCCGGGCTCCGGCGGTAGGTTGGCGATATGCCCGCGACGACGAGGTCCGCGCTCACCCGCCACGTCGACGAGGGCACCGTCCCCGGGGTGGTTGCGACACTCGGCCGGGACCTCGATCCGGTCGCGGTCGGCCACCTCACCGTCGGCGGACCCGCCGCGTCCCCGGACGCGATCGTGCGCATCCAGTCGATGACGAAGGTCGTCACCGCCGTGGCGGCGCTGCGGCTCGTCGCGCGCGGCGACCTCGACCTCGACGCACCGGTCGACCACTGGGTGCCCGAGCTCGCCGATCGGCGTGTCCTCGTCCACCCGGCGGCGGGATTGGACGAGACCGTGCCCGCGCGCCGACCGATCACGCTGCGCCACCTCCTCACCAACATGTCCGGCTACGGCGCCCTCGCTCCCGGCTCCCCGCTCGCCGACGCGATGGCGGCGAACGGGACCGAGGCCGACGAGGCCCCGCCGCGCCTCGGCCAGGACGACTGGCTCGCCGCGCTGGCCACGCTGCCCCTCGCAGTCCAGCCGGGCGAGGGCTGGCGGTACCACCACTCGTTCGGGATCCTCGGGATCCTGCTGGGCCGGGTCGCCGGCACCTCGACCGCCGTCGTCCTGGCCGACGAGCTGTTCGGCCCGCTCGGCATGACGGACACGGGCTTCGTCGTCCCGGCGAGCCGGGCCCACCGGCTCCCCGCCGCCTACCGCCGCGGGGCCGACGGGTTCGAGGAGATCGAGCCGGCCGGCGGGGGCTTCTACGTCGCCCCGCCCTTCGAGGTGGGGCACGCCGAGCTCGTCTCCACGCTCACCGACCTCCACGCGTTCCTGCGGGCGCTCGCGGCGGGAGAGCTGATCCCCGCGGAGCTGCTCACCGCGCTCCGCACGGACCAGGTCCCGGAGACCGCCAAGACGCCGGAGAGCTTCTTCCCCGGCTTCTGGGACTCCACCGGGTGGGGGTACGGCGTCTCGGTCACGACGTCCGGGCCGTCCGCCGGCCGGTGGGGGTGGTCGGGCGGGCTGGGCACGGACTTCTTCGTCGCCCCCGACGGCAGCATCGGCATCCTCCTCGCCCAGGTCGCGATGGACGAGCGGGTCCTCGGGATGCTCACGGAGTTCGGCGCGCTGCCCACGGACGGCTGAGCGCCCGGGACAGGCCGGCGCTGACCGACGCCGGACGAATGACCACCGAGCACCGGCTGGTGGCCGTGAGCGGGACCACACGACGGCGATGCCACCGCCCCTTGCGATTGACGCGGCGTCAAGCGGAACGGTGGTGCGTGCACCGATCGCGACGAACGGAGGAGCCATGCCGGACCAGGAATGGTCGATGCAGGAGATCGTCCGGCTCACGGGTACGACGAGCCGGACGCTGCGGCACTACCAGGCCGTCGGCCTGCTCGTGCCGGCGCGCACCGGCCACGGGGGCGTGCGGTTCTACGACCGGGCGGGCCTGCTGCGGCTGCAGCAGATACTCGTCCTGCGCGAGCTCGGGCTGGGTCTGCCGCGGATCGGCGAGGTCCTCGAGGAGGACGTGCCGGTCACCGAGGCGCTGCGGGCGCACGCGGAGCGGCTCGACCTCGAGAGCGAGCGGCTCCGCGTCGTCGCCGGATCGGTGCGGTCCACCATCACCATGATCGACGAAGGAGGAGAGCTCGTGGCACGCGACATGTTCGACGGGTTCGACCAC
Organism: Georgenia sp. Z1344; assembly: GCF_049856295.1. Taxonomy (GTDB): domain Bacteria; phylum Actinomycetota; class Actinomycetes; order Actinomycetales; family Actinomycetaceae; genus JB111. The sequence goes on along the minus strand of NZ_JBNDMZ010000008.1, from coordinate 199,392 downwards.
ACACAGCACAAGGACGAGGTCGAGGAGCGGTGGGGCCACCAGGCCTACACCGACTCCGACGCCTGGTGGCGCTCGCTGACCGATGCCGACAAGGCGGCCTTCCAGCGCGAGATCCAGGACGTCGCCGAGGGCTTCGGCGACGCCTCCGCGCGGGGCCTCGACGTCCGCAGCGACGAGGTCCAGGCGCTGGCCCGCCGCCAGTACGACTGGATCGGATCCGGGTGGGGCGGCACGTCCCCGAGCAGGGAAGCGTTCATCGGCCTCGGCCAGATGTACGTCGACGACCCGCGCTTCGGCGCGACATACTCGGACGAGGGCCGCAGCTACGCGGCCTACGTCCGGGACGCGATGACGGTCTTCGCCGAGGACAACCTCGCGTAACCGTCCGGGCCGGCGGGAGCCGGCCCGTGCGGGGCGGTGTCCCGGACCTGGCACCGCCCCGCGGACGGTGAGGGGGACACGAGCGATGGCCACCGTGCGAGTGATCGTCAGCGGCCGGGTCCAGGGCGTCGGCTTCCGGGCGGCGTGCCGGGAGGCAGCGCGCTCACGGTCGGTGTCGGGTTGGGTCCGAAACACGGGCGACGGCCGGGTGGAGGCCCTCCTGACGGGTGCGCGCCGCGACGTCGACGCGGTGCTCGAGTGGTGCCGCTCAGGTCCGCCGGCGGCGCGCGTGGACGCGGTCGACGTCCGGCCCGTCGACGCCCGAACAGCCCCCGGCGGTGCCGTCGCCCGCCGCACTGCGGGCGACGACGACGCACGACAGCCTGACTTCGAGATCCGCTGAACGGCACGCACGACACCGGCGACATGGGCGACCTCCTGATCCTGCCCGGGCCGGGTGCCCTGCGCGGCCGCGCCGGACGACGACGCCTCCTCGCCACATCGCTGAACTTGCAGAGTCTGCATGTTCGGACCTGGCGTCGTCGTCGATGACCGACCCGAGCACCGCACCGGCCCCCCTCGGCAGGCGGGAGCAGCGCAAGCAGGAGACGCACCGGACCATCCGAAGCACCGCCCTCGACCTGGCGCTCGAGCACGGCATGGAGTCCCTCACCGTCGACGCGATCAGCGCGGCCTCCGGTGTGTCCGCCCGCACGTTCTTCAACTACTTCTCCTGCAAGGAGGACGCCATCGTCCCGGAGACCTCCGAGTCGGCGGACGTCTTCTGTCGATCGATCCTCGCCCGGCCGCCCGACGAGCCGCCGTTGCGAGCGATCCGGGTCGGCATCGTCAGCAGCTACCGGCTCGGTGAGGTCCGGCCGGACCGGGAGCGCCTGCAGTCACGGCAACGCCTGGTCCACGCGCACCTGCCCCTGCTCACGCGCCAGCTGGCGCAGTACGTGCGCCTCGAGCAGAGCCTGGCCGAGGCTCTCGCCGAGCGCCTCGGCACCGGGCCCGACGACCTGCGGCCCACCCTCCTCGCGGCCGTGGGCGTCCTGCGGGTCTCGATCCGCCGGTGGACGACGGGCGACGAGGCCTCGCTCGCCGACCTTGTCGACGCCGCGTTCGCCGAGCTCGAGCACGAGGGCATCGCCGAGCCCGACGTGCGGCTCACGGGCTGACCCGGCCGCGCACGAGACCCGACCGACACTTCCGACGACGACAGTCCCCCGCGAGCCGCGGGCGGACGGACCGAGAGGCTGCACCCTGACCAGCGACGACACTCTACCGGAGCACGAGCGCGGCTCCTCGTCCGACGACGGCGCCGCCCGCGACGGCACCGCCCGCGACGGCACCCGCTCCCCCGCGCCCGTCAACCGCAACGTCCTGCTGACGGTGCTCATCTCGGGCGCCTTCGTCATCATCCTCAACCAGACGCTGCTCAACACGGCGCTGCCGGCCTTCATGGCGGACTTCGGGATCTCGGCCAGCCAGGTCCAGTGGGTGACGACGATCTTCATGCTGGTCAACGGCATCATGATCCCGGTCACGGCCTACCTCATCCGCCGGTTCACCACCCGCGCCCTGTTCCTCACCGCGACGGGCCTGTTCACGGTGGGGACGGTGGTCTGCGCGGTGGCACCGGTGTACCCCGTGCTGCTCGTCGGTCGCGTGATCCAGGCTGCCGGCGGCGGGATCATCATGCCGCTGGCCCAGACGATCCTCTTCGCGGTTTTCCCGCTCGAGAAGCGCGGCACGGCCATGGGGACGTTCGGGCTCGTCATCGCGTTCGCCCCGGCGATCGGCCCGAGCCTGTCCGGCTGGATCATCGACCACCTGCCGTGGCAGTCGCTGTTCGTCATGATGCTGCCGATCGCGGTGATCGACATGATCGTCGCCTACGTCATCCTGCGGAACGTCACCGAGCGGTCGGACCCCCGTCTCGACGTCGCCTCGATCGTCCTGTCGACCCTCGCTTTCGGCGGCCTGCTGTTCGGGTTCGGCGCCGCCGGGGACGCGGGCTGGGCGAGCGCCCAGGTGATCGTGCCCCTCGTCGTCGGGGCCCTCACGCTGGTGGCGTTCGTCCACCGGCAGCTGACCATCGAGGACCCGATCCTCGAGCTGCGCGTGCTGCGCCACCCGATGTTCGCCCTCAACACCGCGCTCGGGATGTGCGTGTTCATGGCGATGGTCGGCGGGATGCTCGTCCTCCCGCTCTACATGCAGGAGATGCGCGACTACTCGGGCATGGAGTCCGGGCTGGCGCTCCTCCCGGGCGCGGCCGTCATGGGCCTCATGTCGCCGGTCACGGGCCGCATCTTCGACCGGTTCGGCGCGAAGGCGCTGAGCATCGTCGGGTTCGTCCTGCTGACGGCGACCACGTTCATGCTGGCGCGGCTGTCGACCGACACCACCTTCGCCTACATCGCAACGGTCAACGCCGTGCGGATGCTCGGCACGGCCATGGTGATGATGCCGGTGACGACGGCGGCGCTCAACGTGCTGCCGCCGAGCCTCATCCCCCACGGCACGGCGCTCAACAACACGCTGCGCCAGGTGGCCGGCTCCGTCGGGACCGCGGTGCTCGTCACCGTGATGTCCGGCGCCGCCCGCGACCCCGAGGTCTACGGGCCGTCGGGAGCCATCCACGGTGCGAACGTCGCGTTCGCGGTGGCCGGGGCGATCGGCGCACTCGGCGTCGTCGGATCGTTCTTCGTCCGGGACTCACGGCCGGGCGCGAGCGTGGCCCGACTCAGGCACCCGAGCGGTAGCGCGCCCGGGCCCCGCCACGCGACGACGGTCCCGGGGGGGGGAGAACGGGGCGTCGGGGGCAAGGGGAAAAAAGAGCCATCTGT
>NZ_JBNDMZ010000008.1:0-196146 GCF_049856295.1 Georgenia sp. Z1344 | reverse complement strand
AGCGGTAACGCACCCGGCCCCCGCCACGCGACGACGGTCCTGTCGGCCGACGAATGTGTCGTCGGCCGACGGGACCAGACGTCGCCGTCGGTCGGCCGTCAGCGCGGGTCGTCGATGTCGACGGCCCGGCCGTACTCCTTCGGCGCGCTGCCCGTGCGGGCCGACAGCGTCCGCCCCTTCTCGCGGCGCCACCGCCTCGATGGCCGCTCGACGTACGGGTCGCGCATCTCGGGCGCCTCCTCCGCGGCCTCGGGGGTGACGACCACGTCGGTCGTGTCGTGCTCGTCCTCGTCGTGCCGGCGCTCGAGCTCCTCCGGGGGCAGGACCTTCTTCCAGCGCCTCGTCCGGATCGGCGGGAGCTCGCCCGCGTCCTCCCGCAGCGCGCGCATGAGGGCGTACATCTGGAAGTACGCGATGACGAAGAACGGGAGTCCGACGAGGATGATCGTCGACTCGAGCGCCTTGAGCCCGCCCTGCCCGGAGAACACGAGCAGGGTGGCGGTGATGAGGCCGACGGCGATCGCCCAGAAGATGCGCTGACCGAGCGGGTTGAAGTCCTCGTGCCCGTTCGCCATCGTGTCGGTCACGAGCGCGGCGGAGTCCACCGAGGTGACGAAGAAGATCACCACGAGGATGATCGCGATGACCGAGATGACCCCGGCCCCCGGGTAGTGCTCGAGGAACGCGAACAGGGCGCCCGGGACGTCCTCCTGGTCGACGACTCGTTCGACGAGTCCCCCCTCGCCGTTCAGCTCGATGTCGAAGGCAGAGAAGCCGAAGATGCCGAACCAGATCACCGAGAACCCCGCCGGGATCGCGAGCACGCCGGAGACGAACTGGCGGATCGTGCGGCCCTTGGAGATGCGGGCGATGAAGATCCCGACGAACGGCGACCACGTGATCGTCCAGGCCCAGTAGAAGACGGTCCACGTGTTCTGCCACCCGGTGTCCGCGAACGTGTCGTTCCAGAAGGCGAGCTCGGGCAGGTTGACGAGGTAGGACCCGAGGGACTCGATCGTGCCCTTGAGGACGAACAGGGTGGACCCCGCGAACAGGACGAAGAGGAGCAGGGCCACGGCCATGACGATGTTGGCGTTCGAGAGGACCTTGATGCCCTTCTCCAGGCCGAGCGCCACCGAGATGAGGGCGACGCCGCACACCACCGAGATGATGATGAGCTGCCAGGCGGCGTTCTCGGGCACGCCCCACAGCTGGGACAGACCGCCGTTGATCTGCAGCGTGCCGAGGCCGACCGAGACGGCGATGCCGAAGACGGTGCCGACGATGGCGACGATGTCGATGAGCTTGCCGATCGGCCCGTGGATCCGCTCACCCAGCAGCGGCTGGAAGATCGAGCTCACGCGCGGGGGCAGGTTGCGCTTGTGGATGAAGTACGCGAAGCACAGGGCGGGCAGCGTGAAGATCGTCCAGGTGTGAAGCGTGAAGTGGTAGAAGGTGAAGTTCATGGCGTCGGCCGCAGCAGCCGTCGTCGACGGCTCGATGCCGAGGGACGCCCCGCGCGGCGGATCCCCGAAGTGGCTGATCGGCTCGGCCACCCCCCAGAACATGAGGATGCTGCCGATCCCCGCGGCGAACAGCATGGCGAACCAGGCGGGCCCCGAGTGCTCGGGGGGTTCGTCGTCGGGCCCCAGCTTGACCCGGCCGAACCGGCCGACGGCGATGAAGATGAGGAACGCGAGGAAGACCGTCACGCCGAGGATGTAGAACCAGCCGAGGTTCGTCATCAGCCAGCTCGAGGCGGCGCCCACGGCGGAGTCGAGGGGGCCCGTGAAGACGATCGTGATGATGACGAAGCCGATGAGGATCGCCGCCGAGCCGAAGAAGATCGCGGGCGATGTCCGGAGGCGCAGGAGGTCGTGCAGTCGATTGAGCATCGGTGGTCGGCTCCTTCGATCGTGGAGTCGCCGGCCACGATCCGTTTGCGACCGACTCGTGTGGTGCACCTGACAGTCGCGCCTACGTTACTCAGCAGACAGTGACGTGCAAACCGGGAGTCGCTCCGGTCGCACGGGAACGGGCGGGTGACGCCACACGTGCTGCCGCCTCTGAGACGACGAAGCGGTGCGCCATGCTGGCAGGCATGGACGACCTGCGCGTGCCGCCGGGGCCGGGTGCCCCGCGGGGCCTCGTCGTGCCCTCCGGCGAGCTGGTGGAGCAGTTCTCCCACGCGTCCGGTCCAGGTGGACAGGGCGTGAACACGGCGGACTCGCGGGTCCAGCTGAGCCTCGACCTCTCGACGACGACCGCGCTGACAGACGCCCAGCGGCCACGGGTGCTCGAGGCGCTGGCGACGCGCCTCGACGGAGCGGTGCTCACCGTGACGGCGGCAGAGCACCGCTCCCAGTACCGAAATCGCGGCGCCGCCCGCCTGCGCCTCGCGGCGCTCCTGCGGGACGCCGTCATGCCGCCCACCGTGCGTCGACCGACCAGACCGACCCGCGGATCCCAGCGGCGCCGCCTGGCCGCGAAGAAGGTCCGGTCGGAGATCAAACGCAACCGGAGGCGGCCGATCGACTGACGGGGGCCGTCGGACCGCGTATGGTGCCGGGCTCGGCGGACCGCGTACGGTGCCGAGCCCGGCGCCCGGGGCCGCCGGCGGCCGGCGGCACCGGGGCTGCCGACGGTCGCCCGGCACCGCGGCACCGGGCGGCCCCCTCACGCCTCGGCGAGCTGCGCGAGTCGTCCGCGCAGGTGGGCGAGCTCGGCGTCGTTGCGGCACAACGTGATCGCGTCCGCGTAGGCGGCGCGGGCCGCTCCCGTGCGGCCGAGCCTGGCGAGCAGCTCGGCCCGGACAGCGGCGGGCCGGTGGCTGCCGGGCATGTCCACACCGTCGACGGCGCGCAGCCCGTCCTCCGGGCCCGAGGCCTCGGCGACCGCGACGGCGCGGGCGAGCTCGGCAGCCGGCGACGGCGTCACGCGCAGCAGCAGGTCGTAGTACCCGACGATGCGCGTCCACCTCACGTCGACCGGTGTCGGTGCCGTGGCGTGCTCCGCGGCGATCCGTGCCTGGAGGAGGTACCCGGCCGCCGCCGGGGACATGGGGCGCGGCTCCGCGAGGGTCTCGAGCAGGTCGAGCCCCTCGTCGATCTCGGCCCGGCGCCAGAGCGCGCGGTCCTGGTCGGCGAGCAGGACGAGCTCACCGCCGGGCCCCACCCGGGCGTCGCGCCGCGAGTGCTGCAGGAGCACGAGGGCGAGGAGCGCGGTGAGGACGGGCTCGTCGGGGCGCAGCGCCCGGGTCACGCGGACGAGGCGGACCGCCTCGCCCGCGAGGTCCGTGCGCAGCAGGTCAGGACCGCTGCCGGGCGCGTACCCGGCGGTGAAGGCGAGGTAGGCGGTCTGCGCCACCGAGTCGAGGCGCTCGGGCAACAGGCTCGCGTCGGGGACGGCGAACGGGATGCCGGCGGCCACGATCTTCTTCTTCGCCCTGGTGATCCGGGCCGCCATCGTCGGTTCGGGCACGAGGAAGAGCTTCGCGACGTCGTGCGTGGTGATGCCGAGGACGAGTCGCAGGGCGAGTGCGGCAGCGACCTCCGGGGCAAGGGCCGGGTGCGTGCACATGAGGACGAGGCGCAGGACGTCGTCCTCGACGAGGTCGCCCGTGTCCGCCCGCACGCCCGCCCGGTCGGCGCGGTGCTCGGCCTCGGTCACGAGGAGCGGTGCACGGCGCTGCCGCATCGCCTCGGCCCGGAGCTGGTCGAGGACGCGCCGGCCGGCCGCGCGGTGGAGCCACGCGGCCGGGCTGTCCGGCACGCCGCCGTCAGGCCACGTGCGCGCGGCGGCCTCGACGGCGTCGGCGAGGGCGTCCTCGACGAGGTCGAGGCGCCGGTAGCGCGCGAGGAGCAGGGCCACGAGCCGGCCCCACTCCTCGCGCACCACGCGCGCCAGCACGTCCTGGGTCACGCGACGTCGACGACCGGTCGGATCTCGAGGGAGTAGCTCGGCGGCAGGAGGGACACGGCGGCGATCGCCGTGTCGAGGTCCGGCAGCTCGAGCTCGTAGTAGCCGCCGATCATCTCGGCGGTCTCGGCGAACGGGCCGTCGGTGACGACGACCTGCCCGTCGACGTGGCGCACCGTGGTCGCGGTCTCCGCGTCCCCGAGCGCCGCACTCGCGATCTCCCGGCCGTGCTCGGCGACGAACGCGGAGAACGCACCGTGCTGGGCGAAGAACGCGTCCCGCTGCTCCTCGGTGGCCGTGGACCAGTCCCACGGCTCGTAGGCGATGAGCACGAGGTAGCGGCGCACCCTCACATCTCCTGCACCGGGTTGATCTGCATGTCGTACGCCGGCAGCACGGCGAGGAGCTCGACGACGGTCTCCCGGTCAGGTGCCTCGAGGAGGTAGAAGCCGCCGAGCTGCTCGACGGCCTCGGCGAACGGGCCGTCGGTGTGGGTGAGGCGCCCGTCGCGCGTGCGCACCGTGCTGGCGGCGTCGCCGTCGGCGAGGGCCTCCCCGGAGAGGATCTCCACCCCGTCGCGCGCGGCGCAGGCCTCGCCGAAGGCGCCGAACTTCTCCATCAGCGCCCCCTGCTCCTCGGGGGTCTGCGTGTCCCACGCCTTCTCGTCGCCGTCGGCCATCAGTAGAACCACGAACTTGGGCATCGTTCCCACCTCCTGTGCTGGGGCCGGCGCGGTCCGCCGGCCGGGCCGCGGTCGCGACCTCATGAGCATGACGGACGAGGATGTGCGGAATCGACAACCGGATGGGAGAGATTCTCAGACGTCCTCCCTCGGCGCCCCTTCCCACCGGATCTCCCCGTCGACGACGACGTCCGTGCGGGTGAGGCCGAGGCGTTCGGCGATCCGGGCGGAGGCGTGGTGGTCCGGGTGGACGTGGGCGACGAGGGCGGTCACTCCGCGCTCCGCGAGCTCGGCCACGAGGAGCTGCGCCGCGTGCCCCGCGTACCCGCGCCGCTGCCAGGGCGCGCCGATCACCCAGGCGATCTCGGCCGTCGCGCCGTCGTCGGTGATCGTGGCCTGGACGTAGCCGGCGGGCTCCCGCTCCGGGCCGACGAGCACGACGCGGTTGAGCCAGACCTCGCTCCCGTCCGCCGGACCGCCGCGCACCTGCGCCGTGTACCGCCGTCGGAGCTCGTCGGCCGACGGCGGCTCGCCACCGGTGAACTCGTACAGCCCGGGGTCGGCGAGGACGCTCGCCATCGGCGATGCGTCCTCGACGGCGAGCGGGCGAAGCGTGACTGTCATCCGGCACTCCATGGGTCGACCAGGTTGATTCCGGTATGCGCGAAGTCCTTGACGTTCCGGGTCGCACACGTGGCTCCGCGCGACCGACAGATCGACGCGATCTGGGCGTCAGCCGTGCTGATCGGCATCGCCCGCGCCGCTCGCTCATGGAGCACCTCGGCGTACTGCTCGGCAGCCGCGTCGTCGAAGGCGAGGATCGCCGATGTCTCGCGGTACGGCCGCAGGGCCAGGTCGATCCTCAGACCGAGGTCTGTGCGGCGCCTACCGGGAGAAAGCCTCCGCACACCCGCCAACAGCTCGGCGATGGTGATCGCTGTGACGGCAACGTCGCCCGAGAGCGACTCGAGCCAGCCCAGGACACGATCGTCGGGCCGGAGCCGGAACACCTCGGAGATGACGTTGGTGTCCAGCACGATCACGACAGATCCACCGACCGTGCGACGTCGCTCCGCTCGGGCACGGGGAGCTCGTCCACTCCGCCGGCAAGGCGAGCGGCCTCCATCAGGGCGCGGCCGATATGGGGGCGGCGGGCCTCACGAGTGAGAATCTCTCGCACTTCTGCCTCCATCGAGCGGCCGTGCTCCTTGGCCTGAGCTGCCAGCTGATCCTTCACAGACTCGTCGAGCCCGCGGACGACGATGGATGCCACGCGACCACCTCCAGGTGCTATCACAGACGCTAGCACTCGAGGAGCCTCTCGTCGTGCCGACCGCCCCCACCCTGAAAGCGAGTCGTGTGAGTCGAGTTCCTGCGACACAGCTGCCACGACGACGTGCCGTTCACCCGATGAGGTAGGCGAACCCACGACCGTCCCTCACCACACCGTCGACGAACTCGTGCGCGGCGTCGAGGTGCGCACCGACGTAGTCGGCCCACTTCTCGATCTCTCCGCCGGCTGTCACAGCCGGGTCGGAGTGCACGGGCACGTAGGAATCGACCAGCCGGCGCAGGTCCGGCAGGATCATGTCCGCCTCGCTGGGGGTGATCGCGCGAACCCATGCGTCCCAACCGAGCTCGGTCCACCGGACCGCACCCTCAAACATCCGGTAGGCGGGCCGAGCACCCGACGAACTACCGCCGGGACCCGCGGTCATGGCCTGCAGCTCGGACCATGCCTTGTCCAGGCACAGCAGGTCTCGCTTGGGCACGGACCGTTGAAAGTTCGTCGATCCGCCGCCCGCGAACGGCACCAGGCCCCACGCGTCGGCGAGGGGGTCCGCGCCGATGACCGAGTACGGGTCGGCGAGCGCACGCTGAGTGCGTGAGGCGTCGAATGCGTAGGCGTAGTAGCGAATTCCCATGACGTGATCGTTGCGGAGCGACGACTCCCGGTACGGGGCACGGGAGGAGGGCTGTGGACGGCGTCGTCATCCGGGGACGTGTGGAACGGCGTGCGCGCGGCGACGACGGCATCATTGCTGCGCTCAATGCCAGCGCGAGCTCGCCAGACGCCCTGGGACGATGACCGCATGCCACCGACCTACGAGCTCGACGCGACCCCCGAGGGGGACGAGCTCACCGAGCTGTACGACGCCGTCGGGTGGACCGCCTACACGCGGGACCCGGACCGGCTGGCGGCCGCCGTCGCCGGCTCGGCCTCCGTGGCGACGGCACGGGAGGACGGACGCCTCGTCGGGCTCGCGCGAGTGGTCGGCGACGGGCACACGATCGCCTACCTGCAGGACGTCCTCGTCGATCCGGGTCACCGCCGCGGGGGCATCGGCCGCGAGCTGGTCCGGCTCGCGTTCTCCCCGTTCGCGCACGTGCGCCAGCAGGTGCTCATCACCGACGACGAGCCCGGGCAGCACGCCTTCTACACGTCGCTGGGATTCACCGCCGCCCACGAGCTCGAACACCCGGTGCGCGCGTTCGTCCGGTTCTCCTGACGAGGGCACGGGCACGGGCACGGGCACGGGCACGGGCACGGGAGTCACGGTCGGTCGCGCACGACGCGGAACGTGCGAGTGCCCACGGGCCGACACTCACGCTGCCGGAGCACGCACCCGCATGCCCAGCTCCTCGGCCGCCCCTGCGAGGCGGTTGTCGTAGGTGACCAGGGCTTCGACGTCCAGGCGGATCGCGGCGGCCAGGTGCAGGGCGTCGAGGGAGCGCAGCATCGTGCCGGCCAGCAATCCCGCCTCACGGAAAAGGCTCGGTGGCAGGTCATGAAGGTCGACCCGTTCGAGGATCGCCGACACTGCGGCCTGCGGCAGAACATGGCGATTCGCGAACCGACGCATCTCGGTCTCGAGAAGGTGCGTGGCTACCAGGATGACGTCGGCATCGTCGGCCCAGGCGGCAAGCGGCGCGCTCTCGTGCTCTTCGACCAGCAACTTGGCCGCTGCCGACGTATCGAGGTAATACTTCGTCAACGCTCGCCCCGCAGGTCGTCGATCGTCTCGGCGCTCGTCGTCCCGACCGAGTACCGGAGCAGGTCGGAGAACCCTCCGCGCGTCGATGCGGGCCGGTGCAGCGGCAGGTCATCAGCAGTCCCGGTGATCGGGACCAGCCGAGCGACGGGTTTCCCCCGGCTCGTCACCGTGTACGACTCACCGGCAGCGACGGCATGCAGGACCTCGCCGCTGCGGTTGCGGAACTCCCGGTGCGAGACGTCGGTGGCCACGTGTCAACCGTAGCACCCGTCGCACCTGGGGTCGTCCTATCGACCACGCAAGCCGACGCAACGGCGGAGACGGCCCGCGTCGGCCGCAGCGGCGAGCAGGGGCGACGCCAAGAGATGACGCGGCAGGAGGGTCCCGATCACTCGCGCTCGACGGGAAGCCACAGCTCGCAGGTAGCTGTGCTGAAGTCGTCGGCGCGCTCGAGGACCGCGACGATCGACGGGCCGGGTCGCAGGCGCCACGGGTTGGAAGGGAACCACTCGGTGGCCGTCGCGGCCCATGCCGCCTGTAGCGCAGCCGGGTGTTCGCCTGAGGTCCGGAAGACGGCCCACGCGCCGGCGGGCATGTCCAGCGCGTCGAGGTCGTCGGGGACCTCCGTCCCGGCGTCGATGGCCACACCGTGCAGGTAGGTGAGCTCGGTGCCCTCCGTGTAGTCGGGATCGACGTCCGCACTGACCTGGAGCAACCCCGCCGGTTCACCGGTGCCGAGGGCCTTGAGCCGGGCGTGCTCGGCTGACGGGATGGCCTCGACGTGCTCGACGATGTGCGGGTTGACGCCCTCGTGGATGAGGGGCACGCGAGCGGCGTGGCCGACGAGTCGGAAGGCGGGTCGTTCGGTGATGCGGGCGTCCATGGGGGTGCTCCCTTCGACGGTCAGGCGGAACCTGAGCTGTGGCTGGCTGCGGAGGGGGCCGCCGTGCCGACGCACCTCGCCGTGGCTCACGCCGTGCACGGCACGGAAGGCGCGGCCGAAGGCCTCGGTCGATCCGTACCCGTGGCGCACGGCGATCGTCAGGAGATCGTCGTCCCCGATCAGGTCCGACGCGGCGAGCGTCATCCGCCGTCGACGCACGTACTCGCTCACCGGCATGCCGGCGAGCGAGGAGAACATGCGCCTCAGGTGGTACCCGGTCGTGCCGTGGCGACGGGCGAGCCCGTCGACGTCGGGATCAGTACCGAGGTCCGACTCGATCGCGTCGACGAGGCGGTTGAGATGGTCGATCACGGGTGCTCCCTCCGACCACCAGCATCGTCGGCCGGACCGAGTAGCGCCCGACCGTGCCGATCCGATCCGATCGGATCGTCCCTACCGACGCTCGGCGACCAGGCCGTCGAGCTGCTGCGCGGAGCCGAGCTCAAGGTCGACCGGCGGGCGGCCGGCGGCCGCCTCCCGGCCCTACCCCTGCAGCACGTATCGCAGGGTCTCCACGACCTGGTCGGTGGTCGTGCACCAGGCCTTCGCCTCTGCGTCGACCTCCTTGAGCGCGTGGATGATGTCCTCGTCGTGGAGGGTGACGTAGGGCTTGCCGAGCGCGGCGCAGTAGCCGGCGTCGAAGGCCGCGTTCCACTGCTTGTACTTGTCCCCGAAACGCACGACGACCAGGTCGCTCTGCTCGATGAGGGTGCGCGTGCGGATGGCGTTGACCTTCGCGGACTGGTGGTCGCGCCAGAACTGGCTCGGGGTCTCGCCGAGGTGGTCGCCAGCCGCGTCGCTCGCGGGGTGGTCGGTCACCGGCGCGCTGAACGTGACGTCTAGGCCGGCGGCCTCCGCGCCACGCCGGATTTCGTCGCGCCAGTCGGTGTGGATCTCGCCGGACAGGTAGACGGAAAAGCTCATCGCCGAAGACTCCTCGAGGCCGTGTGGACTGCTCTGGTCTGCTCTCGTCCTCACCATGCCACCGGTTCGGCGAGTAGGGCCAGCGCGGCGCCTATGCCCTCCGCGGACCGTACGGGAGTGCCGGGCAGGCGATCTCGAGAACCGACCTGGCGGAAATCTCACGCGCGGGTCGGTCCGGCGCGGTCAGCTCCGCGGCGAGGCTCTGCCGACTCGAGTCCCACATCGCCGTCCCGACGTCGGCCCACCGACCCTCGACCCGAGCCCTCACGCGCCAGTTCGACCGCGGAGCGATCCGGAGGAACGGCTCGACCACGAGGCTGAGAACGTCCGAGAGCATCGCGTCCGCGGGGACCTCGACCCGGCGGTCCAGGTCCAGCTGGTCACCGGGGTGCGCGTCGACCCGGCGGATGTCGACCACGAGGGCGCCCCGGACGGAGGGATCATCGTCGGACGTGGAGGTCGTGGGCACGCGCCATTGTGGCGCGGGATCGCCCCGGACGAGCCGACGACGACGCCCGTCCGGCTCTGTCGCACCAGCCCTCCGGGGCAGACTGGGTCGATGACGGGGAGCGACGCGGGGCCGCCCACCGACGGCGACAGCCTCGGGGCTCGCCGCGCGAAGGCGGCAGCGAATCTGGTGGAGGTCGAGGACACGCTCGACGCGCTCCGGAACGCGCGCCGGGGCGGGTCCGACGACGACGAGCACGACCCCGAGGGCGAGCCGTTGTCCGTCCAGTGGTCGCGGCTCGAGGGACTGCGGCGGATGCGGCTCGAGGCGCTCGAGGAGATCGACGGGGCTATCGCCCGGCGCGACCGGGGCGAGGGCGGACTCTGCGCGGTGTGCGGCCGCCCGATCCCGTCGGCACGGCTCGCGGTCCGGCCGGAGGCGACCACCTGCGTCGGGTGCGCGGGACGCCCCGGGCCGGCGTGAAGATCAGGGAGGGCTGAGCGGGGGCGCCCGGAGTCAGTCCAGACCGAGGAAGTCGGCCAGGTACCGCAGGATCATCCTGAGACACGCGACATCGACCAGGCCGATGACTTCGCCGCACCGGTCACGACTCACGGTCCGCGGCTGCTCCGTCATCGCGAAGCCTGTCAGCCCGCCCAGACTGCCGACCAGCTCGACGTGATTGGGCCACCCGCGTCCGACACGCGTCACCGGCACGACGACGAGCAGCCCGGTCACCAGGGAGTTGTAGTCCTCCGAGGACACGACGACGAGCGGGCGACGCCCGGACTGCTCCTTCCCGACCGTGGGGTCGAGGTACCCCCACAGCACAGTCCCCTGAACGACGGGGCTCACGCGCCAAGATCAGCGTCGAGCCACTCGCGACTCTCCCGCCAGTAGCTCTCCATCATCTCGGGCGAGGTCGAGTCGTGCGCCGCGCGGATCTCGGCAAAGCGAGCGTCCCGATCCGCCTTGTCCGCAAGGTGCGCCACGTACTCGCCGAGAGTGCGACCGGACGCGGCGGCCTGCCCCTTCAACCGGTCACGAGTCTCCGCGGTGACCTTGATCGTCGTCACTGTCATACCAAGAGTATACGCGCCCAGTCGCGGACGGCGTCGCCGACCAGCTCCGGCTGCTCGAGATGGACGTTGTGCCCCGCCGCGTCGACCGCGAGGTAGGTCGCGCGCAGATACAGAGCAGCGAGCTCGGCCTGGTCGAGATGGCCGACGACGTGGTCCTGCCGCCCGGCCACGATGAGGGTCGGCCAGTCGCGGGTGTTCGTCGTCGTCCCCGGCGTCTCGGGCGTCGCCGTGAGGACGTAGCGCCGTGAGAGTCGCTCCATCGCGCGCGGATCGGCCGCGCGGATCCCCGGCAGCGCATGCTCCGCGTACGACTCCCACACGGCGGGAACCTGGCGGACCGTCACGCCGGCGAACTCCTCCCGGTCGTCCGCGGTCAGCGTCGCCAGGAGGTCGTCGTCGCGCTCGAGCACGATGTGTTCAGGCGTGGTCCGGTGTGACGGTTCCGGGTCCACGACGGGCGCGAGGAGAGCGAGCCCGAGCACCTGGTCGGGCAGCTGGGCGGCGACGTGCCGGGCGAGGAGCCCGCCGAGCGAGTTGCCGAGCAGCGCGAAACGATCGGAGCCGACGAGCTCGCGCACCGTCGCGACCAGCCAGTCGGCGAGCTCCGGGAGCCCGCCGTCGCCGTCGAGCGCCGGTGTCCCGCCGAAGCCCGGCAGGTCGAGGTAGATGCGCTCGACGGACCCCGCGGCCGCCAGGTCGTCGTCGAGCGCGAGCAGCAGGCGGTGATCGACGCCGTTGCCGTGGACGGCGACGATCGGGACGCCCTCGCCCCGGCGGACCACGTGCGGTGTCACGGTCATGTCGTCCCGTCTCCAGATCGGTCGGGGCAGCCGGAGGTCCGGCACGCCCCGGGCGACGCTACATTGACGCGACAACGGCGTTTCGGGCCGGGCACGGACAACGGGGAGCAGCATGCAGATCGCCTTCAAGGAGATCGTCGCGGGGGACGTCGACGCCGTCCGGGCGCGACTGGCAAAGAACCCGGACATGGTCACGCTCGCCGCCTCCGCGCCACCGAAGAAGTACCAGGGGCAGTCACCCCTTCAGGTCGCGTACCGCACCGGTGAGTTCGAGATCGGCGCCCTGCTCCTCGACCACGGCGCCGACCCGAACTACATCGAGCACGGCGAACGAGAGCCGTGGGCGATGCCGGTCCTCCACGACGCGATCATGGCGGCCGTCATGCGGTCGCGCTGGCTGCGTCCCACCTGGCGCGAGGAGAACCCCTGGCAGCTGCGCAACTCGGCCGAGACGTCCGATGCCGCGTTCGCCGCGCTCGAGCTGCTGCTCGACTCCGGCGCCGACGTACAGGCCCTCGACTCCTACGGCAACTCCTCACTGGCACGCGCCGTGCTCGACGCGCGGCAGATTCTCCCGTCCTACCGCCACAGCGACCCGGACTGGGTGGACCCCAAGCCGCTCAACCCCGAGCTCGTCGACGACCTCACCCGGATCTTTCGTGCCCTCATCAGCCGCGGCGCCGACCCGAGCCGCCCCGACCCCCACCTCGGCAAGCCGCTCGCCGAGCACTACCAGGCCGAGCCCGTCGCCCAGTTCCTGGTCGCCTGACGCCGGAACCGCCGGAGCTGGCGGCACCGGCGCCCTAGGGTCGAGCCATGGCTAGCTCGCCGACGACGGCGCAGGACCTCGTCGCCTCGCTGCAGGACGCGGCCGACCCCGGAGAGGTCGCTCGGACACGGACACGGGTCTCGCCGGACGAGCCCGTCCTCGGCGTCCGGATGGGGACGCTGTTCGACATCGCCAAGCGCGCGACCGGACTTCCGCAGGACGAGCTCGAACGACTGCTCGCGCACCCGGCGTACGAGCCACGGCTCGCCGCCTTCTGCATCCTCGACTTCCGCGCCCGGCGCCGGCTCACCGACGACGAGCGCGCGAACCTTGCCGCCGTCTACCTCGATCACCACGACGCGATCACGACGTGGGACATGGTCGATCGCGCGGCGCCCCGCGTGCTGGGGTGGCCGATCCTCGTCGGCGCATGCGCGTTCTCGATCCTCGAGGACCTCGCCCGCTCGGAGGACCCCCTCCGCCGGCGATCCGCCGTCACCGCCCCGCTCTGGTTCATCAAGAAGGGGTCGGATGCCGACGTGGCACGTGGCCTCGGTATCGCCGACCTGCTCGACGACGACACGCACCCGCGAGTGGCCTCCGCCGTGACGATCTACCGCAAGCACGCAGCGCGGCGCGGGGTGCTCTGACCTCACGCCCCGAGCCTCGCTCGTCCTCGGCGCAGGAGAATCAGTTGTCGGACCGGAACTCCACCGCATTCCGTCGTCGAACAACGTCCCCCTTCCTTAAGTGAGCTGCCCTTCGGACTGCAGCCTGAAACACGTCGGGGAATCACACGAACACCCGTCAATGCGTGGACAGTCGCCGGCCGTGCGGATCACGCCTCCCTCCCCGAACCCGCTCATGGATTCCGGCGAACGGACGAGGCTAGAATTCCCACAGCTGAGAGGATGGCGGAGACATGGCCACTATCACCGACCACGATGCATACATCGCCGCAGCACCTGAGGCGTTCCGCCCCGTTCTCGCTCACCTGCGGGATCTGCTGCGCGGGGCCCTGCCGGAAGCAGAGGAGATGACGGCGTACAACATGCCGGGGTTCAGGATCCAAGGCACGGTCGTCGCGAGCTACGCGGCGTTCAGCAAGCAGGTCGGGCTGTACTTCCTTGCCCCCGCGATCTCAGATCACGCCGAAGAGATAGCAGAAGCAGGCCTCAAGGCGAGCAAGACCGGAATCACCTTCGCACCGCGCAAGCCGGTCCCGGATGATCTCGTGGCACGGATAGCACGCGCATCGAGAACCTACGTCGACGATTGATGCCCTCGGCTCCTGGTACCGCGCCCCAGCCGCACGGGTCGTGACGCGCTCCTCCGCGGCGTCATCAACGCCAGACGTTCAACCGGAACTCCACCACGTCCCGACACGTAGGGCTATTTCTTCAGGAGCGACGGCGCTGCCGCCTCGACCGGGAGATCAGCGCTGCGCGCCAGCAATGACGGAGAGCGACTGGAGCTTCTCGTGGCTCTCACTGCCGGGCTTCGCGGTGTAGACCAGGAGAAGGTGCGACTGCTCGGGGTCCGCGAGAGTCTGACAAGCCAGATCCAGGAGCCCAACCTCAGGGTGGATGAAGCGCTTCCCGGGCGCGGGGCGGAGCCCCACCTCATGGAGATCCCAGAGAGCGCGGAACTCCTCAGACTCACCGGCGAGGGCCCCGGCAAGGTATGCGGCGTAGGAATCAGGGCCGCGTCTTGCGGTGGCTTCGCGCAAGCCGGCGACGAACACGCGAGAGAGTCGACCATGGTCTTCACTCGCATAGCGCGACCGGGCGGTGGGGTCGGTGAACCACCGATAACCGATGCTGCGTGAGGGGCCGGTGTAGGCAGTGAGGTCGCCGGTGAGCGCGACGCCCATCCGCGTCTGCCGGAGGGTCTCGCCGAGTTCGGTGACGATCTCGGCAGGGCTGTCGTCGAGTCGGTCGAGGATCCGAAGGAGGCCCGGCGCGATGTGTTGCTCATTCGCTGTGCCACTCGGCGGAGGCGTATGGCCGGCGAGACGGAAGAGATGATCACGCTCGTGATGAGTCAGGTGAAGGCCCTGCGCCATCGATGCGATCATCTGCTCTGAAGGGTGCGGACCACGTGCTCGCTCGAGTCTTGCGTAGTAGTCGGGCGACATGTGGCACAACGCCGCTACCTCCTCGCGGCGCAAACCGCCGGTACGGCGACGCACCCCGCGGGGCATTCCCACGTCTTCGGGCTGTAGAACTCCTCGGCGGTGGCGTAAGAACTCTGCCAGCGCGACCCGATCTATCTCCATGCGCGTCCTTTCCTCCTCTCCAGTCTCCCGCCCACGGTGGGCCCGTAGCCAGGGTCCGCCGGTCCACCCCTGCGCGAATGAACGACCGACGCGGCTCAGCCACTGATCGGGAGGTCCTGGATCTGGACGTGTTACCTGCTCAGGCTTGAGACACCTCGACACGCGGGCAGACCAGCCCCACAGGCAAGAGAAGGTGACCCTCATGGCCCGTACCCCCATTGATCTCTCCGTCCCCGAGCTCACCGGCAAACGGGTCGTCCTCACCGGCGGCAGCGACGGTATGGGCGTGGTCATTGCGACTCGACTCGCCGCAGCCGGAGCAGACCTCGTCCTCCCGGTGCGCAATCCACGCAAGGGGGAAGCCGCGCTCGCGACGATCCGTGAACGGACCCCCACGGCCAGAGTGTCGCTGCGAGACCTGGACCTGTCTTCGCTGGACTCCACGGCAGCGCTTGGCGAAACCCTCAGGAACGAGGGCCACCCGATCCACATGTTCATCGGAAACGCCGGCATCATGCACCCGCCCGAACGACAGGTCACCCAGGACGGATTCGAGATTCAATTCGGCACGAACCACCTCGGCCACGCGGCCCTCATCAGCCATCTACTGCCGCTCCTGCGCGAGGGTGAAGCGCGAGTCACGCTGCAGATCAGCATCGCTGCGAATCAGGGAGCTGTGAACTGGGATGACCCGAACTGGGAGCGCTCCTACGACAGCATGGGCGCGTACTCCCACTCCAAGATCGCCTACGGCCTCTTCGGGCTCGAGCTCGACCGGCGCAGCAAGGCGAACGGCTGGGGCATCACCGCAAACCTCTCCCACCCCGGTGTCGCCCCCACCAGTCTGCTCGACGTGCGCCCCGAGATCGGACGCACCCAGGCGGTGCGCGCACGCGGGCTGATCACCTTCCTGTCCAGGGTCGGCATCATGGGAACGGTTGCCACCGCAGGTCTGCCCGCGCTCATGGCCGCCACCACCCCCGGGGAACAAGGAGGGAAGCTCTTCGGACCCAACGGCATACGCGGCCTCGGTGGGCGACCCGCCGAGCAGAAGCTCTACTCGCGCCTGCGCAGCACCGACGACGCCAGGCGAATGTGGGAGTTGACCCAGAACCTCACAAAGGTCCCGTTCCCAACCGACTGAACGAATGCGCAGACCGACTCACTGAGTTCTCCCCGCGCATGTCGACGTACACGCGGCCGGGCCCGGTGGACCAAGCCGAAGCGACCGCGCCACGGGCGAATCATGGCCGCCGCATCATCGAGACTCTGGGAGCTGACGTCGACCTCCATGACCGTCCCGTTGGACGGACGCGTGATCACACGTTGAAGCGGAACTCCACGACGTCCCCGTCCTGCATGACGTAGTCCTTGCCCTCCATACGGGCCCGGCCGCGGGAGCGCGCCTCGGTCACGGAGCCGGCCTCGACGAGGTCGTCGAAGCTGATGATCTCCGCCTTGATGAAGCCCTTCTCGAAGTCGGTGTGGATGACACCGGCGGCCTGCGGGGCCTTCCAGCCCTTGCCGATCGTCCACGCGCGGGCCTCCTTCGGCCCGGCCGTGAGGTACGTCTGCAGCCCGAGGGTGTCGAAGCCGACGCGGGCGAGCTGGTCGAGGCCCGCCTCGTCCTGTCCGGACTCCGCGAGCATCTCCGCGGCCTCGTCGGGCTCGAGCTCGACGAGCTCGGACTCGAACTTCGCGTCGAGGAAGATCGCCTCCGCGGGGGCCACGAGCTCGCGCAGCCGGGCCTGCATGTCGGCGTCGGCCAGCCCGTCGTCGTCGGTGTTGAAGACGTAGATGAACGGCTTGGTCGTCATCAGCTGGAAGGTCGCGAGGATCTCCTGGTCGAGCCCCTTCGAGGCGCCGGCGGCGGACAGCGTCTCGCCGCGCTCGAGGATCTCGACGGCGGCCTTGGCCGTCGCGAGCACCTCGGGCTCCCCCTTCTTCACCCGGGCCTCCTTCTCGAGGCGCGGGATCGCCTTCTCGAGGGTCTGCAGGTCGGCGAGGACGAGCTCGGTGGTGATGGTCTCGATGTCGGCGGCCGGGTCGACCTGGCCGTCGACGTGCACGACGTCGGGGTCGCTGAACGCGCGCGTGACCTGGCAGATCGCCTCGGCCTCACGGATGTTGGCGAGGAACTGGTTGCCCAGCCCCTCCCCCTCGCTCGCGCCCTTGACGATGCCCGCGATGTCGACGAACGAGACCGTCGCCGGGAGGGTCCGCTCGCTGCCGAAGATGTCGGAGAGCACCTGCAGGCGCGGGTCGGGCAGCGGGACCACGCCGACGTTCGGCTCGATCGTCGCGAACGGGTAGTTCGCGGCGAGCACGCTCGCGCGGGTCAGGGCGTTGAAGAGGGTCGACTTGCCGACGTTGGGCAGGCCGGCGATTCCGATGGTGAGTGCCACCCGGGGAGTCTAGGCGTCCTCGTCGGTCGGAAACCGGTACGCGTCGGCCACGGACGGGAGCCGTTCGCCACGGTCCGGGGCGGACAGGGCGACCCCGAGGTGCAGGTCCCGGGCAGCGTTGACGAGGATCGCGACCTCGCGTGCGGACATGCCGACGACGCCGGGCAGGTCGATCGCCGGGGGCTGCCCGGTCCACGAGGGCCGCACCCGCGCCCGGAGCCGGAACCAGTCACGCCCCGTGAGCTCACCCTCGACGAGCTGGATCCCGAGACCGGTGAGCGGGACGCTCCCCCGCCTGCCGCGCGCCTCGCCGTCGGCCCCGCGCCAGGTCGAGATCCGCGCCGGCCCGAGCGCGTGCCAGGGCAACGGGCCCACGCCCCGCATGGCGAGCCCGCGGTCGTCGAGCACCACGGGCTCCGCCTCGCTCGCCCGCAGGCGAGCGCTCCGGGTACCGACGACGGCGAGCGCGACGATGCCGGCCACGCACAGCACGATCACGCCGCCGAGCATCTGGACCACGGAGAGGAAGCCGAACTCCATGAATGCCGCCACGAGTGCGAGGGCGTGCAGCAGCACGCCCCCGATGAGCACGACGAGCACGATCGCGACGGTCTCGACCACCGGCGCCCTCGTCGCCGATCCCCGCAGCACGAGGGTGCCGGTGGCCCGGAGCCGAGCGACCCCCTCCGCCAGGTACGAGTGCATGCCGCGAAACTATCGACGACCGTGCGAGCCGTCCCCCGGTGATCCGGGGTACCCCGCCCCTGGTACAACTACGGGACAGGACCACCGGCGCGGACCGGCCGGGCGGAGGAGCGATGCACCACGACGTGCTGATGATCGACGACGAGGAACCCCTCGCCGCCTCGACCACCGAGTACCTCGCGAGCTTCGACGTCCGCTCCACCTACGTCACCACCGCCGAGGCCGCCCTCGACCTCCTCGCGACCGACACCGCGACCGTCCTGCTGCTCGACATCAACCTCCCCGGCATGTCCGGGTTCGAGCTGTGCCGCCGGGTCCGCGCCACGTCCGACGCGTCGATCGTCTTCCTCTCCGCCCGCGGCTCCGACGACGACCAGGTCCACGCCCTGACGATCGGCGGCGACGACTACGTCCGCAAGCCGTTCTCCCTCGCGGTCCTCCTCGCCAAGGTCCGCCGCATCCTCGACCGCAGGACCGGCCCGACGCCGCAGGGCACCTCGGGCGCGGACGCGGGCTACGCGGACGATCACCTGAGGGTCGACGCGGCCACGGGCCGCGTCCACGTGGCCGGCGCCGAGGTCTCCCTCACCGCGATGGAGGACCGACTGCTGCGCCACCTGGTGGCCAACCGCGGGCGCGTGGTGCCCAAGGCCGAGCTGCTCGAGCAGGTGTGGGGCTCGACGTTCACCGGCGAGTCCACCCTGTCCGTCCACGTGCGCCGCCTGCGGACGAAGATCGAGCCCGACGCCGACGCCCCCACCTACGTCCGCACCGTGTGGGGCCGCGGCTACCTGTTCGAGGGCCGCACGCCGTGACGAGGCGGCGGTTCGTCGTCGTCGCCGTGCTCCTCCTCCTCGCGGCTGGCGCGTGGCTCCTCCTCGCACCGGCGCCGACCACGCCCGACGGCGACCCGGTCGCCGCCAACGACGTCCGCGCCCGCACCGAGGCCTCCTGGGGCGACCTCGATCTCGCCGACTACCCGCCGGGGCCGGACTTCACGGTGCTCGACGACGACGGCACCGTCCTCCTGGCCCGCGGCGAGCCCGTGGCCGACGAGCTCGACGCGGTCCGCGCACGCGCCTCCTCGCTCGGGGTCGTCGTCGACGGCCGGCGCGTGGGGACGGTCCTCGTGCGCGACGCGGAGGCGGACGCCCTGGCCGACGCCGCTCGCGCGGACCGGGTGCGGGCCGGCGTCCTCGTCCTCGCGGCCGCCGCCCTCGTCATGCTGGTGTGGGTGTCGGTCGAGCGGGGCGTCCTGCGGCCGTTCGCGCGGCTGCGCCGGCACGCCACCGCCGTGGCCGCGGGCGACCTCGACGTGCCGCTGGCGATGGACCGCGGACGCCCGTTCGGGGAGTTCACCGAATCGTTCGACCTGCTGCGCACCGAGCTCGCCCGGGCGCGCGCCGCGGAGGCCGAGGCCGTCGCCGCGCGCCACGAGCTGGTCGCCGAGCTGAGCCACGACCTTCGCACGCCGATCGCGTCGATCGTTGCCACGACCGAGCTGCTCGCCCTGCGCACCGACGACCCTGCGGTACGCGAGCGGCTCGACGTGGTCCTCGCCAAGGCCGCGCAGATCGGCGAGCTCGCCGACGACCTCACCGCCGCCGGCGCCGACGCCGCCACCGACCTCGCGGTCGAGCCCCGCACGCTCACGCCCGACGACCTCACCGCCCTCGTGCGCGGGGCGGACACGGCGGGCCTCGTCACCGAGGCGTCGGTACCGGAGGTCCTCGTGCGCGCCGACCCGCGCCGCCTCGCGCAGGTGCTCGACAACGTCCTGCTCAACGCCGCCAAGTACGCGCGCGGCCCGGTGACCGTGACCGGCCGGGTGGACGCCGACGGGATCACGGCCGCCGGCGGGGACGCGGCCGGGGACGTCGACGGGGAGGCGACCGCGGACACGGTCACGCTTACCGTCACCGACTCAGGTCCGGGCCTGCCCGCCGAGGAGCTGACCGCCGTGCTCGGCAGAGGCGTGCGCGGGACGGGGTCCGCCGGCATCCCCGGCCAGGGCCTCGGGCTCTACACCGCCGCCCGGCTCATGGAGCGGATGGGCGGGCACCTCGAGCTGCGGGGAACCACCGCCGGGCTCGCCGTCGACCTCACCCTGCCGCTCGACCGCTGAGCGGGGGGCCGCCGGGGGTTCGTCGTCGGGCGGGGTTCTACCGGAGGTGAGGAGAAGAGTTCAGGAACTCGTCGGAACTCGGCAAGGACCCTCGCGCCTCCCCGCTCCTACGTTGAGGTCATGAGCCACGACACCGCCACCCGGGCCCCCGCCGGGACGCACCGCACCGACGCCACGCCGCCAGGGAGCGAGGACGTCATCGTGGCCCGGCGCCTCTCGACCACGTTCTCGCGCGACGGCGTCCAGCAGCACGTGCTGAAGAACCTCGACCTGACGATCCGGCGCGGGGACCTCACGGTGATCATGGGCCCGTCCGGGGCGGGCAAGTCGACACTGCTCTACGCGCTGTCCGGGATGGACCGCCCCTCGCTCGGCACGGTGACGATGGCCGGCACCGAGATCTCGTCGCTCGGCCAGGACCGGCTCGCCCGGTTCCGGCGCCGCCACTGCGGGTTCGTGTTCCAGCAGGTCCACCTCCTCGACGGCCTGTCGGTGCTCGACAACGTCCTCGCCGTCGGGCTGCTCGTCGACCGCGACCGGCGCCGGGTGACCGCGCGCGCCCGCGAGCTGCTCGAGCAGGTCGGCCTCGCGCCGGCGGACCACGACAAGCTCCCGTCGATGCTCTCCGGCGGGGAGGCGCAGCGCGCCGCCGTCGTCCGTGCGCTCGTCAACTCGCCCGACGTCGTCTTCGCGGACGAACCCACCGGCGCGCTCAACACCGCGCTCGGCGGCCGCGTGCTCGATCAGCTCACCGAGGTCAACGCGGGCGGCCAGACGATCGTCATGGTCACGCACGACACCCGGTCCGCCCTGCGCGGCAACCGGATCCTCTACCTGCGCGACGGCACGATCGACGGCGAGCTCGAGCTCGGCCGGTGGACCGGCGACGACGACGCCCGCCGCGAGCGCCTCACCGCCTTCCTCACCGATCTGGGGTGGTGAGGATGTCCCCGGTCCGGCTGCTGCTGCGCCGCCAGCTGAGGCGCCACCGCCGCCAGACGGTCGCCCTCGCCCTGCTCGCCGTGCTCGCCGGCCTGCTCGGCACGGTCGCCGCGGTGATGACCCTCGACTACCCCGGCCTCGTCGAGAGCCGCACCGAGGCCCTGGACGGCGCCGACGTCGTCTCCGTCGTCCCGGCCGGCGAGGCGACCGACGTGGCCGTGGCGGCGGCCACGGGCAGCGCCGGGGTCGAGGCGCACAGCGTCGAGCCCGTGCTCACCGCGCCGGCCGAGTACGCGTACGGGGACACGACGCAGACGGGCGACCTGCTCGTCGTCGACCTCGACGCCGACCGGCCGTTCGACGAGATCCGCGCGATCGACAACGACCACCCGCCGGTCGACAACCCCGTCCACCTGCCGCTCATCTTCTCCACCGGCGGCGGCTACGAGCCGGGCGACCCGTTCGTCGTCACTGTCGGCGCGCGGGAGGTGACGTTCCACGTCCAGGGTTTCGTCGAGACGGTCACGCTCGGCGTCCCGACGATGGGCTTCCCGCTCGTGGCACTCGACTCCGAGACGTTCGCGGCGACTGCCGAGGACCTCGGGGACGCGTTCGTGCCGGCGAGCCTGCTGCGGGCGCAGACCACCGACGCCGACGCTGCGAACGATGTCGCCCGCGCCGTCACGGACTCCCTCACCTCGGCGGGGCTCGTCTCGGCGACGGACAACACGTGGTCGTACACGATGACGCTCGAGACGATCGCGTCGACCATCGTCATCGGCAGCTCGATCTACGCCGCCATGCTCGGGGCGTTCGCGGTGGTCGTCACGGTCGTCGCCGCGGTCGTCGTCCGCTTCCTCGTGGCCAACCTCGTGCGCGAGGACGTCCGCGCGATCGGCGCGATGCGCGCGGTCGGTTTCTCCGCCGGGCAGGTCACCGCGTCGATCGTGCTCCTCGTCGCGATCCCGGTCGTGCTCGCGGCGTGCGTCGGGGTCGTGCTCTCCCCGCTCGTCCTCCCGCTCCTCGAGTCGTCGATGGCCGCACAGACCGGGCTGCCGTGGGAGGCGGGCATCTCGTGGCCGGGCGCGTTCGTCGTCGTCGGCGTGCTCGGGGCGGTGGCGGCGGGGACGGCCGCGCTCGCTGCGCGGCGGCTGCGGCGCATCCCCCCGGTGGTGGCGCTGCGCGGCGGGCAGCCGGCCCATGTGCCCGGGCGGGACCGGCTGCCGCTCGCCAGCACCCGCGGGCCGCTCAACCTCGTGCTCGGCCTCAAGCGGCTCGTGTCCGCGCCGGGGCAGGCGGTCGCGCTCGGGGTGGTGCTGGCGATCGTCGCGTTCACGGGCTCGACCTGGGCGGCGATCGCCGGGACGCTCGGCCGCTCCGAGCAGGACTTCGTCCAGCTCCTGGTCGGGGACCTCGAGGACGTGCTCGTGGTGGTCGGTGCGGACACGGACCGGACCGAGGCCCTCGAGACGGTCCGTGCGGTCGACGGGGTCGAGGACGCGTTCTACCGGCAGCTCGTGGGTCTGACCGTCGACGGCCTGCCGCTGCGGATCCAGGTCGCCGCCGACCAGGGGCACCCCGAGCGGAGCTCCCTGGCGGCCGGGCGCCACCCGGTCCACCCGAACGAGATCATGCTCGGCGTCACCGCGGCCGACCGGCTCGAGGCGGAGGTGGGCGACCAGGTCCCGGTGACGGTGCAGGGGGCCGAGGCCGACTACCTCGTGGTGGGGATCGTGCAGACCACGCAGCAGGCCGGGATGACGGGCGGGATGACCGAGGCCGCGTGGCACCGGCTCGAGCCGGACGGCGAGCTGACGTCGATGGCCGTGTACGCCTCCGCGGGGGACTCGCCGGCGGACGTCGCGGCGGGCGTGCGACCCGCGCTCGGCGACGACCTCGTGAGCAGCTACGACCTGCGCACGACCATCGGCGGGCAGGTGAGCGTCTACTCGACGATGATCAGCGGCCTCACGGTCGCCCTCGCCGCCCTCGGCGTCGTGATCGTCACCCTCGTGGTCGGTCTGCTCGTCACGACGATGGTGGTGCGCGAGCACCGGTCGTTCGGGATCCGCAAGGCGCTGGGCTTCACCTCACGGGACCTCGTCCGCCAGGTGCTCGCGACGATCCTCCCGGTGGTCGCGCTCGCCGCGGCGATCGGGGCCGGGGCCGCCGGCTTCGCGGCCGAGCCGGTGGCCGGATCGATGCTGGCGGGCGTCGGCCACAGCAGCATCGAGCTCGACGCTCCCCCGTGGCTGCCGCTCGCGATCGTGGCCGGGCTCGTCGCCCTGGCGTGGGTCTGCACGGCGCTCGCGGCGAGCCGCCTGCGGCGCATCTCGCCGTACGGGCTGCTGACGGAGTAGGTCGTCGGGTGCGCCGTCAGGTCCGGCGGGCCTCGATGAGCTCCCGCAGCTCGGCGACGGCCCGCTCGAGGTCGGCGCGGCTCGCGGACTGCTCCTCCGGTCGGATGTCGACCCCGACCTGACCGCCCTGCGTGATCGTCGCCTTCTCCACCTCCGCCGCCGAGTCGGCACCCTGCACGCGCAGGGCGATCGCCAGCTCCTCGCGCGTCATGCCGAGCCGGTGCAACGCCGCGTCGTCGATCCTGCCGTCCTCGATGAGGACGGTCGACCGCCCCTCGAGGAGGGTGCGTGCCCAACCCCAGCGTGCCGCCAGACGCTCGAGCCCCGCGTTCGTGGCGACGAGCACGACCACGCCGAGCACCGCTCCGGACACGGAGAAGTCGTCGCCGATGATCGCGTTCTGGATCGCCTCGCTCAGCAGGAGGACCACCACGAGGTCGAGGCTGTTCATCTGCGCGAGCATCCGCTTGCCCGCCACGCGCACGACGAGGACGACCGCGAGGTAGACGCCGATGGTCCGCAGGACCTTGTCCACCGGCGGGATCTCCATGACGAGGAGCTCCTGGACGAGCGACTGGCTGACGATCTCGAGCGTCATGGCGATCTCCTTCGCAGGACCACGCGGGCTCGCGACCACCGTCGGCCGCGCAGGGGCGCCATCGTCCCACCACGGACGACGCCGTGCCGAGGCCTCCTGTCCTGCTGCGGCGTGACCGGGACGGCGCTCGGAGGCCGGCACCGAGAGCCCGACGACCGCGTCCGGTGCCCGGGCGCCCATCCGGGCCGCCCCTCCGGTGTCGGCGGCTCCTGTGACGATGGCGGCATGACCGTCCCTGCCCCGGTGCTCGTGCTCGTCGTCCTCCTCGCCCTGATCGTCGGGGCGGCCGTCGGTGCCGGCGCTCACGCACTCGTGGTCGGGCGCCGCGAGGCTGCGCGGGCGAGCTCGGGTCGTGACCGTGCGGCGACCGACGCCGCCGAGCTCGGCGCCGCACGCGCCCGGGCCGAGGAGCTGTCCGCCCAGGTCGCGGAGATGCGCGAGCGGGCCACCTCCGACGCCGACGTCCTCCAGGCGCTCGCCCCCCTGCGCTCCGGGCTCGCCGACGTCGGCCGGCAGGTCCAGCTGCTCGAGCGCGAGCGTGCCGCGCGCGCCGCCGCGCTGGACGAGCAGCTCGCGGCCGCCCGCCGCGCGGACGCCGAGCTCGTGGCCGCGACCGGCGAGCTCGGCCGGGCGCTGCGCGCGGGCGGGTCACGCGGCCAGTGGGGCGAGGTGACGCTGCGCCGGGTCGTCGAGTCCGCCGGGATGCTCGCGCACGTCGACTTCGACACCCAGCGCACCGCAGGCTCGATCGCCGGCTCGCGCTCGGCCGCCCGCCCGGACCTCGTCGTCCACCTGCCCGGGGGGCGCACGCTCGCGGTGGACGCGAAGGTCCCGATGGACGCCTACCTCGAGGCGAGCGCGATCGACCCCGGAGCACGGGGGGCCGACGCCGAGCGCCGCGAACGGCTGCTCGCTACCCACGCGAAGGCGCTGCGCGGGCACGTCGACGCCCTCGCGTCGCGCGGCTACCACGCGGAGCTCCCGGGGAGCCCCGAGCTCGTCGTGCTTTTCCTGCCCTCGGAGCCGCTGCTCGGGGCGGCGCTCGAGGCCGACCCGGGGCTCCTCGAGCACGCGCTCGCGCGCGGGGTGGCACCGACGTCGCCGTCGTCGCTCCTCGCCCTCCTGCGCGCGGTGGCCTCGGTGTGGAGCGGGGAGAAGGCGGCCGACGAGGCGGGCGAGCTGCTCGAGCTCGGCCGCACCCTCGCCGATCGCCTGGCGACCGTGGCCGGGCACCTCGGCCGGGTCGGGTCCTCCCTGCGTTCAGCCGTGGGGCACTACAACAGCGCCGTCGGTTCGATCGAGGGGCGCCTGCTCGTCACCGCGCGCTCACTCGAGTCGCTCGGCGCCAAGGACCTCGAGCTCGCGCCGATCGACGCCGATGACGCGCAGGTCCGGGCGTTCACGGCGCCGGAGCTCGCCGCGTCGGACGTCGAGGACGGGGCGGCGCAGGTGCGGGCCGTGCGCGGGGAGCGCGCCGGCTGAGGGGCGGCCGCCCGGGGCAGCCGCGGGTCCCCGACGGTGACCCGTGGCCGCTGGGCGGGGTGTGCCGCCGCGGCCCGCGTGGCGGAGCACGGCAGGGCGCAGGGACGCGGCTCGAGTCAGTCGTCCTCCACGCCGGCCGCGAGGGCCGCCCAGACGCCGCCGAGGCACGTGGTCACGGCGCCGATGACGACGACGATCTGTCCGTAGCCGACATCCATGCGGTTCCAGGCGTCCTCCGCCTCGATCCGTCCGCGCAGGGTGACGAGGTCGTGGACGGTGGTCGCCGCGACGGACAGCGCCGCGAGGGCACCGAGGACTCCCGGCCACGCCGGCGCGTGGACGACGAGGAACGTCACCCCGGCCGCCACGGCGACGAGCGCGAGAACGATCATCACCACCGCGGACGAGCTCTCGTCCGTCCCGTGGTGGATGAGGTCCGGCTGCAGCCCGCGCTCCATCGTGACCCACGGGAAGAAGAAGCCGACCACCGAGAGGACACCACCGCCCAGCAGCATCCACCCGTGGATCGGCAGCTCGTCGAGCCGGCGCCGGCGGACGCGGCGGCGCGGCGGGACCTCGACCGGCGGCGCCGAGAACTGGATCTGCGGCGCGCGCGGGACGTCCGCGGGACCGGTCCCATAGGTGCCGTGCAACCCGTAGCGCGGCGGGCGGCCGGCCTTCGAGCGACGCCTGGTGCCGCTGTGGCCCCAGTCCTTCCGCCCGCTCATCGGTCGCGCCGCGCGCCGCTCCGGGTCAGGCGTTCGTCTTCTTGACGAGCGCGATGATGCCGCCGACGAGCCCGACGACGCCGCCCGCGACGACCGCGTACAGCCCGAACCCGATGTCGATGAACTCCTGGGCGCCCTGCGCCTCGATCTCGTCGTTGACGTCGACGAGGTCGTAGAGGCCGATCCCGGCGACAGCCAGGGCGAGGACGAGCCCGACGATCGCCATCCATGCGGCGCCCTTCCGGATCCCGATGAGGACACCGCCGACCGCGGCGAGGACCGCCATCGGGAGGATGAGGAGACCGTCGTTGCCGTCCTCCATGCCGTTGATGCTGTCCGACTGCCCGAACACCGAGACCTCGAGCCAGGGCAGGAAGCAACCGATGGCGGCGATCACGGAGCCGATGACGAGGATCCAGCCGCCGACCGGCAGCGGGACGCGCCTGCCGACGGGCGCCCCGAAGCCCTGCGGGGAGCCGTAGGCCTGGGCGCCCTGGAAGCCCTGCTGGCCGGGCGCGCCGTACGGGGACTGACCGCCGTAGCCCGGCTGCGCCCCGTACCCCGGCTGCGAGCCGTAGCCGCCCTGCGCGCCGTACGGGTCCTGACCTCCGTAGGGGGACGGCGCGCCGTAACCCTGCTGCTCGCCCCATCCGCTCTGGCCGTAGGCGGGTGCCCCGCCCTGTTGGGGCTGGTTCCAGCCCTGACCCCCGTACTGCTGATCACTCATCGCGAGACCTCCGCTCCGTCGGTACGTGGCGCTCCGACGCATCGGCGTCGGGAGCGGGCCGCGTCCGGCGCAGCCACTCGGGCGAGCGTATCCGTCGCTCGTTCCGACGGCGCCCGCCCGGGTGGGGACCTCAGACGGTCGAGCGGGTCCGCCACCTGCGTACCGCTCGGACGACGCTCTCGATGACGCCGGCGCCGCGCCGGTCGTGCGGCTGCTCGTTGAACGGGGTGACCGGCTGGTTGTGCGCGCCGCGGGTGCGGTTGGCGAACGCCTTCCCGCGGGGGGCGAACGTGTGGTCGGACTGCGGGGTGTTCCAGCTCTCGCCGGACCAGTGCCCACCTGACCTCTGCGTCTCGGACATCTCCTCACCTCCGGACCGCCGCGCGCGGCCGACCACCACCGTGTGGTCCACGCGTCGCACGCGTGCGATTCGCCCGATCCTACCGCGCGGCGGCGCGGAACCGAAGGCCTCGCGCGGCATGTCGGGGCGAGCGTCACGCACCCCGGGGCGCGCCGTTCGCGGTCGAGCCGGAGGCCGAGGTCGTCAGGCCGAGGCTGGAAGGGGCAGCGCCGTCAGGCCTGGGCGCGCGGGGCGCGAGCCCGGCGCGGCTGGTCCACCTGGACGCCGGACGCCTTGAGGTCGGCGCGGAGGTTCTTCGGGAGGGAGAAGAGCACGTCCTCCGTGGCGGTCCGCACCTCCTCGACGGCGAGGAACCCGAGCTCCTGCAGCCGCAGCACCACGTTCCGCACGAGGATCTCCGGCACGGACGCCCCGGACGTCACGCCCACCGAGGTCGCGCCGTCGAACCAGGCCGGGTCGATCTCGTCGGCGGTGTCCACGCGGTAGGAGGAGCCGGCCCCGGCGTCGAGGGCGACCTCGACGAGGCGGACCGAGTTCGAGGAGTTCGCCGACCCGACGACGATGACCACGTCGGACTCCGGCGCCAGCTTCTTCACCGCGACCTGGCGGTTCTGCGTGGCGTAGCAGATGTCGTCGCTCGGCGGGTCCTGCAGCGCGGGGAACCGCTCGCGGAGCTTGTTCACGGTCTCCATCGTCTCGTCGACGCTCAGCGTGGTCTGGGAGAGCCAGATGACGCGCTCGGGGTCGCGGACCTCGACCTGGTCGACCTCGTGGGGGCCGTTGACGACCTGGATGTGCTCGGGCGCCTCGCCCTGGGTGCCCTCGACCTCCTCGTGGCCGTCGTGGCCGATGAGGAGGATGTCGAAGTCGTCGTTCGCGAACCGGACGGCCTCCTTGTGCACCTTGGTCACGAGCGGGCAGGTGGCATCGATCGTCGCGAGGTTGCGGGCCGCGGCCTGGGCGTGCACGGCCGGGGAGACGCCGTGCGCGGAGAACACGACGCGGGCGCCCTCGGGGACCTCGTCGGTCTCGGCGACGAAGATCGCGCCGCGGCGGGACAGGGTCTCGACGACGAACTTGTTGTGGACGATCTCCTTGCGCACGTACACCGGGGCGCCGTAGAGCTCGAGGGCCTTCTCGACGGCGTCGACGGCCCGGTCGACACCGGCGCAGTAGCCGCGGGGCGTGGCCAGGAGGATGCGCTTCCCCTCGGGCGAGTCGAAGGACTCGACCTGCTGCGGGAACGCCGACGCGCCGGCCAGGGACTGGATCGTGTCGGTGGAGGTCACGCCTCCAGGATAGGCGGCCGGTGCAAGCCCCGGCCGGGAGGAGGCTGGCCTCACACGGGGCCGGGTGGGGCCGTCAGCGGCCGAGGACCGCTCCCCGGGCGCGGCCGATCCCCCACACGAGGTACCCGCAGGCGAGCCACCCGCCGAGCAGGAACGCGACCGTCGAGACGAAGTCGGACGCCCCGGGATCGACGAACGGGTAGATCGCGTATCCCCAGCGGTCCGACTGCCACATGTAGAGCGCGAGGTAGGCGAACATCGGCAGCACCCACAGGACGGGCCAGTAGCCGGGGACCCGGTCCTGGTTGCGGCCCACCACGAGCCAGTCGAGGACCATCGCCACCGGCAGCACGAGGTGCACGACGAGCGAGAGCCGCTCGTCGAGGGCGCCCTCGAGGAGCGTGATGAACACGACCGAGGTCATCACCGAGTACGTCGTCACCATGCCCCGGAACCAGCCGTGCCGCCCCTCGAGCCGGTTCCGCGCGGGTCCGGGCCCCAGCACCCGCAGCACGGACAGCACCATGACGAGGGCGACGAGGATCGTGTTGACGGTGGTGAAGAACGTCAGCTGCGCGCCCACGCCTTCCCAGCCACCGGCCTCGTAGACGGGCACGAGCGTCTCGTACAGCGCCCAGATCGCGAGCGCCGCGACGGCGAGTCGCCAGAGCACCGAGAGCGTGACGACCGCCCCGTTCGCCGGCGGCAGACCGTTCCGGGTGCCCGCCGGCCGCGGGCCCGGGTAGGGAGCGGCCCCCGACGGCGGACGGCCCGGCGCGTAGGGAGCCCCGGGACCGTAGGGCGCGCCCTGGGCGCCAGGACCGGGACCACCCGGCCCGTACCCCGGGCCACCGGGTCCCGAGGGGCCGAACCCCGGCCCACCCGGGGGCGGGCCGGCCTGCCATCCCGGGCCGCCCTGTCCGCCGGGGCCCCAGCCCGTCGGGGCCGGCTCGGACAGGGCCGGGATCTCGGCGGTGGACACCTGCGCCCCGGGGTCCTGCGGGGTCGCGGCGGAGTCGAACGCACCACGTCCTGGAGTCGGGGCGGATCCGTCCGTGGGCACCCGGTAGGCCCCCTCCCCCTGGGCCTGCGTGGGCGGCAGGTCGCCGGTCGCCTGCGCGTCGACCGGCGCCAGCGGGGCGGTCGCGTCGGCCCCTGGCGCTCCGCCCGCACCGGACCGGCCTGCCGTGACGCCACCGGGACCACCCGGCGCGCCGTTCGTCGTCGTCGGACCGGCCGGTCCCGCCCCCGCCCCCGCCTGCCGCTCGGCCAGCGGTCGCCTCGACGCGCGCACCTGGGCGGCCATCGAGCCGGGGACGGCGACGGTCGGGTCGATCTCGTCGTCGTGGGGGTGAGTCATCGCGGGTCCTCGTCCGTCGTCGTGCAGGTGGTCCGACGTCGAGCGTAGGCAGGTCCGACCGAACCGGCAGCGCGCGGGGCGGACAGAGCGCCCCTGTCGGGCCGCGGTGCGACGATGGGCACATGGCAGACAACCTCCTCGCGCCCGACCCCGTCCGACTCCCCGAGGACGGCCCCGACGCCCCGGCCCGAGCCGCGCTCGACGCCGGCACCGACGCCCGCGAGGTCGCCGCCGCGCACCCCGCCTCGTCCCTCGCCTGGGCGACCCTGTCCCGCGCCGCGCTCGCGGACGACCCGGTCGCCGCCTACGCGTTCGCCCGGACCGGCTACCACCGCGGGCTCGACGCGCTGCGCAAGGGCGGGTGGCGCGGCCAGGGCCCGGTGCCCGCGTCGCACGTGCCGAACCACGGAGTCGTCCTCGCGGTCCTCGCCCTGCGCGAGGCGGCCCGCGCGATCGGCGAGACCCCCGAGGTCGAGCGGCTCTCCGCGCTCGCGGACGACTTCGACCCGGACGCCGAGGCGATCCTCGCCCGCGCGTGAGCGCCGAGAACGCCGGTGAGCGGGCGCCGCTGCCCGCCACCGCCGCCGCCACCACGCCCGAGGCGCCGTGGCCGGTCCGGCTGCTCTCGCAGAAGATCGCCGAGTACGTCGACCGCATGTCGGCGCTCTGGGTCGAGGGGCAGCTCGTCGAGGTCAACCGCCGGCCCGGCGCACGCACGGCGTTCCTCACGATGCGGGACACCGACGCCGAGATGTCGCTGCGGATCTCCATCGCGGCCCGCGCGCTGCCGGACGAGGTCGCGCCCGGCGCCCACGTGGTCGCGCACGCGAAGCCGAGCTTCTGGACGAAGAACGGCAGCTTCAACCTGTGGGCCGACGACCTGCGGGCGGTCGGCGTGGGCGGGCTGCTCGCCCGCATCGAGGCGCTGCGCAAGGTCCTCGCCGCCGAGGGCGTGTTCGACGACTCGCGCAAGCGTCCGCTGCCGTTCCTCCCCCGCGTCGTCGGGCTCGTCTGCGGACGCAACGCCAAGGCGAAGGACGACGTCCTGACGAACGCGCGGCTGCGGTGGCCGGCGGTCCGGTTCGAGGTCCGCGAGGTCGCCGTCCAGGGCGTCGACACGGTCCCTCAGGTCAGCGCCGCGCTCGCCGAGCTCGATGCCATGGACGAGGTCGACGTCCTCGTGGTGGCCCGGGGCGGCGGGTCCGTCGAGGACCTCTTCCCCTTCTCCAACGAGGCGCTCGTCCGCGCGGTCGCCGCGTGCCGCACGCCGGTCGTCTCCGCCATCGGCCACGAGGGCGACTCGCCGCTGCTCGACCTCGTGGCGGACGTGCGGGCCTCGACACCGACGGACGCCGCCCGGCGCGTGGTGCCCGACTTCGCCCGCGAGAGCGCCGGGGTGAACGACGCCCGCACGCGGGTGCGACGCGCCGTCCTCGCCCGCCTCGACCGCGCGGTCGCCGAGGTCGCGGCGCTGCGTGCCCGGCCGGTGCTCGCCCGCCCGGAGTCGATGCTCGAGGGGCCCACCGCCGAGGTCGCCGCGCTGCGGCACCGCGCCCGCGCCTCCCTCGACGGGCGGCTCTCCGCGGCGTCCGCCGAGCTCGCCCGGGCCCACGGGGGCCTGCTCGCACTCTCACCGGCGGCCACGCTCGCGCGCGGGTACGCCGTGCTGCGGCGGCGCGACGGCCAGGTGGTGCGGGACCAGGCCGAGGTGGCCACCGGCGACCGGCTCGAGGCGATCCTCCACGCGGGCCGCCTCGGGGTCGAGGTCGTCGCCACCCGCGAGGTGTAGTTGACTGACGGCGTGAACGTGAGGATGCAGCACCCCGACTCCCTCGACCCGCAGCGCCGGGCCCGGACCGCCTCCGACCCCGGCTCCCCCGCCGAAGAGACCCGCGGTGACGCCGCGGATGCGGGAGCGGGGGCGTCCGACGCGTCGGCATCCGGCGACGCGCCCGACCCCGCCGAGGGGGTCGCCGACCTGTCCTACGAGCAGGCACGCGACGAGCTCGTCGGTGTGGTCCGTCGCCTCGAGTCCGGTGAGCTCCCGCTGGAGGAGGCCCTCGCGCTGTGGCAGCGCGGCGAGGCCCTCGCGGACCGCTGCCAGTCCTGGCTCGACGGCGCCCGCCGGGCACTGGACGAGGCGCGCAGCGAGGCCGAGCCCTCGGGCGAGGAGGACGGCGCCGCCGGGTCGGGGGCGACCGCGTGAGCGCCGGACCCACGCCCGCCGAGGCGTGGGCGCGCCTGCGCGAGGGCAACCACCGGTTCGTCGCCGACACGATGGAGCACCCCGACCAGTCCGCCGCCCGGCGGACGCAGGTCTCGGTCGACCAGAAGCCGTTCGCCGTCGTGCTCGGGTGCTCGGACTCCCGGGTCGCCGCCGAGCTGGTGTTCGACCAGGGGCTCGGCGACCTGTTCGTCGTGCGCACGGCGGGCCACGTCCTCGACACGACCGTCATCGGGTCGATCGAGTACGGGATCGACATCCTCGGGATCCCCCTCGTGGTGGTCCTCGGGCACGACTCGTGCGGCGCCGTCGGGGCCGCCGTGCAGGCGCTGTCGACCGGCCGGATGCCCACGGGCTTCGTCCGCACGATCGTCGACCGCGTCATCCCCTCGCTCGTCACGCGTGCCGTCCTGCCCGGTGAGGACGACACCGACGCCGGTCGGGAAGCGACGCCGGCCGAGGACGTGGCTCTCACGCTCCCGCCGACCGACCAGCTGCGTCGCCAGCACGTCCGCGCGACCGTCGAGATGCTCGTCGACTACTCGGCCCACGTGCGCCGGGCCGTCGAGGCCGGCGAGACCGCCGTCGTCGGCGTGGAGTACACGCTGGCCGAGGGGACGGCGCTGCTCGTCGACGCCGTCGGGGACGTCGGGGAGACGCCGCTGACGGCGCCCGCCCCCACCCCCTGACCGTCGAGACTGCGGTTCGTCGTCGTCGGACGCAGGTCGCCCCGGCCCCTGAGCGGGACCGGGGCGACGTGCGCGGTTCCGGCTCTCAGACCTCGTAGGTCTCCAGCAGGTCGGTGACCAGGGCGGACACGGCCGACCGCTCGGAGCGCGTGAGCGTGACGTGGGCGAAGAGCTCGCGGCCCTTGAGCGCCTCGACCACCGAGGCGACGCCGTCGTGACGGCCGACCCGGAGGTTGTCGCGCTGCGCGACGTCGTGGGTGAGGACGACCCGCGAGTTCTGACCGATCCGGGACAGGACCGTCAGCAGCACGTTCCGCTCGAGGGACTGGGCCTCGTCGACGATGACGAACGCGTCGTGCAGCGAGCGCCCGCGGATGTGGGTGAGCGGCAGGACCTCGAGGAGGTTGCGGCCCATCACCTCCTCGACCACCTGCGAGTCGACGACGGCGCCGAGCGTGTCGAAGACCGCGTCCGCCCACGGGTTCATCTTCTCGGCCTCGGTGCCGGGCAGGTAGCCGAGCTCCTGGCCGCCCACGGCGTACAGCGGGCGGAACACGAGGATCCGCTTGTGCTCGCGCCGCTCGAGGACCGCCTCGAGGCCCGCGCACAGGGCGAGCGCCGACTTGCCGGTGCCCGCCCGGCCGCCGAGGGAGACGATCCCGACGTCGGGGTTGACGAGGTGGTCGATCGCCACGCGCTGCTCGGCGGAGCGCCCCCGCATCCCGAAGATCTCGCGGTCGCCGCGCACGAGCGTCAGGCGCCCGCCCGCGGAGGTCCGTGCGAGGGCCGAGCCGCGCGGCGAGTGAAGGACGATCCCGGTGTTGACGGGCTGGTCGGGCAGGTCCCCGGGGGTGGCGAGGTCCCCGACCTCGAGCGACTCGTCGCTCCACAGCTGGGCCATCTCGGACTCGGTGACGTCCGCCGTCGCCATGCCCGTGTAACCCGTGTCGACGACCTGGCCGGCGCGGTACTCCTCGGCGTCGAGCCCGACCGCCGAGGCCTTGACGCGCATCGGCAGGTCCTTGGTCACGACC
The DNA here is from genome assembly GCF_049856295.1 of Georgenia sp. Z1344. GTDB lineage: Bacteria > Actinomycetota > Actinomycetes > Actinomycetales > Actinomycetaceae > JB111. The sequence goes on along the minus strand of NZ_JBNDMZ010000008.1, from coordinate 162,277 downwards.
GTCACCGCATTGCCCTCGGCCGCGAGGTTCGCCGCGACGGCGAGGATCCGGGTGTCGTTGTCCCCGAGGCGCAGCCCCGAGGGGAGGACCTGGTCGCTGGAGTGGTTGAGCTCGACCCGCAGCGTGCCGCCGTCCGTGCCGACGGGCACCGGCCGGTCGAGGTGACCGTGCTTGACGCGCAGGCTGTCGAGCAGGCGCAGCGCGGCGCGGGCGAAGTAGCCCAGCTCGCTGTGGTGCCGCTTGGCCTCGAGCTCGGTGACCACGACGACCGGCAGGACGACGTCGTGCTCCGCGAACTTCGTCATCGCCCGCGGGTCGGAGAGCAGCACCGAGGTGTCGAGGACGTAGGTGCGCAGCGCGGTGCCCTGCGGCTCCGGGACGCCGAGCTCGGCGGCGACCTCGCTCCCCGTGGTGGTGACGGGCTCGGACGCGGTGTGCTGGGCGGCAGTGGTGCTCACGTCGTGCTCCCTCCGGCGCTGGTGCGCGGGTCAGGACCCTCGGCCCGGCACTCGACGCGCCGGCCTCGGACTCGGGGCGGGCGGACGGCCCACGGGGGCCGGCCGGCCCCCGTCACGCGCAACGTGTGCGCCATGGGCGACCTCCCGGAGGACGGCGAGCGTGCCGTCCGTCGGTATCGAAACTACGCCGCGCCCGACAGCGTGGGCGTGAGGCTCGCGGGCGCGGCGAGCAGGTTCGTCAACTGTTCACGTGACCGACACGCGGGTGTCACGGAGATCACCGTCCGACGACGACGAACGGCGCGCGGTCAGCGGCCGAGGCGGCGTTCCCGGTGGGAGAAGTCGCGCAGCGCCCGCAGGAGGTCGACGCGGCGGAAGTCGGGCCAGTAGGCCTCGCAGAAGTACAGCTCGGAGTGCACGGACTGCCACAGGAGGAACCCGCCGAGCCGCTGCTCGCCCGAGGTGCGGATGAGCAGGTCCGGGTCGGGCTGGCCGGAGGTGTAGAGGTGGCCGTCGATGTCCGCGACCGTCAGCGAGTCGGCGACCTCCTCGAGCGACCGCCCCTCGGCTGCGCGCTCGCGCAGGAGCGCCCGCACGGCGTCCGCGATCTCCTCGCGCCCCCCGTAGCCGACGGCGATGTTGACGACCAGGGCGTCACCGGTCGGCGAGGCGGCGGCGCGCAGCCGGTCGGCGATGTCGGGCGGCAGCAGGTCGAGCGAGCCCACGAGCCGGACGTTCCACCGGGCGGTCGCGGCGATCGATGCGACCGAGCCCACGATGATCTCGAGCAGGTCGGCGATCTCGTCCGGGTCGCGGCGCAGGTTGTCCGTGGACAGCATCCACAGCGTGACGACCTCGACGCCGACCTCCTCGCACCACGCGAGCAGCTCGTGGACCTTGTCGGCCCCGCGTCGGTGACCGTCCGCGGTCTGCGCACCGACCGAGCGCGCCCACCGCCGGTTGCCGTCGAGCATGACCCCGACGTGCTTCGGCATCCGCGTCCGGTCGATCTCGGCCAGCAGGCGCCGCTCGTACAGCGAGTACAGCACGTCGCTCGAGCGCACCGTCCACCTCCGTCCGATCGTCGCCGGGTGCGACCATCCCCGCAGCGTAGCGACCATGGCCGGGGCGTCCGCGCACCGCCCGGCCTGGATCGTCGTCGAGCATCGGGGGCGGCGTACCGCGCGAACCTACACAGGTGTAGGTTGTTGGTCATGAACGCCGCTCCCGGGACGCCCGCGCCCGTCGCCCCGGACGACCACGTCGAGCCGGGTGCCCCGGCCGACGCCGCGCACACCGGGACCCCGGCCGACGCCGCGGGTACCGCGCTCCCCGGGGCGCACTCCGTCGCCCCCGGGGCCCACGAGGCCAAGCCGCTCGCCCGCGGCTGGATCCACCTCGTCACGGCGCCGATCGCGCTCGTCGTCGGCCTGGCCCTGGTGGTCACCGCACCGACGCTCACCGCCCGCGTGACGTGCGCGGTCTTCGCGCTCACCGCGGTCCAGCTGTTCGCCACCTCGGCGATCTACCACCGCGGGACGTGGCGGCCACGCCTGGCCACCCTGCTGCGGCGCCTCGACCACACGAACATCTTCCTGCTCATCGCGGGCACGTACACGCCGCTCGCCGCCATCCTCCTCCCGCCACGGACGGCCACGATCCTGCTCTCCGTGGTCTGGAGCGGCGCGCTGCTCGGCACGCTCAGCCGCATGTTCTGGCTCTCGGCCCCGCGGTGGGTCTACACGCCGGTCTACGTGGCGCTCGGCTGGGTGGCCGTGTGGTTCATGCCCGACTTCTGGCACACGGGCGGCCCCGCGGTCGTCTGGCTCCTCGCCGCCGGCGGGCTGGCGTACACGCTCGGCGCCGTGGCCTACGCGCTCAAGCGTCCGAACCCCGCACCGCGGGTCTTCGGCTTCCACGAGATCTTCCACGTCGGCACGGTGCTGGGGTGGGGCTGCCACGCCGGCGCCGTCGCGGTCGCCTGCCTCGCGGCGGCCTGACAGCCCCGGTCCCCCGGCTCCTCGGCGGGCCGGCCCCGTCTGGGCCCCGGCCCGATCGGTCGCGTCCGGACCCCGCCCGACGGCGCACCCCACCTGGGCGTCCGCGTCGCAGTCCTACTAGGGTCGAGGCCCCACCGCGACAAGGAGCTGACCGTGGCCGACGACCTCACCTGGACCGCCTCGCCCGCCGACCTGCTGAGGCCGGGGCCCGACTTCGACCTCGCCACGTTCGACCGCGGGGGCACCCCGGGGTTCGACGGCGACAAGGACGACGGCAAGGCCCTGACCGCCGAGCGCGGCCTGCTGCTCTCCGAGCTGCAGGAGCGGCTGTTCGCCGAGGGACGGTCGGGCGGCGAGCGCTCCGTCCTGCTGGTGCTCCAGGGGCTCGACACCGCGGGCAAGGGCGGGATCGTCCGGCACGTCATGGGCATGGTCGACCCCCAGGGCATCGACCTGCACTCGTTCGGCGTCCCCACCGAGGAGGAGAAGAGGCACAACTACCTGTGGCGCATCCGCCGGGCCCTCCCGCGGCCGGGACGCATCGGGGTCTTCGACCGGTCGCACTACGAGGACGTGCTCGTGGCCCGGGTCGACGAGCTCGTCGAGGAGGAGGTCTGGCGCAAGCGCTACGCCGAGATCAACCGGTTCGAGCGCACGGTCGCCTCGCGGGGCACGACGATCGTCAAGGTCGCACTCATGGTCTCCAAGCAGGAGCAGGGGCTGCGACTGCTCGAGCGCCTCGACCGGCCGGACAAGCACTGGAAGTTCAACCCGAACGACGTCACCACCCGAAAGAAGTGGGACGACTACCAGGAGGCCTACGCGGACGTCTTCGCGCGGACGAACACCGACGTCGCACCGTGGCACGTCATCCCCGCGGACAAGAAGTGGTACGCGCGGCTCGCGGTGACGGAGCTCGTCACCCAGGCGCTCATCGACATGAACCCGCGCTGGCCCCGGCCCCGCTGGCGGGTGGCGACGCAGACGGCCGCCCTCCTGCGGACGATGGATCCCGACAACGTCCCCACCGACGAGGAGCGCGAGGAGACGGTCGAGGAGACCCTCGCCGACGAGCGCGAGTTCGCCGAGGCCCTCGCCGAGGTCGCCGCCTCGTCGGCCGACCCGCAGGACGCCGCCGACGAGCAGGACGCGAAGGACACGAAGAAGGACGACAAGAAGGACAAGGACAAGGACAAGAAGAGCAAGAAGGACAAGAAGAAGGACGACGACGACAAGCCGTCCGAGAAGAAGAAGGACAAGAAGAAGGACGGCAAGAAAAAGAAGAAGAAGGACGACTGAGGCGCCTCCGCCGCGCTCTCGGCAGAAACCGCGCCGGTTGCCGTTCCCTCACCCGCACTCTCGACCACGAGCACGCCCCCTGCCGTTCCCTCACCCGCACTCTCGACCACGAGGACGGGGACGGGGACGACGACGCCGGGCGATTTGTGACGGACCCCACCGGATTCCGCGTCCCGATCGTGTGACCTCCGCCTGTCTCTGCCGCGACGAGCCGGTTTGACCTACCCACCACCTCCCGGACGGGGGACCATGGGTCCAGGTGCTCGACCGACGCACCGCCGCCCCCCTTGGAGGACACCGTGTTCGCTGCCGACATCCCGCCCGCCGACCTCGTGGTCGACCAGTCCGAGATCGTGATCGTCGAGCACTCCGGTGCCGCCCGCTCCGCCGGTGACGACGGCGTGACCGTCCTCGTCGAGCCGGAGACCGACCCCGCCGCCCTCCCGCTCGAGGGCGCGGACAGCGACGCGACGGCGAGCCCCGACTCGGGCAAGGGCAAGCCCGGCAAGATCATCTGGCGCCCCTACCCCTGATCGGCCCGGCAGCCGGCGGGGGCGACGACGCCCCCGCCGGAACGCCACCCGCGCGCCCGGCGACGACCCGTTACTCGGCCTCCGTCGACCGCGGAGCGTCCTGCTCGGCCTCAGTCACCCCCGCGCCGCCGTCCGCCTCGGACCGCTCCTTGGCCTCCTGAGCCGCACGCACCCGCGCGTTCTGGTCGACCCGGCGCATCTGCCTCACGACGAGGAACCCGAGCGCCACGACCACGGCCGCGAGCGCGAAGAACGCGAAGAACCCCTCGATCCCCGGCGAGACGTCCCACGGCTGCAGCTCGCCGGTCGGTGTCTCGGCCCCCGCCGACCACGGGCCCGCGAGCCCGCCGGCCACGACCGCCCCGGGCGTCACCGCGCGGTCCGGTCGGACCCGTGCCCGGTGCCCATGGCGTCGGAGTCGGTTCCCGCCCCCGCGAGGTCGGCCCCGAGGACCGTGACCGGCGACCCGTCGGCGAGCCCCTCGGGCACCACGCCGGCGAACAGGTCGTCCTCCACCGCGTCGGAGACCGGGACGCGGGAGAGCACGAGCTCGAACTCCTCGACCGGCCACACCTGCGCCTCGAGGTCGCGCGGGACCGAGAAGAAGAACCCGTCGGGGTCGATCTGGGTGGCGTGCGCGCGCAGCGCGGCATCGCGTGCCGCGAAGTGCTCGGCCACGTGCACGGCGGCCGTCGCGGGACGACGCTCCACCCCGGCGTCCTCGTCCCGCCTCTCCCGGCGCTCGATCCACTCGGCGAACGGGGACTCCGCGCCACGCTCGAGCAGAGCCTCGTGGACGGCGCGGATGCGGCCCCCGGAGAAGGAGACGTCGTAGTAGACCTTCTGCACCGCCCACGCGGGGCCGGCCTCGGGGAACTGCTCGGGGTCCGCGGCGGCGTCGAACGCGAGCATCGAGATCTCGTGCACGCGCACGTGGTCGGGGTGCGGGTACCCGCCGTTCTCGTCGTAGGTGGTCATCACGTGCGGACGGAACTCGCGGATCTGCGCCACGAGTGCGCCGACGACCACCTCGTCGGGCTCGAGCGCGAAGCACCCCTCGGGGAGCGGCGGCAGCGGGTCGCCCTCGGGGAGCCCGGAGTCGACGAACCCGAGCCACGCGTGCTCGATGCCGAGGGCCTCCGCGGACGCCGCCATCTCCTTCCTGCGCAGCTCGACCATGTTGGCCTCGACCTCGGGGTCGCCCTGCAGTCGAGGGTTGAGCACCGAGCCCCGCTCGCCGCCGGTCGCGGTGACGACCCGCACCCGGTGCCCGTCCGCCGCATACCGCGCCATCGTCGCCGCGCCCTTGCTGGCCTCGTCGTCGGGGTGGGCGTGCACTGCCATCAGCCGGAGCGTGCGGGTCGTCACGGTGGTACTCCTCGTCAGGTTCGGACCGCGGCGCGCGGCTCGGACGGCGGGGGCGCCGTCGGGGACAATGGTCCAACACCCGGGCCTCGGCACGCGAACGGCCCCCGGGTGGTGGACCCACGGAGGAAGCGTAGGCATGACGAGCGGCACGACGGCGAACGGGACCGACGAGGGCCCGGGCGCGGGCCCCGGGCCCGCCTCCGCGGACCCGCAGCCAGGAGCTGCGGCAGGCCCGGGCATCGACCCCGACCTCGTGCGCCGGCGCTACGGCCGCGGCCGCCCGACCGGCAACCGCCGCGCGCAGTGGCTGGTCCCCCTGCTCGGTGCGTTCGTGCTCGTCGCCGGCGCCACAGTCCTCGCCTGGCAGATGTCGAGGGAGCCGTCGGTCTCGGTCGAGCACGTGGGGTACACGGTCGAGGGGCCGGACGAGGTCGAGGTGCGGTTCGTCGTCGTCGCCGACCCGGGCACGGAGGTCGTGTGCACGCTGCGCGCGGTCAACCGCGACTTCACCGAGGTCGGGGTCCGCGAGGTACGCCTCGGCCCCGTGACCGAGCGGCGGACGGCGGCCGTCGAACCGGTCCTCACCTCCGAGCGCGCGGCGTCCGGGCACGCCGAGTCCTGCCGGGTCGCCTGACGTCCGAGAGCGGCCCGAACCCTTCCGAATCGGCGTCATGGTGCTAGGATGGCCGTTTCATGCACCGCCCGGACCCGCCTGGGGCCCGGGCGGTTTCCGTCCGCCGCCGGGCGGCGGACACCATCACTCGACGTAAGGAGCCGTGATGTCCCAGCAGACCGGGACCACCTGGCTGACCCAGGATGCCTACGACCGTCTCACCGCCGAGCTCGAGGAGCTGTCGGGGCCCGGTCGTCAGGAGATCGCCGAGCGGATCGAGCAGGCCCGCTCGGAAGGTGACCTCAAGGAGAACGGCGGCTACCACGCGGCGCGCGAGGAGCAGGGCAAGCAGGAGGCCCGCATCCAGCAGCTGACCGCGCTCCTGCGCGTCGCCCAGGTCGGCGAGCCCCCCGCGGACGACGGCGTCGTCGAGCCCGGGATGGTCATCACCGCCTCGATCGCCGGCAAGAAGCGCACGTTCCTGCTCGGTTCGCGCGAGGCCGCCGAGGGCCTCGACATCGAGGTCTTCTCGGAGTCCTCCCCGCTCGGCCAGGCCGTCCTCGGCCGCAGCGCCGGCGAGTCGACCTCCTACGAGGCACCCAACGGCGCGACCATCACGGTCGAGCTCGAGACGGTCAAGCCCTTCACGGTCTGACGCTGACGGGCCTCAGGTCCGCGACGCCCGAGGGCCCCGCTCGCCGATGCGCGAGCGGGGCCCTCGCGCGTCGGAGGCCCGGGCGTCACGGAGAGTCGTCGAGGACCCGGATCCCGTCCGCCGTGAGCGCCGCGCGGACCTCGTCGCCGTGCTCGGGCCCCTTGGTCTCGATCTCGACCGCGATCTCGACCTCGTCGACCGCGAGGCCGCCGGCGGTGCGCGAGTGCTCGACCGAGGCGACGTTGGCACCGAGCTCGCCGAGCCGGGCGAGCACGCCGGCCAGGGAGCCGGGGGCGTCGCTCACCCGCACGCGCAAGGACAGGAACCGGCCGGCCGAGGCGAGGCCGTGCCGGACCACGCGCAGCAGCAGCAGCGGGTCGACGTTGCCGCCGGAGAGCACCACCACCGTCGGACCGTCGGCGAAGTCGCCCGGGGAGGCGGAGACCGCCGCGAGCCCCGCCGCACCGGAGGGCTCGACCACGAGCTTGGCGCGCTCGACGAGGTGGAGGAGCGCCTGCGAGAGCTGCTCCTCCCCCACCGTCCGCACGTCGTCGACGAGCGCGCGCACGATCTCGAAGGGCACGGTGCCGGGCGTCCCGACGGCGATGCCGTCCGCCATCGTGCGCACCTCGTCCAGCGGCACGGGCCGCCCCTGCGCGAGGGAGGCTGGCCACGCCGCCGCGGACGCCGCCTGCACCCCGACCACCCGCACCCCGGGCCGGACCGCGTGGGCCGCTGCGGCGATCCCGGCGAGCAGCCCGCCGCCGCCCGTGGGGACGACGATCGTCGCGACGTCGGGGACCTGCTCGAGGATCTCGAGTCCCACGCTCGCGGCGCCCGCCACGATGTCGGCGTGGTCGTAGGGGTGGATGAGCGTGCGTCCCGAGGCCGCGCAGTCCGCCTCCGCCTCGGCGAGGCAGTCCATGAGGTGACGCCCGGTGAGGACAACCTCGGCCCCGTACCCGCGGGTGGCCGCGACCTTGGGCAGCGCCGCGTCGTCCGGCATGTAGATCCGGGCCGGGACGCCGAGCTCGCGCGCGGCGAGCGCCACGCCCTGGGCGTGGTTGCCGGCCGAGGCGGCGATGACGCCGTGCGCGCGCTCCTCGTCCGAGAGCCGGCCGAGTCGGACCGCGGCCCCCCGGATCTTGAACGAGCCCGTGCGCTGGAGGTGCTCGGCCTTGAGCCACAGCGGCGCCCCGGTGCGCTCGGCCATCGAGCGGAAGGACAGCACGGGCGTCTCGTGCGCGACCGGTCGGACGATCTCGCGCGCCGCGTCGAGCTCGGCGCGGGTGGGCAGGTGGTCTCCGGTCGGCGTGGTCACGTCAGCGTGCTCCCCCGGGTCGGTCGGACGGGTCACGCCCCACGGTAGGGGCGTCGGGGCGGGCCACGTGCTCCTCGGCGAAGACGTCCGCGAAGGGCTCCTCGTCGGGCTCGTCCGCCGTCGGGGCGTACTCGAGGACCGTCGGCGGCGGACCCCCGGTGCGGTGCAGGTCCTTGGCGAGGTGCGGCTGCGGGTCGCGTCCCGCGAGGTAGAGGCCGACCGAGTTGACGACCGCGACGACCGGGACCGCGAACAGCGCCCCGACCAGGCCGGCCACGGCGGTGCCGCCGGCCACCGCGAGCAGCACGGCGATCGGGTGCAGCTGGACGGCGCGCGACTGGATCATCGGCTGCAGCACGTGGCTCTCGATGAACTGGACGAACAGCACGGCCCCGAGCATGGCGAGCGCGATGTAGATGCCCGAGTCGACGACCGCGACGAGCACGGCGACCGTGCCGGAGATCAGCGCACCGATGATGGGGATGAAGGCGCCGAGGAACACGAGGATGGCGATCGGCAGGGCGAGCGGGACGCCGAGGAGCGCCGCGGCCAGGCCGATCCCGACGGCGTCGACGAAGGCCACGACGATCTGCCCGCGCGTGTAGCCGCTGACCGTGTACCAGGCCCGGATCCCGGCCTCGTGGATCGTGGGTCGGGCACGCGCCGGCGTCAGCCGCACGACCCAGCCCCACAGGGAGCGGCCGTCGGACAGGAAGAAGAACGTGCAGAAGATGGCGATGAAGAAGCCGGCAAAGATCTCGGCGACCGAGGACGTCACGGTGAGGACGCCGGTGGCCAGGGTCTCCGAGTTCTGCGAGATCGCCTGGGTGCCCTGCTCCATCGCCGTGTCGATGTCCGCCTGGTCGAGCCCGAGCGGACCGGTGCCGAGCCACGAGACGAGCTGGTCGATCCCCAGCAGCGCCTGGTCGGCGAGCCGCTGGAAGCCGGACGCGATCGACTGCCCCGCGAGGACGAGGAGCCCGGCGACGACCGCGACGAGCACGACGAGCGAGGCGAGCGCCGCGATCGCCCGGGGGAAGCGCGCGCGCCGGCGGAGGAAGCTCGCGAGCGGGGCGAGCAGGACGGACAGCAGCATCGCGACCATGAGCGAGACGACGATGGTGCGCAGCTGGACGAGCAGCCAGCCGATGATCGCGGCGGCCAGCGTGATGACGACGATCCGCCACGACCACGAGGCGATCGCCCGCATCGTCCACGGCACCGTGCGGTCGGGGGCGGCGCGCAGCTCGTCGTCCGCGCCGGCCGCCCCGGCGTCGACGTCGCCCGGCACGAGGCCCGCCCCCGTCCGGCTGAGCAGCCGCCCCTCCTCCGCCCGGAGCGACTCCCCCGGTCGGGCCGTCTCCCCCGGCCCGTCGTCGGGCTCCCTGCGCGCCGGACGCGCCGCGGCGGCGACCGCCGCGGTGGCCCGGCGCGTGGTCGATCCCAGCGCGGAACGGATGGAGCGTCGGAGGCGGGCCATGGCGTCCTTCGGGGTCGACGGGCGGTCTCCCAGCGTAGTTCGGGAACAGGCGGACGGCCGAGTACGTTGACGGGAGCAGACGCGAGGCGCGGGCCGTGCGTGATCGCGCCCGGGATGCCGCCGGCGCCGCGCGCAGTGCCACCGCGCACCGTCCCACCGCGCCCCCGGGCGCCCGACGAAGGGAGCAGCCCATGAGCCTGTTCGCCCGCCCCGTCCGCCCCACCTCGGCCGAGACCGCGCTGCCGGGCCGGTCCACGCCCGCGTACGCCCCGCCGGAGCGCAACATCGTCCTCGACGCCCCGCTGCTCGGCCCGTGGCCCGAGGGCACCCAGGAGCTCTACGTCGGCATGGGCTGCTTCTGGGGTGTCGAGCGGATCTTCTGGCGCATCCCCGGTGTGGTCGGCACTGCCGCCGGCTACACGGGCGGCTACACGCCCCACCCCACGTACGAGGAGGTGTGCACCGCCATGACCGGGCACGCCGAGGCAGTCCTCGTGGCCTACGACCCCGCGGTCGTCACCCCGGACGAGCTCTTCAAGGCGTTCTGGGAGAACCACGACCCGACGACGAAGGACCGTCAGGGCAACGACGTCGGCTCGCAGTACCGCTCGGCGATCTGGTGGACCACCGAGGAGCAGCGCGACGCCGCCGAGCGCACGCGCGCCACGTTCCAGGCCGCGATCGACGAGGTCGGCGGCGGCGCCATCACCACCGAGATCGACGCGTTCGGCGACCAGCCGTTCTACGCCGCCGAGGACTACCACCAGCAGTACCTGGAGAAGAACCCGCGCGGCTACTGCAACCACGGCCCCAACGGGCTGACCTGCCACGTGGCCTGACGAAGGCCCGGCGACGACCGCGGCCGCCCACCTGCCGGCGGGCGGCCGCTGCGCGTCGGGGAGGGCTCCGGCCCGTCAGATCCCGTCGACGATCGCGTTGAGGGTCGCGGACGGGCGCATGACCGCGGAGGCCTTGGCGTCGTCGGGCCGGTAGTAGCCGCCGATGTCGGCGGGGCTGCCCTGGACGGCGATGAGCTCGGCGTCGATGGCCTCGATCTGCTCGCCCAGCTGCGCGGCCACGGGGCGGAAGCGCTCGGCGAGCGCGGCGTCCTCGGTCTGCGCGGCGAGCTCGGCCGCCCAGTAGGTGGCGAGCCACGCGTGGGAGCCGCGGTTGTCGATCTGGCCAAGGCGACGGGCCGGCGAGCGGCCCTCGGTCAGCAGCTTCTCCGTGGCGCGGTCGAGCGCGTCGCCGAGCACCCGGGCGCCGGCGTTGCCGTCGACGTCCGCGAGGTGCCGCAGCGACTCGGCGAGCGCGAGGAACTCACCCAGGGAGTCCCAGCGCAGGTAGTTCTCGCCGACGAGCTGCTGGACGTGCTTCGGGGCGGAGCCGCCGGCGCCGGTCTCGAACAGGCCGCCGCCGTTCATCAGGGGCACGACCGACAGCATCTTCGCGCTCGTGCCGAGCTCGAGGATCGGGAAGAGGTCGGTGTTGTAGTCGCGCAGGACGTTGCCGGTCACGGAGATCGTGTCCTCGCCGCGGCGGATGCGCTCGACCGAGTACCGGGTGGCCGAGACCGGGTCCATGATCTCGATCGTCAGGCCCTCGGTGTCGTGGTCCTTCAGGTAGGTGCGGACCAGCTCGATGAGATTGCGGTCGTGGGCGCGGGCCTCGTCGAGCCAGAACACGGCGGGGACGCCGGTCGCGCGGGCGCGGGTGACGGCCAGCCTGACCCAGTCCCGGATCGGGGCGTCCTTGGTCTGGCAGGCGCGCCAGATGTCGCCGGCCTCGACGTCGTGGGACATGTGGACGGTGCCGCTGGAGTCGACGACCTCGACCGTCCCGGGCGCGGAGATCTCGAAGGTCTTGTCGTGGCTGCCGTACTCCTCGGCCTTCTGGGCCATGAGGCCGACGTTGGGGACGGTGCCCATCGTGGCCGGGTCGAACGCGCCGTTGGCGCGGCAGTCCTCGATGACGGCCTGGTAGACGCCGGCGTAGGAGGAGTCGGGGATGACCGCGAGGGTGTCGTGCTCCTCGCCGTCCGGGCCCCACATGTGGCCGGACGTGCGGATCATCGCGGGCATCGAGGCGTCGACGATGACGTCGGACGGCACGTGGAGGTTGGTGATCCCCTTGTCGGAGTCGACCATGGCGAGCTCGGGGCCGGCGGCGATCGCAGCGTCGAGCGCGGAGCGGATCTCGGCCCCGTTCGGGAGGGCGTCGACGCCGGCGAGGATCGCGCCGAGGCCGTCGTTGGCACTGAGTCCGGCGGCCGCGAGGTCGTCGCCGAAGCGGTCGAACACGTCGGCGAAGAAGGCGCGGACCACGTGGCCGAACACGATCGGGTCGGAGACCTTCATCATCGTGGCCTTGAGGTGGACCGAGAAGAGGACGCCGTCGGCCGTGGCGCGCGCGACCTGCTCGGCGAGGAACAGGTCGAGCGCCGCGGCGGACATGAACGAGGAGTCGACGACCTCGCCGGCCTGGACCGGGACGCGCTCCTTGAGGACGGTCGCAGTTCCGTCGGCGGCCACGTGCCGGATCTGCCACACGTCCTCGGCGGGCGCGACGACGGACTGCTCGTTGTGCCGGAAGTCGCCGGCGCCCATCGTGGCGACGTTCGTGCGCGAGTCGGCGGACCACTCGCCCATGCGGTGCGGGTGCGCCTTCGCGTAGTTCTTCACGGCGACGGGCGCGCGGCGGTCGGAGTTGCCCTCGCGGAGCACCGGGTTGACGGCCGAGCCCTTGACGGCGTCGTAGCGGGCGCGGACGTCGGCGGCCTCGGGCGTGTCCGCGTTCTCCGGGTAGTCGGGGAGGTCGACGCCCTGCTCGCGCAGCTCGGCGATCGCGGCGCGCAGCTGCGGCAGGGAGGCCGAGATGTTGGGCAGCTTGATGATGTTGGCCTCGGGCCGGCGCGCCAGCTCGCCGAGCTCGGCGAGGGAGTCGGAGACGACCTGGTCGGCAGGGAGCCGGTCGCTGAAGGCGGCGAGGATGCGGCCGGCGAGCGAGATGTCCCGGGACTCGACCTCGATGCCCGCGGCGCCCGCGTAGGCCTCGACGATCGGCTTGAAGGAGTAGGTCGCCAGCCGGGGCGCCTCGTCGGTGAGCGTGAAGATGATCGTGGACATCGTCGTGCAGCCTCTTCCTCGGGGGCCGGGGATGGTTCGACGTCGAGATTATCCGATCGAGGAGCCCGACGACGCCGTGGCGGGGCCACGGACCGCCTCGCTCAGCGGGTGCCCAGGTGGCGGGCGAGGTACCGGCCGGTGAGCCCGGCGGGGTCGGCGGCGACCTCGTCCGGGGTGCCGGTGGCGACGATCCGCCCGCCGTCCTCTCCCCCGCCGGGCCCCAGGTCGACGACGTGGTCGGCGTTGGCGATCACGTCGAGGTCGTGCTCGATGACGACGACGGTCGCCCCGCGGTCGAGGAGCCGCTGGAGGACGTCGAGAAGCACGCGGACGTCGAGCGGGTGGAGGCCGACGCTCGGCTCGTCGAGGACGAACAGGGTGCCCTCCTGGCGGCGGGTGAGCTCGGCGGAGAGCTTGAGCCGTTGTGCCTCCCCGCCGGACAGCGCCGGGGTGTCCTCGCCGAGGGTGAGGTAGCCGAGCCCGAGGTCGACGAGGGTGCGCAGCCGGCGCGCGACCGGGCGGACGTCACCGACGACGTCGAGGGCCTGGGCGGCCGTCAGCCCCAGCAGCTCGGGCAGGGAGATCGTGCCGCCGCCGGGCACGGGGCGGCGGACCTCGTCGGCGTCGGGGGCGAACCGGGTGCCGCGGCAGTCCGGGCAGGGGACGTCGACGTCGGGCAGGAACTGGACGTCGAGCGTGACCTGGCCGGTGCCGTCGCACCGCGGGCAGCGCAGGGACCCGGTGTTGTGGGAGAGGTCGGCGGCGGTGAGCCCCCGGTCCGCGGCGTCGGGCTCCTGCGCGAACGTGCGGCGCAGCTCGTCCATCACGCCGGAGTAGGTGGCGACGGTCGAGCGGACGTTGATCCCGATCGGGGTGGCGTCGACGAGCTGGACGCGCTCGATGCCCGCCGGGTCGAGGTCGCGCACGTGCGACGGGAGCCGCTCGCCGGCGGCGGCCGCGGCGAGCGCGGGGACGAGGCCCTCGAGGACGAGGGTCGTCTTGCCCGAGCCGGACGGCCCGGTGACGGCGGTGAGCCGGCCGCGCGGGACGTCGACGGTCAGCGGGTGGACGGTGTGGATCGCGTCGGTGGCGAGGTGGACGGCGCCGTGGGCGAACACGTCCCCCGCGGCTGCGCGCTCGCGCACGACGACGGGTTCGCTGCCGTCGAGGAAGCCGCCGAGGCGGGACGCCGGGTGCGCGACGACGTCGGCGACGCTTCCTGAGACGACGACGCGGCCGCCGTCGGGGCCGGAGCCCGGGCCGATCTCGACGAGGTGGTCCGTCTCCCGGAGCACCGCCACGTCGTGGTCGACGACGACGACCGAGTTCCCGTCCGCGAGAAGGTCGCGGACGACACCGAGCAGCCCGTCGACGTTCGCCGGGTGCAGCCCGATCGACGGCTCGTCGAGGACGTAGAGCACGCCGGTCGTCCGGTTGCGCACCGCGCGGGCGAGCTGGGCGCGCTGCCGCTCGCCGGTCGAGAGCGTCGAGCCGGCGCGGTCGAGGGAGAGGTAGCCGAGGCCGAGGTCGATGAGCCGGGAACCCATCCGGTCCAGCGTCTCGGCGAGGCCGTCCGCCATCGGGCGCATCTCCGCCGGGAGGTCGGCGCCGACGGTCCGCGCCCACGCGAGGACGTCGTCGAGCGTGCGCGCGGTGACGTCGGCGAGGCTGCTCCCGCCGATGCGGGGCGCGTGGGCCGCGTCCGAGAGGCGGGTCCCGCCGCACGCGCGGAACTCCCCCTCGGAGAGGAACTTCGACACCCGGGCCAGGCGCTTCTCGTCGCCGGCCCGGTCGAGCTCCTTGGTCACCGTGAGGCGCGCGTTGCGGAAGGTGAAGTCGAGCTCGTGCAGGCCGTTGCGGGTGGAGACCGTGATGTGGCGCTTCTCCTCGGGGCCGGACAGGACGATCGCCCGTTCGTCGTCGGTGAGGTCGCGGTAGGGGACGTCGGTGCGCACGCCCATCTCGCGCACGATGTCCGGCTGGACGTTGAAGTTGAAGGTCCGCCACGGCACGACGGCGCCCTCGTCGATCGTCAGCGACGGGTCGGGCACGAGGGTGTCGTCGTCGACGTCCCGGACGACGCCGGTGCCGGAGCAGGTGGGGCACGCGCCGGCCGCGTTGAAGGCGAGGTCCTCGGCGCCCGGCGGGTCGAACACCTCGCCGCACTCCGGGCACGTGAGGGGGACCTCGGCGGCGACGTCGAGGGTCGGCGGGTGGGTGTGGCCGTTCGGGCAGCGGTGCGCGGCGAGGCGGGAGAACATCAGGCGCAGCACGCTGAGCAGCTCGGTCGTCGTCCCGAACGTCGACCGGATGCCCGGGACGCCGGGGCGCTGACGCAGGGCGAGGGCCGCGGGCACGTGCTCGACGGAGTCGACCGCCGCCCGCGGCGCCTGGGCGAGCCGGCGGCGGGTGAAGGTGGACAGCGCTTCGAGGTACCGGCGCGACCCCTCGGCGTAGAGCACGCCCATCGCGAGCGAGGACTTGCCCGAGCCGGAGACGCCGGCGATGCCGACGAGGCGGCGCAGCGGCAGGTCGACGTCGATGCCGCGCAGGTTGTGGACGGCGGCGCCGAGGACGCGGATCGTCGTCGGCTGGTCGTCGGGATCCGTCACCCCCCGATCGTGCCAGCCACGCCCGGAGTCCGTGGACCGCGACGGCGGTCGCCCGCCCGCGAGGCGCGGACGACGGCGCCCGGCCGGTCCGCTCCGGCCGGCCGGGCGCCGTCGTCGGGCATGCCGCGGGTCAGCCGGCGACGACGGGGTGGTGGACCTCCGTCACCTGCTCGTCCTCGGGGGTGCTCGAGGGGTCGGAGTAGTAGGTGTTGAAGACCTTGCCCACGAGTCCGTCCGCCGCGGGCTCGGCGAAGGTGAGGCCGTCGGTGGTCACGCGGTCGCCGATGAGGGCGTGCGCGTCGCTGATCTGGTCGTACGGGCCCACGACGCGCGCGACCACGACCTCCTGGGCGGGCACGTCGACGACCTCCAGCGGGGCCTCGGCGGTGGTGCCCGGTGCCACGGGGAGGTAGACCGACTCGTCCGGGTCCCGCTCGACGTACGTCGGGTCGTGCTCGAACACGCCGCCCGGCCCGGTCGGCCGGATCCCCTGGCGTTCGAGCTCGGGCATCATCCGCCCCCACAGCTGCCCCTCGTCCGAGTACGTGGGGATGGTGCCGCGCAGAGCCACCACCGTCATGGGTACCGTGGTCCGTCGGTCGATCTCGATGCTCATGTCCTGTCCTCTCACCTGGTCGATCATGCGGTCGATGGCCCTCACCCGAGCGGCGGCGTCGCGGCGCTCCTGCTCGACGACGACGCGCTGCGCGCGCAGGGCGTCGGCGAGGGCGGGGGTGCCGCGGGCGGCGAGCAGGGCCGGCATGGCCGCGACGGAGAACCCGACGTCGCGCAGGCGCCGCACGTCGGCGGCGTCGGCGAGCTGCTCGGGCGCGTACCAGCGGCGGCCGCCGTCGTCGATGTGGTCCGGCACGAGCACGCCGTGCTGGTGATAGTGCCGGAGCATGCGGACGCTGAGGCGGCAGCGCTGGGAGAACTGCCCGATGGCGAGGGGTCGGTCGTCGGCCATGCGCACGAGTCTGGCCCCTGCCACGGTGTGAGGAGCAAGCCCCTGCACCGACGGCGCGAGGTCCGCACGTCGCGGCGTCGACGCGCCTCTCACAGGGTGGAGAGCGCTCCCCCGCTCCGACGGGTCCGCGGGGTCGGCGTCCTCCTACCGTGTCGGCATGGAGTCCTTCCTCGAGACCCTTGCCCCCCGTCTCCGGGCCGTTCTGGCCCAGGTCTTCCGCGAGCTGTTCGCCGGCCGCGACCCGGGGACCGTGCCGGCGGCGGCGGTCGTGCACTCCGCGGGTCGCTCGTGGGTCCCCGCGCTGGCCCCGGCGGACGCGGGCGGTGCGGTCGGCCCGGCTGCGGACACCTCGACGACCGGGTCCGACGACGGGGCACGGGCCCGGTGGTGGGCCCCGGGTTGGCCCACGACCGAGGTCGCGGCGTCGGCCGGGCTCCGCGCGCTCGAGATCGAGATCGGGCACTGGGCGGGCACGCACGTCTCCGAGGCCGAGCGCGAGGAGTGGGAGTTCCAGCTGTTCGCCGCCCTCGGTTCCGCCCTGGGCTCTCCCGAGGTGCGCGCCGAGCTGGGCCCCGAGCCCGTCCTCCTCGTGGCCGACCGCGGCGCGAACCCGCACCTGAGCGTCGTCAGCCTCCAGCTCCTCAACGAGAACCACCCGCACCCCGAGCGCGTGGCCGAGGCGAAGGCGTTCTGGGCCAGCGACCCGGAGCCGCTGCCGGAGGAGGCCACGCAGGCGCCGAGCGACGCGGAGCCGGACCCGGCAGCCACCACGGGGGACAGCGCCGCGGCAGGCGTCGCTGCAGGCGCAGCGGGTACCGGCGCCACCGCTGCGGACGGCAGCGAGCTGGGGCGGACCGGCGAGGACGCGGGAGCCCAGGCGAGCACGCCCTCGCTGGTCGACCAGGACGTCGTCGTCATGCACCAGGTGACGTCGTTCCTGTCCAACGACTTCGACATCCTCGACGAGCACGACCGGGCGGTCGGCCGCGTCCTCACCACCGGCTCGGGCTTCTGGGGAGGCAGCCGCACGTTCGAGGTGGCCGACGCCGACGGCACCGTCCTCATGCACGTGGAGGACACGCGCGACTGGGGCCGGGACCGGTACGTCCTCACGGACGGCGCCGGTTCCGCGCTGGCACACGTCGTCCAGCGCAGCGCATTCTTCGCGACCAAGGTCGAGATCGAGGTGACCGACGGCGGGCTGCTCGAGCTGCACGGCAGCTTCTGGGACTTCGACTTCGAGGTCGTCGACGGCGGCACGCGCGTCGCCCGCGTGTCCCGGTCGTCGGCCGGCTTCCTCTCGGGCAAGGATCGCTACGTGGTCGAGCTCGAGGACCGGGCCGGCCCGCGGGAGCGCCTGGCGGTCATCGGGGCGACGATCGCGCTCGACCTCATCCGGGGCAAGAGGAACTGACGACCGGCAGGCGGCACGGGTCCGTCCGCGAGCGCCGCGGGTCTGCCGCACGCATCACAGCCGCGCCCTCACCCGGCGGGGCTAGCGTGGATGGGTGCTCGACATCCTGGCGGGGACGCCGCTGCTGACGGTCTTCCTCGTCGTCGCACTCGGCACCGCCCTCGGCGCGATCCCCTTCGGCCCGCTCCGGTTCGGGGCGGCCGGGGCGCTGTTCGTCGGGCTGGCGCTCGGCGCGCTCGACCCACGGCTCGGCGAGGGGCTCGCGCTCGCGCAGTCCATCGGGCTCACCCTGTTCGTCTACACGATCGGCGTCGCCGCCGGCCCGTCGTTCTTCCGCGACCTCCGGCGCCAGGCGCCACTCATGGGTGGCGCCACCGTCCTCGTCGTCGTGTTCGGGCTGCTCGCCGTGGTGGCCGGGACCGCGCTCGACCTCGGGCCCGGCATCACCGGCGGGCTCTTCTCGGGCTCCCTGACGGCCACGCCGGCGATGGCCGCCGCGAGCGACGCGCTCGGCGGATCGACGGACCCGGCCGTCGGCTACGCGATCAGCTACCCGATCGCGGTCGTCGTCACGCTCCTCGTCCTCTCCCGCGTGGCCCGCACCGACCTCCCGGCGCGCCGCGACCCGGCTCCCCTGTCCGCGGCCGGCCTGCTCACGCTGACCGTCGACGTCACCCGTCCCCGGCCGATCGCCGACATCCCCGGCATCGCCTTCCTCCCCGGCGAACCGGCGGGCGTGCGCGTCTCCTACCTCCTGCGGGACGGCGCGGTCACGGTCGCCGACCCCGACGACGCCCTGCGCACCGGGGACCGCGTCCTCCTCGTCGGCGTGCCCGACGCCGTCCGCACCGCCGCGGACGCGCTCGGGACCGCCGCACCCATCGATCTCGCGGACGACCACTCCGTGGTGACCTACCGGCGGTTCGTCCTGTCCGACCATGCGGTCGCCGGGGCCACGGTGGCCGACCTGAGGATCCCCGCGCGGTTCGGTGGCGTCATCACCCGCGTGCGCCGCGGGGACCGCGACCTCCTCGCCCAGCACGACATGACGCTCCAGCTCGGCGACCGCATCCGCGTCGTGTTCCCCCGCGAGCGGCTCGGTGACCTGCGCCGCATGTTCGGCGACTCCGAGCGCCGCGTCACCGAGGTCGACTTCCTCCCGTTCGGCCTGGGCATCGCGATCGGTGTCGCCGTCGGCCTCGTCGCGATCCCGCTCGGCGGCGGCGCGAGCCTCGCGCTCGGCAGCGCGGCGGGGCCCCTCGTCGTCGGGCTCGTGCTCGGCAGGCTCGGGCGCACCGGGCCGCTCGTGTGGACGATGCCGCTGGCCGCCAACCTGACGATCCGGCAGTTCGGGCTCATGTTCTTCCTCGCCACCGTCGGCCTCGCGAGCGGGCAGGCGTTCGGCTCGACCGCGTTCACCGCCACCGGGCTCGCCGTGGCGCTCTCATCGGTCGTCCTCCTGCTCGTCGTCCTCGCGCTGTTCGCGCTGCTCGGCCGTCTCGCCGGCCTGTCCACGGCGCGTACGGCCGGCGCCATGGCCGGCTTCATCGGTCAGCCGGTGCTGCTCGGGCACGTGACGTCCATCGTCGACGACGACCGGGCCGAGTCCGGCTACTCCGCCCTGTTCGCCCTCGCCGTGGTCGTCAAGATCGTCGTGGTGCAGGGCGTCGTCGCGCTGTGATCCCTGGCGGGCTCGGCGCTGCGGACCGGGGCGACGCCCGGCTCACCGGAGGACCGTGAGCGGTCCCTCCTCCGGCGTCGGGACCTCGAGATGGTCGTAGTACCGCTCGGCGAGGGCCGGGTCGAGGGCGAAGTCGTCCGCATGCGCCGCCGCCCGGGCACGGAGGCGGGCGAGGCAGACGTCCTTCGGCGTGCCCAGGTAGATCGTCTCGGGCACGATCCCGGTCGCGCTCAGGAGCGCCCGGTAGTCGTCCCGCATCGCGCGTGACCAGAAGGAGAGGTCGACGACCACGTCG
The DNA here is from genome assembly GCF_049856295.1 of Georgenia sp. Z1344. Taxonomy (GTDB): domain Bacteria; phylum Actinomycetota; class Actinomycetes; order Actinomycetales; family Actinomycetaceae; genus JB111. The sequence continues at coordinate 142,456 of NZ_JBNDMZ010000008.1, read as the reverse complement.
CGACCCGCGCGGACGAGATCGAGCAGCCGGGCCCTGAGCTCGTCCTCGATCTCGTCCCGCACACGCGGGTCGAGCGGCATCGTCCGCTCGCCTCGCGCCCATGCCTCGACGTCGATCGAGAGCCGCACCATCCCGCCCGCCTCCAGCTCGCGGGCAACGGTCGACTTGCCGGAACCGGCGGGGCCGCACATGAGGACGACGCGAGGCATGGCGCGCAGGCTACGGACCTCCGGGCCCTCGCGGCACGGGGATTCCGGTGGCGCAGCGCCCGGGCCGCGCGGGAGGCTGGCCGCGTGCCCGACCCGATCTTCGACGACGCCCGCCTTGCCCCGATCTACGACCCGTTCGACCCCGACCGCTCCGACCTCGACGCCTACGTCGACCTCGTCGCCGAGGCGGGCGCGGCCCGGGTGCTCGACCTGGGCTGCGGGACGGGGACGCTCGCGATCCGCCTCGCCGCGGCCGGGACCGAGGTCGTCGGCATCGACCCCGCCGCCGCCTCCGTGGACGTGGCCCGCGGAAAGCCCGGGGCCGACGCCGTGCGCTGGGTGGTCGGCACCGCCGCGGACGCACCGGCCGGGTGGGCGGACCTCGCGGTGATGACGGCGAACGTCGCCCAGGTCTTCCTCACCGACGAGGACTGGTCGGCGACGCTGCGGCACCTGCGGCGCTCGCTCGCGCCGGGCGGCCTGCTCGCGTTCGAGACGCGCCGCCCGGAGGCCCGGGCGTGGGAGGACTGGGGACGGCGGTACGCGCCCGAGACGATCGACGTGCCCGGCACCGGCGAGGTCACCCAGGAGTACACGCTCCTCGCCGTCGACCTGCCGCTGGTGAGCTTCCGGTTCACCCACACCTTCCACTCCGACGGCGCGGTCGTCGTCTCCGACTCGACACTGCGGTTCCGCGACCGGGCCGAGGTGACGGCGGACCTGCTCGCGGCCGGGTTCGCCGTGGAGGAGGTGCGGGATGCGCCGGACCGCCCGGGCCGCGAGCACGTGTTCCTCGCGCGGCGCCGGCCGTGGACGGTCCGCCCGGCGGGCGCCGACGACGAGACCCACCTGTGGCGCGGCCTCGCCCGTGCAACGGCCTGGCGGGGCGGCGAGGAGCGCCCGGTCGAGGTACTGCGGGCCGACGGCGACGTGGCGCGCTACGTCGAGGGCTGGACGCCGGACCAGGGCGGCGTCGTCGCGGTCGGTGGCGACGGCGAGGTGCTCGGCGTCGCCTGGCTCCGCCTCCTGCCCGCCGACGGGCCCGGGTACGGGTTCGTCGCCGAGGACGTCCCGGAGCTGTCGATCGGGGTGGCGCCGTCCGCGCGGGGCGCCGGCGTCGGCTCAGCGCTGCTCGCCGTGCTGCTCGAGCGGGCCCGCCGGGACGGCCGACGCGCGGTGAGCCTGAGCGTCGAGCGGGACAACGTGGGCGCCCGGCGGCTCTACGACCGCGCCGGCTTCGTGCGGGTCGGCGCGGTCGGCGGCGCGGACACCCTGCTGTGCGAGCTGTGAGCGCCCCGTGAGCGCGCGGTACGCGGTGGTGGTCCGCACCGGTCTCGACGCGGATCGGGCCCTCGCGCGGGTGCTCGACCCGGCGCTGCACGCCGAGGTCGTGCCGCTGACGACGCTGCGTGGCCGCGCTCGGCGTGGACCGCTGCTGCGGGGCGAGAGGTTCACCATGCGCACCGCACTCGGACCGCTGTACATGGACGACCACATGGTCGTCGACCGGTTGCGCACCGACGAGGCGGTCGGCGCCGGTGCAGGGGCGGAACGTCCGGGAGGCTCGGTCGCGTCGACCGGGGGGCCGACGCGCGACCGGGGAGGCTCGGGCGGCGCCGTGCGGTTCGTCAAGACCGGGCGCGTGCTGCGCGGCGTCGTCCTCGCCCGGGTCGCGCCGGCCGCCGGCGGCGCCGTCGTGCGGTGGGACGCGGAGCTCGCCGTGGCCGGGGTGCCGCGCGTGCTGGACCCGGCCCTCGCCGTCGTCGCGCGTCTTGCCTACGGAGCCGCGCTGCGCCGCATCCTTCGCCCCGGGGCGGCGCCTGTCACCAGCCGGTCAGAACGAGGACAGCAGGTCCGCCGGCAGGACCGGTGACAGCGCGGTCCACGCCCACCACGTGCACAGCGCCGCGACGAGCACGAACGTCCCGGTCCACAGCCAGGACGGCACGCGGGTGAGGTCGGCCAGCTGGGCGGGGTCGTCGCCGCGCCGGCCGGTCGTCGCCACCACGGCGATGTGCCGCCACGCGCCGAGCAGGAGGAACACGCCGGCCGCGAGCGTGAGGATCGCCGCGCCGTCGGGGCCGCCGAACCACCAGACGCCGCCGACGACGGCCGCCGCCCCGAGCACCGCGGCCACGGTGTGCAGCGAACGGGAGAAGGCGAGCGAGACGAGGAGGACGAGCAGGGCAGCGAGCAGCGCGATCCCCGCCCAGCCCCGCAGGCCGACGTTGACGAGGGCGGCGCCGAGCAACGCCGGCGCGGGGTAGCCCGCCCAGGTGGTGGCGACCCGGCCGAACCCGCGCCGCGGGCCCACGGTGACGGCGTGGCCCGACATGTCCGAGCTGACGACGAAGCCGGTGAACCGGCGCCCCACGAGGATCCCGACCCCGGCGTGCCCGAGCTCGTGGGCGATCGTCACGGCCGGACGGACGAGACGCCACAGCACCGGCACGAGGACGACGGCGAGCGCCGCGCCGAGCGCGACGAGCGCCCACGTGCCCACCTCGGGGGTATCGGTGGGCCGGGTGCGCTCCCACACGGCCGGCCAGATCTGATCGACGTCCACGGCCCCATCGTCGCAAGGACGAGGGGGCCGTGGAGGTCGGGTCCCGGGGTCGGGCTACCTGCCGCTGCCGCGCAGCCGGGCGACGAGCGCGAGGCCGCCGACGATCCCGGCGAGCGCCCGCAGCGCGGAGGCGACGACGGTGCCCCACGGGAGGTCGTCGTAGACCACGAGGTCGTTGGGCACGATCGTCACGACGCCGAGGTAGGTGCCCCACGCCGCGAGCGCGCCGGTCCCGGCGAACGCGAGCACGACGGCGACGCGCCGGGCGCCGTCGGTCCGCAGCGCCCACAGCGCGCCGGCGGCGACGCTCCCGATCCCGAGGTCGATGACCCGCTGGACCAGACCGGCGTCAGTGACGAGGAGGTGGACGACGCTCGCGCCCAGCACGGCGGTCGCGGCGGTCGCGAGCCACGCGCGGGCGCCGCCGGTGACGGGCGGGAGCGTGCGCCGGCCCCACCGCGTCCAGGTGTAGACGGCGAACGCGCCGAGGAGGCCGATGCCGAGGCCCGCGAACCCGGCGTAGACCATGCCGAACACCCAGCCCTCGATCGGCGGGAGCTCCGTGGTCGGCTCGGGCGGGTCGACGATCCCCGCCACGAGCAGGACCGGCATGGAGACGAGGATCTGCCCGAGCAGGCCGGCACCGATCCACAGCGGCGGGAGCGTGAGCCACGCGGGCGCCCGGATCCCCCTGCGCGTGATGAGCACGACGGCGAGGACGAGGGCGACGACGTCGAGCCCGGCGGTCGCGACGTTGAGGGCGATCATGCCGGGGCTGTCCCCGAACCCCGCCTCGGCGAGCCCGATGTCGGACCCGGCGAGCCAGGCGACCTTGAGGGCGAGGTACGGCAGCGTCATGAGGATGGCGAACGCCGCGAGGCCGCGCCGGACCGGGCCGACCGGCGGGAGCTCGTCGGTCGGCCGCCGGTCGGTCGGGTCGCCGGTGGTCGGGGCGCCGGTGGTCGGGGCGCGGTCGGGCGGGAGCCCGCCGGGTGGGAGCCCGCCGGGTGGGCGGTCGGGAGTCAGCACGGCGGGGCGCGGGCGGGTCTCGTCGTCGTGCGTGGTCGTGGTGGGTGTGTCGGTGGTGTGCATGCCCCGACGCTCCCGCCGGCCGCCTGCCCGTCACCACCCCCTGCCGGGTGGACGCGCTCCCTCGCGCGAGGGATCCCGGGCGCAGCGCGTGCTGCCACGATGGGCGGGTGGCCGGCCGCTGGATCCGAGGGCTGCTTCACCTCCTGGTGGGCGGCGCGTGCGGTGCGCTCGTCGCGTGGCTCGGGTACGGCTTCACGGTGACGATCGTGTCCACCGACGGTCCGGCGCAGGTCGCCGTCGCCGCGCTGGTCGCGGTATCGGCGGCCGTCGTCGTGACCCTGCTGCTGGCTCCGCCGGTCCGGGCCGCCGAGGTCGCGCTCGCCCGCGCGCTGCTCGCGACCGACCTGCCCGAGCCGCTCGACACGACCTCCCTCGAGGCACGCGGGCGGGGGTTGCTGTGGGCCGGCGTCGTCCTGCTCCTCGGCAGCGTCTCGCTCGGCACGATCCTGTGGGCGGTCCCGCAGGGCGTGGTCCTCGTCGTCGCCGCGTTCGCCCCGGTCACGCGCGAGACGGCGGTGCCGTTCCAGATCGCCGACGCGCACCCGGTCGTGCTCGTCGGGCTCGGTGTGGCACTCCTGGCCGGCGGGATCGCGCTGCAGCCGCTCCTCGTCCGGCTGCTCGAGCGGCTCGCCCCGCGCGTGCTCGGGCCGACGCCCGCCGACCGGCTCGCGCACGCCGACGCCGAGCGGACGCGCCTGCGGGCGGCGAACGCACTCGCCCGGGAGCTGCACGACTCGATCGGGCACTCGCTCACGGCGATCGGCGTCCAGGCCGAGGCCGGCGCGCGCGTGGCCGCGCGGGACCCGGAGCTGGCCCGCGAGTCGCTCGGCCGGATCACCGGGCTCGCGCAGCGCGCGGTCGCCGAGCTCGACGACGTGCTGGGCATGCTCCGGCAGGGGGACGAGGCAGGGCGGACGGCGACGCAACCCGAGCGGAACGGCCTGCCCGACGTGCTCGCGCTCCTCGGGGACCTCGCCCCGGGCGGGACGGAAGGGGTCGAGGTCGGCGTACGCCCCGGCGAGGTCGACGACGAGACGGCGGCCGTCGCCTACCGCGTGGTCCAGGAGGCGCTGACCAACGCGCAGCGCCACGGGGTGGACGGTCCGACGGGGAGCGTCTCGGTGACGGACGGCCTGCTTCAGATCGTCATCGCGAACCGGATGCGGGTGGAGGACCACCCGGGGCAGGGTCGCCCGGAGCAGAGCCGGCGGAGCCGGGGGCGGCGGAGCCCGGGACGTCACGGACTGCTCGGCATGCGCGAACGGGTCGAGGCGCTGGGCGGCTCGCTCGTCGTCGGCCTCGCGCCCCCCTCCGGGGGCGAGCCGATCTGGCAGGTCCGTGCGACGCTCCCGGCGCGGGTGGAGGAGGAGCCATGACGGCGGTGCTGGTCGTCGACGACGACGCGATGGTGCGGTCAGGGTTCGCGGCGATCCTCGCCGCCGAGGGGTTCGACGTCGTCGGGGAGGCCGAGGACGGGGCGGGGGCCGTCGAGGCCACGCGGCGACTCTCGCCGGACGTCGTCGTCATGGACGTGCGGATGCCGGGGATCGACGGGATCGAGGCCACCCGGCGGCTGCTGCGGCTCACCGACCCGCCGCGCATCCTCGTGGTCACCACCTTCGAGCACGACAGCTACGTCCTCGACGCGCTCGAGTCCGGCGCCCACGGGTTCCTGCTCAAGCGGGCGGGCGCCGACCAGCTCGTCCACGCCGTGCGCACGGTGGCGGCGGCCGAGGGGCTGCTGTTCCCGGCGTCGATCCGCGAGCTCGTGCGCGCGACGTCTCCGCCGGGACCCGCCCTCCCCGCGCTCTCGGCACGTGAGGAGGACGTCCTGAGGCTGCTCGCCCGGGGGCACAACAACGCGGAGATCGGGGCCGAGCTGTTCCTCGGCGTCGAGACCGTGAAGACGCACGTCGCGTCGCTGCTCGCCAAGCTCGGGGTGCGGGATCGGACGCAGGCGGTGGTGCGGGCGTTCACCTCGGGGTTCGTCGACCAGGGATGACGGGGTCAGGCAGGTCGTCGTCGGGCATGTCGTCGTCGGGCATGTCGTCGTCGGGCAGGCTGCCCCGACCGGGACCGACGCGGCTCCTGCCGACGGGCCCGCCTCCCGTAGCGTGGTCGCACCGGCCGCCCTGCGCGGCACCCCAGACGAAAGGATGTTCATGTCCGAGCAGCTGCCCACCGCCACCGGCTCCTTCGGCGAGAGCCCCACGCTCACGTTCCCGACCCCGACCGCGCCCGAGGGCCTCCAGGTCGAGGTCCTCTCCCCCGGCGACGGCGAGGTCGTCGAGGCCGGCGACACGATCGTCGTCAACTACCACGGGCAGGTGTGGGGCGGCGGCGTGTTCGACAGCTCCTACCCGCGCGGCGAGACGATCTCGTTCCCCATCGGCATGGGCGTCGTCATCGGCGGCTGGGACGAGGGGCTGCCGGGCAAGACCGTCGGCTCCCGGGTCCTGCTCTCGATCCCGCCGGAGCACGGCTACGGCGAGCGCGGCGTCCCGCAGGCCGGCATCGGCGGCGGGGACACGCTCGTGTTCGTCATCGACATCGTGGGCGTCGAGCGGCACTGATCCCGGGCGGCACTCATCTCGGTCGGCACTGATCCCGGGCGGCACTCATCTCGGTCGGCGCCGTCCGCGGGTGGTGCTCGATCGGGTGGCGGCGTCGTCGTCGGATGTGAAGCGCATTCTCGGCACCGCTGAGCCGCACGCTCGACCAGCAGGGACGCGCGCACGTTCGTCGAGATTGCGGTTGGGGCCCCAACCGCAATCTCGACGACGACGAACCGCAATCTCGACGTCCACCAACCGCAATCTCGACGACGACGAACCGCAATCTCGACGAACGGACGAACGACGGCGGCCGGTCACCGTGGGGTGACCGGCCGCCGTCGTCAGCGGGTGCCTCGGATCAGTCGTTGCCGCGCAGGATCGCGAGGATGCGCAGGATCTCGACGTAGAGCCAGATGAGCGTGACCGCGAGGCCGAACGCCGCCGCCCACGCGTACTTGCGGGGCAGGCCGGCGTTGACCCCGCGCTCGATCCCGTCGAAGTCGTGCAGGAGGCTGAACACCGCGAGGAGCACGGCGAACGCGCCGACGAGGATCCCGAGCGGGATGCCCATGATCTCGACGCCGGAGCGCATGCCCCACGGGTCGTCGGAGAAGCCGAAGATCATCATGCCGAAGTTGACGAGCGAGAACAGCCCGTAGCCCAGCATGCCGATGAGCATGAAGCGCGTGAGCTTCGGCGTCACGCGCACGGCGCGCGACGTGTACAGCAGGAGGGTCACGGTGGCGACGGCGAAGGTCGCGAGGACCGCCTGGATGACGATGCCCGGGAACTGGCCCTCGAGGACCATCGAGAACGCCCCGAGGAACAGGCCCTCGAGCGCGGCGTAGGCGAGGATCAGCGCCGGGCTGGGGCTGCGCCGGACCGCGTTGACGATCCCGAGGACGAGACCGCCGATGGCGCCGACGATCATCGGGAGGAACGCGTTCTCGATCGGGGTGAGGAACGCGGTCGCGAGGCCGACGAGGATGACGGTGCCGAGGACGAGGCCGGACTTGACGATGACGTCGTCGAAGGTGAGGCGGCCCGTGTCGGCCGGCGCGGCGGCCGCGCCCGAGTACTGCTGCTCGAACCCGCCCATCGGCATCGAGCCGGGCTGGGTCTGCTGGCCGAAGCCGGCCTGGCCCTGCTGCGCGTAGCCGGGCTGGCCGTAGCCCTGCGGGGCGGTGGCGGTCGATGCGGCCGCGCGGCTGCGCTGCCTCGGATCGTCGGAGAACACGCTCCGGTTGAAGTATGGGTTGCTCAAGGGATCCTCCTACCCGCTGAGGCACGGGGGGCGTGATGGGTGTCGCGACCGACGACGTCCGCCGACGGCGTGTCTCCACCCCAGACTATCCGGTGATCCGCCGGACGACAGGTCCCGTGCGGGGCGTTCACCCCAGGGCGTAGAGGAATATCCACCCACGGGGCACGACCGCCACGTACTAGGTTGGCCTGCGTACCGCGTCCGCGCCGGGCGCGGTGGACCACACCCGCCGGGGAGCGACACATGATCGAGGCCCAGGGCCTGACGAAACGCTACGGACCGACACTCGCCGTCGACCGGGTGGACTTTCAGATCCACCCCGGCACGGTGACCGGCTTCCTCGGGCCCAACGGCTCGGGCAAGTCGACGACGATGCGCATGATCATGGGCCTCGACCGCCCCACGGCCGGGTCCGTGACGATCGACGGCAAGCGGTACCAGGACCTGCGGGCGCCGCTGCACGAGGTCGGCGCGCTCCTCGAGGCCAAGGCCGTCCATCCCGGCCGCAGCGCCCGCTCCCACCTGCGAGGCCTGGCCGCCACGCACGGGATCGGCCGGCGGCGCGTCGACGAGGTCATCGAGCTCACCGGTATCAGCAAGGTCGCCAAGAAGCGGGTCGGCGGCTTCTCGCTCGGCATGGGGCAGCGGCTCGGGATCGCCGCCGCCATGCTCGGCGACCCCAAGGTGCTCATCCTCGACGAGCCGGTCAACGGCCTGGACCCCGAGGGCGTCCAGTGGGTCCGCACGCTCGTGCGCCGCCTCGCCGACGAGGGCCGGACCGTCTTCATCTCCTCCCACCTCATGAGCGAGATGAGCATGACCGCCGACCAGCTGCTCGTCATCGGCAAGGGGCGCATCATCACCGGCGGCCCGGTCAAGGACGTCATCGACGCCTCGGTGCGTCCCGTCGTCGTCGTCCGCACCCCGCACGTCGACCAGCTCCTCGCCGCGCTCCCGCCGCAGGCCGTCGCCCGGCGGGCCGAGGACGGGTCGCTCGAGGTCGAGGACCTCTCCGCCCCCGAGATCGGCGCCGCCGCCCACCACGCCGGTGTCGAGCTCCACGAGCTCAGCCCGCGCAGCGCGAGCCTCGAGCAGGCCTTCATGACCCTCACGCACGACTCGGTCGAGTACCGCGCCGGCAACGACTCAGGCAGCGAGGTCACCCGATGAGCACCGCAGTCGCACCGCCCGCCGCCCGCGGCCGCGTCACCTGGCTCGGCACCCTGCGGTCCGAGTTCATCAAGTTCTTCTCGCTGCGTTCGACCTGGTGGGTGCTCGGGATCGGCGTCCTGCTCTACGTGGCGTTCCAGTGGGCCACCGTCTGGGGCATCACCGACTCGGTCGACCAGTCGGGCTTCCCCGGCCTCGGCGACATCAACGGCGTCTACCTCCTCGTCCTCGTGGCCGGCATGCTCGCCACCACCTCGGCGATACTCGGGGTGCTGACGATGACGTCGGAGTACTCGACGGGGATGATCCGCGCGACCCTAGCGGCCCAGCCGAGCCGGATCGTGGTCCTGCTCGCCAAGACCGTCCTCATCGTCATCGCGATCGCCGTGCAGACGCTCGTCGCCTTCCTCGCGACCTGGGCGGTGGGCAACCCCTACCTCAGCGACGTCATGGACTCCGTCAGCCTCACGGACGGCGACACGTGGCGCGTGGTCGGCCTGTTCGTCCTCTACACCGTGACGTGCGGGGTGCTCGGCGTCGGCTTCGGCGCGATCTTCCGCTCGACGGCGGCCGGCATCTCCGCCGTGCTCGTCCTGCTCATGCTCGTCCCGATCATCCTCGAGTTCCTCCCCTGGGAGTGGGTCTCGACGGTCCGCGACCTCCTGCCCTCCAACGTGGCGGCGGACTACCTCGCCCCGGAGACCGGCATGCTCGGGATGGAGAAGGCCTACTCCGACACGGTCGGCGCGCTCGTGTCGACCGCGTGGGCGGCCGTCCCGCTCGCCGTCGGCGGGGTCCTCATGGTCCGCCGCGACGCCTGACGGCACTACCGGTGGCGGTCGAGGAGGTCACGGCGCCCGGGGAGCGGCCAGGCTCCCCGGGGGCGACCTCCGCGCACCCGCGGCCAGACGGGGACGGCGCCTCGCGTTCCGGGGCCAGGACGGGGGCTGCCGGGAGGGGGACGGCCGGGACGGGAACGGCCGACGACGACGCCCTCGGGGCGGAGGGGTGGGCCGACCGGGGGACCGACCCGCTCCTGACCGGGGCACTCGGCCGACTCCTCGCCCGCTACCCGGGCGCCCTCGACCTCGTCCTCGCCACGGCGTACGTGGTCGTCATGCTGGGGCTCGCGATCGTCGGCGCCCTCAGCCGGTACACGCCGGTCGCGGTCGTGGGCATCGCCGAGACCCTCGCGCTCGGGGCCGTCATCCTCCTGCGGCGTCGCGCCCCGCTCGTCCTCCTGGGCGTCGCCCTCACGGTGCCCGTCCTCGCCCGCATCGCCGACTCCGGGCTCGAGCCCGACCCTCCGGTCGTCACCATCTGGTCCTACGACCCGACGACACCGTTGCCGGTGTTCGACATCCTCGTCACCCCGCGGATCTCCCCTGTCGAGATCGTCGCCGTCGCCGTGCTCGTCCTCACCATCGCCCTCGAGCGGCCCGGGCGCACGACGGTCGTCGCCTCGGTGTCCGCCGTCGTCGTCGCCGTCTGCGCGTACCTCGTCTTCGGCGGCGAGGGGACGCGCATGCTCGACGGCGCCGAGGCCGCCGGTGTCATCGCGGTGGCCGCGCTCGTCGGCTCGAACCTGCGCGAGCGACGCCGCCGGGTCGCCCAGCTCGGCGACCGCGCACGGCGCCTCGCACTCGAGCGGGACCAGCGCGAGCAGCTCGCGGTGAGCTCCGAGCGCACCCGGATCGCCCGCGAGATGCACGACGTGCTCGCCCACTCCCTGTCCGTCATGGTCACCCTCGCCGACGGCGCCGTGCGCATCATGGACCGCGACCCCGCCCGCGCCCGCTCCGCGCTCGAGCGACTCGCCGGCACGGGGCGCGAGGCGCTCGGCGACACACGCCGGATGGTGGGGATGCTGCGGGACGACACGCGCGCTGCCCCCGTCGTCGGGGCCGGTTCCCGCCTTCCCGGCGTGAGCGCGCCCCTCGCGCCGCAGCCGGTGGTCGGCGAGCTCGACTCCCTCGTCGAGTCCTTCCGCGGCGCCGGGCTGCCCGTCTCCCTCGAGGTCACCGGCCTGCCGCTGCCGGACGACACGACGCTCAGCCTCACCGTCTACCGGATCGTCCAGGAGTGCCTGACGAACGTGCTGCGGTACGCCCCGGGCTCCCCCGCCATCACGGTGACGATCGCGCGCACCGCGGGCCAGGTGACGATCACCGTGGAGAACGTCGCCGGGGGCGAGCCCACGGTGCCGGGCGGATCGGGGCGGGGTCTCATCGGCATCCGCGAGCGGGTGGCCGTGTTCGACGGCAGCGTGACCGCCGGCCCGACGGATACTGGGTGGCGGGTGGAGGCGCGCCTGCGAGTGGGCGCCGGGACGATGGAGGCACGGACATGACCGACCGGCACGAGTCGAGCGACCAGGGCGTGATCACCGTGCTCCTCGCGGACGACCAGGCGCTCCTGCGGATGGGCTTCCGCATGGTCCTCGACGCGGAGGACGACATCGAGGTGGTCGGCGAGGCCGGGGACGGCCGCACCGCGGTCGCCCAGGCCGCCGCGCTGCGCCCCGACGTCATCCTCATGGACGTGCGCATGCCCGAGCTCAACGGCATCGACGCGACGACCCGCATCGTGCGCTCCCACCCGGGCGCGCGGATCCTCATCCTCACGACCTTCGACTTCGACGAGTACGCGTTCGCCGGCCTGCGCGCCGGTGCCTCCGGCTTCCTGCTCAAGGACACGCCGCCCGCCGACCTCGTCGAGGCCATTCGGCGCGTGGCGAGCGGCGACGCCGTCATCACGCCGCGCATCACCCGCCGGATGCTCGACATGTTCGGCCCTCGACTGCCCGCGACGGGACGGGAGCAGACCCCCGCCGAGCGCGACCCGCGGATCGGCAGCCTCACGTCGCGGGAGCTCGAGGTCTTCACCCTCGTGGCCCAGGGGCTCTCGAACGCCGAGATCGCCGGGGAGCTCGTCGTCTCCGAGACCACGGTCAAGACGCACGTGGGGGCCGTGCTGGGCAAGCTCGCGCTGCGCGACCGCGTCCAGGCAGTGGTGCTCGCCTACGAGACGGGCGTGGTGCAGCCGGCCTGAGTGGCGGCGGGCGGTGCGGACGTCATCCGGGCCTGACTGGTGTGGCCGGCCCGAGTGGCGCGGGCGGTGCGAGCGTCATCCGGGCCTCACTGGTGTGGCCGGCCCGAGTGGCGCGGGCGGTGCGAGTCGCGGCTGAGCTCCGCACCTCCGCCGACTGCTCGGCACCCCACCGAGGGGTTGAAGAGTTGCCGAGGAGTCGGATCGCCGCCGAAGAGTCGGTCAACGCACCGAAACGACAGGCGGCGGAGGTCCACTCGACACGTCCACCGACTCCTCGACACATTCACCCGCTGTTCGACACGCCCACCGACTGTTCGACACGTCCGCTGCGCAAGCGGTCGGCCCGCCGAGGGGTTGAAGAGCCGCCGAGGATTCGGATCACCGCCGAACAGTCGGTCAACGCACCGAAACGACAGGCGGCGGGGGTCCACTCGACACGTCCACCGACTGTTCGACACGTCCGCTGAGCAAGCGGTCGGCCCGCCGAGGGGCAGTAGAGATGCCGAGGAGTCGGATCACCACCGAAGAGTCGGTCAACGCACCGAAACGACAGGCGGCGGGGGTCCACTCGACACGCCCACCGACTCATCGGCACGCCCACCGACTGTTCGACACGCCCACCGACTGTTCGACACGTCCACCGACTGTTCGACGCCCCCTCGGCGCCGCGGGTCCCGATCGCCGGACCACCCGGCAGCCACCGCAGCCCACAGGCGCCCCCCGGCCCCCGCTGTCCACAGGGCCAGCGCGGTACCACCGCCCGGCCGGCGCCCGTCGACCAGTCTCGAGCTCATGACGAACGCCGCACGGGTCCCACGGCCGCCGACGCCCCGGCTGCTCCTCGGCGACCGCCGCCGCTGCTCGGACCCGTTGGCCGGCGACCCCGCGCACGAGACCGTCAGGGTCCGGCGCGGCGCCGTCGCCGTGGTGCGGCGTGACCTCTCCGGTCCCGCTCGACGGCGGGAGGTCTACCGGGCGAGGTGCGTCGCGGTGCAACGACAGGCCCGGTCGAGGCGTGCCCTGACTCTCGAGTCGGCGGCGGCGCTCCACGGGCTGCACCTGTGGGGCTTCCCGACGAGCGTGCCCGTTCTCTACCCGGCGCGCGGGAGTGCGGTGTCTGCCGCGGACGTCGAGATTCACAGATTCTCGGTCCGGCCCGACGACGTCGAGTCCATCGACGGCATCCTCGTCACGACGCTCGAACGCACGGCGATCGACCTGGCTCGTCTGCGCGACCCGGAGTCCGCGATCCTTCCCCTCGACCACGTGTTCGCGAAGCTCTGCCGCGCCGATCGACGGGAACGGGAGCGGGTCGACCGGGACGCGGCCCAGCTCCGCGCGCGTCTGATCGATCGGCTCCGGACGGAGTTCCGCGGCGCTCGCGGCGTCCGTCGCGCCATCCAGCTGATCGGCTGGGCCTCACCGTGGTCGGAGTCGGCGTGGGAGTCCCGGCTCCGCTGGATCGTGCTCACCTGGGGCGTGCGGGACGCGGTTCAGCAGTGCCGGATCGAGACCGAGCACCACCGCTGGTGGGTCGACCTCGCGATCCGGTTCGGGACCTCCGACGACGGGCGTCCGCTCTGGCTCGTCGTCGAGTTCGACGGGCGGACCAAGTACGGCACCGATCCCACGACCACGTCGGACGCGTTGTTGAAGGAGCGCCGACGGTACCACGATCTCGAGCGGGCCGGGCACAAGGTTCTCCACCTCACCGCCGCGGAGGCCACCGATCCGGCCGTCGCCGTCCGCCGGATTCTCGATCGCCTGCCGGACGGCACCCACCTGGCCCTCGACCCCGTCGTCGAGCTCATGAACCCTGCGCCGAAGCCCAGCCGGCAGGCCAGGTAGGCGCGACCCGCACAGCAGGCGCGACCGGCCCGGCAGGCGCGGCCCGCACTGCAGGCGCGACCGGCCAAGCAAGCGCGGCCCGCACAGCAGGCGCGACCGGCCCGGCAGTCGCGACCGGCCCGGCGGGCGAGGTCGGCCCGGCAGTCGCGACCGGTCCGGCGGCGGACACGGCTGAGTCGGCAGGCGCCGCGCCGCGTCCTCATGTGCCCCCAGCGGGACTCGAACCCGCACTGGGCCGGGTTTAAGCCGGCTGCCTCTGCCGATTGGGCTATGGGGGCGCCCGCTCTCGCGAGGCAAGGGTCCATCGTGCCGTACCCGGGCACGATCCGAACCGACGACGACGCCGTCACCACCGCCGACACCACCGGCACCATCACGGCAACACCCTGAAACCGCGCGGGAGTCCACCGAGGCGTGGATACACTGCCGCCGATGCCAGTCACCGTCGACCTCGTGCCCGACGCCGCCGTCGCCGCGTCGGTCTGCACGCTGCCCGTGCACGTGGGCACCAACGGTCAGGTGTCATCCTGGGGCGCACCGCTGGCGGGATTCCCGCCGACCCGATGAGTGCGGCCGGCCCATCCGCGCGAGCGAGACCGTGCGGGTGCGGCCAGTGACAGACCAGTCCCCCATCACCTCCTAGGCGGCACCGTTGCTCACCCTTGCACTTCTGGCCACGCTCCTCGCGTGCGTGGCCGCGATCCCGCTCGGGCGCGTCCTCGGACGCGGCGCCGGCCTCCCACTGGCCCTGCCACTGCTGATCGGCGCAGGGCTGCTGGTCACGGCCTACGACGGGGTCGACGAGCCGGTCGACGAGGTGTGGTCGTGGATGCCCACGCTGGGCGTCGACCTGGCGCTGAGGCTGGATGGCCTCGCCCTGGTGTTCGCCCTGCTCGTGCTCGTCATCGGCGGCGCGATCCTCGTCTACGCCAGCCGGTATCTCGGCCGCGGGACGCAGTCGCGGTTCTACCTCCTCATGACGCTCTTCGCCGCGGCGATGACGCTCCTCGTGCTCTCCGACGACCTCGTCGTCATGTTCGTCGCATGGGAGATCACGACCCTGTGCTCGTTCTTCCTCATCTCACGGTCCGGCCCCCACGCCCACGAGCCCGCGGTCCGCACCCTCCTCGTCACCGTCGCCGGGGGCCTGAGCCTGCTCGCCGCCGTCACGACGATGATCGCCACCACGGGTACGAGCAGGTTGAGCGAGGTGCTCCGCGACCCGGTGTGGACGCAGGACGGCACCTTCACCACGACGGTCGCCGTGCTCCTCGCCGTCGCCGCCTTCACGAAGTCCGCCCAGTTCCCGTTCCAGGCGTGGCTGCCCGACTCGATGGTCGCCATCACGCCGGTGTCCGCGTATCTCCACGCCGCCGCGATGGTCAAGGCCGGCATCTACCTGCTCCTGCGGTTCTCGCCCGTGCTGTCCGGCGTGCCGATCTGGTCGTGGCTGCTCATCTTCTCCGGCCTCGTCACGGCGCTCATCGGCGCGGCCGGAGCGATGCGCCGACACGACCTCAAGGAGCTGCTCGCCTACTCGACGATCAGCCAGCTGGGACTGCTCGTCGCCGCGATCGGCGTGGGGACCGAGGCCGCCCTCACCGCCGCCGTCGTCCACACGATCGCGCACGCCCTGTTCAAGGCCACGCTGTTCATGCTCGTCGGCGTCATCGACCACGAGGCCGGGACCCGGGACCTGCGCGAGCTCGCCCGGATGCGCATCCGTATGCCGGTGACGACGGGCGCCACAGCCCTCGCCGCCGCCTCCATGGCGGGCGTACCGCTCCTCCTCGGCTTCGTCTCCAAGGAGTCCCTGCTCGACGCGTTCCTGGGCGCCCCGGGACCCGGGTGGGTACCGGTCGTCATCACGCTGGCGGCCGCCGCGACGTCGGTGCTCACGTTCGCCTACTCGGCCCGATTCGTGCTGGGCGCCGCCGGTCGCGGCACCGGTCGGCCCGAGATCGACCACCCGTCGACGACACGCCCGACGACGACAAGCCCGACACGCCCGACGACGACAGACCCGTCGAGCGCACCGGCGGCGTCGCTGCGTTCCTCCCCCACCGAGGTCCACGACGGCGATCCCGTGTTCCTCGCGCCCCCCGTCCTCGGCGCGCTCGCCACGCTCGTGCTCGGCCTCGCGCCGTTCCTGCTGGACACGCTGGCCTCCGCCGGCGCGAGCGGCTCGACCGGCGCGGGGCTCGACGTCCACCTCGCCCTGTGGCACGGCCTCACCCCGGCGCTGGGGGTGTCCGCCGGCATCATCTCCCTCGGCGTCGTCCTCGTCCTCACCCGCGCCCGGGTCGACCGCCTCCTCGAACCGCTCGCGTTCCCGTTCTCGGGGCTCGACGTCGTCGACGCCCTGCGCCGCGGCACGATCTCGTTCGGTGGCAGCATCGGCCGTCTCACCTCACCGATGAGCCCGCGCCGTCACCTCGCAATCCCGGCGGCGTCCCTCGCACTGATCGCGGGCTGGATGCTCCTGCGGACGGACGAGCTGCCGGCGCAGGTGGGCGACCCGACCCGACCGCTGGACTGGGTGCTCGTCGCGCTGGTCGCCGCCGGAGTCGTCGCGGCCGTGCGGGCGCGGTCGCGGATCTCCGCCGTCGTCGTCACCGGTCTCGCGGGCTTCACCATCAGCCTGTGGTTCGTCGTCCTCGGCGCCGCGGACGTCGCCCTGACCCAGCTCCTCGTCGAGATCCTCACCGTCTGCGTGATGGTCCTGCTCCTGCGCAGGCTCCCCGAGAACTTCCGTAGGTCCCCGCTCCGCAAGCGGGTCCCGGCCGCCGTCGTCGCGGCCGCGGCCGGCCTCGCCACGTTCGCCGGGGTGTTCGTGCTCACGGGCCGCCGCGAACCGTCGTCGGCGAGCACCTACTACCTCACCGAGGGCGAGTCGATCACCGGCGGTGCCAACATCGTCAACACGATCCTCGTCGACTTCCGTGCCCTCGACACTCTCGGTGAGCTGACGGTGCTGGGCGTCGCGGGTCTCGTGGTCGCCGTCGTCGTGCGGTCGCGCCGCCTCACACCCAGCCGCCCGTCCCCGATCGACCCGCGTTCCCCCATCGCCGACCCCCGCGAGAACACCGTGTTCGTCCGGACCGTGGCGCGAGTCGTCGGTCCGCTGGCCGTGATCCTGTCGGCCGTCCTGCTCCTGCGCGGGCACCATGAGCCCGGCGGCGGCTTCATCGCAGCGCTCGTCGGCGGCAGCGGCTTCGCGCTGCTGTACCTCGCCGCCCCGGCGGACAGCAAGGCCCCGATCCGTTGGCCCTACCTCCTGCTCACGGGCCTCGGCATCATGGTCGGTGCCGGGTCCGGGCTCGCGGGCTACCTCGACGGCTCGTTCCTCGCCCCGTTGTCGACCGACATCCTCGGGTACCACCTCATGTCGTCGCTCGTCTTCGACATCGGCGTCTACCTCGCCGTCCTCGGCCTCGTCCTCGCCTCGTTCAACCTCCTCGGCCGGCCGACGACGCAGACCGGGCCCGGCACGCCGACGGCACAGACCGGCCCGACCGACGCGGCGCCCCGGCGCGAGCACGCCATCCCCACCGACACGGAGGAGGCACGATGACCGTCGCCCTCACCGCCGCGATCCTCGTGGCCGGCGCCGTCTACCTCATGATGCAGCGCGAGATGCTGCGGGTCGTCCTGGGCTTCGTCCTGCTCGGCCACGCCGCGAACCTCGTCCTCATCGCGGCGGGCGGCACGTCCCGTCGGGGCCTGCCGTTCGGCACGCCCGACGACCCGTCCTCGACTGCCGACCCGCTCCCCCAGGCATTCGTGCTCACCGCGATCGTCATCGCCTTCTCGATCACGGTCGTCATGCTCGTCCTTGCCGTGGCCGGGGGTCAGGACGACGACACCGCCGACGGCTCCATGGAGGACGACGACGGGGCCGGTCCCGAGCGGCTCGGCCCGTCCGACTCCGACGGGGACTGGAGCGAGCCCGCCGACGCCCCGGCCTCGCACCGGGACGCCGACCCACGCAGCACCCGCGCACGACCGGCCGAGGACCCGGCGGTGAGCTCGTGAACGCCGCCGTACTTCCGCTGTTCGTCGCCGTCCCGCTCCTGGTCGGTGGCCTTCTCGTCGTCGTCGGGGATCGTCCGCGGGTGCAGGCGGTCACGTCCTTCGCGGTGCTCGCGGCGTCGCTCGCCGGCGGGGTCGCGCTCGTGGCCCACTTCCGCGACGGCGGGGCGATCGCTCATGACGTCGGCATGTGGGAGACGGGGATCGCGATCCCGTTCGTCGCCGACATGTTCTCCGCCCTCATGCTCGTCGTCACCGGCATCCTCACCCTGACCTGCACCGCGTTCGCCCACGCATCCGGACGCGCGGCCTCGCGCTACTTCGGCCCGCTGGTCCTCGTGCTCACCGCGGGCGTCAACGGCATCCTGCTCACCGGCGACATCTTCAACATGTTCGTCTTCATCGAGGTCATGGTGGTGCCGGCGTACGGCCTCTACGTGCTCGCGCGCCCCGCCTCCGCCACCCTCGGTCAGATCGCCGGCGCGCGACTGTTCGTCACCGTCAACATGCTGACGTCGACGCTCTTCGTCTCCGGCGTCGGGCTCGTCTACGGCGTGGCCGGCACGGTCAACCTCGCCGAGCTCCAGGGGGCCGCCGCGGAGGACCCGTTCGTGGCGGCCGCGGGCGCTGTGTGCCTGTTCGCACTCAGCATCAAGGCGGCCGTCGTCCCCGTGCACGGCTGGCTCGCCAAGGCCTACCCGGGCACCTCACCGGCCGTGACCGCGCTGTTCTCCGGTCTCAACACGAAGGTCGCGATCTACGCGATCTACCGGATCTACGCCGTCCTCTTCGACGGCGACTCGCGGTACCTGTGGATCGGCGTGGTCGCGTTCGCCGCCACGATGGTCATCGGCGTGCTCGGCGCGGTCGGCGAGACGACGACCCGCTCGATCCTCGCGTTCCACATGGTCAGCCAGATCGGTTACATCCTCCTCGGGGTCGCCTTGTTCACGCTCGCCGGGCTCACCGCGGGGATCTTCTACCTGCTGCACCACATGATCGTGAAGGCGTCGCTCTTCCTGTCGACCGGGGCGATCGAGGTCCGCTACGGGACCGGGAGGGTCGGCGCGCTGAGCGGCATCGCCAGACGCGAACCCGTGCTGGCGGTCGCGTTCTTCGTCGCCGCACTCTCCCTCGCGGGCATCCCTCCCTTCTCCGGCTTCGTGGCCAAGCTCTCGCTGATCACCGCCTCGATCGGGGCCGGTGAGATCGGCGCCGTCGTCGTCATGCTCGCCGTCAGCCTCGTCACCCTGCTGTCGATGCTGAAGATCTGGTCCGGGATGTTCTGGGACCGGAAGGCCGGGTCCGCGGCCTCGGGCGCTGCGACCCAGCAGGACGCGGACGCAGCCCCCTTCGCCGAGGAGGGTGACTCCGTGCCGCCGGCCTCCGCCGGTGCTCGCCCGGCGACGAACGACCAGGCGCCCCGCACGACGACGAACGACGCGGCCGCCACCGCGACGGTGACGGCCGCCCGGACGGCGACCGACCCCACGACCGACCCCACGGACGACACCGCGACCGCCGCGGAGAGTCCAGTCCCCGAGGACGGAGGCAGGCGGGTCGGCGCCGCGCTCGCCGCCCCGGCGGTGGCCCTCGCGGCCGTCACGGTCGCGCTCGGCCTCGGCGGCGAGCTCCTCCTCGGGCTCTCGGAGACCGCCGCCCAGGGTCTTCTCGACACGTCCACGTACGTCGAGGCGGTGCTGGGTCGATGAGCTGGTTGACGTGGCCGTTCCGCATCGCGTGGTTCGCCCTCTGGTACGCGTGGCAGCTGCTGATCTCCAACGTGGCCGTGCTCAAGGACAACCTCACGCCGGGACAGGACTCGACGCCGGGCATCGCCCGGCTCGTCACCCGGTGCCGCACCGACCTGGAGGTCACCCTGCTCGCCGCCCTCATCACGCTGACCCCGGGCACGCTGACGATCGGGAACGAACGATCCGGACCCGACGGCAGCCGCGTCCTGTACGTGCACGGCCTCTACTGCGCGGACGCCGAGGAGCTGCGCGCCGAGCTGCGGGACATGGAGTCCCACCTCCTGCACGCGTTGCGACGGACGGGGGTGGCCTCGTGACCGGCGTCGTCGTCGCGATCGTCATCGTCGGCGTGACCTCCGTGGTCGCCACCTACCGGATGTTCGTCGGCCCGACGGACGCGGACCGCGCCGTCGGCGCCGACCTGCTGTCCTTCGGGGTCATCGGACTGATCGCCCTTGCCGGCGTGCTCACCTCCATGGTCTTCGCCTTCGACCTCCTGCTCGTCGTCGCGCTCGTGGCCTTCCTCAGCGCGATCTCGCTCGGGCGCGCGGTGACGAGGGGGCGGCGATGACGGAGGTGATGGCAGTGGTCGGCAACGTCGTGGTGGTGCTCGGCGCGCTCGTGTTCGCGACCGCCGCGCTGGGACTCGTGCGCTTCCCCGACGTGTACATGCGGATCTCGGGCGTCGGGACCGCCGGAGGCTTCGGCATCATCCTCGTCGTCGTCGGATGCCTCCTCATCATGCCCTCGTGGCGCAACCTCGGCCTCGCGCTCCTCGTCATCGGCATCCACCTCGCGACCTCGTCGGTCGGCACGATGGTCGTGGCCCGCGCGGCCTACCTCACCGGCGTCCCGCTTCGTCGGAGGAGCTTCGACGACCTGGCCGACGAGACCGAGCGCCGTGCCGTGCGGGGCGACACGGCCGCGCCCGACGACGACGAACGCGCCGCCGACCACCGCGACTAGCCCGTCAGGCGAGCGAGAGCGCGATGCCGTCGAGGATGTCGTGCTCGGAGGTGACGACGCCGGCCGTCCCCGCCCCGCCCGTCCGCTCGGACACGTGGCGCACGACCTCGCTCCACACGAGCGCGCCGCCGCCGATGACGTCGATCCGGCCGGGGTGCATGAACGGCATCGCCTCGCGCTGCGCGCGGGAGGCGGCGAGCAGCTCGTCGCAGGCGGCGAGGACGGCCGCCTCGGTGAGGACCGAGCCGTTGATGGCGGCCGGGTCGTAGGCGGGCAGGCCGAGCGCGTGCGCGGTGACGGTCGTGACGGACCCGGCCACGCCGATGAGCGTGCGGACGCCGCCCAGCGGGAGGTCGGCGTCCTCGAGCAGCCGCCGCACGTCGGCGCGCGCCGCGGCCTCCTGCTCGGCGCTCGGCGGATCGGCGACGAGGTGCCGCTCGGTGAGGCGGACGCACCCGACGTCGAGCGAGACGGCCGCGTCCGGGGTCGCGGACCGCGGGTCCCCGACGACGAGCTCGGTGCTCCCGCCGCCGATGTCGACGACGACCACCGGCCCCGGCGTCCCCTCGGCCAGGACGGAGGCGGCACCGGCGAACGAGAGCGCCGCCTCGGCCTCCCCCGTGACGACCTCGGGCTCGACGCCGAGGATCTCGCGGATGCCGTCGACGAAGACCTGCCGGTTCTCGGCGTCGCGGGTCGCGGACGTGGCAACGAATCGGATCCGCTCCGCACCGTGCTGCTCGCACAGCTGCGCGTACTCGCGGGCCGCGGCGAAGGTCCGCTCGAGCGCGTCCTCCGCGAGGCGGCCGGTGCGGTCGACGCCCTGGCCCAGGCGGACCACCCGCATCTCGCGCACGACATCGTCCAGCGCCGCGCCGCCCGCCCCGGGCACGTCGGCGACGAGGAGTCGGATGGAGTTGGTCCCGCAGTCGATGGCTGCCGCTCGAGTCACCGGGTCATGCTGTCACGCGCCGGGGACAACCCGCTCAGCAGGTGCAGGTCTCGGGACTCCACATCCCGCGCGCGGCCAGGACGTCGAGCGTCTCGTCGCCGAACGGGTTGATCCCGCGCCCGACGGCGAGGGTGTGCGCGAGCAGGGCGTGCAGGCACTTGACGCGCTCGGGCATGCCACCCGCCGAGATGCCGGCGATCTCCTCGACCTCGCCGAGCTCGGCGCGCCGGGCGAGGTAGTCCTCGTGAGCGGCGGCGTAGGCGGACCTCAGGTCGTCGTCGGCGGCGAGTCTGGACTGCATGTCCGCCATGAGGTGCTCGGCCTCGAGCGTGGAGACGGCGCGCGTGGCGGGCGGGCAGGTGAGGTAGAAGCTCGTGGGGAACGGCGTGCCGTCCTCGAGGCGGGGTGCCGTCCGGACCACGGTGGGGCGGCCGTGCCGGCAGCGCGCGGCGATCGCGATCACGCCGCGCGGGACGCGTCCGAGCTGGTCCTGCAGCGCGTCGAGGTCGGCCTGGGCGACGGGGCTCTCGCTCATCAGTCCGGCACCGTCTCGCCCGACGGGATCTCCTGGTCGCTCGGCACCTCGGGTGGCAGCTCGGGCTCGGGGACGTCCTGCCCCTCCTCGCCCTCGGTCGCGTCGGCGCCCGGGATCGCGCCCGCCTCCTCGACCGACTCCTGGAGGTTGAGGTACCAGGGGCGCGAGGCGGCGATCGCCTCCTCGCGGGCGGCCTCCTCGACCTCCTCGACCGGTCGGCCGCCGGTCACGGCCTCCGGGTCGACGACGACGAACGGCGTCTGCCCCGGCATCGTGTAACCGAGCCGCTCGCGCGCCTGGGACTGGACGTACTCCGGGTCGTCCCACAGGGCGAGCTCGTCGGTGAGGCGCTGCTCCTCCTCCTCCGCGGCCGCGAGCGCGTCCTCGGCGGTGCGCAGCTGCTCGGCCTGGAGGAGGGCGTGGCGGGCCGTCGGCGCGATGATCGCGAAGGCCACGAGGAGCGTGAGGACGAGCGCGAGGGCCCGCAGGGAGAGGATCGGCCGGTCGCCGTCGGACGTGGCGATCGCGAGGCGACGGTTGCCGCGCGAGCCCCCGCCGGACCCGGGCGACGGCGGTGTGCTGGAACCGCGCGAGCCGCCGGCCCTCGTCCGGCCGGCGTCCCCGTCCCGGCCACGGCCGGTGGTGGTCGGCCTGCTCGCCCGGTCCGCGGAGGGGCGGGTGCGGCCCGTGGGGCGCGACCGTGCGCCGCGGGCGGCGGACGAGCGGGGTGCCCCGGGCTTGCGGGGGGCGGCGGGCGGACGACTCACCGCGTCATCGTCCCTCACGGGTCCGGCAGGGGCGGGGACCGGCGTGGCGCGAGTCGCGCCACACCCTCACCGAGACTGCGGTTGGTGCCCGCCGAGACTGCGGTTGGTGCCCGTCGAGATTGCGGTTGGTGCCCGCCGAGATTGCGGTTGGTGCCCGCCGAGATTGCGGTCGGGAACGGCGTCCCGGCCGAGAGTGCGGCGGGGAACGAGCCTCGGTCGAGAGTGCGGTCCGGAGACGTCGAGAGTGCGGGTGGAGCCAGGCCCCACCCGCACTCTCGACCACCGGGGGCGAGGGAGCTCAGCCCCCCACCCGCACTCTCGACAGCTGACAACCGGAGACTGTCCGGCTCCTAACCGCAATCTCGACGAAACGGGGAGGGTCAGGCCTGGTGACGCGGGAAGGCGCTGCGGCCGGCGTACTCGGCCGCCTCGTCCAGCTCCTCCTCGATGCGCAGCAGCTGGTTGTACTTCGCCACGCGCTCGCCGCGCGCCGGGGCGCCGGTCTTGATCTGGCCGGAGTTCACGGCCACCGACAGGTCGGCGATCGTCACGTCCTCGGTCTCGCCCGAGCGGTGCGAGACCATCGCGGTGAAGCCGGAGCGCTGCGCGAGCGCGACGGCGTCGAGGGTCTCGGTGAGCGAGCCGATCTGGTTGACCTTGACGAGCAGCGAGTTGGCCGCCTTCTCGGCGATGCCGCGGGCGAGCCGCTCGGGGTTGGTGACGAACAGGTCGTCGCCGACGATCTGCACCTTGTCCCCCACGGCGCCGACGAGCCGGCTCCACGCGCCCCACTCGTCCTCGCTCAGCGGGTCCTCGATGGAGACCAGCGGGTAGTCGGCCACGAGCTGCTGGTAGTACGCCACCATCTCGTCGCTCGAGGTCGACTTCCCCTCGAACTGGTAGGCGCCGTCGGAGAAGAACTCCGTCGAGGCCACGTCAAGGGCGAGCGCGATGTCCGTGCCGGCCGAGAGGCCCGTGCTCGAGATCGCCTCGAGGATGAGGTCGAGCGCCTCGCGGTTGGAGCCGAGGTTGGGGGCGAACCCGCCCTCGTCGCCCAGGCCGGTGGCCAGGCCGCGCTGCTTGAGCACGGACTTCAGCGCGTGGTAGACCTCGGCGCCCTGACGCAGCGCCTCGGCGAAGCTCGTCGCACCGATCGGCGCGATCATGAACTCCTGGATGTCCACGTTCGAGTCGGCGTGCGAGCCGCCGTTGAGGATGTTCATCATCGGCACCGGCAGCAGGTGCGCGTTGGGGCCGCCGAGGTAGCGGTACAGCGGCAGTCCGGCGGACTCGGCGGCGGCCTTGGCCACGGCGAGCGAGACGCCGAGGATCGCGTTGGCGCCGACCTTGCCCTTGTTGGCCGAGCCGTCGAGGTCGAGGAGCGTCTGGTCGATGAAGCGCTGCTCGGACGCCTCGAGGCCGAGGATCTCGGGCGCGAGGATCTCGAGCACGTTGTCGCGTGCCTGCTGCACGCCCTTGCCGCCGTAGCGCTTGTCGCCGGCGTCACGGAGCTCGACGGCCTCGAACGCGCCGGTCGACGCGCCGGAGGGGACGGCCGCGCGGGCGACGACGCCGTCGTCCAGCCCGATCTCGACCTCGACGGTCGGGTTGCCCCGGGAGTCGAGGATCTCGCGTGCCGCTACTTCGAGGATGGTGGCCACAGGTTCTCCTTGTGTCGGGGATGCCCGGATGTTGTCGGGCTCCACGCTAGTCCCCACGAGCGGCCGGGGTCAGTGCTGTCCGGCCTTCCGGGAGTACGTGCAGCGCTCGGGGCGATGCCCCCACCCATGCACGACGACGAACATCGCACCTTCGCCGCGGCGCACCGCACACGGACCCGGCCGGCTCACGACCGACGAGCGGCCCGGTCAGGGAACGACCGGCATGCCCTCCCCGGCGGGCGCCGCCTGCAGCCACGGATGCGCCGGCTGCGCGTACTGGCCGCCCTCGACGGTCCCGTACCGGGGGTTGAGCTCGATGTCGACCTCGCTCATCGCCTCCGTGACCTGGGTGGACAGCGCCTGGTCCGACTGGAGCTGGCCGGCCAGCATGAGGGACTCGACGATCTCGAGGGTCTGCGGGAGGTAGTCGCCGTCGGGCGTGTAGCCGCTCTGCTCCGTCATCGTGGCGAGCTGGTCGCGCACGGCCTGGTCGCTCACGGTGAGTCCGTTCTCGCCCGCGACGCGGGTGATGGCGTCGGAGTACGCGTAGTTCATCACGGCGTCGACGGTGGTCAGCTCCTGGCCGAACACCCCGACGAGCTCTCCGGCGACGGACTGCGCCTCGCGCTCGGACATCTCCTCGCCGTCGATGACGGCCGCCGTGCCGGGGTTGGCCGAGCAGCCGGCGAGCAGGGCGCCCAGCGCGAGCGCGGGCACGATCGCCGATCGGATGGTGCGAGCCACAGTTCCTCCTGTCGTCCTCGCCCGCGGCACGGCCGTGAGCGCCACCATGCTAACCGCGTCGCCGACCCGGTCTGCGCGGTGCGGAGGTGGCCGCCAGCACGACGCCGATGCCGGCGAGCGCGAGCGTGGTCGCCGCGGCGACGCGGACGAGCCACGGCTGCATCCCGATGGGCAGCTCCGCGGCCTCGAGGATCTCGAACCCGCTGCCCGAGTCGGTCGCGGACGCGGTGGCACCGTCGAGCAGCCCACCGCTGCCGGCCTCGGCGGACGCGTCGGTGCGCGACCCGTCGGAGCCTGCCTCGCCGGAGCCGCTCTCCCCCGCACCCGGCTTGTCGGGCTCGCCCGGGGACGTCGACGACGACGCCGCGGCGGCCGTGGAGGTGTCGGTGACGTCCGGGGCGGCAGCGGCCGCCGGCCCGGCGGCCAGCCCCACCACGAGCACGGCCGCGGCGAGGGTCGACCGCAGGGCGGTGCGTCCGGCGTCGTGCACGGTCATGCCCCCGCCGCGCCCGAGCCTGCACCCGCGCCCGCGCCGGCCCATGCACCGGCCGGCGCCCCGACCGGCGTGCCGATGAGGGCGACGACCTCCTCGACCCACGCGAGCAGGTCGACGTCCGCGAGCGGTCGCCCGCCGACCTTCTGCGTGAGCGGCCACGGCACGAGCGCGGTGCGCACGGCCGGCTTGAGCATCGTCCCGCGGTGGACGCGGGTGAGGCGCAGCGACTGGGACTCGGCGAGCTCGACCGGGAAGAACCGCACGTTCTTGCCCTGCGCGGTGATCTCCTGGATGCCGGCCTCCCGGGCGTGGGCCCGCAGGCGCGCGACGGCGAACAGCCGCTCGACGCTCGGCGGGACCGGCCCGTACCGGTCGACGAGCTCGGCGCGCACGGAGTCGAGGGCCTCGTCGTCGTCGGCCGCGGCGATCTTTGCGTAGACCTCGAGGCGGAGGCGCTCGGTGTCGACGTACTCGGTGGGCACGTGGGCGTCGATCGGGAGCTCGACCCGGACGTCGACGCGCTCGGGCTCGACCTTCCCGTCGCGCCAGGCGGCCACGGCCTCGGAGATCATCCGGACGTACATGTCGAAGCCGACGCCCTCGATGTGCCCGGACTGGTCGGAGCCGAGCAGGTTGCCGGCTCCGCGGAGCTCGAGGTCCTTCATCGCCACCTGGATGCCGGCGCCGAGCTCGGTGTGGGAGGCGATGGTGGCGAGCCGGTCGTGCGCGGTCTCGGTCAGCGGCTTGTCCGGGTCGTAGAGGAAGTAACCGTAGGCCCGCTCGCGCCCGCGACCCACGCGCCCGCGCAGCTGGTGGAGCTGGGACAGGCCGAACGTGTCGGCACGCTCGACGATGAGGGTGTTCGCGTTGGCGATGTCGAGGCCCGTCTCGATGATCGTCGTGCACACGAGCACGTCGATCGAGCGCTCCCAGAAGTCCTGGATGACGGCCTCGAGCTGGTGCTCGTTCATCTGCCCGTGCGCCACGCCGATGCGCGCCTCGGGGACGAGCTCGGCGAGGTGCTGGGCGGTGGCGTTGATCGAGCGGACCTTGTTGTGGACGTAGAAGACCTGACCCTCGCGCAGGAGCTCGCGCCGGATCGCGGCGCCGACCTGCTTGTCCTCCTGCGCACCGACGTACGTGAGAATCGGGTGCCGCTCCTCCGGCGGCGTGGCCAGCGTGGACATCTCGCGGATCCCGGTCACCGCCATCTCGAGGGTGCGCGGTATCGGGGTCGCGGACATCGCGAGGACGTCGACGTTGGTCCGCAGCTGGGTGAGCGTCTCCTTGTGCTCGACGCCGAAGCGCTGCTCCTCGTCGATGACCACCAGCCCGAGCTCCTTGAACCGCACCTGACCCGTGAGCAGGGTGTGGGTGCCGATGACGACGTCGATCGACCCGGCGGCCAGCCCCTCGCGGACCTCCGTGGCCTCGGCCGGGCTCTGGAAGCGGGACAGGGCGGCGACCCGGACCGGGAAGCCGGCGTACCGCTCGGCGAACGTGTCGAGGTGCTGGTTGACGAGCAGCGTGGTGGGCACGAGGACGGCCACCTGCTTGCCGTCCTGGACGGCCTTGAACGCGGCCCGCACGGCGATCTCGGTCTTGCCGTAGCCGACGTCGCCCGAGATGAGGCGGTCCATCGGCATGGCCTTCTCCATGTCGGCCTTGACCTCGTCGATCGCGCTCAGCTGGTCGGGCGTCTCCGTGTAGGGGAAGGCGTCCTCGAGCTCGCGCTGCCACGGGGTGTCCGGGCCGAACGTGTGGCCGACCGTGGCCTGGCGCGCGGCGTAGAGGCGGACGAGCTCGCCGGCGATCTCGCGGACCGCCTTGCGCGCCTTCCGCTTGGCCGCCGCCCAGTCAGAGCCGCCCATCTTGTTGAGCGCGGGCGCCTCTCCCCCGACGTAGCGGGAGACCTGGTCGAGCGAGTCCGTGGGCGCGAACAGGCGGTCGCCCGGCTGGCCCCGCTTCGACGGCGCGTACTCGATGACGAGGTACTCGCGGGTGGTGGCGGTCTCGC
Organism: Georgenia sp. Z1344; assembly: GCF_049856295.1. Taxonomy (GTDB): domain Bacteria; phylum Actinomycetota; class Actinomycetes; order Actinomycetales; family Actinomycetaceae; genus JB111. Next base: position 114,777 of record NZ_JBNDMZ010000008.1, on the reverse strand, counting down.
CCCTGCCGACGGTGCGGGACACGAGCTCGACGAACCGGCCCACCCCGTGCTGGGAGTGGACGACGAGGTCGCCCGGCCGCAGGGACAGCGGGTCGACGGCGGTGCGGCGCCGGGCCGGCATCTTGCGCATCTCGCGCGTGGAGCTGCCCGGGCGGCCGGTGAGGTCGGACTCGGTGAGGACGGCCAGGCGCTGCCCGTCGACGACGAACCCCCGGTCCAGCCCCGGGTGCGTGATGGTGACCAGGCCGGGCTCGGGGGCCTCGGGCAGGTCGGTGACGAGGCGGGCCGGGACGTCGGCCTCCGCGAGCGAGTCCCGCAGGCGGCGGGCGGGCCCGGCTCCTTGGGTCGTGAGCAGGATGCGCCACTCGTCGTGGACGAGGGCGGCGAGGTCCTTGAGCGCGCCGTCGACGTCGCCGCGGTACCGGCGGGTCTCGCGCGCGGCGACGGTGCGGGGGTCGTCGTCGGGGCCCGACGCGGCCGCGATCGCGGCGCGGGCGGCGGACCCGCCGGGATCGGCGGCGTCGTCGGCCGGGGTGCCGGAGCCGTCGGGCGCGCCGCCCGACCCGGCGGAACCGGGAACGACGGTCGCGTCCTCGAGCCCCTCGTCGGTCGGCAGGGAGCTGACGCTCCACCAGCCCTGCCCCTTGGCCAGGGCGAGCGCGCGGGCCTCGGCGAGGTCGGCGAAGGCCGCGGCCCGCAGGTCGAGCGGGACCTCGGCCCCGGACGCGGCGGACGTCCACGCGGCGGCGAGGAACTCCTCGGTGGTCGCGGCCAGGTCGGCGGCCCGGCGGCGGATCCGCTCGGGGTCGACGAGGACCACGAGCGAGCGCTCCGGCAGCAGGTCGAGGAGGGGCTCGAGGCCGTCGGCGAGGACGGGGCTCAGGGCCTCCATGCCCTCGACGGCGACACCCTCGGAGATCCGCTCGAGCATCGGGGCGGCGGACGGCACGGTCGGGATGAGGGACCGCGCGCGCTCGCGCACGGCCGGGGTGAGCAGGAGCTCGCGGCACGGCGGCGCCCACAGGCCCTCCTCGGCGACCTCGAGGCTGCGCTGGTCGGCCACCGAGAAGCGGCGGATCTCCTCGACGTCGTCGCCGAAGAGCTCGAGGCGCAGCGGGTGCGGGTCGGTCGGCGGGAAGACGTCGACGATCCCGCCGCGCACGGCGTACTCGCCGCGGCGCTCGACCATGTCGGTGCGGGTGTAGGCGGCGGCCTCGAGGGCGCGGACGAGGTCGTCGAGGGCGATCGTGTCGCCGACCTGGACGCGGACGGGCTCGAGGTCCGCGAGGCCCGAGACGATCGGCTGGAGCAGCGCGCGCACGGGCACCGTGACGACGCGCGGGCGCGCGGTGCGCGCCTCCGGCCCGGGGTGGACGAGGCGGCGCAGCGTGGCCAGGCGGTGGGCCACGGTGTCCGAGCGCGGCGAGAGGCGCTCGTGCGGAAGGGTCTCCCACGCGGGGAACGTCGCGACCTCGTCGGCGGGGAGGAACTCGCGCACGCCGGTGGCGAGCTCGTCGGCGTCGCGGCCCGTGGCGGTGACGAGGACGATCGGGCGGTCGGTCGCGGCCAGCTCCGCGGCGAGCGCGGGGCGGACGCCGACGGGGGCGGTGGTCGCGCGGTGCGGCTCGAGGACGGGGGCCGAGGCGGCCGCGACGAGCGCGGCGATCGCCGGGTCCTCGCGCAGCAGGGGAAGCAGTCCGGTGAGGGACAACGGGTCCTCCGGTCGAGGAAGTGGGGAGCGGGAGGCAGTCTACGACCGGTGCGGGGCGGCGCGGGCAGCGGTCACCGGGCCGTGACGGCCGCGCCGGTCGGCCGCGCCGGACGATCCGTGACCGCCGGTACGGGCGTACCCGGGGCAGGCGACGGATGGGACGTGACGCGGCGGCCTGCCGGCGCCGGTCAGTCGGCCGTGTGCAGCCGCATCTGGGTGCGCTGCAGCCCCTCGGTGACGACGTCGGCCACCGTGTCGGCCGCGATCTCGAGCGTGACGCCGAGCTCGGTGCGCTCGGCGGCGGAGAAGTTCTGCAGGACGTAGTCGGCGGGGTCCATCCGGCCCGGCGGACGGCCGATGCCGACCCGCAGCCGCGCGTAGTCCTTGGTGCCGAGGGACCGGGTGATCGAGCGCAGCCCGTTGTGGCCGCCCTCGCCGCCGCCGATCTTCAGGCGCAGCGTGTCCGGGGCGAGGTCGAGCTCGTCGTGCACCACGAGGACCCGGCCCGGCTCGATCGAGTAGAACTGCGCGAGCGCAGCCACCGGCGGGCCGGAGAGGTTCATGTACGAGCCGGGGCGGGCGAGGATCACCCGAGGGCCGGGGACTCCGCCCGGACCGGTGCCGAGCCGCACGTCCGCGACGCTCGCGCGGGACTTGTGGGTGGTCAGCTCGGCGCCGCCCCGCTGCGCGAGGAGCTCGACGATCATCTGGCCCACGTTGTGCCGGTTGCCCGCGTAGCGCGGACCCGGGTTGCCGAGCCCGACGACGAGCCACAGGTCGCTGTCAGCCACGGGCGTTCACTCCTTGCGCGCGGGCGACGACGGCGAGGCCGCCCGCAGGGGTCGGTCCGCCCCGGCCCGCAGTGGGCCGGGGCGGGAAGGATCAGGCGTCGTCGTCGGAGGACTCGTCGTCGGAGGAGGACTCGTCCGAGGACTCGGCGGCCTCGCCCTCGGTCTCCTCGTCCTCGCCGCCCGGGGTCTCGAGGTCCTCCTCGGAGATGCGCGGGACCGTGACGAGGACGACCGAGGTCTCCGGGTCGGTGACGTACTCGGAGCCGGGGAGCGCCGGCAGGTCGGCGACGCGGACGACGGAGCCCTCCTCGAGGCCCTCGATGTCGACCTCGACGTACTCGGGGATCGCGGTCGCGTCGGCCGTGACCGTGACGGTCTGGCTCTCGACGGTGTGGATCGTGCCGGGGGCGGACTCGCCGACGGTGTGGACGGTGATGTCGACCTCGACCTTCTCGCCCTTGCGGACGAGGAGGAGGTCGACGTGCTCGATGGTGCGCTTGACGGCGTCGACCTGGACGTCCTTGGTCAGCGCGAGCTGCTCCGTGCCCTCGATGTCGAGCGTGAGGAGCGCGTTGGCGTTGCCGCGCAGCGCGAGGAAGGTCTCGTGGGCCGGCAGCGAGAGGTGCTGCGGGTCGGTGCCGTGGCCGTACAGGACGACGGGGATGCGGCCCTCGCGGCGGGTGCGGCGGGCAGCGCCCTTGCCGAACTCGGTGCGGACGTTCGCGGTGATGACGGTCTTGTCAGCCATGGGTGCTCCACTGGGTTCGTGACGGATCGGGGCGGCGGGCCTCGGCGCGGGACGGCGGACGGACGCGCTGGGCTCCGCCGCGTCGAATCACGGACGACCGGACCTGTGGCCCGGATGCGGGCACCTGCCCGTCCGTCGTCCCTCGCCGAGGCAACCCGGAGAGTCTAGCGGCTCCGTCCCTGCGCGACAGGGCCCGATCCTGCGGCCTGCGGCACACTGACGTCCATGGCGAGCGAACGCGTGACCGTGACCACCGATGCCGGGCCCATGCCCGCGGACCTCGTCCGCCCGACGACGACGAACGCGGACGGCGAGGGTGCCGGACCGCGCGGCGCGGGTGCGGGCCTCGTCGTCGTGCAGGAGATCTTCGGGGTGACCGGGTACGTGCTCGACCGCGCCGCCGACCTCGCGGCCCTCGGGTACACCGTGCTCGTCCCCCACCTGTTCTGGCGCACCGGCGACGAGGTGGTCGAGGGCGGGGACGAGGCGGCGCTCGGGCGCGCGATGGGGATCGCCGGCGCCACCGACTGGGAGGGGGCGGTGGCGGACACCCGGGCCGCGCTCGCCCACCTGCGCTCGGAGGTCGGCGGTCCGGCGGGGCTCCTCGGGTTCTGCTGGGGCGGCGGGGTCGCGTTCGACGCGGCATCGAGGGAGGGCGAGGGTGTGGCCGCCCTCGTCGCGTACTACGGCTCGGCGCTGCCGACCCTGCTCGACCGGGCTCCCGGCGTCACCGCTCCGTCCCTGCACCACTGGGGCACGGACGACGCGTTCATCCCCGCGGACCAGGTGGACCGGATCGAGGAGGCCGTGGCGCGCGACGGCGTCCGGCTCGTGCGGCACCCCGGCGCCGGGCACGCGTTCGACAACCCGCTGCCCGGGTTCCACCACGCGGAGGCGTCGGCGGCGGCGTGGGCGGGGACGACCGCGTGGCTGGCCGAGGAGCTGCCGGCGGGCTGATCGGTACCCGGCCCGGACAGTCCCTAGGAGCGGCCCTCGAACAGGGAGGTGACCGACCCGTCGTCGAAGACCTCGCGGATCGCGCGCGCGAGCAGCGGGGCGATCGGCAGGACCGTCAGCTGCGGGAAGTGCTTGGTGATCGGCAGGGTGTCGGTGACGACGATCTCGCGGGCGCCGCAGTCGGACAGCCGCTGCGTGGCCGGGTCGGAGAGCACGCCGTGGGTCGCCGCGACGATGACGTCCTTGGCCCCCTGCGCCTTGAGGACCTTGACGGCCTCGGCGATAGTGCCCCCGGTGTCGATGAGGTCGTCGACGAGCACGCAGGTGCGGCCCTCGATGTCACCGACCACGCGGTTGGCCACGGCCTGGTTGGGCCGGGTGATGTCGCGGGTCTTGTGGACGAACGCCAGCGGGACGCCGCCGAACTTCGCGGCCCACTGCTCGGCCACGCGGATGCGCCCGGCGTCGGGCGAGACCACGGCGACGTTCTCGAGGTCCACGCGCCCGCGGACGTAGTCCACGAGGATCGGCATGGCGAACAGGTGGTCGACCGGGCCGTCGAAGAAGCCCTGCGTCTGCGAGGCGTGCAGGTCGACGCTCATCAGGCGGTCGGCGCCGGCGGTCTTGAACAGGTCCGCCACGAGGCGCGCGGAGATCGGCTCGCGGCCCCGGTGCTTCTTGTCCTGGCGCGCGTAGGGGTAGAACGGCGCGACCACCGTGATGCGCTTGGCCGAGGCGCGCTTGAGCGTGTCGACCATGATCAGCTGCTCCATGAGCCACTGGTTGATCGGCGTGGTGTGGGACTGCAGGACGAACGCGTCCGTGCCGCGCACCGACTCGTCGAACCGGACGTAGATCTCGCCGTTGGCGAAGTCGTACGCGGTCGTCGGCAGCGGGTCGATCCCGAGCTCGCGGGCGACGTGGTCGGCGAGCTCCGGGTGCGCGCGGCCCCCGACGAACACGAGTCGCTTCTCGCCGCTGGCGTGGATGCCGGTCATCGGGTGCTCCCTTCACCGGGCGCCGCGGCGCCGTCGCTGTCCCGGCCCACGTCCGTGGTCGGGTCCTCCTCCGCGGCCGGCTCCGGGTCGGAGGCCGACGACGACGAGCTGCCGCCGGCACCTGCCCCCGAGCCGTTCGCGGCCGACGCCGCCTCCGCGGCCGCCGTGCCCGGCCGCTTCCTCTCGACCCAGCCCTCGACCACCTTCTGGCCGAAGTCGTTGAGCGCCAGCGCGCCCGCCGGGACGTCGTGGCGGACGATCGTGCCGGCGCCGGTGTACGCGCCGTCGCCGACCTGCACGGGCGCGACGAACATGTTGTCCGCCCCGGTCCGGGCGTGTGCGCCGATCGTCGACCGGTGCTTGTGGACGCCGTCGTAGTTGACGAACACCGACGCGGCGCCGATGTTCGTGCCCTCGCCGATGTCGGCGTCGCCCACGTAGCTGAGGTGCGGGACCTTGGCGCCGCGCCCGAGCGTGGAGTTCTTCAGCTCGACGAACGTGCCGACCTTGGCCTCGTCGCCGACCACGGTGCCGGGGCGCAGGTAGGCGAACGGGCCGACGCTCGCGCCGGCGCGGACCACGGCGAGCTCGGCGTGCGTGCGGACGACCTTCGCGCCCGGACCGACCTCGCAGTCGGTGAGCGTGGTCTCCGGACCGACGGTCGCGCCCTCGGCCACGACCGTCGTGCCGTGGAGCTGGGTGCCGGGCAGGATCGTCACGTCACGGGCGAGCTCGACGTCGACGTCGATCCACGTGGTGCCCGGGTCGACGATCGTCACGCCGGCACGCATCCACCGCGCGAGGAGCCGGTCGTTGAGGCGGGCGGCGGTCGCGGCGAGCTGGACGCGGTCGTTGATGCCCTCGACCGTCGACGGGTCGTCGACCTTGAGGGCCCGCACCGGCAGGCCCTTGCCGTGGGCGGCGGCGACGACGTCGGTGAGGTAGACCTCGCCCTGGTCGTTGTCCGAGCCGAGGCCGGCGAGCGCCTCCCGCAGGACGGCCGCCTCGAAGACGTAGGTCGAGGTGTTGATCTCGGTGATCGCCCGCTGCGCATCGGTCGCGTCCCGTTCCTCGACGACGCCGACCACCTGCTCGCCGTCGCGCAGGATCCGGCCGTAGCCGAACGGGTCGGGGACCTCGGCGGTGAGCACCGTGACCGCGTTGCCCGAGCCCGCGTGGGCCTCGAGGAGGGCGGCGAGCGTGTCGCCGTCGAGCAGGGGGGTGTCCCCCGCCATGACGAGGAGCGAGCCGTCGGCGGCCGCGGCGGCATCGAGGGCGTCCAGCGCGCACTGGACGGCGCGGCCGGTGCCGGGGATCTCGTCCTGGTCGACGAGCAGCGCGGCGGGGTCGGACTCGGTGACGAAGGCGGCGACGCGCTCACGCTCGTGGCGCACGACGACGGCGAGACGCTCCGGGTCGACCTGGCGGGCGGCCGTGAGCGCGTGGCCCAGCAGCGTGCGACCGCCGACGGCGTGGAGCACCTTCGGGGTGGCCGAGCGCATCCTGGTCCCCGCCCCGGCGGCGAGCACGACGACAGCAGCCGGACGGGTCTGGGTCACGCGGGTTCTCCTCGGGTGCGACTCTCCTGGGCGTCGGCGCGGCCTGGGCGCGCGACCCGGCCACTGTACCGCCGGGGCTCCGCCCCCAGGACTCGAACCCGGACCTCAAGGCACCAAAGGCCTGCGTGCTGCCGTTACACCAGGGCGGACCGCCGCCGGCCGCCGACGCGGGCGGTCGAGGCGCTGACCCATCCTGCCAAAGCCTGACCGTCCCGCGGACCGGGCGCCAGGCACAATGGCGGGCGTGGCGAGCGAGACGAGACGGCAGCGCACCCGGATGACGGCCGGGCAGCGGCGCGAGCAGCTCGTCGCCGTGGCCCGCACCCTGTTCGCCGAGAAGGGGTTCGACAGCACGTCGGTCGAGGAGATCGCGCAGCGCGCGAAGGTCTCGCGCCCGGTCGTCTACGAGCACTTCGGAGGCAAGGAGGGCATCTACGCGGTCGTCGTCGACCGGGAGGTCCAGCTGCTCGAGGGCGTGCTCATCGGCTCGATCCGTGTCGGCGGGCACCCCCGCACGATCGTCGAGCGCACCACCCTCGCGCTGCTCGACTACATCGAGGAGCACACCGACGGGTTCCGCATCCTCGTCCGCGACTCCCCCGTCGCCCAGGCCACCGGCACGTTCTCCTCCCTCATCGGGGACGTCGCCACGCACGTCGAGCATCTGCTCGCCGCCCAGTTCAAGGCGCGGGGCTTCGACACGAAAGCGGCGCCGCTGTACGCGCAGATGCTCGTCGGGCTCATCGCCCTGACCGGTCAGTGGTGGCTCGACAACCGCACGCCGGGCAAGCAGGACGTCGCCGCGCACGTGGTCAACCTCGCCTGGCACGGTCTCGAGGGGCTGCGCCGGGAGCCCCGGATCCACGCCACCGGCGACTGACACCGCCGGTGACTGACCGCCGGTCACCGGCGTGGCCACGGACCCCCGCGAGCGCGGACGAGCCTCACGGACGATTCATGACGGACGTCAGGCGGTCGCTCACGTCACAGCCCGTACGGTTGGCCCCGCACACAGCCGGCAGGGAGAGGCACCCCTCGACGTCGGCCAGAGCGGACGAAGGGGGACACGTGGGTGATCTCGAGCTCAACGGGCTCAGCAAGGCGTACGGCAACGTCCGGGCGCTGACCGACCTGTCGTTCACCGTGCGGGCCGGAGAGATCTTCGGCTTCGTCGGGTCGAACGGCGCGGGCAAGACCACCGCCATGCGGATCATCCTCGGCGTCCTCGCCGCGGACTCCGGCGAGGTCCGGCACGACGGCAGCGTCCTCGACCTCGACGCCCGGCGTCGTGTCGGTTACATGCCGGAGGAGCGCGGCCTCTACCCGAAGATGAAGGTCGGCGAGCAGCTCGTCTTCCTCGCCCGGCTGCACGGCATGTCGAAGCAGGAGGCGACCTCCGCGATGGAGAGGTGGACCGAGCGCCTCGGCGTGGCCCACCGGCGGGGCGACGACGTCGAGAAGCTCTCCCTGGGCAACCAGCAGCGCGTGCAGCTCGCCGCCGCCCTGGTCCACGAGCCCGAGGTGCTGGTCCTCGACGAGCCGTTCTCCGGCCTCGACCCCGTCGCGGTCGACGTGATGAGCGACGTCCTCAAGGAGCGCGCCGCCGCGGGCGTCCCCGTCATCTTCTCCTCGCACCAGCTCGACCTCGTCGAGCGCCTGTGCCACCGGGTCGGGATCATCGCCGCGGGCAAGATGGTCGCGCTCGGCACGATCGACGAGCTCCGCACGGTGGGCCAGCCGGTCTGGCGGGTCGTCGTCGACGCCGAGGGTCTGGACCTCGCCCCGATCGCCGGCTCGGTCCCCGGCGCCGTCGCCGAGAACATCGAGGTGGGGGCCGGCAAGTCCGCCGCGCAGGTCATGCTCCCCGAGGGATCGGCCGGCGCCGAGCAGGCACTGATCACCGAGGCGCTGCGCCACGGCCCCGTGGTCGAGTTCGGTCCGGTGCGCCCCGCGCTCGCCGACCTCTTCCGCGACGTCGTCTCCGACAGCTCCGCCGCGGAGAAGGACGGCAGCGCCGGGCGCGACGGGCACGAGGACGCAGGCTCGGGCAGGAAGAAGACGAAGGAGGCGCGTCGATGAGCGCGGTCGGTCTGGTCATCAAGCGGGAGCTCCGCACGCGGCTGCTCGCCAAGTCGTCGATCATCTCGATGATCGTCATGCTCGTCGTCATCCTCGCCGCGGGCGTCGGCTACAAGATCTGGGACTCGAGCCAGGGCGAGGACACGGGCACGGTCGTGGCCGTCGAGGAGTCCGCCGCGTCGCTGGTGCCCTACCTGCAGACGACGTCGAGCACGCAGGACGTGCCCCTCGACATCCAGGAGACCGCCGACGGCACCTTCGCCGAGGAGCTCGAGCGGGACGAGGACCCTGCCGAGATCGTCGTCTCGCGCGACGGCGACGCGCTGACCGTCCACGCCCGCACCGATCCCGACCAGCAGCTCCTCGGGACCATCGCCGGCGCGGCGCAGACCGAGGCGCTGAGCACCCAGATCACCGAGCTCGGCGGGGACCCCGCCGAGGTGCAAGGTGCGATCGCCTCGAGCACCCCGCAGGTGGAGATCCTCGAGGGCGCGGCCACCGGCTTCAACAGTCCCGACTTCGACGGGCAGGCCTACGCCGCAGGGATCGCGACGATCTCCCTCATGCTCTTCGCCATCCTCACGGCGGGCGCCACGGTGGCGACCGGCGTCGTCGAGGAGAAGACCTCCCGCGTGGTGGAGGTCCTCCTGGCGACGATCAAGCCCACCCAGCTGCTCACCGGCAAGGTGCTCGGCATCGGCCTGTACACGCTCGTCTACATGGTGGTGATCGTGGGCGGCATGATCGGCGCCCTGGCGATCGCCGGGCTCCTGCCGTCGCTGAGCATCCCGATCGGCACCGTGACGGTGTGGGCGTTCGTGTGGTTCCTCGTCGGGTTCGGCATCTGGACCGTGGTCTTCGGCGGCTTCGCCGCGCTGGTCTCGCGCCAGGAGGAGATCGGCTCCGTGACGACCCCGCTGATGTTCGCCCAGTTCGTCCCGTTCTACGTGGCCATGTACCTGGTCCCGAACCAGCCGGACTCGCTGCTCACGCAGATCCTCGGCTACATCCCGTTCCTCTCGCCGTTCATCATGCCGATGCGCCAGGGCTTCGGCGCCAGCACGGTCGAGGCGCTGATCGCCGTGGCGATCGCCGCGGCGACGATCCCGTTCCTCATCTGGATCGCCGGCCGCGTCTACCGTCGCGGCATCCTGCACACCGGTGGGCGTCTCAAGCTGAGCGAGGCCCTCAAGGGCTGACACCCCTCACGACGACGACGGCGGGGCGGCGGGCGCGGGAGCGCCTGTCCCCCGCCGTCGTCGTGCGCGTCCCCACCCCGTTCGTCGAGATTGCGGTTCGTCGTCGTCGAGATTGCGGTTGGGGCCCCAACCGCACTCTCGATGAACGGGTGCGCGCCCCCATCTGGTCGAGAGTGCGGTCCAGGGTGACGGTCCATCGAGCCTGCGGTTCGTCGTCGTCCGTGCGGACCGTCCGCTCATTCGCCGGAGGTGTCTCGACGTCGAGTAATCTCGATCCATGGCGGAACGAGGCACGGACGAGGTCGACCGCATCGTCGCGGCCTGGCGTCGCGAGCGCCCCGACCTCGACGTCGCGCCGCTCGAGGTCTTCTCCCGCGTCACCCGCCTCGCCCGGCACCTCGACCTCGCCCGGCGACGCGCGCTCGCCGGCCCCGCCCTCGAGATCTGGCAGTTCGACGTGCTCTCCGCCCTGCGCCGTGCCGGTGCCCCGTACCAGCTCACCCCGACCCGGCTCGTGGCCGAGACGCTCGTGTCCTCGGGGACGATGACCCACCGGATCGACAAGATGGTGGCCGCCGGGCTCGTCGAGCGCACCCAGGACGCGGCGGACAAGCGGGTGGTGCGCGTCCGGCTGACCGACGAGGGGCTCGAGCGCGTCGACCGCACGATGACCGCCCTCCTCGCCGCCGAGCGGGAGCTGCTCGCCGGGATCTCGCCGGACGAGGCGGCCGAGCTGGCCGACCAGCTGCGGTCGCTCACCGCCCAGTTCGAGCCGGACCCGCCCTCGGGCCGCTGACGCCCGTGCGGGGGGAGACCCCCACCCTCGACGCACGCACGGACGCCTGGCGCCGCCCGCGGGGACATCCCGACGCTTGCCCGGACCGCCGCCGCTCAGTTCCCCCGGCGCCCAGCGTTGCGCCCCACGCAAACGACTCTTGCCCGGCCCGCCCGCGCGCGGGCGACGCGCCGCCCCTAGCGTGGACCCCCACGGCGTCGTGGCACCCGGCCCCGCCGGAGCTGCCCCGTGGAGGAGAGCATGAGCACCTACCGGATCGCCGTCATCGCCGGCGACGGCATCGGCACCGAGGTCGTCCCCGAGGGCGTCAAGGTCCTCGAGGCGGCCGCGGAGCGCTTCGGCCTCTCGCTCGAGCTCGAGCACTTCGACTTCGCCAGCGCCGCGTACTACCAGGAGCACGGCCAGATGCTCCCGGACGACTGGTTCGCCACGCTCAAGGGTTTCGACGCGATCTTCTTCGGCGCCGTCGGCTGGCCCGAGGTCGTGCCGGACCACGTCTCGCTGTGGGGCTCGCTGCTGCAGTTCCGCCGGCACTTCGACCTGTACGTGTCGCTGCGCCCCGTCAAGCTCCTCAAGGGCATCCCCTCGCCGCTCGCGGGCCGCGCCCCCGGCGACGTCGACTATCTCGTGGTCCGGGAGAACACCGAGGGCGAGTACTCCTCGATCGGCGGGAAGATGTTCGAGGGCACGGACCGCGAGACGGTGGTCCAGGAGACCGTGATGACCCGCACCGGCATCGACCGGATCCTGCGCTACGCGTTCGAGCTCGCACAGCAGCGGAAGAAGCACCTCACGTCGGCCACCAAGTCGAACGGCATCTCGATCACCATGCCCTACTGGGACGAGCGGGTCGTCGAGATGTCGGCCGCCTACCCGGACGTCGACGTCGACAAGTTCCACATCGACATCCTCACCGCCCAGGCGGTCCTCCACCCGGACTGGTTCGACGTCATCGTCGCGTCGAACCTGTTCGGCGACATCCTCTCCGACCTCGGGCCCGCCACCACCGGGACGATCGGCATCGCGCCCAGCGCCAACATCAACCCCGAGCGCACCTTCCCCTCGCTCTTCGAGCCGGTCCACGGGTCGGCCCCGGACATCGCGGGCAAGGGCATCGCCAACCCGATCGGCCAGATCTGGTGCGCCGCGATGATGCTCGACCACCTCGGCGAGACCGAGGCGGGCGCGGCGGTCGTCGACGCGTTCGAGAGCGTCATCGCCGAGGCGAGCACGCTCACCCCGGACCTCGGCGGGACGGCCACGACGGCGGAGCTCGGCTCCGCGATCGCCGCTCGCGTCGCGCAGGGCTGACGAGGGCGGCGCCCGGGCGGCCCGTTCGTCCCGGGCGCCCGCGGCATCGCGGCGCCGCGATGCCGCGGGCGCTCCCGGCGCCGCCCCACTCAGGCCCCGAGGAACTCCCGGATCTCGCGCACGATCTCGTCCGGCGCCTCCTCCGGGAGGTAGTGGCCGCAGTCGACGGCGTGCCCGGACACCTCGTCGGCGATCCGTCCCCACAGGGCCAGCGGGTCGAACAGCCGCTCGATGACGCCGTGCCGCGCCCAGAGCACCCGCAGCGGCACCTCGATCCGCCGGCCGGCCGCCCGGTCGGCCCGGTCGTGCTCGAGGTCGATGCCGTTCGCGGCGCGGTAGTCGTGGGCCGCGCCGGCCGCGCGCTCGGCGCCGTCGAACCCGGCCACGTACTCGTCCAGCACCTCGGGAGGGAACGGGGCGAGCCCCGCGTGCCGCGCACCCATCACGCCCTCGACGTAGCCGCGCGGGTTCGCCCCGGCGAGCGCCTCGGGCATCGGCGCGGGCTGGATGAGGAAGAACCAGTGCCAGTAGGCGCTCGCGAACGCGCGGTCGGTCGCCTCGTACATGTCGAGCGTCGGGGCGACGTCGAGGAGCATCGCGGCGCTCACCCGGTCCGGATGGTCCCCGGCGAGACGCGCCGCCACCCGGGCCCCGCGGTCGTGGCCGACCACCGCGAACCGCTCGTGCCCGAGAGCCGCCATGAGCTCCACGGCGTCGCGCGCCATCGTGCGCTTGCTGTAGGCGGCGTGGTCGGGTCCCGGGGCGGGCCGGCCGGAGCGGCCGTAACCCCGCAGGTCGGGGAGCACGACGTCGAACTGCCGGGCCAGCTGCGGCGCCACGCGGTGCCACATGACGTGCGTCTCCGGGTGGCCGTGGAGCAGGAGCAGGGGTGGCCGGCCGGTGCTCGGCCCGAGACGGCCGCGGACCCGGACACCGTCGAGCTCGACGTCGAGAGGCTGGAAGTCGGGGAACACGTGCACGCTCCTTCGTCGTCGGGCCGTCGAGGTGTCCCTCTCCCCCGACAGGTGGTCCCACACCGAGGCTAGACTTGCCGCCCGCGGCACGGGAGGGCGCTCGCGACACATGCGGCTTGCGCCCCGAGCAAGGGAGCGACGCATGCCCTCGGAGATCGACGACCTCGAGCTCGTCCAGGTCGTCGCCGCGGCCGGGACCCTCACCGGGGCCGCCCGGCACTGGGGGATGTCGATCTCCGCCGTCAGCCGCAGGCTGCGCGCGCTCGAGCAGCGCCTCGGCACCACGCTCGCCCACCGCCGCGCGCGGGGGCTCGAGCTCACCCCCGAGGGCCGCCGGTACGCCGAGCGCGCCGCCGAGCTCCTCCAGGAGGTCCGCGACCTCGAGGACTCGCTGCGCCCGGGCCCGGACCGGATCGCGGGGCCGCTCCGCGTCGTCAGCACGGTGGGGCTCGGCCGCAGCCACGTCGCCCCGCTCCTGCGCGAGCTGCAGGCCGAGCACCCCGGCCTCGACGTCCGCCTCGAGCTCTCGAGCCTGCCGCTGGGCGCCTCGCTGCCGGGCTTCGACCTGGCGGTGCGCGTGGGCCGCGTCCCCGACTCCACGCTCGAGCTCCACCTGCTGCTGCCCAACCGGCGCATCGTCGTCGCCTCCCCCGCCTACCTCGAGCGGCACGGCACACCGAGGACCGTCGAGGACCTCGCGCACCACGAGTGCCTGGTGGTCCTCGAGGACGAGGGGTCCTCCACGTGGGAGCTGGAGGTCGGCGGCGCGCCGGTCGCCGTGCCCGTGGACGGCCACCTCACCTGCACGGACGGGACCGCCGTCACGCAGTGGTGCCTCGACGGAGCAGGGCTCGCGATGCGGTCGACGTGGGACGTCGGCCGGCACGTGCGCAGCGGGGCGCTCGTCCAGGTCCTCGCCGACGTCCCCACCCCGGACGCCCACGTGGTCGCCCTGCACGACGGCGGCGGGCGCGCCCCGGCCCGCGTCCACGCCGCGGTCGAGCACCTCCGCGCGGGACTCGCCCGCCGGTGCGACCCGGCGGCGGTACCCTGACGGACGAGCACCGAGGCAGGAGAGGCACCCGTGAGCACCCGCACCGAGCACGACGCGCGCACGGTCGCGCCCGGGACCCGCTCGCCCGCCTTCCCCACCGACTCCCGCGAGACCGCGGCGGACCGCTTCATGCGCCGCCTGCTGCGGGTCCGGCGCACCAACCGCAGTCTCGACGCGGGGGCGCACCGGCGGCTGCGGCTCTCGCTCGTCGTCTCGGCGGTGCGCTGCCTCGTCACCTACGTCCTCATCCCGGTGCTCGTCCCGCTGCTCAGCATCGCCGGCGTCCTCGCCGCGCCGGTCGGCATCGCCCTGTGCGCGGTGGCGGTCGTCAGCGGCATCTCGGCGCTCCGGCGGTTCTGGGCCACCGACCACAAGGGCCGCTGGATGTACACGGGCTTCATCGCCGTCGTGTTCGTCGTCCTCGCGGTCGGCCTCGTCGCCGACGTCTCGCACCTGGCGGGTGCCGCATGAGCGCCGGTCAGGACCCGCGCCGCACCCGCGAGGAGGTCGGGCACGGAGGCGCGGTCGACGACCCGACCGCGGACGAGCTCCTCGACCAGAGTTCCGACCTCGACGACGCCACCGAGGCTCCCGAGGACGCGACCGAGGAGGACCCCGACGAGGTCCCCGAGGTCAACGCCTGGCTGACCGTCGTCATGTTCGGCTTCTTCGTCGTCGCGACGGTCGCCTGCTACATCTGGCTCGACGGCTGGCACTGAGCCGGGCCCGCGGGCGCTGATCCGGGCGCCCGGCGCGCGGCCCGTGCACCCGGCCACGTGCTCCGCGCGCACCCACCACCCGGCGACCACCCGGACGCACGTGCCCGGTACTCGACCGCCTCCCGGATCGGCCCGCGGGCGCCCGAACACCGTTGTCCGGCGCCCGGGGCAGTCCTAGCGTGAGCGCACCCGCAGGACCCCTGTCCCCCAAGGAGCGTCGTGACGATGCCGCCCGCACCCCCCTCCCGGGACCCGGCATGACCACCCTCGCCGACCGGGACGCCCTCACCGACCCGGCCTCGCCGGACCTCCCCCTCACGAGCGTCGAGACGCGCGCCGGAGAGGCCGTCGTCGAGCCCGTCGTCACCGGCGCGCCGGAGGCCGGCGCCGCTGCTCCGCACGCCGAGGCGAAGCACGCCGTGGTGCAGCACGCCGTGGCACAGCTCGTCCCGGCCCCGCACGCACCGCCGACCCCCACGCCCGCTCCCCCGACGCCGCACCCGCACCCGCACGAGCGGGTGGACCTCGCGGGCATCGTCGTCGACCTCATGGGCGAGGCCGACGCCGTGTCGACGATCGTCCGGCGTGCGTCCCGCCCGGCGGGGATCGACCGCGACGACGACACCCCCGCGCTCCCGCCGCTCGCCGTCATCTCCGCGAACCTCGACCACATCGTCCAGTTCGGGTCCACCGGACGCTGGCGCCACCAGCTCGGCGACTCGCTGCACCCCACGAGCACCGACGTGGACGGCACCGCTCGCCCCCTCGAGTGGCTCACGCTCCTCGACGGCGCGCCGCTGGTGTCCCGGGCGAACCGCCTGACCGGGCGCGCCTGGCCACGCCTCGCCGGCAGCGACCTCGCCGACCCGCTGCTCGACGCCGCCGAGGCGGCCGGGGTCTCGGTCGGCTTCGTCGGCGGCTCCTACCTCGTCCAGCGCCTGCTCTCGCGACGGCTCGCACGGACGCGTCCGGGTCTCGTCGTCGCCGGCATGTGGTCCCCCGACCGTTCCGACCTCTCCGACGACGCCGCCTCCCTCCGGCTGGCCGCGGACATCGCGGAGTCGGGGGCACAGCTGCTCGTCGTCGGCCTCGGCAAGCCCCGCCAGGAGCTGTGGATGTCCCGCTTCGGCCCGGCCACCGGGGCGAACGTGCTGCTCGCCTTCGGCGCCGTGGTCGACTTCCTCGCCGACGCCGTGCAGCGTGCCCCGCGCCTCGCGAGCGACCACGGCCTCGAGTGGGCCTACCGCCTGGCGCGCGAGCCGCGCCGGCTCGCGACCCGGTACCTGGTCGACGACCCGCCGGGCCTCGTCCAGCTCCGGCGCGACAGCCGGGCGCTGCCCCCGACCGACCCGCCGGAGGCGGTGCAGTCGCCCCCGGTCCGCTCGACGAGCGCACCGGACGTGACACCGGCTGCCCCCCGCCCCGCCGGGTCGACCACGCCCGGACCTGCCGTCCCCGGGAGGGGCGGCACCTTCGTCCCGGCCGACGCGCCGGCCGAGGTCGCCGCCCTCGTGGTCACCTACGACAGCGCCGAGCACGTCGAGTCGCTGATCGACAGCCTCCGCACCGAGGCCGAGGACCTGCGCCTCCGGGTGGTCGTGGCCGACAACTCCTCCACCGACGGCACGCTCGAGCGGCTCGCGGCGCACCCGGACGTCGTCGTCGTACCCACCGGCGGCAACCTCGGGTACGCCGCCGGGATCAACGTCGCCGCGCGCGCGGCGGGCGACGCCGAGGCGCTGCTCGTCCTCAACCCGGACCTCGAGGTCCGGCCCGGGGCGGTCGCCGAGCTGCTGGCGGTCCTGCGCTCGGGCCACGCCGACCTCGTGGTCCCCCGGCTCGTCGACACGTACGGCGCCACGGCGATGTCGCTGTACCGGGAGCCCACGGCCGCGACCGTCCTCGGCGACGCGGTCCTCGGCAACCGGTGGCCCCGGCGGCCGGCGGCCCTCGGCGGCACCGACCTCGCCCCGGAGAGCTACCAGTTCGGCCACGAGATCGACTGGGCGACCGGGGCGGCGATCCTCGTGAGCGCGTCAGCGGCACGCACTATCGGCGAGTGGGACGAGCGGTTCTTCCTCTACTCCGAGGAGACCGACTACTTCCGCCGCGCACGCGACCTCGGGCTCGTCGCCCGGTACGAGCCGCGCGCCACGATGGTCCACGCCGGCGCGGGGTCCGGGACCTCCCCGCGCCTGCGGGCCCTCATGGCGGTCAACCTCGTGCGGTACGCGCGCAAGCACCACGGCGCGGGCGTCGCGCGGCGCTGGTGGGCGGGCACGCTGCTCTCCGAGGCGCTGCGGGCGCACCGGCCGGGTCGCCGTGGCGTGCTCGGGGTCGTGGCCGACGAGGCGCGGTGGGACACGCTGCCCGGGCCGGCAGCGGGACCGGCGTCGGGGGCGGTTCCCGTGACGGGGGCCGCCGCGGGTCCGGCGGCGGGACCGGTCGACGAGCCGGCGGTGCGTCCGGCGGGCGCCCCCGCCGAGCACCCGCGCGGCACCGTCGTCGTCCCGGCGCACGACGAGGCGGCGGTCGTGGGACGGACCCTTGCCGCCCTCGCGCCCGCGCTCGCCACCGGCCGGGTCGAGGTCGTCGTCGTGTGCAACGGGTGCACCGACGGGACCGCGGCCCGCGCCGCGGCCGTCGCCGGCGTCCGGGTGGTCGAGATCGACGTCGCGTCCAAGACCGCGGCGCTCAACGCGGGCGACCGGGCGGCCACGCACTGGCCGCGCGTGTACCTCGACGCCGACATCGAGCTCGCCCCGGCCACGCTGCGGCGGCTCCTCGAGACCCTCGCCGACGGCGCGCTCGTCGCCCGCCCGGCCTTCCGGTACGACACGGGCACGGCGCGCTGGCCGGTCACCGCGTACTACCGGGCGCGGCGCCGGCTGCCGAGCACGAGTGCCGCGATCTGGGGAGCCGGCGTGTTCGGGCTCAGCGAGGCGGGGCACGCCCGGATCGGATCCTTCCCGGACGTCACGGCGGACGACTACTTCGTGGACCAGGCCTTCGACGACGACGAGAAGGTCGTCGTCGCCGCTCCCCCGGTCCCCGTCCGCACGCCGCGGGACGTCGCCTCGCTGCTGCGGGTGCTCCGGCGCCAGCACCGGGGGCCGGCCGAGCAGCGTGGGCGGGCCGCGCGGCATCCACGTACCGCGGCGTCGCCGGGCGCGGCTCCGGCTGGTGCAGGGTCCGGCCGTTCGTCGTCGGGCAGGTCGTCGACTGGCCGTTCGTCGTCGTCGTCGGCGGGGTCGACGGCACGTGAGCTGCTCGCCTCGGTGCGCGGCCCGCGGACCCTCGTCGACGCCGCGGTCTACGCCGCGCTGGCGGCGGTCCCCCGACTGACCCGGCGGTCGCGGTCGGCGGACCCCGGGTGGGAACGGGACGAGAGCAGCCGGGTGCCCCGGGAACGAGGAGGAGCCCCTCATGCAGCTCAGTGACACGATCGCGACCCTGCTGCGGCGCTGGTACGTCCTGCTGCTCGGCCTCTGCCTCACCGCTGCCGGCGGGTGGTACGCCTACCGGTCGATCCCCACCACGTACGAGGCCACGGGCAGTCTCCTGCTCATGCCGTCCACCGACACCGTGGGCGCCGAGGGAAACCCGTACCTCTACCTCAACGGCATGATCGACGCCCGCGACGTCCTGCTGCGCCGGGCGGGATCGACCGAGAACTACACGTCCGTCGTGGCCGAGCACCCGGGGACCGCGTACACGCTCGGCTCCGACCCGACCACGCAGTCCCCGATCGTCACGGTGGCCGTGGAGGGCGCGACCCCCGAGGACGCCCTCGCCGTCATGCACGGGGCCCTGGAGAACGTCGAGGAGAACCTCGACGCCATGCAGGACGAGGTCGGGCTCCCCGACGGCCAACGGCTCGGTGCCTCGCCGCTGGTCCTCGCCGACTCCGCCACCGCGAGCCGGACCGCCGCCGCCCGCCTGGCCATCGTCGTCCTCGGCGCCGGCGGGCTGGGCACGCTCCTGGTCGCCGGTCTCGTCGACGGCGCACTGATGCGTCGCCGCGAACGCCGGTCGGCCGAGATCGAGCCGGCCGCGACCGATCGAGCCGTGGGAGACGGTCCACCGGTGGAGCCCCTGAACGCGGTGACGGACCCACAGGCCGCGGGGGCTGCGGAGACCGGGCCGGCTCACGACGGCACGACCGCTCCCGGGGAGGCGGCCGCCGACGTCCGGCCGGACGTCACGGAGGCAGCGACGGACGACGACGCAGCGGCGCGCGGCACGACCACCGAGGCGCAGGACGAGCCCGCGGACGACGCCGTTCCGCGCGAGACGGAGCTGGCCACCGCGTCCGCGGGCCCGCCGGACCGATGAGGAGCGGTGCGGCGAGTCTCGTCCGACGCCGCTGGTACGTGTACCTCGTGGCCCTGGTGGCACTCGGCGTCGTGGTGCTGTCGGCACCCGCTCCCCCGCGCGCCACCACGATCCGGGCGGAGCTCACCCTCAGCCCGCCGCCCGAGTTCTCGGCCGAGACGCCGTACGTCTTCTCCCTGGAGACGATGCTCGCCTTCACGGCCGCGGTCGACGAGGCGTACGACGCGCGCTACCCGTCGACCCAGCTCTCCACCCCGAACGCCTCCCTGTTCGGCAACCAGGTCCTCGACGGCGTCTCGGTCACCTCGTCCCGGTCCGGCACGCAGTGGCAGGAGTGGCAGGACCGGCCGTCGATGATCGTGACGGCGACGGGGCCGACGGAGGCCGCCGCCCTGGCCACCATCCGCACGACGATCGCCCAGGTGGCGGAGGTGACGACCGACATCCAGGTCGGCTCCGGCGTTCCCGCCGCCGCGCGGATCCGCCTGCTCTGGCAGGAGGACACGTTCACGATCGGTTCGATCGGCAGGACCGATTCCAGCGCGGTCAAAGGGGCGGCGGTCCTCGGTCTCGTCGCGCTCGGCGCCGCGACCGCCGTCGCCTCCGGGCTGGACCGGGCGGGGACGCAGCTGCGCAGGGACCGGTCCGAGACGTCCGTGGGGCGGACCGGATGACGCTCGCCGACCACGCCGTCGTCGTCCCGCCGGACGGCACCCCCGCCACGCGCCGCGTCCGGTTCGACGCGGTGACCTTCCTGACCGTCTACCTCGTGCTGCTGCTCGGGATCCCGTCCTACCTCGTCATCCCCGCGCTGGGCACGATGGGGCAGCTCTCCCTCCTGTGGGGACTGGCCGGCCTCGCGTGGTGGGCGTTCACGGCGGTCTCCCGCGGCGGGCGCGGACACCGCCGCACGTCTCCCGTCGGGGTCGCCCTCGCCGTGCTCCTCGCGGTGGTCGCGACCGCGTACGGCATGGGGGCCCTGCACGGGTTGCCGACGCACCTGGCGGCCGCGGCAGACAGCGGCCTGATCCGCGTGCTCAGCTGGTCCGGCGTGGCGCTCGTCGCGCTCGACGGGATCCGGACCAGGGCCCGGCTGCTCGCCCTCGTGCGCCGGGTCGCCTGGGCCGGCGCGCTGATGTCCGTCCTCGGGCTGGCCCAGTTCGTCACCGGGCAACCGCTGGTCACCTCGATCTCGCTCCCCGGGTTCGCAGTCGACGGCTCCTTCGCGGGAGTGATGGACCGCGGCGGATTCGTCCGCGCGGCCGGCACCGCGTCCCACCCGCTCGAGTACGGGACGCTGCTGTGCCTCACCCTCCCCCTCGCCCTCGCCCTGGGGATGAGCGAGCTGCGTCGTCCGTGGTTCGTCCGGTGGCTGCCGGCCGGGCTGATCGCGCTCGCCGTGGCGCTGTCGGTCTCCCGGTCGACCCTCATCGGGGTCGCGTTCGGGCTGCTCGTCCTCGCCCCCCGCGTCCCCCCGGCCTACCGGCTCCGGGGGGCACTGCTCGGTGTCCTCCTCGGCGCGGCCATGCTGGTCGCGGTCCCCGGGCTGGTCGGCACGATGCTCGGCCTGTTCACCGCCATCGGGTCCGACGCCAGCACGGTGTCCCGCACGGGCAGCAGCGACGTGGTCCTGGAGATCGTCGGCCGGCACTGGTGGCTGGGCCACGGGTACGGGACGTTCCAGCCGAACGAGCTGATCCTCGACAACCAGTTCCTGCTCATCCTCGTCGAGCTCGGTGTCCTCGGTCTCGCGGCGTTCGCCGCGGTCGTCCTCACGAGCATCGCCTGCGCGTGGCGTTCCGCCCCTCGTCCCCGGGTGGCCGGCCCCGGCGGCGCACCGGCGCCGGCCGTCTCGCACTCGCTGGCCACCGGACCTGCCCTGGCGGCCGGGATCGCCGCCGGATCGCTCACCCTCGCCTTCTTCGACGGGCTCTCGTTCCCCATCAGCGCGGGACTGCTCTTCCTCTCCTACGGGGCCGCCGGCGCGTCCTGGCGGATCGCGCGCACGGACCGCTCGGCGGCCGACGGGTAGCGCCCCGTCCCGGTCCGGACGCGGTCCTCCACCATCTCCGCGGTCATCCGCTGCGCCACGTCCCAGCCACGCGGCCGACGGGCGGCGATGCGCGCGGCGCGGTCGGCACGATCGGCCGGGTCCGACACCGCGACGGCTGCGGCCAGGGCGTCGGCGAGCGCCTCGGGACGTCCGGGCACCCAGGTGGCCTCCGGGTGCTCGAGGTCGAGCCGCGGTCCAGGATCGTCGTTGAGCACGGTGACGCTGCCGGCGGCCAGCATCTCGGCCGCCACGAGGGAGATGTTCGTGAACGACATCGCCAGGCCCGCGACCACCTCGTTGTACAACCGGTTGAGCTCCTGCGGCGGGAGCGAGCCGTGCTGGACCGCAGGGACCCGCCACCCCGGGATGCGGTCGCCGACCACATGGATCGGCTCGTCCGGGCACCGCTCGTGGAACAGCTCGAGGGTCCGTCGCGCGAGCAGGTAGCCGCGGCGGTCGACGTTCCGCTTGGCGTAGTAGACGACGCCGCGGCGCGTCTCCTGACGCCCGGGAAGCAGTCGGTAGGTCTCCACGTCGCACCCGAACGGGACGACGAGGTCGGGCTCGGCACCCGCCTCCCGGCGCATCGCCGCGGCGACCATCCCGCCGAGGGCGATGGTCTGCAGTCCCATCGTGTACGTCGCCTCGGCGAGGTCGTAGAGGTAGCCACGCGGGTAGAAGTAGGCCTCGTAGTCCTGGACGAAGTAGAAGGGGACCGCACCGCCGTGCAGCGACGCCACGACGTGGGCGGTCTGCCACGAGCTCGCCACCACGGCGTCGTACCGGTCCAGACCGTCCGCGACGCTCGCGACGCCCGCCGGGAGGCCCGGCCACCACCGGCGGATCGTCTCCTCGCGGCGCGCGACGTCGTCGTCGGTGGCGTCGTAGAGGACGAGCGTGCACCGGTGACCGCGCTCGGCCATGGCTCGGACCATGCGGAACAGGGTCGTGTGCCCTCCGGAGCCGGCGCCCGGAGGCGTGCAGACCCAGCCCACCTCGAGGCTCTCCTTCTGCCGGCCGGGGATCGGCGGCGGAGGAGGGCCGACGTGGACGTGCTCGTCCCGCAGGGGCAGCCGCGGCTCGTCCCAGGCCCGCGCGGCGCCGAGGCGCTCGACCCCACGGCGGGCGATCGTGCCCGCGGTGCCGCGCAGCCCGTCCCTGCGCAGGCTCGCTCGGACGTTCTCGGTCAGTCCCATGTCAGTACACCCCGTTCCGGTGCCAGCTGCGTTCGGTCCATGCGCGTCGCACGCGGTCACGGGCACGCCGGGCGGTCCCGGCGAGGACGTCCACCGGTCGGCGCCCGCGTGCCGCCCGGCGAGCGATCGCCCGCTTGCGTCGGAGGTTGGCGGAAGTCGGTGCGATCGCCATCCCGTCGAGCCGGAGGTAGGTCTCCGTCACCGCTCCGTGGACGTCGAGCTCGTGGGTCATCGTGTCGAGCACCTGCCGGTCGAGCGCAGCGTCGGCCGTTCGCCGGGCGGCGGCCGCCCACCCGAGTCCGCCGGCCGCGCCGTCGAACAGGGCGTGGAAGGCGAGCCGGCGCTCGGCGAGGTCGACGACGACGTCGACCTCGCGCGCGGAGAGGCTGAGGTCGTGGTCGCGGTGCCACGCCTGGTCCGCGCCGTGGACGTACCCGACGTCGCCGAACGCGGCGAGCCGCAGCCACATCTCCATGTCGTGCGTGTGGGCGAGCGGAAGCTGCCCGCCCACACGGGCGACGAGGTCGGACCGCATGACGACCTCGGCGGACGTGATGACGTTGTACCCGTCGGCGCACCGGTCCTGCACCCACTGGTGGCCGGGCCAGATCGTCCAGGCGGAGGCGGTGGTCCGCGCCGGGCGCCGCGGGCCGCCCTCGACGAAGTGGCTCGGGTGGCCGTAGACGAGTCCGACGGACGGGTGGGCGCGGACGAGTGCGACCGCACGGGCCAGGGAGCCGGGCGTCAGCAGGTCGTCGGCGTCGAGCCGGACGAGGAACTCGCCGGTGACGTGCTCGAGCCCGGCGTTGAACGCGGCGACCGGTCCCCGGTTCTCCGGCATGCGGACGACCCGGACCCGGTCGTCGGCTGCGGCCAACGTGTCGGCGACGGCCGCGCTGTCGTCGGTGGAGAGGTCGTCGACGACGACCACGTCGACGTCGACGCCGGGCTGCTCGAGCACGCTGGAGACCGACTCGACGAGGTAGCGCCCGTAGTTGAAGCACGGGACGACGACGGTGACGCTCGCGCGCTCCCCCGGCCCGACAGCCACCGGCACGGGGGGGACGCGCAGCCGTCGGCCGACCGGGTCACGTCCGGTGGCGCGGCGTTCCTGGGACAGGGTCATGCCGACTCCTTCGTGGGCGTGCGGACGGGGACGGGCGCGGGCACGGGTGTCGGGCCGGCGCCGTCCGTCGCGGGCTCCGCCGGTGCGTCGTCCGCGGTTCCGAGCACTCCGTCGGAGCCCAGCTCACGGGCTTGCGCGAGGCGCGCCAGGAACCAGCGGTGCAGGAGGGCGGCGTAGACGAGGGTGCCGAGCAGGCCACCGACCAGGAGCGCCGTCAGGTCGTTCTCGACGAACGCCGCCACGCCCCGCGCGGTCGCACCCGCCGGCACGGCAGCCAGAAGGGGCGGCCAGAGCGCCACCCGCGCGGCGGCGACGTCGGTCCCCGCCCGGGCCAGCACCCACCCGACGAGGCAGACGAGGAGGAGCGCGGCAGCAACCTGCGCGAGGGCCGCCCCGGTCCCACCGGCCGTGCGCGCACCGAGCACGAGCAGCGGAACGAGTGCGAGCATCCATCCCACCTGCAGCCACAGCACCCAGCCCGACCGGCCGCGCGCCAGCAGGTAGGCGGTCGCCAGGTCGACCGGCGTGCGCAACGCGCCGAACACGGCGAGCAGCGCCAGCAGCCCGACGGCGGGCGACCACCGTGCGCCGTAGAGCAGGCCGACGAGAGGCTCGGACAGGGTCGCCAGCATGAGCCCGGCGAGGACCGAGAGCGTCCACACCGGTGCCAGGGCGGTGGCGAAGGAGGTGTCGCGGCGCCCCTCGGCGAGCCGGGCGAACGCCGGCAGCGAGACCGACCGGACGATCTGGCCGAAGACGCTCATCGGCCAGTTCGCCACGTTGAACGCGAGGTAGTAGAAGCCGAGGACAGTCGTGCCGGCCAGGGTGGACAGCACGATCTTGTCGATGCCGAGCAGCGCCCAGGACAGGAGGTTCGCGGCGGCCAGCGGGACGCCGAAGGCGAGGATGTCGCGGACGAGGAGCCGGTCGAACCCGAGGTGCAGGCGCCGCCGGGTGAGGACGAACTGGAGGACGACCGCGGTGGCCTGGGCGACGACCCGGGCCACGGCGAGCGCCATCACGCCCCACCCGGCGAGGATGAGCACGACCGTCACGGTCGTGCCGACGACGAAGTCGGCGACGCCGACGAGGAAGACCCGCTTCTGCTGGAAGTCCCGCTGCAGCGCCGCGTTCGGGACCACACCCGCGCCGGCGACGACGAGGGTGAGGGACATGACCGCGAGCACCGGCCCGGCCTCCGGCGCACCCAGGATCTCGGCGACGGTCCCCGAGCCGATCACGAGTGCGAGCGTCAGCGCCGCCGACATGACGAGCGAGAGTGTGGCGACCGTGGGCGCGCGACGCTCGTGGTCCGGCGAGCGGACGAGGTCGGCGCTGAGCCCGAGGTCGGCGAGCGTCATGAGCACGGTCTGGACGGTGAGGACCACCGCGTAGACCCCGAACTCCCCCGGGCTGAGCATCCGGGCGAGGAACACGCCGACCCCGAGCGACCCGAGACGGAGCACGGTGCTGCTCACCGAGCTCCAGGCGAGCCCGTGACGGATCCCCGCACGCAGGTCGCGCGGCGCGCTCATGCCGCAGCCGTGGTCCGTGGGCCGCGGCGCGCGCCGGCCCGGTGGAGAAGGAAGCCGGACATCGCACCGGCGGAGCGCGCGAGGGAGGCCGCACGCCGCGCGGTGGTCAGCACGGGACGACCGCCGCGCGACCTGTCGTGGGCCTGCGCGTAGATGTCGAGCAGCACCGTGGCCGCCCGGTCGAGCCCGAACCGCTGCTCGACGAGCCGTCGGGACCACTCGCCGAGCCGGGTCCGCTCCGCGCGGTCGGTGAGCAGCTGCTCGAGGGGATCGCGCAGGGCGTACGGCCCTCCGTCGCCGTGGCCGAAGAAGCCCTCTCGAAGGAACTCCGGCATCGTGTCCGCGCGCACCGCCCGGACGTACCCGCCCGCCCCGAGCACGACGGCGGGCCGGGCGTGGGCCATCCCTCGCAGGATCGAGCTGCCCATCCCGAGGACGACGTCGCCGGCGGCGTAGGCGGCTCCGGGGTCCAGGAGAGTGCCTGGCATGCGGACGACGGGTCGCCCGTGCCGGTCGTTCACCTCGTCGGCGGCGATCCGGACCCGGGCGGCGTCGTCGCCGTCGCCCGCCACGAGGAGGGTGACCGGGAGCCGCTCCGCGAGCGTGCCCACCGCGGCGATCGCAGCGATCACCCCCGCGGACTTGTCGAGGTCCGTGGTCAGCCGGCCGACCACGCTCACCACCGGTCCGCCCTCGTCCAGGCCGAGGCTGCGACGCGCGGGCCCCGCCGGACGCGGGGTGTCGAGCGCGGTGTCGATCGGCGGCTCGAGGACGTGGCGGTGCGCGAAGCCCTCCCCCGCGGCCTCGGCGGCGAGTCGTTCGGTGCCGACGACGAGGTCGAGATGGCGCGGCAGGAAGCCGGGGACCTCCATCGACAGCACCGTCATGACGAGCGGGGTGTCGAGCCACCCGTGCGCCCCGAGGGAGGCACCCATCGACGGCGCCCACTCGTAGGCGTGCACGAGGTCCGCGCGCCACTCACGCACGAGTCGCATGAGCCCGAGGGCCCAGGGCAGCGAGAGCCGCAGCCCCGTGGCCGCAGGACGCCAGTCCAGTCCGGCGGCCCGCGCGCGCTCGACGAGCGGACCGGGCGGGGCGTAGACCACCACCTCGTGCCCGCGGTCGCGGACCGCGGCAGCGAGGTCGAGGGCGTTGATCTGGCTGCCGCCCATGCCCATGTCGTGCGGGCAGACGACGATCCTCATGTCGAGGTCGCCTCCCGGGGGCGGACGACGGTCGTCACCGCGGCACCTCGACGGCGGCCCGCAGGACCTCGGCCACCCGTTCCTGCTGGTCCGGCGTGATGTGCGGGAACATCGGCAGCGAGATCATGGTGCCCGCCGCGGTCTCGGTGACGGGGAACGACCCGTGCGCGTGCCCGAGGTCGGCGTAGGCACCCGTGAGGTGGACCGGCACCGGGTAGTGCACGCCCGCACCGATGCCGGCGACCCGGAGCCGGTCGAGGACCGCGTCCCGGTCCGCGACCCGCACCGGGTAGAGGTGCCACACGTGCTCGTTCCCCTCGGCGGCGAACGGGAGGCGCACGCCCTCGACGTCCCCCAGGAGCTCGGCGTACCGGGCGGCGGCGGCTCGGCGGGCCTCGTTCCAGGCGGCCAGTCGGCGGAGCTTGGCGGACAGCACCACGGCCTGCACGGCGTCGAGCCGGGAGTTCATGCCGATGACGTCGTGGTGGTACTTCGTGGCGCTCCCGTGGTTCCCGAGCCGTCGGACGTGGGCGGCGGCGTCGGCGTCGTCGGTGAGGACGGCTCCCGCGTCGCCGGCCGCCCCGAGGTTCTTGCCCGGGTAGAAGCTCGTGCCGGCCGCGGCACCGAGCGAGCCGGCTGGCCGTCCGTGCCGGGTGGCGCCCTGGGACTGGGCCGCGTCCTCGACGATCACCGCGCCCTCCCGCTCCGCGACCACAGCCAGCTGCTCGACGAACGCCGCCTGGCCGAACAGGTGGACCGGGACGATCGCCTGGGTCCGGTCGGTGACGGCGGCCTCGACCGCGCTCGGGTCGATGAGGAGGTGGTCGGGGTCGACGTCGACGAGCACGGGCACCGCGCCGATCCGGCTCACCGCCTCGGCGGTGGCGATGAAGGTGTTCGCCGGGAGGATGACCTCGCCGCCGGGCGAGACGCCGACGCCGCGCAGGGCGAGCTCGAGCGCGTCGGTCCCGCTGCCCACGCCGATGCAGTGACCGACCCCGACGGCGTCGGCGTAGGCCCGCTCGAACCGGTCGATCCAGGGGCCGCCGATGAACCCGGCCGTGGCGAGCACCTGCTCCAGGCCCTCGCGGACCTCGGCGTCGACCTCGAGCTGTTGGGCGACGAGGTCGAGGAAGGGGACGGGGGCGGCGTCGTCCAGGGGCGTGGGATCGGCGGCCGGCCCTGCCGGCGCGGCGAGCTGCGTGGTGGACATCAGGCGTACTCCTTCTCGAGCTGCGAGACGATCGATCGGACGAGGGCGTCGTCCGTGTCCGACGTCGACTGGATGTGGACGGCCCGGTGCTCCGGTCCGAAGCCCTCGACGAAGTCGTCGGCCTCCGCGGCGTCCATCGGGGTCGGGGACCAGTGGCTGTGGCACCGGGGCGTCCCCGACTCGTAGTCCCTGTCCTTCGGTCGACCGAAGTGGCGCACGTACGTGCCGTACAGGACGTCCTCGCTCAGGTGCAGGTGCCGCGCGAGCGCCACCGCCCACGGCCGACCGGTGACCTCCTCCACCCGGCCCAGGCCGGCGTCCACGAGCTCACGGTCGTAGGTGACGATCCCCGCCACGTGGTCCGGGTAGGCGTCGCGGTCCTGCCACGGCAGGCCCAGGAGCTCGTGGGCGACCTGGCACCACCGGTGGTGGCGGTGCATGCTGCGGGTGATGCCGCCGTCCTTGCTGTAGAAGTGCACGGACCCGTCGCGGACGAAGTCGGACACGTGGGTGCGCCGGACGAGGACGACGTCGGAGTCGACGAAGACGAGCGCGTCGGCGTCGACGTGGGCCGCCATGTTGAGCTTGATGAGCTGCTGCATCACCCACCCGCGGATCGGCTGCCAGGGCCTCCGCCGACTCACGCCCGCGCAGTTGAGCCGCCGGGACAGGAAGGGCACTCTCCGAGTGGCGGCCGCCAGCCGGTCGGTGGGGATGATGCCCTCGGGGACGACCTCCTGGTAGGACCAGACCGCGAGCCGCGGCGAGTCGATGCCCCGGTAGAGGTCGACGTCGATGCCCGGCACGGCCGCGTGGTGCACGACCGACTCGTCGGTGTGCCTGAGCACCGAGTCGTGGAGCCGCCGGAAGCTGTGGAAGTCCGGCCGGTAGGTCGGGGTGACGATGGCCATCGTCGAGGTGTCCCCGGTCGAGGGTCGGTGGGTGGTCATGGGAGTGCTCCTTCTCGGGCCCAGCGCTCGCGGGTGACCACGGAGCCGAGTCGTCGGTCGGCGTAGAAGCGGGCGCCGGCGGCCGCGGAGGTCGCCAGGGAGCGCACCGCCTCCGTCCGGGTCGTGCGTCCACCCACGGTGTCGAGGTAGATGTCGGCCAGCCGGTCGGCCGCCCGGTCGAGGTCGTGGTGCTCGGAGACGACGTTCCGGCCGAGCTCGCCGAGGCGGCCGCGGAGCGCCGGGTCGGCCGCGAGGCGGACGAGCGCGTCGCGCAGGTCGCGGGCGCCGGCACCACCGCGCCCGAACCACCCCTCGTGGCGGAGCTCGCGCACGGAGGTCCAGTCCGCGACCCGCCAGAAGCCCGCCTCGCCCTGGACGACGAGCGGTCGGGCGTGGGCCATCGCCCGGATCGCGGAGGACCCCATCCCGAGCACGACGTCGGAGGCGGCGTAGACCGGGTCGGGGTCGAGCCGGAGCCCGACCGTCCGTACGACGACCCGGCCGTGCCGCTCGTTGACCGCGGCGGCACGGGTCTCGACGGCCTGCCGCCCCTCACCGTCACCGGCGACCAGGAGGCTCACTCGCTCGGTCCCGGAGAGCCGGTCGACCACCCGGATGGCCTCGAGGACGCCCTGGAGCCGCTCGTGGTCCGTCGTGAGCATGGTGACCGTGCCGACGACGAGCTCGTCCGCGTCGATGCCCCACCGGGCGCGGGCGTCTGCCCGGAGCCGTTCCGCGCGGTCGCCCGCGCCCCCCGCGTCGCCCGTGTGCACGGCGGGCTCGAGGAGATGGACGGCGCCGCCGCGCACCGCCGCGCGCTCCGCGAGCGCGGGCGTCCCGACCACGAGAGGCACGTGCGCGGGCAGGAACCGCGGCGCCCCGGCGGCCAGGACTGTCATGAGCAGCGGCAACCGGCGGCCGGCGGAGAACGCCGCGCGCAGGGACGGCGCCCACTCGTAGGTGTGGACGAGGTCGACGTCCCACCCGCGGGCGACCCCGGCGAGGCCCCGCGACCAGGCGCGGGAGGAGATGTCCGACGGCGCGGGGACCCAGGGCAGGCCGGCGGCCTCGACGAGCTCGGCGAGCACGCCGGTCGGCGCGTAGAGCACGGGCTCGTGCCCGCGGCGACGCACGGCGTCGGCGAGCCCGACCGCCTGGAGCCGGCTGCCGGCCATGTCGAGCGCGGGGGTGCAGACGAGGATCCTCATGGCACGCGTATCCGTCCGTGGGAGGTGAGCAGGGGCAGCACCCCGACGGGGCGCGGGTGCGGCAGTGCGGGACCACCGGCGCGGTCGCGACGGAGCTCGGCGGCCGGCGCGCCGACCCAGGTCCGGCCGGGCGGCACGTCGCGCAGCACCACCGCGCCCATCCCGAGCGTGGCGTCGGCTCCGACGCGCACGTCCTGGCGGACGCTCGTCTGCATCCCGAGGTAGGCCCGCTCCCCGACGCGCACCCGACCGGCGAGCGTGACCCCGGCGGCGCACGTGACGCCGTCGGCGAGCTCGTCGTCGTGGGTGAGCACCGTGCGCGGCATGAGGACGACGTGCTCACCGACGGTGACGTCGCAGGTGAGGACGCAGCCCGCGAGCAGGATCGAGCCGGCGCCGACGGCGGAGCCGGCGCCGATGACGACCGAGGGGTGGACGTGCACGGCGTACCGCTCGGCACCCACGCCGAGGTCGGCCAACCGGGCGGCCAGCGCGATCCGCGCGGCCCCCTGCCCGGGGCAGAGCAGCAGCCGCTCCGACCGCTGCGCGGCCAGCGCGGCGGGTCCGAGGACCGGGACCCCCGACACGGTGGTCCCGGCGAGCGCCGGGTCGTCGTCGAGGATGCCGACCACCCGGTCCGTGCCGGCGTCCCGGACCGAGGCGAGCGTCTCCCGGGCGAGACCGCTCGCGGCGACGAGGAGGATGTCGGCCATCACCGGCTCCCGTCCAGCGGGCTCCGGCGCGAGGGCCGCTGCGGGGACCGGGACGCCAGGACGAGGCTGTCGACCACCCGCCCCAGCTCCTCGGCCGTCATCGCGTGGAACATCGGGAGGATGATCGTCGAGCGCGTGAGCCGCTCGGTCGCGGGCAGTGGGCCGAGCGTGCCGGTGTGCCCGGCGTAGGCCGGCTCGAGGTGGGCCGCCATGATGCCGCGGCGGGCGGAGATCCCGTCGGCCGCGAGCCAGGCCAGCAGGTCGTCGCGTCCCATCGGGAAGCCGGGGAGGACCTCGACCCAGAAGGACTGGAAGTTGGTCGTCCCCCAGGGCGGGTCGGCCACGCAGCGCAGGTCCGGGAGGCTGTCGAGCACGGTGCGGTAGTCGGCCGCGAGCGATCGGCGACGCCGGACCATCTCGGGCAGGCGACCGAGCTGGACGAGGCCGAGGGCAGCCTGCAGGTCGGTCATCCGGTAGTTGAAGCCGATCTCGGTGTAGGACTCCTTGGCGGCGAGCACCGCGGTGTGCCGGTCGGCCGCGGAGACGTCCATCGCGTGCTCGCGGAGGCGTCGTGCGCGCGCCGCCCACTCGGGGTGGCAGGTCGTGAGCATCCCGCCCTCGCCGGTGGTCAGCAGCTTGCGCGGGTGGAAGGACCACGTGGTGAGGTCCGCGCCGACCCCCACAGGCTCGCCGGCGTAGGTCGAGCCGGCGCCGCACGCCGCGTCCTCGATGAGGACGAGCGAGCGCCGGTCGCACAGCTCCCGCAGCGGGCCGAGGTCGACGGGGACACCGCCCTGGTCGACCACGATGACGGCGGTCGTCGCCGGGGTGAGGGCCGCCTCGACCGTGGCCGCGGTGACGTTGCCGGTGGTGGGGTCGACGTCGGCGAAGACGGGACGCGCCCCCACGTAGGTCGGCGCGTTCGCGGTGGCGATGAAGGACAGCGAGGGGACGACGACGTCGTCGCCCGGTCCGACGTCCGCGACTTTGAGGGCGAGGTGCAGGGCGGTCGTGCACGACGACGTCGCCACCCCGAAGGGGACCCCCTGCGCCTGGCTGAACGCCCGCTCGAAGTCGGCGGTGCGCGGGCCCTGCGCCACCCACCCGGAGGTGATGACATCGGCGACGGCCTCGATCTCCTCGGCCCCGAGCCACGGCCTCATCACGCTGATGCGGTCCATCGCGGCAGCCTCGATGCTCATCGCGAGGCCGCCTGCGCCGGTGCGAGAACGCGGCCGGCGGTCGTCCCGTCACGGAGGGCGGCGGGCACGGCCCGACCCCAGTTGGTCGTCGACGCCTCGGCGGCCAGCTCGTCCGCGGTCCTCCCGGACGCGCGGAACCACGAGACGAGCTCGGCGATCCCGTCGACGAGCTCCGTCCGCGGCGCCCATCCCGTGAGCATCTCCATCCGCGTGGCGTCGACCATCAGCCGGCCGACGTCGCCGGGGCGTGCCGGCAGCAGCTCCGGCGCGAGGTCGGGCCGCCCCACGGCGTCGGCGATCACCTCGCAGACCTCGCGCATGGCGAGCTCCCTGCCGGTCCCGAGGTTGACGGTCTCGCCGATGGCCGCGGGGCACTCGGCGAGCGCGACGAGCCCGGCGGCGGTGTCGCGCACGTGCATGAAGTCGCGGGTCTGCTCGCCCGTGCCGTAGAGCACGGGTGCGTGACCGGCGAGCATCCGCACGATCGTGCGCGGGATGATCTCCCCGCTGTCCCCCTCGTGGTGGCTGCGGGTGCCGTATGTGTTGAACGGTCGGGCGACGATCACGGGAAGGCCGTACGTCCGTCCCATCGCCCGCGCGTATGCCTCGCCGGCCAGCTTCGCTCCGCCGTAGACGGTCTCCGGCCAGGTCGGGTGTCGCTCGTCCATCGGCGCGTACTGGGCGGTGCCGAAGACCTCGCTGCTGCTCACGTGCAGCAGCAGGCGGACCCCGGCGTCGCGCGCCGCCAGCCCCACCGTCAACGAGCCGTCCGCGTTGACCGAGTGGTTCTCCTCGGGCGAGTGCAGGCTGTGGCGCACGCCCAGGCACGCGAGGTGCATGACCACGTCCGCGTCCTCGAGGACGGCGTCCATGACGGACCGGTCGCGGACGTCGCCGACGACGAGAGCCATCCGCGGGTCGTCGCTCCAGGTGGCCAGGTTCTCGCGCCGACCGTTGGTCAGGTCGTCCACCACGGTGACGGATCTCGGCCGCCGGTCGCGCAGCAGCGCGTCGACGACATGGCTGCCGATGAACCCCGCACCGCCGGTGACGACGACACGGGCACCGTCCAGCGTGGTCACCTCCGACATCACCGCACCCCTTCGAACGCGCGGGCGTCCCCCGCCCCCACGGCGACCGACCGGCCGAGGCCGACGTGCCGGCCCCTGCCGGCCAGGGAGTCGCTCGCGGCCTCGAGCACCTCGAGGACACGGAGGGCGGACCGTCCGTCGGTCGGGGGCACCGACCCGTCGCGGACGGAGGCCGCGAGCTGGCTGACCATGAGGCCGAGCGGCTCGAACTCGGACAGCGCGGGCGACCACGTGTCGCCCGTCCGGTAGGAGATCGTCACGTCCGTGCGCGAGGCGGTGTCGCCGAGGACCTCCTCCTGCCGCGCCAGGTCGACCCCGCGGTCGAAGATGCTCAGGCGCTGCTGCGGGTTGAGGTCGTCCCAGACGAGGGTGCGGCGGCTGCCACCGATGACCATCCGGCGGATCTTCGTCGGCGAGAGCCAGTTGACGTTGACGTGGACGTGGGCTCCCGAGCGCTGGGGCAGGGAGAGGTAGCCGACGCAGGCCTTGCCGGCGTCGAGCGGGTCCGCCCCCTCGGCCGCGACGCTGAGGGGGTCCAGGCCGCCGGGGAGCACGAAGTCGAGGATCGACAGGTCGTGCGGGGCGAGGTCCCAGAAGACGTCGACGTCGGGCTGGACGAGCCCGAGGTTGATCCGGGTGGAGTCCACGTAGAGGATCTCACCGAGCTCGCCCGCCTCGACGAGCTCCTTGATCCGTAGGACGGCGGGCGTGTAGCAGTACGTGTGGTCGGCCATGAGCACGGTCCCGGCGCGGTCGGCGGCCTCGACCATCTCGCGACCCCGCGCGGTCGTGTCCGCCAGCGGCTTCTCCACCACGACGTGCTTCCCGGCGGCGATCGCCGCCATGGCGATCGCGTGGTGGGTCCGCGCGGGGGTGGCGATCGCCACGGCGTCGACGTCGTCCCGGGCGAGCAGCTCGCCGACCGATCCGACGACGTCGGGCTGCCCCGTACGTCGGGCGAGCCGGCCGGCGCGCTCGAGGTCGGTGTCGCACACCGCCACGAGCTCCCACTCGGTGCTCATCGCGAAGTTGCGGGCGAGGTTCGGGCCCCAGTACCCGGCACCGATCACCGCCGCCCGCAGCGGGGGGTGCAGGGTGTCGTCGGGCTCGATGCTCATCAGTACGCTCCTTCGGGTCTGACCATGACCTTGAAGGTCCGCCACATGATCATGAGATCGCCTGTGACCGACCAGTTCTCGACGTAGTAGAGGTCGAGCCGGACGCTCTCCTCCCAGTCGAGGTTCGACCGCCCGCTGATCTGCCAGAGCCCCGTCAGGCCCGGCTTGATGTAGAGCCGCCGGCCGGTGTGGCCCTCGTACGCGGCCACCTCCTCGGGCAGCGGCGGCCGGGGACCCACGAGCGACATGTCGCCGCGCAGGACGTTCCAGAACTGCGGCAGCTCGTCGAGGGAGTGCCGGCGCAGCACGGCACCGAGCCTCGTCACCCGCGGGTCGTCCTTGAGCTTGAACAGCGGCCCGGCACCCTCGTTGCGTGCCGCGAGCGCCGCCCGGTCCGCCTCGGCGGTGGTGACCATCGTGCGGAACTTGTTCATCCGGAACGCCCGGCCGTGCCGGCCCGTGCGCGTCTGGGTGAAGAACGCGCCCCCGGGCGAGTCGCGCCGGACGAGGATCGCGATGACCGCGAACAGGGGCAGCATGAGCAGCAGCGCCGCGGTCGACCCCACGATGTCGAGGGCCCGCTTGACCACGTGGCGGCCGCCCTCGAACCGGGGCCGGTCGACGTGCATGAGCGGCAGTCCCTCGACGGGGCGCATCGTGATCCGGGGACCGGCGACGTCGAGGAGGCTCGAGACGAGCACGAGCTCGGTCCTGGTCGGCTCGAGCGCCCAGCCGAGCGTGCGGATCGCCCGGGTCCCGCCGGACAGGGGGCCGGCCACGATGACGGCGTCCGCCCCGAACTCGGTCACCGCCTGCGGCACGCGCTCGGTCCCGTAGTAGGTGGGCGGAGCCGTCGCCCCGGGCGGGGCGAGGGGCGCGGCCGGCTGCGGCGCGCCCGGGGTGGCCGGGTCCGCCGGCGGGCGGTCCGTGTCGAGGACGACGCCGACCACCCGGTAGCAGACGGCCGAGCGCCGGGCGATCTGCCGGGTCACGTAGGCGACGTCGGACTGCTCGCCGACCACGACGACGTCCGACAGGGCGGCGCCGCGCAGCCGCAGCGTGTGGAGCCAGGACCGCCACGACCACCGGCCGAGCAGGAGGGCGAGCAGGCCGACCGGGACGGTGAGGACGAGATGGGGGCGGACGGCCGCGAAGGCCACGGGGCCGAGCAGTACCGCGGCCGCGCAGGCCACCCCCGCCGTGGCCGCCGTCGCGTTGACCACCCGCTTGTACTCCTCGGCCCCGACCGCCATCCGCCGCGGGGAGCGCGTACGGAAGAGCTGGAGCGCGAGGAGCCACACGAGACCGAGCCCGACGCCGATCGCGACCTCCGCAGGTCCCTCGCCCCGGCGGGGCGAGGCCAGGGCACCGATCCCGACGACGAGGAGCAGGACCGCGAGGTCGGTGGCGAGGACGCGGTGGCGGTAGCTGGCGGACCAGTGGGTCGCGCGGCGGTCGGCACCCTGGCTCGGGGCGACCTCGGGGCGCAGGGGGCTCGGTGCGGCCGGCGCGGGGCTCGCGACGCCGACGTCGAGGCCGGTCGGAGGGGTGAGGAGGTCGACGGGTGCGCCGGCCCCGCCCGCGTCGGTGCGGGACAGGGTGCCGGTGCGCCGGTCGGTGGTGGCGTGGTCGGTCGTCGTCGACTGCTGAGGCACGAGGGGCTCCGGGGGGATGGCAGCTCCGGCGGTGTCGGGGGGACGTCTCCGGCGCTCCGGCGGCGGGTCCGCCGGCTCGGGAACGACACTAGGAACGTGCCCGTGGGGCGGCATCCGTGGCCGCTACTCGCTCACCGCCCGCTGCCACCTGCGCCGGCGGCCGCCTCGCGCACCGACCACCCGGACGGCACCTGGACCCACGTCCCCCGCGCGCACGACCACCCGGACGCGGCGGGCGCGTGCGGTCCCGGGACCGCACGCGACGAGCGCCCCCGGTCGCGGGACCGGGGGCGCTCGGGCGATGGGGACGGTCGGCTCGTGGCGACGGTCAGGCGACGGGGACGGTCAGCGCCAGACGTCGCGCAGCTCGGCGCGGTCGCTGATGCCGAGCTTGTTGAACACCCGGTAGAGGTGTCCCTCGACCGTACGGGGGGAGACGACGAGGATCCGGGCGATCTCCACGCTCCGGTGCCCCTCCAGTGCCAGGGCGACGATCTCCCGCTCCCTCGGGGTGAGGGCGCCGAGGTC
This sequence comes from Georgenia sp. Z1344, assembly GCF_049856295.1. GTDB lineage: Bacteria > Actinomycetota > Actinomycetes > Actinomycetales > Actinomycetaceae > JB111. The sequence goes on along the minus strand of NZ_JBNDMZ010000008.1, from coordinate 78,753 downwards.
GAGGGCCGCGCGCACGTAGCGGCCGGGTACCCCGCCGAGCGCACCGACCGCGTCCTGCAGGTGCCGCAGGGCCTCGCCGCGCCGCCGCAGGTCGTTCGCCCCGTGGTGCAGACGGACCACGCGCGCCCAGGTGTCGGCGGCGAGCGCCGGGTCGCCGTCGCCGCGACAGCGGTCGGCGACCTGTGCGAGGCGGACCGGGTCGTCGGCGATCGACGGGTCGTAGGCACGGGCGACCCGCTCGGCCCGTCTGCCGTCGAGCCTCGTGCTCGCCGCGTGGATGCCGGCGAGCAGCTCGGCATGGTCGCCGTCCGGGTCACGCACGGCGGCCGCGACCAGGAGGGCCTGCCAGAGCACGGCCGGGTGATCCGCGAGCCCCGGGGCCTCGGCGAGACGTCGCCAGAGCGGCGCCCGGTCCGGGTCGGGCGCGTCCGGGTCGTCGACGATCTCGGCGATCGTCAGGGCGAGCAGCCGCTGCTCGGTGGTGCCGTACCCGCCCTCGGTGCGCAGCCGGTCCGCGAGTCCGCCGGCGCGACCCGACGGTGCGCCGACGGGCAGCGGGGAGGCGGCGGCCTCGAGCGAGCGGACGAGCGGGGTGAGGTGGACCGGGTCCCAGCGGTCGAGGTCCGGGCCGGCGTCCCGGAGCAGCCGCAGCGCGAGCCGGGTCCGGCCGCGGGCGAGCTCGAGCGCGCCCCGCATCGCCTGGACCGTCCCCGCCCATGCGTGCCAGCGGTGGCTCGATCCGCCGTGCTGCTCGGCGAGCACCCGGTCCGCGCCGGCCAGGTCTCCCACCAGCAGGAGCGACTCCACCAGGTAGGCCGCGGCGTGACCGCCGACGCGCGCGCGGGTCCGCGGGTCGGCCGAGGCGAGGGCGTGGGCGCGCGTGGCCTCCTCGACCGCGTCGACGAGCCGCCCCGCCCGCGTGAGGAGACGTCGGCGCACCCAGTGCGCGACGCACCGGAGCGCCGGCGGGAGCGTCGGGTCGGTCGTGAGCCCGGCCGAGGTGTCGAGCAGGCGTGCCGCGTCGCCGGGGGCGTCGAGCCGGTCGATCGCCGACAGCCAGGTGGCGACGCGCACGGGCACCACGGGGGCCGGTCGCCCGCTCCGCAGCGCCCGGGCCTGGCACTCGAGCCAGACCTCGGCGAGCGCGGCGACGGGGGTCGGGGCGCCGCCGCTGCAGACGCGGTCCATGGCGAGAGCGACCAGCGCCTCGACCAGCAGGTCGGTGTCGGCGGTGGTGTCGACGAGCCGGGTGAGGTCGGCGCCTCCGGAGTCCGACCGCGTCGCGGCGAGCATGACCTCGGCGCGCAGCGCCACGATCCGCTCGCACGAGGAGTCCTCGCTCCGGGCCGCGAGGAACCATGCGGCGGCCAGGTCGCGCGCGGCCAGGTGCTCGTACCCGGCGGCCACCCGGTCCACATCGGCCACGGGGAGCCCGTTGTCCAGCGCCCACGCCACGCTCCGGGCGGGCAGGCCCCGCAGGGCGCGGCCGTCGGCGTGACTCCCGGCGGCTCCCCAGCGGGCGAGGAGCTCGGCGCCGCGACCGGGCGGGGTGATCGTGCGGAGCACCTCGCTGTAGAGCTCGGCCGACAGCTCGACCGTCCCGCCCTCGGCGGGCCGCGTGACGTGCGTGTCGGCGAGGTCCTCCACCTGGTCGCCCACGTGCGCGCGCAGCTCCGCCGCCGGCATCCTGCCGGCCAGCGCCAGCATGGTCACCACCGTCTGCTGCTGCTCGGTGAGCTCGGACTGCATGCCCTCGACGACCTCGACGAGGCGTTCGTCGACCGCCGGCGCCGGGCGCAGCAGGGTCCACAGGTCCGCGCCGGGGCCGCCTCGGTGCTCGTCCTCCGCGCGCACGATCTGCCCCTGGCTCGCGGCCGAGGCCATGTAGGCGACGACGAGGCCGGGCATGCCTCCCGTCATCCCGACGACTGTCCCGACGGCGCCGTCCGTGGGACGGCCGCCGGCGAGCGAGGCGCACAGGTCACGCGTCTGGTCGTGCCCCATGGGCGGCATCGTCACGGTGGCGAGGAGTCCGGTGTCGACCAGGGCGCCCAGGCCCGACTCCCCCCGCAGTCCCACGCTGGTGGCGACCAGGAGCGCCTCACGGTTCTGGGCGAGCAGCGCGAGGACGAACGCGCTGGCCGCGTCGAGGAACTGGCAGTCCTCCACCACGATGACGGGGCGCGAGCCGGCGCCGGCCGCCCCGCGCCCGGTCAGCCCGTCCAGGCGTGCCTGCACGGCCGCCAGCACGTCGACCGGGCCACGGACGGCATCGAGGTCCGTGAGGAACGGGGCGAGCGCCCCGTAGGGGACGTCGACGAGGGCGGGCCCGCACTGCAGGGTGAGGGAGGCCGGCCCCACCCCGTCGGCCAGGAGCGCCCCGACGAGCGAGGTCGTGCCGGACCCGGGGCCGCCGACGACGACGACCCCCGCGCGGTCGACGTCCGCGAGCCGGTCGTGCAGGGCGGCCAGCTCGGCACCCCACAGCGGGACGGCGGTGACCGTCATGCCGGGTCCCCGGCCGTGCGCAGCGCGGGCGACTCGGCGGCGAGCCGGCTCAGCCCCCACCGCCCGCGGACCTGCAGCTTGGCGTACACCTGGTTGAGGTGTCCCTCGACCGTGCGGACGGAGATGCTGTGCCGGCGGGCGATCGACGCGTTCGAGAGCCCGTCGACCACCATCCCGGCGATCTCCCGCTCACGCGGCGTCAGCGCCTGCAGCCAGCCCGGGGTGTCGTCCGCCGCCTGCGGGGCGGCGGGCACCTGGATCCGTGCCACCGCCCCGGCGAGCCGGCGCGCGTTCGCCGCCGGGAGGCTCGCGATCATCGACGCCGGGCCGCTGTAGCGCCAGGCCAGGTACCCGGCCTCGGCCATCTCCGTCAGGGCGGCCGCCGACCGCACGTGGTCGTCGTCGAGCACGGCGTCCCCGAGCGCTTCGCAGGCGCGCGAGACGACCGCCTGCGTCCGTGCGGCCACCGCCCTGAGCCGGTCGGCGACCCCGCGGTCGCCGACCAGGGCCGCGGACAGCAGCGCGTGCATCTCGACGAGGTGGTGGCCCGCCGCGGCCGCACGGTCGGCCAGCACCGCGAGGCGGGCAGGGGCGCCGGCATCGGCGCGGTCGGGATCGGGCGTCACCGCACCGATGACGGCCGTCAACCAGCCCAGCCGGCCCCACTGGGTCGGACCGTCCGCGGCCCGGCGCACCCGCTGCTCCGTCCACCGCGGCACCGACGTCTCGTCGAGACGTCCGGTCCCCGACCGGCACGACTCGACGATCGTCAGAGCCACCTCCTCGGCATGGTCGTTCCCCATCGCCCGCGCCTGCTCCACCAGCTCCAGGGCAGCCTCCTCCGCACGGTCGGGCAGGCCGACGAGCAGGTCGACGGCGGCGAGCACCAGCTCGGCGTCGAGCACCGCCTGCGGGTTGCCGTGCCGGGCGACCACGAGCCCCTGGGCCATCGCCCGGGCGAGCTCGAGGTCCCCGCACCGCACGGTGGTCTCGAGCATGGACACCGCGATCGCCGCGCGGTCGTAGGGCCCGATCACGCTGTCGAGCACGCCCCGCGCGCGGAACGTGGACAGCGTGGAGTCGAGGCCGGCCACGAGCGAGCGCGCGGCGTCCTGGTCGTCACCGAGCGCGAGGAGCTCCGCGCAGGTCGCCTCGGCGCGCAGCCGCACGGTCTCGCGGTTGCGCCCCGCCGGGCGCGGGTCGAGCCGGCTGCCCTCCTGGGTCGCGCGCGTCTCGGCGAGCAGGCGCTCGCTGCGCGGCCGGTCGCCCACGAGCGCGGCGATCGTCGCGGACAGCACGATGAGGCACGGGTCCCCCGCACGTGCGGCGGCCGTCACCAGCGAGTCGGCCCCGCCGACGTCGCCGGCCGCGAGGAGTGCCCGGGCGCTCATCCACACCAGGTGGCCCCGCACATCCGCCGCCGCACCTGGCGGGGGTGCGTCGTCGTGCTCCTCGGGACCGTGCGGTGCGAGGTCGGGGTCCGCGGGACCTGGTCGCGGGTCGTCGAGTGCGGGGACGGTCGCGAGCACGGCGAGCGCGCCCCCGACGTCGACCGAGGCGAGGAGGTCCTGCGCACGGTTCAGCGTGCGGGCGAGTCCGTCGCGCGCCGTCGCTTCCTGCTCGAGGGCCTGTCTCCGCTCGGGCTCGAGCCCGGCGAGGACTCGGTCGCGCCACATCGGCTCGACCTGCGCCAGCGTGCCCGACGGCGTGCGTCGCATCGTGACGATGCCCTGGGCCTGGAGGGCGTCCAGCTCGCGTCCGGAGTCGTCGTGGACGAGCCCGCCCACCTCGACGCAGCCGCGCACCGCCAGCGCCTCGAGGAGGGCGCGGCGGTCGGCGGGGAGGCGGCGCAGCACGACGTCCTCGCCCGGGATGCCCCGGCCGCTCTGCAGCGGGCCGTCGACGAGGACCCACCGGCCGTCCGACCGGCGCAGCTTCCCGGAGGCGACGCAGTCGTCGGCGATGCTGCGGAGCCTGCCGAGGTGCCCGCCGCCGTACCGCCACAGCACCGTGGCGGCCACGCGGGAGACGGGCCCGCCGAGATGGTCGACGAGGAGGGCACGGGTCCCGCTCGGCGTGAGCGGACGGACGCCGACCCGCGCGAGGTTGCCGGCCCGTGCGAGGGCGGCAAGATCGGCCGGCACGTCGGTCGTGCGGTCGCACTGCACGACGAGGACGACCCGCCGCTGGTGGGCCAGCTGGGCGAGCACGGTGATCGATCCCTGGTCCATCTGCCGCGGACGGCTGAGGAAGACCACGGCCGGTTCCTGCCCCTCGGGCGCGAGGAAGTCGCCGAGGACCTTCGCCATCCGGAACCAGGTCGGCGCGGGACCGACGTCCGAGCGGGCCTGAAGGATCGAGAGCGCGCCGTACGGGAGATCGGCGACGAACTCGCTGCCGTGGAGGTGGTAGACCGGGCGTTCGGCCCGGAGCCGGTCGACGGCCTCCTGGGTCACCGCTCGACGGTCCTCGGGCGTCCCGACGAGCAGGGCGCCAACGTGGTCGACGGTGACCGCGCGCAACAGCTCCTCGACCGCGGAGTTCGGGTCGTCGCTCCAGATTCCGTCCGCGTCCGGGTTCAGCCAGGAAAATGCAGCGCGCATGATTCATTCACCCGTCCGGCACCATCTCTGAATACGCCCATTCCTGCAAATGGGCACGAAGGAAGGTGTGACGCCACAATGAATGGCCGTGCCATGGCGATGTGCTCCTTTGAAACATTCCGAGGGGACGCACGATCGTCGGCCGGGGGAAGCCGCGACCGGTGGCCTCGGCGTACCCGGCCGGCGTGGGGCCGGCCGGTCCCACGCCGTCCGACTGCGACGACACCACCCTCCGACAGGCCGGACTCGCGCGGTGTGCCGCGGATCAGCGCGAGCTGCGGCTCGATCCTCGCCGCCGCCGCTCGCGACGGTGAGCCCGACGGGCGGGCGCCGTGGGCACCACGGTCGTCTCGCGGGTCGAGGCCGCCCGGGCGCGGACGGAACTTCCTCACCGACACGTTCGCTCTGATCTGCGGGCCGCTCCGGCTTGACGGAGATGCCTTTTTGTAGGAAACCCCCGCACCGACGACCTGTCAACAACCACCTGATGGTCCGGACGTTTGCGCCGCGTCCGAAAGCCGGAATCGGTCACGCACGGTCCCGGGAAATGAGGGGTGTCGAGAAATGCCGGGTGGCGACGTCGGACAATTGTCGAGTCGATGTCCAGACGGTGTCCAGACGCCGCCCGCCACCGGGTGCCGGGACCCAACGGACGAGCCGATCTCACGGCGTGAGGGCCGATCGGCCCGTCGGCTCGCGGTTCGCGCCGGTCAGGAGGCCCGAACCGGCCGGGTCCACCGAGGTCAGGCGGGACGGGCCGGCAGCGTCGCTCGGCCCCACATCGACAACATTGTCATGGAGTGAGGTTCTGGTCAGCGAGTTCCGACATGTCTCCGCATCACAGATTGCGCGTGTCGCGCGGACGCCGGCGGCCGAGGGGACGCGTTCAGCACCCCCTCGGCCGCCTGCCGGTCAGGGCGCGCGCCGCAGGCCCAGGGTGTCGGCGCCGTCGCCGTCCCAGTCGCCGACGAGCACCTCGTCGCCGGACCGGCCGTAGTGCACGAGGACGTCCTCGTTCCCGCCGGACAGGCTGTTCTTCACGAAGTAGGCGTTGCCCCGGCGCACGGCGAACGTGTCGGTGCCGTCACCGTCCCAGTCGCCGGCGAGCGTGACGTCACCACTGCGCCCGTACTCGAACGTCCGGTCGGCGTCACCCCCGTCCAGGGTGTCGGCCACGAAGTACGCGTTCCCGCGACGCACGGCGAAGGTGTCCGTGGCGTCGCCGTCCCAGTCACCGACGAGGACCTCGTCGCCCGAACGGCCGTACCGCAGCTCGTGGTCGGCGTTCCCACCGCCCAGCGAGTTGGCCACGAAGTACGCGTTCCCGCGACGCACGGCGAGCGTGTCGGCGCCGTCGCCGTCCCAGTCACCGACCAGCACGACGTCGCTCTCTCGCCCGTAGGACAGGACGCGGTCGGCGCTCCCGCCGCGCGGTGCGTTGGAGACGAGATAGATGTTGCCGCGGCGGACGGCGATCGAGTCCGTGCCGTCGCCGTCCCAGTCGCCGATGAGCACGTCGTCGGAGTAGCGGCCGTACCGGAAGGCGTGGTGCGTGGTGCCCTCCCAGTCGTTGCTGAGGAAGAACCCGTGGTCCTGGTGGGCCGGCGGCTCGGGCTCCGGCTCCGGCTCGGGGTCCGGCTCCTGCGCGGCCGCCCGGATCTGCGCGTGGATGACCTCGGCGATGTCGGTGTTCTCGAGGTAGTCCCCGCGCACCGGGTCGGTCGAGTCGGCGACCGCCGCGAACTCCTCGGCGGCAGCGCCGCGGGCGAAGAACGGCACGATCTGGTGCGTGTGATAGTGCGGGGTCTCCTCGTTCTCGTTCTCCTTGAGGTCGGTGAAGTCGGTGAACTCCGCCGCGGGCAGCTCGCCCGCCGTCCCGGTCAGGGGCTGGAACTCCCCCGTGATCTCGATGCCGTCCTCGCCGAGGGTGCCGCCGCCCCAGAGGTTCCCCGTCTCGTGGTCGGAGGTGACGATGACCGTGGTCTCCTCCCAGCTGGACTCCGAGTCGACCCACTCGACGACCGCGTCGACCGTGGCGTTGAAGTCGAGCATGTTCTCGATCGTGCGCCCGAGCTCGCCGGCGTGGCCGGCGCCGTCGACGTTCGCCTGCTCGATCATGGCGAAGAAGCCGTCGTCGCTCGCGTTCGACAGGACGTTGAGGCTCGCCGCCGCAAGCTCCGGGAGGCGAGCGACGTTCTCCGCGACGGGCGCGGCGTTCGGGATCTCCCGGTCGCCGGAGCGGTCATGGGTGAGGGCACCGGCCGTCTGGGCCACGCCGAGGACCTGGTCCGGGGTGTCACCGGTCGCGAGCGCCTGGAAGTCTGCGCGCTCGTCGACCAGGGTCCAGCCCGCGAGCCCCGTGCTCGTGTCGCCGGCCGCGATCGCCTCCCAGTCCTCGCGCGGGATGTTGTGGTAGCTCGGCGTCTGGGCCTCGCCGTCGCTCGAGTACGCGGGGTGGCCGCCGCCCATGACCACGTCGAGGTCCTCGTGGCGCAGGAGCTGGTCGATGATGAGGTCCTCGTCGCCGTCGTCGGCGTGGACGGCGAACCCGGCCGAGGTGTCGCCCCAGAACTGACCGCTGGTGACCACGCCTGTCGCGAGGCCGTGCTCGCTCGCGATGTCGACCATGTCCGTGAGCGGCTCCTCGTCACGGTCCCAGCCGAGATACCCGCCGCGCGTGCGCACGCCCGTGGACAGGGCGGTCGCCGCGGCTCCGGAGTCCGTGACGTTGAGCCAGGAGCCGTCGAGCTGGTCGCGGGTGGCGTTCTGCGGGTGCCCCCACGCGTCGATCGTCGAGTACTCGGGGCTGAAGACGTAGCCGGTGTCCACCGAGAGCTGCGTCTCGAACTCCTGGTAGACCTCCGACGTCACGCTGTCCGAGCCGTGGGCCGCGAGATAGGGGTTGTCGGCCTGGTCCTGGTAGGCCGCGGTGCCGTGCTCGTAGAGGCTGGCCGCGTCGATGTGGTTGTACCCCATGCCGTCGGCGATGAGCAGGATGACGTTCGTGCGGTCGTCCTCGACGTCGTCGGCGACCGCCGCCGAGGGGGCGAGAGTGGCGAGCAGGGCAGCCGTGACGGCGACCGCCGGGAGTCGCCCGGGGCGTGGGAAGAGCATGGGGGTGTCCTCGCGTCGTGGATGGGTACGGGTCCGCCCACGACATCACGGGGATATGAACATTCGATTGCTCGCGCACGACCGTCACGTGGTCGACCGGTGAACCCGTGCCGGTCGAAGACACCAGTCGTCGCGTCAGCCCTCGAGCTCCTCGGCGGTGAGCAGCCACTCCTCCTCGAGGGCGTCCGACTCCGCCCGCAGCTGGTCGGACTGCGCGGCGAGCGAGGTGATCCGACCGACGTCCTGCTGCTCGGCGGCCTCGGCCATCTGCGCGTCGAGCCGCTCGATCTGGCCGCTCAGCTTCGTCATCCGGCGCTCGATCCGCCCGAGGTTCTTCCGCGCCTCGCGCTCGCGCGCAGCATCGGTCGCGCCCGCCGGACGGCCCGCGCCACCGGCCACGGCTCCCCCGGCAGCCCCTCCCGGGGCGAGGTTCGTGCCGGACCCGCCCTCCGCCGTCGGGCGCTGCCCCGCGGCCTGGACCCGTCCTTCCCCGGAGGACGCGCGCTGGCCGCGCCGCAGGGCGAGGTACTCCTCCACGCCGCCCGGCAGGTCGCGGATCGCGCCGCCGATGACGGCCACCTGGTGATCGGTGACGCGTTCAAGCAGGTAGCGGTCGTGACTGACGACGATCAGCGTGCCGGGCCACGAGTCGAGCAGGTCCTCGACCGCGGCAAGGGTGTCGGTGTCGAGGTCGTTCGTGGGCTCGTCGAGCAGCAGCACGTTCGGCCCGGCCACGAGCAGGCGCAGCAGCTGGAGCCGACGCCGCTCACCGCCCGAGAGCTCCGAGACCCGCGTCCACTGTCGCTCGCGGGCGAACCCGAGGCGCTCGATGAGCTGGCTCGCGCTGAGGTCGGCCCCGCCCATCGAGACGTGCTCGGCGACGTCGGCGACCGCCTCGACCACGCGCATCCGAGGGATCTCGTCGAGCTCACCGGTGTCCTGCGTGAGGACGGCGAGGTCGACCGTCTTCCCGCGCCTGACCCGCCCCGACGTCGGTTCCTGCAGCCCGGCGAGGAGGCGCAGCGCGGTCGACTTGCCCGCGCCGTTCGCCCCGACGATGCCGACGCGCTCGCCGGGCGCGAGTCGCCACGTGACGTCGTCGAGGATCGGGGGCGGCACGTCGTACTGCACGGTGACGCCCTCGAGGTCGAGGACGTCCTTGCCGAGCCGGGCGCCCGCGGCGTCGGTCAGGGCGAGGGAGTCGCGCGGCGGCGGCTCGTCGGCGATGAGGGCGGCCGCGGCGTCGAGCCGGAACTTCGGCTTGGAGGTCCGGGCGGGCGCACCCCGGCGCAGCCAGGCGAGCTCCTTGCGCAGGAGGTTGTTGCGCTTCTGCGCCGCCACCGCCGCGCTGCGCTCGCGCTCGGCCCGCGCGAGCACGTAGGCCGCGTACCCGCCGTCGTAGACCTCGACGTGGCCGGGTACCGGGGAGCGGCCGCCGGCGCCGTCGTGGCCGGGCACGACGTCCCAGACGCGCGTGCACACGGCGTCGAGGAACCAACGGTCGTGCGTGACGACGAGGAGTGCGCCGCGGCCCGAGGCGAAGCGCTCCTGCAGGTGGGCGGCGAGGAAGGCGACACCCTCGACGTCGAGGTGGTTGGTGGGCTCGTCGAGGACGAGCACCTCGGCGGGGGCGGCGAGGACGGACGCGAGGGCCACGCGGCGACGCTGGCCGCCGGAGAGCGTGTCGACGTCGACGTCGAGGGAGAGCTCGGAGATCAGGCCCTCGTGGAGCTCGCGGACCGCGCGGTCGCCGGCCCACTCGTGCTCGGCGAGCCCGCCGTGCACGGCGTCGAGGACGCTCGCCCCGGGCGGCAGGGTGTCCTTCTGGTCGAGCACGGCGATCCGGGTGCCCGACGGCGAGGTGACGCGCCCGCCGTCGAGCGGACGCCGGCCCGCGAGCGCGCCGAGCAGGCTCGACTTGCCGGCGCCGTTGCGGCCGAGGACGCCGATCCGCATGCCGTCGTCGACCCCGAGCCCGACGCCGTCGAGCAGCACGCGCGGGCCCGCCATGAGGCGCAGCCCTTCCGCGCCGAGCAGGTGCGCCATCAGGCCGCTCCCCCGGGGTGTGTCGCAGCGCCCGGTGCCGCGGGGCCCGGTGCCGCGTCGACGACGTGGGCGCCGCGCGCGGGCGCCGTCGTCGTGAGGACCCGGTCGGCCACCTCGGCCGCCCGGACGACGGCGGCGATCGACTCCGCGTGCGCGGCGTCGAGCGCGAGGGCGGCGACCGTGGGGCCGGATCCGGACAGCACGGCGCCGAGCGCACCGGCTCGCTCGAACGCCGCGAGGACGTCCCCGAGCTCGGGGCGCAGCTCGAGGGCCGGCTCGGTGAGGTCGTTGAGCAGGAGGCGGCCGAGCGCCGCCGGGTCGCCCTCGACGAGTGCGTCGCCGAGCGCGGCCTCGTGGGCGCCGGGGTGGAGACCGCCGGCCTCCGCGTCGTCGGAGTGCGTGTGGGCGTCCGGCGCGGCCGGCTCGTGCAGCATGCTCGGCGCCGACGGCGGCCCCCCGCGCGGGTACCCGTGCAGCGCGTCGTAGGCGTTGAACACGGCCGGGGTCGACAGGCCGGTCGCCTGCGTGGCGAGCACCCAGTGCCACGCCCCGGTGTCCGGCAGCACGACGAGGCGCTCCCCCCGCCCCGTCCCCAGCGCCGTGCCGCCGAGCAGCGGGAACGACACGTCGGAGCCGAGGTTGGCCGCGAGGGCGTGCAGGTCGAAGGCGCCGAGCGCGGTGCCCCACAGCGCGTCGCAGGCCATGAGCGCCGCCGCGGCGTCGGCGCTGCCGCCGGCCATCCCGCTCGCGGCCGGCACGTTCTTGTGGATCGTCAGCTCGACGCCCGCGTCCACGCCGGTCGCCGCCCGCAGCGCCTCGGCGGCCCGCGCCGCGAGGTTCGAGGCGCCGAGCGGCACGCCGTCCACGTGCTGCGCGAGCCGGACCGTCGTGCTGCCGCGAGGCGCCGGGGCCGCCGTCACGTGCTCGCCGAGGTCGAGCGCCTGGAAGACCGTGACGAGCGGGTGGAAGCCGTCGGCGCGCGGCGGGCCCACCCGCAGCGAGAGGTTGACCTTGCCCGGGGCGCGGACGGTGACCGGGCCCGGCAGCGCGCTCTCGGGCGCGGACATCTCGCTCATGCGTCCTCCTCGGTGACGGTCTCCCCCGTGGCGGCCGATGCACCCGGGCGAGCCTCCGCCGTCGGGGAGTCCCCGGTGGCGGACGTGACGTCGGGTGCCCCCGATGCACCCGGGCGAGGCTCCGGCGTCGGGGACGTTCCGGCGGCATCGGCGCGGGCGGCCGCGACCGCGGCGAGCTCGACGATCGTCAGGGTCTCCCCGCGCGCCGACGGATCCACGCCCGCCGCCCGCAGCGCCTCCTCGGCCGCGGCGGGCGAACCGGCCCATCCGGCCAGGGCCGAGCGCAGGGTCTTGCGCCGCTGCGCGAACGCCGCGTCGACGACGGCGAACACCTCGCGGCGATCCGCTCCTGCCACGGGCTCGGGCCGCCGGGTGAGCCGCACGAGCGCCGAGTCGACGTTCGGCACCGGCCAGAACACCTGCCGGCCGATCGTCCCGGCGCGCTCCGCCCTCGTCCACCAGGCGGCCTTGGCCGACGGAACGCCGTACGTGCGCGACCCGGGCGGGGCCGCGAGCCGGTCGGCCACCTCCGCCTGCACCATGACGAGGACCTCCGTCACCGTCGGCAGGTGCTCGAGCGCGGTGAGCAGGACGGGCACCGCCACGTTGTACGGGAGGTTGGCGACGAGCCTGGTCGGCGCCGCGCCCGGCAGCAGGTCCGGCTCCGCCAGGCGCATCGCGTCGGCGAGGACCACCTCGAACCGGTCCGCGGCGCCCGGTGCGCGCTCGGCGACGGTGGCGGGCAGCGCGGCGGCGAGGACCGGGTCGATCTCGACGGCGACGACGTCCGCCCCCGCCTCGAGCAGCGCGAGCGTGAGGGAGCCGAGGCCGGGCCCGATCTCGAGGACGCGGTCGCCCGGCTGCACGCCGGCGGCCCGCACGATGCGGCGCACGGTGCCGGCGTCGTGCACGAAGTTCTGGCCGAGGGTCTTGGTGGGGCGCACGCCGAGCCGCTCGGCCAGGGCGCGGACGTCCGAGGCGCCCAGCAGCGCGACGTCGGACGGCTCGTTCACAAGGGGACAGCCTACGTGCGTCGGGCAGGGGCGCCTGCCGGACGCAGAAGCGCCGAGCCGCACCCCGGTGGGATGCGGCTCGGCGCTCGGTCTGCGGGTCGGGCGATCAGGCTCCGAACCGGTCGGGCGCTCAGACCCGGGTCGCTCAGTACCAGCCGACGCTCTGCGAGTGGCCCCACGCACCGCACGGGGTGCCGTAGCGGCCGGCGATGTAGTCCAGGCCCCAGGCGATCTGCGTGGCGGGGTTGGTCCGCCAGTCGGCGCCGTGGCTGGCCATCTTCGAGCCCGGCAGCGACTGCGGGATGCCGTAGGCGCCGGACGACGGGTTCATCGCGGTGTGGTTCCAGCCCGACTCGCGCTCCCAGAGGGAGTTGAGGCAGGAGAACTGGTCGCCGCCCCAGCCGCGCGAGGCCATCATGCTCTGCGCGATCGAGCGGGGGTCGCCGCCGGTGTACGCGGGGGCGGGCTCCTCGGCCGCGGGGGCCTCGGCCTCGGCCGGCGCCTCCGCCGCGGGGGCCTCCTCGGCCGGCTCCGCCTGGACGGGCTCCGGCTCGCGCTCGCGGGTGCCCACGAGGACGACCTCGTCGACCCGCTCGTCGACCGTGACGCTGGCGACGAGCTCGCGCGCGTCCTCCTCACCCTCGGCCGAGATCACGCGGTAGGTGTTGACGACGCGGCCGTCGACGCCCTCGGTCTGCACCTGGGTCTCGCCGACGTAGAGCTCGTCGGTCTCCTGCTCCGTGGTGCCGTGCTCGTCGACGACCTCCTCGGTGACCGAGTCGGTGGTCACGCGGACGATCTCGACGTCGGTGACCGGGCCGGCCAGCGGGGCGGACACGCGGTCGTCGGCGCCGATCTGGATGCCGGCCTCGTGCAGCGCCTCGTCGAGGATCTGCGCGGTGGTCGTGAAGGTGAGGGTCTCGCCGTCGACGGTCACGGTGTAGGTGGTGGACGCCTCCTCGGCGGCGTCGAGGGCGATGCGCTGGGCGGTCGAGCGACCGGCGGCGTCGACACGCTCGACCGGCTCGACGAGTGCGGCGCCCGCGGCGGAGCCGGTGCCCGGGTCCGCTCCGAGGCCGGCGTTCGCGGCCATCACGCCTCCGGCGCCGAGCAGCGCGACGCCTGCCAGCACGGTCGCCATGACCCCGCGCTGGTGCCGGCGGAACCGGTCGGCGCGGTTGGTGGACGTGGCTGTGTCGGTCACGGGGGGTCGATCCATTCGTTCAGGGGCCGGGGGCGTGACCGAACGTAACCGTTCTGTGATCTGACAACAAGGTCGTCACGGTGCTCTGAGGTCAAGGTCACGACGACGGCGCGCACCTCCCGGTGCGACGTGGCCCACAACGCGTGGTAGAGCGGGGATCGACGACGACGAACGGCTCGTGACGGCGACCCTGTCCGCGCGGGCCCGCGACCAGGGGACGTGACCTCGCCGTGACCGGGCCGAGGCCCTCCCCCGACACGCGAGACGGCGCGGGTCGGCGGCGGATTCCCGGCCGGACTGAGCCCCCCGACGTGCAGGACGCAGCACGTCAGGCCACGGATCCCCAGAACCCGCCGTAGACCTCACGGGTCGTCGCGGTCAGCCGCTCGCACAGCTCGGCGAGGTCGAGGCCGCGCAGCTCCGCCAGCGCCCGCACCGTCCGCGGGAGCACGTAGCTCGCGTTGGGCCGCCCGCGGAACGGGACGGGCGTGAGGTAGGGCGAGTCGGTCTCGACGAGGAGCTGCCCGAGCGGCACGAGCGAGATCGCCTCGCGCAGCGCATCGTTGCTCCTGAACGTCACGGGCCCGGCGACGGACACGTACCAGCCGTTCTCGGCGCACTGCCGGGCGAGCCGCTCGTCCCCGGAGAAGCAGTGGAAGACCGTGCGCTCCGGGGCGCCGTCGCGCAGGAGGATCTCGGCGACCTCCTCGTGGGCCTCGCGGTCGTGGATCTGGACGGGCTTGCCGAGCTCGCGGGCGAGCGCGAGGTGGTCGCGGAAGGCGGCGACCTGCGCGTCGTGCCCCCGCCCGGCGGCCGTGCGGTAGAAGTCGAGCCCCGTCTCCCCCACGGCGACCACGCGGTCGTCCGTCGCCAGCTCCGCCACCCGGTCGAAGGCCTGCGCGGGGGTGAGCTCGTGGTGGTCCCGGACGTCGGGCTCGAGGCCGTCGGGCGCCACGTCGAAGGCGCGGGCGTGCAGCGCCGACTCGTTGGGGTGGATCGCGACGGCGGCGGCGATCGCGGCGTGCTCGTGGGCGAGCGCGACGGTTCCGGCGAGGCTCGGGACGTCGCAGGCCACGCTGAGCAGCCCGAGCACCCCGACCTCCGCCGCGCGCGCGAGCTGGTCGTCGGTCGTCAGGGGGTCGGCGCCGCCGGGCAGCCCGGCATCGTCGGGGTCGAGCGGTGAACCGTCGGCCGCCAGCAGCGGCAGGTGCGTGTGGTTGTCGACCACGCCCGCCGGCAGCGGGTCGCCCGCCGGCGGGAAGCCCCGTTCCTTCTTCTTCCCGTTCTCCCCGCTCACGAGGCGGAACCGGCCGGACCGGCCGCCTCCGTGGAACCCGAGGCCGCCGCGGCCCCGTCCACGCCGAGGCGGTCGAGCTCGTCGGCCACCACGGCGTCGTCGAGCTTGGTGAAGATCGGCGACGGCTTGCCCACCGGCGCACCGACCCGCACGGGCCGGGTCGCCCACGGCGTGGGGCTCGAGTAGTCCCCGGTGATGATCGGGTAGCTGCGGTCGTTCTCGAGGTCGTCGACCTCCTCGAGGCGCGGCATCGGCTGGATGTCCCCGGTGCCGCCGATCGCCGCGTCGACGGCGTTGCTCGAGTGCGGGAGGAACGGCGAGAGCATGACGTTGAGGTCGGACACGGCCTGGGCGAGCGTGTGCAGCACGGTGAGCAGGCGCGGGCGCTGCTCCTCGCTCTTGAGCCGGAACGGCTCGGTCACCGTGACGTAGGTGTTGGCCAGGCCCACGAGCCGCATGGCCTCGGCGATCGCCGCGCGCTGCCGATGGGCGCCGACGAGCGCGCCGACGGTCTCGAACCCGGCGGCGATCTCGGCGGCCAGGGCGCGCTCGACGTCGGTCACCTCGGACTCGACGGGGGCGGGCACCTCGCCGACGTTCTTGGCGATCATCGACGCCGTGCGGTTGACGAGGTTGCCCCAGCCGGCCACGAGCTCGCCGTTGGTGCGCCGGACGAACTCGGCCCACGTGAAGTCGACGTCGTGGGCCTCGGGCCCGGCGGAGGCGACGAAGTAGCGGAAGGCGTCGACCTGGTACCGCTCGAGCATGTCGCGCACGTAGATGACGACCCGCTTGGAGCTGGAGAGCTTGCGGCCCTCCATCGTGAGGAACTCCGAGCTGACGACCTCGGTGGGCAGGTTGAGCTCGCCGAGGCGGCCGGCGCTCCCGCCCTTGGCGCCCTTCCCGGAGTAGGCGAGCAGCTCGGCCGGCCAGATCTGGGAGTGGAAGGTGATGTTGTCCTTGCCCATGAAGTAGTAGGACAGCGCCTCGGCGTCGTTCCACCAGGCGCGCCATGCCTCGGGGTCGCCGCTGCGGCGGGCCCACTCGACCGAGGCGGACAGGTAGCCGATGACGGCGTCGAACCACACGTAGAGCTTCTTCGTGGGGTTCTCGCGCCACCCGTCCAGCGGCACGGCGATGCCCCAGTCGATGTCCCGGGTCATCGCGCGCGGCCGGATGTCCTTGAGGATGTTCTGGCTGAACCGGATGACGTTGGGGCGCCACGTGCCGGCGGCCTCTCGCTCGTCGAGCCAGCGGCCGAGCTCCTCGGCGAGCGCGGGCAGGTCGAGGAAGAAGTGCTGGGTCTCGACGAACTTCGGCGTCTCGCCGTTGATCCGCGAGACCGGGTCGATGAGGTCGGCCGGGTCGAGCTGGTTGCCGCACGTGTCGCACTGGTCGCCGCGCGCGCCGCCCGCCCCGCAGATCGGGCACGTGCCCTCGATGTAGCGGTCGGGCAGGGTGCGTCCCGTCGACGGCGACACCGCGCCGTGCGTGGTCTGCTCGATGAAGTACCCGTTGGCGTGGACCCCCTCGAACATCTCCTGCACCACGCTGTGGTGGTTGCCCGCCGTCGTGCGCGTGTAGAGGTCGTAGGTCAGGCCGAGGGCGACCAGGTCCTCCGCGATGAGGCGGTGGTTCCTGTCGGCGAGCTCCTGGGCGGACACGCCGGCCTCGTCGGCGGCGATGAGGATCGGCGTGCCGTGCTCGTCGGAGCCGGAGACCATGAGGACGTCGTGACCCGCCATCCGGGCGTACCTGCTGAACACGTCAGAGGGGACGCCGAAGCCGGCGACGTGGCCGATGTGCCGGGGGCCGTTGGCGTAGGGCCACGCCACGGCGGACAGGATGTGGGTCATGCGCTCCAGGGTAGTTGCGCGGCGACGTGCGGGAGGTCTCACCTGCCCATGTGTCATTGCGGCGACTCGGTGGCAGGATGGCGCGGCATCGAGTTCACCCGAACACGATCAGTCGAACGGAGCACATGCCATGAAGGGCGACCGCAGGCGCCGCACCAGGCGCGCACTGCTGGTGGTCGATGTCCAGCCCACGTTCTGCGAGGGAGGTGCACTGGCGGTCGAGGGCGGCAACGAGATCGCGCGACGCGTGGCCGAGTTCGCCCGGACCCACCGCGACGCCTACGACGTCGTGGTCACCACCCAGGACTGGCACGTGGACCCCGGGGACCACTTCTCTCAGACACCCGACTTCGTGGACTCGTGGCCGCCGCACGGCGTCGCCGGCACGGACGAGGCCGAGCTGCACCCCGCGCTCGACGACCTCGCCCCGGAGGTCTCCCTGAAGAAGGGCGCCTACGAGGCCGCCTACTCGGGCTTCGACGGCGTGGACGCGGAAGGGCGCACGCTCGCCGAGATCCTCGAGTCGCGGTGCATCGAGAGCGTCGACGTCGTCGGCCTGGCCGAGTCCCACTGCGTGAAGGCCACGGCCCTGGACGCACGACGACTCGGGCTCCCCGTCCGGGTCCTCACCGACCTCACCGCGCCGGTCTCGCGCGAGCTCGGGGAGATGGCCCGCGAGCTGCTCACGGCCCGCGGGGTCGAGCTCGTGGAGTCCGGGCTGCCCGTGGGCGTCCGCGGCTGACGCTGCTGCCCGAGACCCCGCGCGCTCTCCCGAAGGACCACTCTTTCGTCGAACACACGGGTTGTGTCAGCCCGCGCGCGCATTCCTCGTCGAACACACGGGTTGTGTTACAAGAAAAACAAAAAGGGGGGTGTTCTTTTTGAAAAACCCCTGGCCTCTATCTGCAAAACACAGGGGTGCGTCAAAGAAAAAACGGGTGGGGTTTTTGTTCTCGTGACACAACCCGTGGCCTCGATGCGCGAGAGGGGTGGAAGCGTGAGCAATGATCGGAACCTGTGGATGGCTCTCGACGAGGTGGCGTGAAGCGGGCGCACCTCCCGGGCAAGATCTGAAGCCCATGGAAGTTCTGATCAGGGTCGGCGTTGACGCGCCGGCTCGGGAAGGTGCGCCCATGCTCAAGGTAGTCCAGGAGAGCAGCGAGACCAACGACGAGCAGGCCGTGGCGGCCGGCGGGTCGCTGCTCGATGAGATCGTGCGCGACGGCGCTCGGCAGATGCTGGCCGCGGCGCTGCGCGCCGAGGTCGCCGCCTACATCGAGGACCACGCATACGAGGTCGACGAGAACGGGCACCGCCTCGTGGTCCGCAACGGCTTCCACGCCCCGCGTCAGGTGGCCACCGCGGCCGGCGCGGTGCCGGTCCGCCAGCCGCGGGTCAACGACAAGCGCGTCGACGAGGACGGCGTCCGGCGGCGGTTCGCCTCGGCGATCCTGCCCGCCTGGGCGCGGAAGTCGCCGCAGGTGGCCGAGGTGCTGCCGCTGATCTACCTGCACGGCCTGTCGTCCTCGGACGTCGGCCCGGCACTGGAGCAGCTCCTCGGCACCAGCGCGGGCCTGTCCGCGGCGACGATCACCCTGCTGACCAAGGACTGGCAGGACGAGGCCGCCGCGCTCAACGACCGCTCCCTGGCCGACACGGACGACGTCTACCTGTGAGTGGACGGCATCCACCTCAAGGTCCACCTCGACCAGGACAAGGTGTGCCTCCTGGTGATGATCGGCGTGAGGGCCGACGGCACCAAGGAGCTCGTCGCGCTCGATGACGGACACCGCGAGTCCACCGAGTCCTGGGCCGACCTGCTGCGCGACTGCAAGCGCCGCGGCATGCGTGCCCCGGTGCTCGCCGTCGGCGACGGCGCGCTCGGGTTCTGGGCCGCGGTCCGCGAGGTCTTCCCCACCACCCGCGAGCAGCGACCACACGAAGTGCACGACAACTACCAGTTGCTTTCAACCGCCGCCTAACAATAGCTCGGCCCCTGTCCGAGAAACCCCGAGCAGATCACTCTGAGGTGGCGGGCCTCCGCGGCCGCGAGCAGGCCCTTGCACGGCTTCTATCTGCCGCAGCGGGCTCTGGGGTGCCCTTCGCAGCTCTCGCGCCTGACTGCTGACCCGCGACGGGGAGGGCGCCCGGCGAACGCCAGCCGTCGGATCGGCTGAAGTCAGTAGCGCGATGTCCTAGGGAGTACGTCGAGCTCCCAGTCGGTGGTGACGGTGCGGACGGCGGCGCCACGCACGGCTTCAGGTGGTTGCTCGAGTCGGACGTGGATGCGTCTCGGTCGCCGTTCTCAACCCGTGGCAGGGTGCGCTACCCACGAAGGTGACGGCGCCCGTGGTCACGCCTCGGCGAGGACGTCGTCGACGAGACCTCGGAGGATGGTCGGGTCGAACTGGCCGACGATGCGGGCGGCGATGCGGCCCTCGCGGTCGAGGACGACGGTCGTCGGCATGGCGGCCAGCGGGACGACACCCTCGAAGGCGGCGACGGCCCGAGCGCCCTCGTCGTGGATCGACGGATAGGGGATATCGAACGTGTTCTCGAACGCCTGAGCGGTGGCGGTGTCGTCGCGGGGGTTGACGCCGAGCATGGCGATGTCGCCGTCGTAGTCCACGGCCATCTGCGCGAGGTCGGGGGCCTCGACGCGGCACGGCGGGCAGGCGGCGTACCAGAAGTTGACGACGACCGGTTGCCCGCGCAGTTCCGCCAGGTTGATCTCGGTCTCGTCGTAGGTCGTGCCCGTCAGTTCCACCGACTCACCGCGCTCGGTAGCTTCCCAGGTGGTGAACGAGCCGTCGCCGGACTGATAGCCGGCGCCGACGGCTCCCGCGTCGGCCGAGGTCCCGGCCGGCGCGCATGCCGAGAGTGTGGCCGCCAGACCGAGTGCGGCGAGCGCTGCGGAGACGGCCCTCACGACGCGTCCCCTGCGGACTGCGGCTGGTTCCCCTGCCGGCGACGGTAGATGAAGACAGCGATCACGGCGACGACCAGGATGGCGATCGGTATGAGGATCATGACGGCGACGGGCCATCCTGATGATGGAGTGGTGGTCTCCGCGGCATCGGCATCGGCATCGGCATCGGCACCGGCGTCAGGGCTGGCCTCGGTGGCCGGCGTCGTCGGCCCTACGGTGGCGTCTGCGGTTGAAGCCTCGCTTGGTGCGTCATCAGGAACGGTGACCTGCGGGTCAGCGTCCGGCCCGCTGGAGGCCACTGTGAAGCTGTACCCGTCTTCGGTGCGGTGTCCGTCGGAGGAAACCACCGACCACAGTACCTCGTACGTCCCGTTCTCCAGGGCGGGGGGGAGGTCGAGGACGACTGATCGGCCCTGGACTGTCGGTTCGCCTTCGACGACGACCTCGCCGTCGGAGTCGGTGACGAGGATGGCCGCCGGGAGGTCGAGAACCTCGGCGCTGTAGGTCAGGACGATCTCGGTAGGTGCGGCGTCCAGCACAGCGTCCTCACCAGGCTCGGCGTCGATGATGGTGTCGTGGGCGGCTGCGCTCGTGGCCGACGAAACGATCATCGCGCCGAGGAAGGCCACAACAAGTGCCAGCAAGGACACGAGGGCGATGAGGCGGGCCCACACACGTCGCAGACGGTGGCTGGAAACGAACATGGGGGCACCATATGACACCGCGGACGCTAGCTGTCAGCCCACAGGTGTCGCTCGAGAGCCACGGCGGCCAGCGTCGAGCGGAGCTACGCAAGAGCGCTGATGTCCACGGCGTCCTGCCCCTGGAGCCAGGCGATCGGGTCGGTGGTGCTCAGCTCGTCATCGGTGTGGATCTCGAAGTGCAGGTGCGGTCCGCTGGACCTGCCGTTGGATCCGACGCCGGCGATGACTTCACCGGCGCTCACGACTTGGCCTTCCTGCACGTACAGGTCGTCGGCGTACATGTGGTTGTACCAGCTGTAGAACCTCTGCCCCTCGACCTCGTGGGCGATGACGATGATCATGCTGGACCGCCCATCCCGGCCCGGTCCCACGTAGTCCACAACACCGTCGGCGACGGCGTAGATCGGTGCGCCCATCGGCGCGGCCAGGTCGACACCCTCGTGAAACGTCGGCGCACCGGTGAACGGGTCGGCGCGTCCTCCGTAGACGGAGGAGACTCGGAAGGAACTCTGCGCCAAAGGCAGTACTACCGTCGGCGGCGGTTCTGCGGGCGCGGTGGCCCGCTCCTCGGCGGCCACCTCGGGACCGTGCGTCGCCGCCTCCGGGGTCTCGCCGTTGACCGGGTCTCGCTCATCTGACCTCGCCGCCTGTTCCTCAGTGCGCGCGGGTGGTGGCACGTCGGCGACGACCTTGTCCGGCGTCTGGGTCGGGATGAGGGACGCGAGCTCCTCAGGGCCGGCGAGGTCTGGACTGGTGGGCGGCGTGAACTGCGGCGTCTCGTCTGAGTGGGCGTGTGCGGGATCGACGCAGATAGTGCCCAGCATCGGCGCCACGACTGTCACGGCTGTCAGGACTGCGATGGCTGAGTACCGCATCGCTCCGCGCCGGTGACCTCGCCGGGACGGCGAGCGTCGCCGTGCACGCGGTGGCGCCGGCTCGGTCCGCATGTCACGTCGTGACACCGGACGGTCGTTCGCCTCCCGATGAACTGGTTCATGTTGACCGAGGGCCTGGGTCGAGCGCGTCTTGCGTGAGACCCGCTCCGGGCGAGGTGTCGCGGCGGCGGATCCCGGGCTCGAAGAGAGGTCGGCGGTGGCCCGCCTGCTTCCCTTATCAGTGGCGCGATGCCTGGGGCGCTTGCGGTCGCCCGCACGTAGTTCGCGGCGAGTCACCGACGGCGTCGACGACGGCGAGAATGCATCCGAAATCAAACAGTCTCCAAGCAGCAGTTCACACAGGTACGCTCACCGGCTCTCGCGGGATCACCGGAAGGAGTGTAACGGAAAGGTCACGGCACATGGTGTGGCATGCACCGCATCGCCCATGGGGCTGTGCCTGCTCATGCCCCCGCAGACGGAGCTCGGACGTTGCGCTCGGGCGCAAGGGGCGCGCGCATCCAGACAACGATGAGTGCCAGAGCCAGGACAAGCATTCCGGCCTCTCCGATACCCCACAGCACCAGCCCGCCGGTCCGCTGGTCGGCCAGGGCATCAACCCCCCAGCTCAGTCCGAGCTGGCCGAAGTGGTCGGCAGCCAGCAGTGCGGTGCTGGAGACAAGGCCCGCGCCGGCGACCGCGTAGAACACCATCGCGGCGATCGCTGCGGCCAGGCGAAGCGCGAGGGGCGCACGACGCCTGCGGCTGGCCAGGAGGGCATGAACCAGGACGGAGCCAGCCGCGACGATGTACACGATGGACAGCGCGTGCCAGACGGGGCTGTCCAGGGCGCCCGCAAACAGCGGCGAGGAGTAGAAGACCACGAGGAACGCGCCAACGTGGAGAGTGGCGACGACGGGGTGCGTGAGAAGCGCCACGACCCGTGAGTCTCTCACGGACCCCATCCACTCTCGCGGTCCACGAGAACCGTCGGCACGCGGCGGTAGTGCCTTCAGGGCCAGGGCGAGGGGCGCTCCGAGAACGAGCAGTATCGGCACCACCACGAGGAGGACCATCTGGTGAGCCATGTGGGCGCTGAATGAGACGCTCCCGTAGACCGCGACGCCGCCGTTGGTGGCCCAGAAGAAGAGGAGCACTCCTGCCACCCAGCTGGTCGTACGAGCTGCCGACCAGGACGCCCCCCCGCGATGAAGCCGCCATACCCAGGAGAGGTAGGCCGCCAGTGCGGCGAGGGCCACGAAGGCGGTCAGCGGATCCGGGCGCCACTGTGCGAGATAGGCCCATGCTGTCGGGGCCGGGGGTTCAGGGTATCCGGTCAGCAGGTAGACCAGGCTGGCATCGACAGGTGGCTCCTGTGGTTCTGGTGGCGCGGAGGATCCGAGGGCCACCGCCACGCCGATCACCGCGCCCATGATGAGGACCTCGACCCCGGCCAACCGCCAGAACGCCCACCCGGCCCCCCCGCTCGGGGCGCGCGCCTGCCGGATCGCCGGGATGGTCTTCATGCGATGAAGCCAGCCTGCCAGGCCTAGCGCCACGGTCAGGATCACCTTGATCAGGATGAGCTGACCGTAGGGGTGCACGAACAGGTCCAGCGGCGTGGAGAGCCGGATCCACGCATTCGCCGCGCCGGCAACGGTCGCAACCGCAAAGGCCCAGAACGCAATGCGGGAGTACCGCTGAGTGACCTCCGCCAGGCCGGGTCCGATCCGGGAGGCGACCACGCACAGGACGCCCAGGCCCCCGACCCAGATCGCGACAGCTGCTACGTGCAACCACCACGAGGTCACAGCGAAGTCGTGGTTGGCCGCACCGGCGGCATGACCGGTCACTGAGACCGGTGAGAACGCGGCGATGGCCAGCACGGCGGCCCAGGCCGCCGACGTGTGGCCACCGATCGCCGCGGCCGCAGGTGCGACGGCCGCGGCCAGGAGAGTGGCCACACCCAGGTACCGGCCCATGTCGATCTGTGTGACGAACTGGATGAGCTGAGCACCGTATCCAGGCCCGTCGATCACCGTATCGAACGCCGCGGCATGGGTCAGGAGCAGGTGCGCCAGCTGCGCCAGTGCCCACACGGCTGCGGCGATGACGGCGATGTTGGCCACGCGCCGCCACGTCGGATCCTCGGGCACCGTGGCCGGACGGTCCGCGAGCGAATGATGACCACCAACGTCCTGCGCCGGCCCGGGCGTGTCGCGAGGCAGGACCACCGCGCACAGCACGAGCGCTCCGATCGCCACGGTCGCGGCTACGCGAGCCAGTGCGGTCACAAGTGGCAGGCCCCACCGCACCAGGGGACCGGGGTCGATGAGCTCGCGCGGAGCGGCCGCTCCACTGAGCGTGAGGCCCGCCACCATACCCACGACCACCAGCGGCAGGGCGGCCACCGCCCACGGCCACGCCGATCTGGCCACCGGCGTCCTCCCCGGGGGGAGACTGTCGAGCGTGCTCCTCGTCGGGGCGGTGCGGCCACCGCGCTCCGTCACCGCACCACCGTGGTCGCGGTCATCGCCACGGACGTCAGCGCGATCAGGTCGGCGCCGAGCCGCGCCACGAAATACCGAGCCCGGCCCGGTCGTCGGCCGTCACCGGGCCGAGGACCTCTGCCCTGCCGTGCTGCCATCGCGGACTCCTTGACATCGGCTTGAAGTTGAAGGTGCGTATCCCCACGCGCGAATGCTCGTGTTCTGGCTGCTACCAGCTCAGGTCGTGACAGCCGCCGCCGGCAACTGGTTCGACCTGCAAGGTGGCGTGGTCGATACCGTAACGATCACGCAGCACCCCGTGGGCGCCGGCAAGGACAGTGCCATGGTCGGCGCCTGTCTCGGCAACCAGGTGAGCGGTGGCCACGTTCATCCCCGACGTCAGGGTCCACAGGTGCAGGTCGTGGACCTGGGCCACGCCCTCGACCGCGTCCAGGGCGCCGGCGACATCCTCGGGGTCGATCCCCTGTGGGGCGTGCTGGGCCAGGACCGCCACCACCTGCCGGCCCAGGACGACCGCCCGGATGATGACGAAGACGGCGATGAAGGCCGCGACCACGATGTCCCAGATCGGCTGGCCGGTGAGGATGATCAGGACGCCGGCGACCATGACGCCCACCGACCCGGCGGCGTCGGCGATGACCTCGTAGTAGGCGCCCTTGACGTTCAGGCTCTCCTTGGACCCGCTGCGCAGCAGCAGCATGGAGGCGATGTTGATCACCAGGCCGGCGAACCCGACCGCGAGCATCGCCCCGGAGGCAACCTGCGGCGCATCGCCCAGCCGGCTGATGGCCTCGACCACCACATACACCCCGACCGCGAGCATCGCCAGCACCGCCAGGCCCGAGGCGAACACCTCGGCCCGGTAGGAGCCGTAGGTACGCCGGCCCGTGGAGTCCGGGCGACTCGCGATCCGGGTGGCCAGCAGGGCCGCACCCAGCACCACCACGTCCGCGGCCATGTGCCCGGCATCCGACAGCAGCGCCAACGACCCCGACACCAGCCCCGCGACGAGCTCGATGAGGAAGAAGCTGGCGGTCAGGGCGAACGCGCCGGCCAGCCGCCGGCGGTAACGGCCACCGGCGTGCCCGGCCGTCGGGGCGTGGCCGTGTCCCGCGCCCATCAGATCTGCCCCTCGTGCCGGGTGTGCTCCCGGGAGACGTCCAGCAGCATCCGCACGTGAGTGTCGGCCAGGCGGTAGTACACCATCCGCCCCTGGCGCCGGTTGGCTACCACCCCAGCGGTGCGCAGCACCCGCAGCACCTGGGACAACGACGCCTCCGGGACGTCCACGACGGCGGCCAGGTCGCACACGCACAGCTCGCCCGCCTCCAGCAACGCGTACAGCACCCGGGCCCGTCGCGGGTCCCCGAGCAGCTTGAACAGCGCGGCCAACCGGCCGGCCTCACCCTCGTCGGGGATCTTCTCCCGGGTCAGCGCCACCTTCTCCGGGTGATGAGCGGTGGCGACCTCACAGGCATCCGATGCCAACGCAACACTCATAGTATGACCATACACCTATAGAGATATGCAGGTATTGCGCGTGGCGAGCACCCGCGCCGACCGGAGAGTTCAGCGCCTGCTGTATGGTCAGCGCATGCTGACTATTGCTTCGCGGCTGGACGTGATGAACCGCTTGGGTCGGTCGATGGCCGACCCCACCCGCTCCCGGATCCTCATGACGCTCCTCGAGGGGCCGAGCTATCCGGCGGTGCTCGCCCGCGACCTGGGCCTGACCCGATCGAACGTGTCGAACCACCTCACCTGCCTGCGGCATTGCGGCATCGTCGTGGCCGAGCCCGAAGGCCGCCAGACACGGTATGAGATCGCCGACCCGCACCTGACGGCAGCGCTGACCGCGCTGGTCGAGGTCACTCTGGCCGTCGATGAGAACGCGCCGTGCGTGGATGCCACCTGCACGGTGCCCGGCTGCTGCCCGAGCGGGACCGTCGCATGAGCGCGACCACCCACGCCCCCGTCGAGCAGCACGAGAGCGACGACGAGCACGAGGCCCCGTGGTGGGGTGACCGTGCCGTCATGATCCCCGTCGCCTCGGGGGCAGCGTTCGTCGCCGGGGTCGCCTGTGAGTGGACCGGCGCCCCGACAGCGGCGCTGGTGCTGTTCTGGGTCGGCCTGCTGCTGGGGGCCTCCACGTTCGTTCCCGGTGCGCTGCGCAAGCTCGCCACCGGCAAGCTCGGCATCGCGCTACTGATGACGATGAGCGCCACCGGCGCGGTCATCCTGGGACACGTGGAGGAGGCCGCCGCCCTGGCCTTCCTCTACTCCATCGCCGAGGCCCTCGAAGACCGCGCCATGGACCGGGCACGCGCCGGGCTACGCGCGCTGCTCAAGCTCGTGCCCCAGAGCGCCACCGTGCTCACCCACGGCAAGACCGTGACCGTCCCGGCGCGTGACCTGACCCCCGGGCAGGTCATGGTCGTCAGGCCCGGTGAGCGGATCGCCACCGACGGCATCGCCCGGACCGGTCACAGCAGCCTGGACACCTCCGCCATCACCGGTGAGTCCATCCCCGTCGAGGTCGGCCCGGGCGCCGAGGTATCCGCCGGGGCGATCAACACCGCCGGGGTCCTGCGGGTGGAGGCGACCGCACCCGGCACCGACAACTCCCTGACCACCATCGTGAGCCTGGTAGAGCAGGCCCAGGCCGAGAAGGGACAACGCGCGCGGCTCGCCGACCGCATCGCCCGCCCCCTCGTGCCCGGCGTCCTGGTCCTGGCCGTGCTCGTCGCCGTCATCGGCTCCCTCGCCGGTGACCCGCAGACCTGGATCACCCGCGCCCTGGTGGTGCTCGTGGCCGCCTCACCGTGTGCGCTGGCGATCGCGGTGCCCATCACCGTGGTCTCCGCGGTCGGTTCGGCCAGCAAGTTCGGCGTCATCATCAAGAGCGGCGCGACCTTCGAACGCTTCGGCGACATCAGACACGTCGCCTTCGACAAGACCGGGACCCTGACGGCCAACCGGCCCACCGTCACCGCTGTCGTCCCCACCACCGATGGCACCGAGGAGCGGGTCCTGGCCTGGGCCGCCGCGCTCGAGCAGCACAGCACCCACCCGCTCGCCGCCGCCATCACCCAAGCCGCCCCCGCAACCCCCGCGGCCCAGGGCATCACCGAGGAAGCCGGCCTCGGCATCCACGGCTCCGTCGACGGCGTCATGATCAGGGCCGGCAGCCCGCGCGGGGTCGACCCCGGCCACCTCACCGAACGGGTCCGTGACCTCGAATCGCAGGGGATGACCGTCGTTGTTGTCCACCGCGACGGCACGGTCGCCGGGGCGATCGGGGTGCGTGACGAGCTGCGTCCCGAGGTCCCCGAGGTCATCAAGACCCTGGCGGGCCAGGGCATCGGCGTCACGATGCTCACCGGGGACAACGAGCGGGCCGCCCGCGCGCTGGCCGCGCAGGCCGGCATCAGCGACGTCCGCGCCGAACTGCGCCCCGAAGGCAAGTCAGCCGCCGTGGACGAGCTCAGCGCCCGCCGGCCCACCGCGATGATCGGCGACGGCATCAACGACGCCCCGGCCCTGGCCGCGGCCGATGTCGGGATCGCGATGGGGGCCACCGGCTCCGACGCCGCGATAGAGTCCGCCGACATCGCCTTCACCGGCCAGGACCTGCGCCTCCTGCCCCAGGCCATCACCCACGCCCGACGCGGGCGGCGCATCGTCAACCAGAACATCGTCCTTTCGCTGCTCATCATCGCCGCCCTACCGCCGCTAGCCGTCACCGGCGTCCTGGGCCTGGCCGCCGTCGTCCTCATCCACGAAGTCGCCGAGGTCCTGGTCATCCTCAACGGCCTGCGCGCGGCACGCACCCACCACACCACCACCCCCGGACACTGACCGCCCGCCGCGGGCCATCGTCGTGCACCGGCGGCAGCCGGCTGCGCTCTGAAAGGTACTCATGGAACTGCTCACCCCCGTCCTGCAGGCCATCGGCCTGTTCGTGGCCACGAACATCGACGACATCATCATCCTGTCCCTCTTCTACGCCCGCGGGGCCGGCCAACCGGGCACCACCCGCAAGATCCTCGCCGGCCAATACCTCGGCTTCGGCGGCATCCTGCTGGTCGCCGTGGTGGTCTCGCTGGGAGCTCGCACCTTCCTGCCCGAGGCCGCCCTGCCCTACTTCGGTCTCATCCCCCTCACCCTGGGCCTGTACGCGGCCTGGCAGGCGTGGCGCAACCGCGGAGATGACGATGACGACGACGAGGCCAAGGTCGGTGACCGCCAGGTCGGGACCCTGACCGTCGCCGCCGTGACCTTCGCCAACGGCGGGGACAACATCGGGGTCTACGTCCCCGTCTTCGCCACCGCCTCCACCACCGCCGTCATCGCCTACTGCGTCGTCTTCCTCGCCCTGGTCGGACTGCTCGTGCTCACCGCGCGGTACGTCGCCACCCGCCGGCCCATCGCCGAGGTCCTCGAACGCTGGGAACACGTCCTCTTCCCGCTCGTCCTCATCGGCCTGGGCATCGTCATCCTCCTCGACGGCGGTGCCTTCGGCCTATGAGGTCGCTGACGCTCGACGCATCGTTTGAAGGAGCAACCGTGAGCCCTCACGTGCAGGATGCAGGAGTCCACGCGACCGACACAGGAACGGCGGCCCCATGACCACACCGAATCGCGCCTCACCGAGGAGCGGCACCAGGGCCCGGGTCACCCTCGTCATCACCGTCGTGCTGCTGGCGGCGGTAGACCTGGCGGTGAAGGCGTGGGCCGGTGGGGCACTGGCCGACGGTCACTCGATGGACTTGGGGCCCATCGAGCTTCGGCTCGGTTTCAACGCTGGAATGGCCTTCAGTCTCGGCGATCATCTGCCAGCCGGTGTCGTGCTCGCCACCACGGGGCTCGCCATCGGCGCGCTGGCTGTTTTCGCCTGGCGTGCCACCCGCACCGCAACACGCTCAACGTGGTTGGCGCTGACCGTGATCATGGCAGGCGCGGTGGCAAACCTGATTGACCGTGCCTCCGACGGTGTCGTGACCGACTACCTGCACACCGGCTGGTTCCCCACCTTCAACCTCGCGGACGTCTACATCACTGGTGGGGCCATAACCCTGGTGCTGGTAGCCCTCACCAGCGGCGACAGGACCGAGAACCCGACCGCCGCAGAACTGTGACTCGACCCGAGGAGACCCATGGCCGCCGAGACCGCCGCCGCTGCGGCACTGACCCTGTACCTGGCCGGCTTGGCGGCCGCATTCGGCGCGCCTCCTGGCGCAGAGGTGTGGACACCACCGAGCGCACCGACCTCGTGACCTCGGGCATGTTCGCCGTGGTCCGCAAGCCCATCTTTACCGCCATGCTCACCGTCATGCTCGGACTGGCCCTGCTGGTCCCCACCGGCGTGACCGTCGCGGCGCTCCTCTGCCTGTTCCTGGCCGTGGAGATCCAGGTCCGCCTCGTCGAAGAGTCCAACCTGCTGCGTACCCACGGCCCCGCCTACACCCGCTACGCCCAGCGCGTCGGCCGGTTCCTGCCCGGTCTCGGCACGCTCGCGCCGCATCCCTCCCAAGCCGACGAACGACCTCGATCGCCTGAGCTGGTGGCGCTCTATCGGTGGGGCGGCGCCGACGACGACACCCCAGACCGGCGGCCCGGGCCTCACCAGGCCGCGCAACGCGGTGGCCGTGGTACCCGGGCGAGAAGGTACGGTACAGCCGACGCCGCACTATGAGACCTAGCCGCCGCACACCGCACCGACGAGCCGGTGGAACGCATCGCGTGAAGCAAGGATCCGAATGACCAAGAACGTGAAGCTGTCGCTGCTCCTCGTGGGCTTCTTTGCCGCCGTGGTGGCGGCCATCGTCTTCATCACCACATCTGGCTCCGGCCCACAGACCACGGCCAACGCCTCCAACGAAGGCGCCGCCGCACCGCTGGTGCGCGACGACAGCCACCACCTGTCCACCGCCCCCGACGGGCGGGTGACGCTGGTGGAGTTCATGGACTTTGAGTGCGAGGCCTGCCGGGCCGCCTACCCAACGGTGGAGCAGCTGCGCCAGGACTACGCCGGAGAGGTCACCTTCGTGGCCCGGTACTTCCCCCTCCCCGGCCACGTCAACTCCGAGAACGCGGCCGTAGCGGTCGAGGCCGCCGCCCAACAGGGCCAGTTCGAGGCGATGTACCACAAGATGTTTGAGACCCAGCCGCAGTGGGGCGACCAGCAGACCTCCCAGGCCGACCTGTTCCGCACCTTCGCCCAGGACCTCGGCCTGGACATGGCCACCTACGACCAGACCGTAGCCGACCCGGCCACCCTCGACAGGGTCCGCCAGGACATGGCCGACGGGGTGGCGCTGGGTGTACAGGGCACCCCCACGTTCTTCCTCAACGGGCAGATGATCTCCCCGGCCAGCCTCGAGGAGTTCAGCGCCCTCATCGACGCCGCGCTGGCCAGCTGATCAGATGTTGCCCCTGGCACCACCTCGCGGTCAGCGGGCCGCGGACAGCGCCACGCCCGGCCCGCCGCGCCATCTGACGGCGCTGCTGGTCGCGGCCGGCACGATCGGGCTGGTCGCTGCCGTGGTGCTCCTGGTGGAGAAGATCGCCCTCATCGCCGACCCCACCTACGTGCCCAGCTGCAGCATCAACCCGGTGCTGTCCTGCGGGTCGGTGATGAACACCCCCCAAGCCGATGCCTTCGGGTTCCCCAACCCCATCATCGGGGTGGCCGGGTTTGCGATCCTGCTCACCGTCGGTATGGGTCTGGCGGCCGGCGGCAGGTACCGGCGGTGGTTCTGGCTGGGCCTGCAGGCCGGGGTCACCTTCGGGGCCGGGTTCGTGCACTGGTTGATCTTCCAGAGCCTGTACCGCATCGAGGCGCTGTGCCCGTACTGCATGGTCGTGTGGGCCGTGACCATCCCCGTGTTCTGGTACACCACCCTGCACAACCTCAGCGCCGCCCACCTGCCCGCGCCCCGCGTCCTGCGCCGAGTTCTGCTGGAGTATCACGGGGTGCTCCTCACCGGCTGGTACCTGGTGATCCTGACGCTCATCGGCGCCCAGTTCTGGACCTACTGGCAGACCCTGCTGCCCTGAACACCACCAACCACGCGAAAGAAAAGTCTTCACCGATGCTTGACCATGCCCCAGGCCCAGGCCCAGGCCCAGGCCCAGGCCCAGGCCCAGCCCCAGGCCCAGGCCGCCGGGCTCACCGCAGCTGCGCACAGTCGCGGCGACCCGGCTTGCCCTGGCCACCCTCCCTGGCCATGTGGACCCCCGACCAGCGCGGTGAACCGATCGACATGACGGGTACCAGCTACCCCGGGGAGAGCATCGACCTGGTCAACTGGCTCGGGAACGTGGTCATGCGGAACTTCTGGTACGCCGCACGCCCCCCGTGCCGGGCCGAGGCACCAAACCTCAAGGCCATCACCGAGGACAACCAGGACCAGGGGGTGCGCATGCTGGGAGTCAACCCCCGTGACGACGCCGCCACCGCCCAGGCCTTCGAGCGCACCTTCAAGGTCCCTTACCCCTCCTTGCATGATCGGGACGCCCGTGCCGCGGCGGCCACGGGTGGGGTCGTGCCGCTGCAGGCCATGCCCACCACCGTCGTCCTTGACCAGCAGGGCCGGGTCGCCGCGCGCATCCTCGGCCAGTTCGACCGCACCACGCCGCGCGGCCTGATCGCCGACACCCTCGCCGAGAGGGCCTGAACGATGTGGGACCAGCTCGGCTCCTTCTTCGCCAGCACCGTGCTCACCGGCCCCATGCTCGCAGCCCTTCCCGTGGCGGCGATCGCCGGCTTCATCTCCTTCGCCTCCCCCTGCGTGCTGCCCCTGCTGCCCGGGTACGTCGGCTACCTCAGTGGCATGGCCGGGGTCACCACACCCGACACGCCACTGATCGGCGGACCCCAGACCAAGGTCCGTGACCGCCGGCTGCTCGCCGGGGTGCTGCTGTTCGTGGCCGGCTTCACCGCCGTGTTCGTCCTGCTCGGCGTCATCTTCGCCTGGCTCGGGATCCTGCTCGCCCCCTGGCTCGACCTCACCACCCGCATCCTCGGCGGCGTCGTCGTGCTCATGGGCCTGGCCTTCATGGGCTACGTCCCCTTCATGCAACGCAACCGGCGCCTGCACCTGACCCCCCGGCAGGGCCTGTGGGGTGCGCCGCTGCTTGGGGTCGTCTTCGGACTGGGCTGGGCCCCCTGCATGGGACCGACCCTGGCGGCAGTCCTCAGCCTCGCGTTCAACGAGGCCGACCCCGCCCGCGGCGGGATCCTCGTGTTTGCCTACAGCCTCGGGCTGGGTATCCCCTTCGTCGCCGGCGCGATGCTGCTGTCCCGCTCAACCCGGGCACTGGGCTTCCTGCGCCGACACCGCCGCGCGTTCCAGCGCCTCGGCGGTGGGCTGCTCGTCCTCCTCGGACTGGCCATGGTCACCGGTCTGTGGACCTGGGTCTCGGGCTACCTGCAGGGCCTCGTCGCCAACTTCCAAACCCTGATCTGAGGACCCCGACCCGCGCCGAGCTCACGCGCACAGACGGCGCTCGCCCCACGTCCACCCCCACGTGGCCATGAAGGTCTCCGGCGCGGTGTGCCGACCCCGGTCATAGACCCTGAAATGCAGGTGACAACCGGTGGAGTTGCCGTCATTGCCCACGGCGGCGATGACCTGCCCGGCGCCCACCCGCTGCCCGACACGGACACCCACTCCGCCGGCGTACATGTGGTTGTAGCTGGTCTGCAGCCCGCCGCCGTGGTCGATGACGATCACGTGTCCCGTCAGGCCCAGCCGGGGACCGTAGGAACTGGTGATGGACCCGTCGACCGGCGTCACCGACTGGCCACTACCCGCCTGCCCGGGCGAGAGCGCGGCGGAGGCGGGCAGGCAGTCCAGCGCCCCCGTGCTCGCGGAGGGGGTCGGCCGCAGGTTCGCGTGGGGGTGGTCGTCGTGGTTCGCGGTCACCGAGCCGCGGCCGGGCAACGGCGTCCAGCCAGCCTGCGGCTCGACGGCGTGCCAGATGGCCTGGTGTCAGATGATGTAGTCCACCAAGAGACGATCGGCGTGCTCGGTGAGGTAGGCGACGACCCGATCCCCCAAGCCCGCAGTCTTGACCGGTCATGAAGTCCACGGCCAGCCCGGCCGGGTGCCCCCCTGCGTCGACGGCGCTGGCGCGGTATCCGCCGATGTCGGCGACGCCCTCTGGGTCAACCTTTGATGAGGCACTCGGATGTTCCGGGTCAGTGCGTGGAGCGCGCCTCCAGCGCGGCGGCGTACAGGTCGTTCTTGCGCAGCCCCGTGGCCGCGGCCACCTCGCCCGCGGCCTCCTTGAGCCGCATCCCGTCCGCGCTGAGAGCGAGGACCTCCCCGACGCCGTCCGTGAGCGTGACCTCCTTCGGCGCGGCTCCCCCGACGACGACGCAGATCTCCCCGCGCACCTCGCCCTCCCACGCGGCGAGCTCGCCGAGCGTCCCGCGCCGGACCTCCTCATATGTCTTGGTCAGCTCGCGCGCCACGGCGGCCGGCCGGTCCGCACCGAACGCCTCGGCCATCGCGGCCAGCGTCTCGAGCAGCCGGTGCGGCGCCTCGAAGAACACCAGCGTGCGCTGCTCGTCGGCGACGGCGGCCAGCGCCCTCGCCCGGTCGCCCGCCTTGCGCGGCAAGAAGCCCTCGAACGCGAACCGGTCGGTCGGCAGCCCGGACAGCGCGAGGGCGGCGAGCACGGCCGACGGCCCGGGCAGCGTGGAGACCCGCACCCCGGCGTCGACGGCGTGGCGCACCAGGCGGTACCCGGGGTCGGAGACGGCGGGCATCCCGGCGTCGCTGACGACGAGCACCGTCCCGCCCGCGAGCGCGGTGTCGAGGAGCTCGGCCGAGCGCGCGTCCTCGTTGTGCTCGTAGAGGCTGACGACGCGCCCGGTGACGCT
Organism: Georgenia sp. Z1344; assembly: GCF_049856295.1. GTDB lineage: Bacteria > Actinomycetota > Actinomycetes > Actinomycetales > Actinomycetaceae > JB111. Next base: position 45,126 of record NZ_JBNDMZ010000008.1, on the reverse strand, counting down.
GACCTCGAGGCGGCGGGCGAGGTCCCGCAGCCGGCGCGTGTCCTCCGCCGCGACGACCTCGGCCGACGCGAGCGCCGCGCGCAGGCGGGGCGACGCGTCGCCGGCGTTGCCGATGGGGGTGGCGGCCAGAATGACGACGCCGGACTGCTCGCTCATGTGGTCAGTGTCCCCCGCGGACGGTCACCGGTCGGGCCCGCCGTCTCCCTACACTCGCCGCGTGACGTCGAGCGGACCCGGGCCCTACCCCGCGGACGACCCGGACGGCGGCGGAGCGAGCGCAGCCCCCGGGCGCGTCGGTGACCCCACGGGCGACGGAGACCCCGGGCACGCGGGCGCCGGCGAGCACTCGGACGACCCAGCGGCGACCACGTCCCGTCGGGGACGCGCTGCCGGCAGGTTCCGCCGCGATGGCGTCCCCCGCCCGATGCACGGCTCAGCCGACGAGGTCGAGCAGAACCTGCGCGCGCGGCTCGGGCTGCGCCCGCTCGGCGAGGTCCTCGACCCGCGCACCCGCCTGCTCGGCTGGCTCGTCCCGCTGCTCATGGGTGTGCTCGCGGCGGCCGTCCGGTTGCCCCGGCTCGGCGTCCCCGGCCGCCTCGCGTTCGACGAGACGTACTACGTCAAGGAGGCGTACTCCCTGCTCACCCTCGGGTACGAGGGCGACTGGGAGGGCGACGACGCGAACCCCCGGTTCGCCGAGGGCGACTTCGGTGCCCTGAGCACCGAGGCCGACTACGTCGTCCACCCCCCGCTGGGGAAGTGGCTCATCGCCATCGGCATGCGCCTGCTCGGCCCCGAGAACCCCGAGTCCTGGCGGCTGAGCTCGGTGGTGGCGGGCGTGCTCATGGTCGTCCTCGTCACCCACCTGGGCACGCGGCTGTTCCGGTCGGCGCTGCTCGGCGGGGTCGCCGGGTTCCTCCTCGCGGTCGACGGCGTCGGCATCACCTCGAGCCGCATCGGCCTGCTGGACGTCTTCCTCGCCGTCCTCGTCCTCGCCGGGACGATGCTGGTCCTCAAGGACCGGGAGTCGACGCGGGCGATCCTCGCCCGCCGCTCCGCGGAGCAGATCGCCGCCTCCCCGGACGGACGCCTGCCCTCCGGGCCGGCCCCCCGCGTGGGGATCCGCTGGTGGCTCGTCGCGGCCGGCGTCGTGCTCGGCGCCGCGTGCGGCGTCAAGTGGTCGGGCGCCTACGCCATCGCCGTCCTCGGGCTCATGGTCTACGTGTGGGACACCGCGGCCCGGCGGGCGGTCGGGTCGCGGCGCTGGATCGCGGACGGCGTGTGGCGCGGCGGCGCACCGGCGTTCTTCGCCCTCGTGCCCACCGCCGCGCTCGCCTACCTCGCGAGCTGGGCGTCGTGGTTCGCGTCGTCGGCGGGGTTCAACCGCACGTGGGCCGCCGACCAGCGGGCGGCGGGGCTCGAGACCGGGTACCCGTCCTGGCTGCCCGACTCGTTCGTCTCGTGGTGGGCTTACCACGCACGGATGATGGAGTTCCACACGGGCCTGGTCAACCCGCACGAGTCGCAGGGGCACCCGATGGTGTGGCTGCTCCAGCTGCGACCCACGCTGTTCTACCGGGCCGGCGGCGAGGAGCGGTCGGCGCTCGGCATGTGCGGCGACGAGCAGTGCATCGCCGGCGTGACCTCGATCGGCAACCCGCTGACGTGGTGGCTCGCAGTCGTCGCCCTCGGCGTGGTCCTCTACGCGGCTCTCCGGCTGCGCGACTGGCGCGCGTGGGTGATCCTCTCGGGCTACCTGTCCATGTGGCTGCCCTGGGTGGTGCTGTACTCCCACCGCACGATCTTCCAGTTCTACTCGGTCGCGTTCGTCGCGTTCGTCGTCCTCGCCCTGACCTACGCGCTCGGCTGGCTCCTGGGGATCCTGCGGCCGCCGACCGACGCGCCGCTGGGTCGCGGACCGGACGTCGAGCGCGAGGCCGAGCGGTGGGCGTGGCTGCGCCGGCACTTCGCGCGTCCCGACGACCGGACCGCGATGCCCGACTCGCGTCCCCGCCCCTCCCTCCTCGACCTCGCGGTCGCGGAGGACGCCTCGACGACGACGAACCGCTCGGGCCTGCTCGCGCTCGTCGTCGTGCTGGGCTCGGTGGCCGCCGTCTCGGCCTGGTACTACCCGGCGTGGACGGCGTGGAACCTGTCCGAGGCCGCGTGGGAGCTGCGGGTCTGGGGCGGCTGACCCCTCCCGCGCACAGCATCGGCGGTCGGTGTGGCGCAGCGTGACCGGCCGACCCTCGGCGCGTCCTACCGCCGGGGCGAGACGCCGAACATCGCCCGGATCATCGCGCCCGTCCGACGGCCGTACGGCGGCCTGACCAGCGCGAGCGTGTCGGGGCGCAGCGGCTTGGCGAGCACCGACTTCTCGTGGCTGAACCGCCGCACGGACTCCTCCCCGTGGTACGCGCCCGTTCCCGACTCGCCCACGCCGCCGAACGGCAGACCGGGGACGGACAGCTGGAGCATGGGCGCCCCGAACGACATGCCGCCCGCCCGCACCTCGCGCACGAGGCGGGTGCGGTCGGCGTCGTCGTCCGTGAAGGCGTAGGCGGCGAGCGGGTGCTCGCCCGCGCGGATGTGCCCGATCGCCTCGCCGAGACCCTCGACGGCGACGATCGGGAGGACCGGGCCGAAGATCTCCTCGGACATCACGGGGTGGTCGGGACGGACGCCGGTGAGGACGGTCGGCTCGAGGTATCGCGAGGCGGCGTCGCGCCGGCCGCCGTGATGCAGGGTCGCGCCGGCGGCGACGGTGTCGTCGAGCAGCGCCGCGACGCGCGCGTGGTGGTCCCCGCTGACGATCTGGCCGTAGTCGTCGCTCGTCGACGGGTCGGCCCCGTACATCTCCCGCGTGACGGCGGCGAGGTGGTCGGCGAGCGGTTCCGCGGCCTCCGGGGTGGTGAACACGTGGTTGGGCGCCACGCACGTCTGGCCGGCGTTGAGCCACTTGGCCCAGGCGATGCGGTTGGCCACCGCCGCGAGGTCCTGGCGCGGGTCCACCCACACGGGGCTGCACCCGCCGAGCTCGAGCGTGACGGGCGTGAGGCGCTTCGCCGCGGCGGTCGCGACGATCCGGGCCACCCGGGCGCCGCCCGTGTAGAAGATGTGGTCGAGGCGCTGCTCGAGGAGGGCGGTCGTCGTGCCGGCGCCGCCCTGGACGGTCGCGACGACGCCCGGGTCGAGGTACCGCCCCACGAGCGAGGCCAGGGCGAGCGAGGTGGCCGGGGCGATCTCGCTGGGCTTGAGAACCACCGTGTTCCCGGCGGCAAGCGCACCGACCAGCGGGGCGAGCACGAGCTGGACCGGGTAGTTCCACGGCGCGATCACGGCGACGACGCCGAGCGGCTCGCGCACGACGCTCGCCGAGGCGGGCAGGAGCGTCGCAGGCACCGGGACCCGGCGGTTGCTCGTCCAGCGCCGCAGGTGGCGCACGGTGTGGTCGAGCTCGCCGATCGTGAAGGCGATCTCGGCGAGCCAGCTCTCGGTGGGGTGGCGGCCGAGGTCGGCGGCGAGCGCGTCCGCGAGCTCGGGGCCGCCCTCGACGAGGAGGCGCCTCAGGTCGGCGAGGTGTCCACGTCGCGCGGTGCGCGCCAGGGTCGCGCCCGCCTCGAACGTCCTGCGCAGTCGGGCGGTCGCGGCGGGGACCTCGGGGGCGTCCTCGGGGACGGTCGGGCGGGTCTCGGCCATGTGCTCGACGGTAACCGGCGGAGGTCCCGGGCGCCCGTGCGGGCCGATCCCGGTCGCCCACGACCGACGCCTCCAGCGTGCCGGCGCTCCCCGCGAGCGTCGGCACAGCGGCACACCGCACGGCGGTCCACAGGTGCCGGTCGCAGCGCCGCATCCACAGATGTGCCACCACGGGGTGCGTGGGCCTCCCGGCCCGGGCGACGATGCAGACATGGCGGGGACGGGCAGGGACGAGACGGACGCGGGAACGACGACGCCGGGCACAGCGTCGGGAGGCGCCGCGGCAGCAGGCAACGCCACGGCGGCGGGAGACGCCGGGTCGGGGGACAGCGGGACGCGAGCCGACGACGGGCTCGTCGTCGGCGCGGACGGCCTGGCTCGCCCGGCCTGGGCCGCGAGCGACCCGACGCTGCGGGAGTACTACGACACCGAGTGGGGCATGCCGGTGCGGGACGAGCAGGGGCTGTTCGAGCGGATCAGCCTCGAGGTCTTCCAGTCGGGGCTGTCCTGGCTGACGATCCTGCGCAAGCGAGAGGCCTTCCGGGAGGCGTTCGACGACTTCGACCCCGACGCGGTGGCGGCGTTCGGGGACGCGGACGTCGACAGACTGATGGCCGACGCCGCGATCGTGCGCAACCACCGCAAGATCGAGTCGACGATCGACAACGCCCGGGCGACCGTGGCGCTGCGGGCGGACGGCGGGCTGGCCGAGCTCGTGTGGTCGCACCGTCCCGACGTGACGCCGGAGCCGCAATCGTTCGCCGAGGTCCCGAGCTCGTCGCCGGAGTCGGTCGCGCTCGCGAAGGCGCTCAAGGCCGCAGGCTTCCGGCACGTCGGTCCGACGACGATGTTCGCGCTGATGGAGGCCGTCGGGATCGTCGACACGCACCTGGTCGGCAGCCACCGGCGCGGAACCTCAGCGGTGTGGGACCCGGCGGGCTGAACGCACCGCAACCGCGAGTTCGTCATCGTCGAGCGCGAACGTGTCGAGACAGCCCCGCTCGTGGTCCACGAGGACGTTCGTACCGAGAATCAGCGTTCGCCCCGGGAGGCCCCGGTCTCCGGGTCGAGCATGTCGACGGCGTCCGGAACGTCGGAGACGAATCGATCGTCGGGTGGTGCGATCCCGCCGAGCGCGGCTCTCAGTTCTCGCCCCGACGCACGGCGTGCGGGCCGGACCTCGGCGACCGGTCGATCGTCACGCATCACGATCACCGTCTCCCCGGCCTCGATCGCGTCGAGCAGCTCGGAGAACCGGCGTGACGCCTCCGCGGCAGTGACCGTTCGCATGACGGCATCGTCTCCGATCATCGGATTCGACGCGAGGGCAGCCATCCGGGCGCTCGCACGGGCTCGCCGTTGCCCGTCGTCGTCGAGCCCCCGTCTCACCAGGTGAGCCGTGGCCGCTCGCGCGAGCGCAGCGAGCGCCCCGCGCGGTTCACTGCGGCACTCGCCGAGACCACCACGAGGAGCACCGCATGACCGCGCACGCCACGACCACCGAGCCCGCCACCTTCTCCGAACGCCTCGACGCCGGGCCGGTGATCTGCGCCGAGGGCTTCCTCTTCGAGCTCGAGCGGCGCGGCTACCTCACCGCCGGCGAGTTCGTGCCCGAGGTGGCGCTCGAGCACCCTGAGGCGCTCAGGGCCGTGCACGTCGACTTCCAGCGCGCGGGCTCGGACGTCGTCGAAGCGTTCACCTACAACGGGCACCGCGAGAAGATGCGGGTGATCGGCAAGGAGGACCTCCTCGAGCCCCTCAACCGCGCGGCCCTGCAGATCGCGCGTGAGGTCGCCGACGCGGTGCCGGGGAACCTCGTGGCCGGCAACATCTCCAACACCAACGTGTGGGACCCGTCCGACACGGGCACCCAGGCCGAGGTCCGGTCGATGTTCGAGGAGATGGTCGGCTGGGCGGTCGACGAGGGCGCGGACATCCTCGTCGGCGAGACCTTCTACTACGCCGGCGAGGCTCTCACCGCGCTCGAGGTGGCGCGCGCGAGCGGCCTGCCGGTGGTCCTCACGCTCGCGCCGATGGCGCTCGAGGAGATGGCCGACGGCGTGGGAATCGTCGAGACGGCGCAGCGCCTCGAGCAGGGTGGAGCCGACGTCGTCGGGCTCAACTGCTTCCGGGGGCCGGACACGATGCTCCCGTGGCTGCGCCGGATCCGGGAGACCGTGAGCTGTCACGTCGGCGCCCTCCCGATCCCCTACCGCACCACCGAGGCCGAGCCGACCTTCTTCAGCCTCACCGACCCGGGCGCGAGCGTGCCGGCGCCGCACGGCCGGCCCTTCCCCACCGCGCTCGACCCGCTGTACGCGAACCGCTACGAGATCGGCGAGTTCGCCCACGAGGCCTACGCGCTCGGCGCGCACTACCTCGGGGTCTGCTGCGGCGCGTCCCCGATCCACATCCGTCAGGTGGCCGTGGCGGTCGGGCGGACCACGGAGGCGAGCCGGTTCTCGGAGAACATGGCCAACCACTTCATGTACGGGAGCCACGAGCGGCTGCCCGAGCACATCGCCGACCTCGGCGCCCGCGCCTGACCAGCGGGTCCAACGTGCGGTCGGGCCTCGACGCACCGAGGCCCGACCGGTAGCGTGCCGGCAACCCCCGGGGAGCGCCGAACGGCGCTGAGAGTGCGGAGAGTCCGCAGACCCGTCAACCTGATCCGGTTAGCACCGGCGTAGGGAGCAGGGCACCTGCCGGACGTCTCGCTCCGGGAGGTCTCGACGTACCCGCGGGCCGGGAGAGGCACCGTGAGCACGCACGCCGGCAGAACCCAGGCCCTCGACGACGCGCAGGTCGACCCGCGAACCGCTGCGGGCACCGGCTCCGCCGACCCGACACCCGAGCAGCTCGGGATCGGGATGCGGCTGAGCATCCACCCGCACGCCGACGACTTCGTCGACGTCATCCTCGGCTCGATCACCGACGTCGAGCAGCGCGGCCTCACCGACGGGCTCGTCGTCGAGAGCGATGCCGTCAGCACGTACGTCGGGGCGCGGCGCGCGCCGGCGGAGCAGCGCCTGGCCGCGTACGCCGTCGCGCTGGTCGAGGCCGCCTCCCGCCGCACCGGCGGCGGCCACGTGGTGGCGCACCTCCTGCTCTCCCGGGGCTGCCCCGGCGAGGTGACCTGCGACCCGCGGTCGTTCGTCGAGGCGACCGACCCGGCCGCACCGATCGAGCTCGAACCCACCGGCATCCCGGCCCGCGCCCAGTGGTCGCTGTACCCGCTGCTCGACGGCTCCTCCGCCGGCGGCGACCACATGGAGCCGATCATGGCGGCGATCACCGAGGCGCAGGAGCGGGGCGTGGCGAGCGAGGCCGCGCACTACGCGACGATGCTCACCGGCGACCTCGGGGAGGTCGTGGCGACGGCGACGGACGCGTGGGCGCGGGTCGGCGCGAGCGTCCCGCACGTCGTCACCCATCTCACGGTCTCGGTGGGTTCGCCGAGCGAGCAGGTGGCGTCATGAGCGGCGCGGACCAGAGCCACGGGTACGGCCCGTGGGCGCTGAAGGACCTCGTGATCGTGGTGGTGCTCGGCGCGGTCTTCGGGTTCGCCTACTGGGCTCTCGTCCAGGGCTGGAGCGGGCTGCGCGTCCTCATGGGCCCCGCGGGCGACCTCTCCGAGCACGTCCTCTTCGGTGGTTGGCTGATCGTCGCCCCGATCGCGGTGGCCATCGTGCGGCGTCCCGGCGCCGGCGTGCTCGCCGAGGTCCTCGCCGCGACCATCGAGTTCGCGTTCCTCGGTTCACCGGTCGGCCCGCTGCTCCTCGTGGCGGCCCTGCTCCAGGGCGTCGGCTGCGAGCTCCCGTTCTTCCTCACCCGCTACCGGAGGTTCGGGTGGGGCATCTTCGCCCTGGCCGGGCTCCTCGGCGCAACGCTGGTGTTCTTCTACTCCGCGTTCCGCTCGGGCTGGTACGGGCAGGACATCTTCGCGCTGCGCCTGGCGATCCAGGCGCTGTCCGGCGTCGTCCTGGGCGGGCTCCTCGCCAAGGTGGTCGTCGACGCGCTCGCGCGCACCGGGGTCGTGGACAACTTCGCCATCGGCCGGGCCGGTCAGGCATGACGGGCCTGTCGGCACGGCCGGCCCGGACCTCCCCCGACGACGGGGCCGCCACCGGGCACGACCGTCCGGCCGTGGGCACGGCGGCGGCGTCGGCCGTCGCGCTGACCGACGTGTCGGTGCACTTCCCGCGCCGGCCGGAGCCGGCGCTGAGCGGTGTCACGCTCGGCGCCGCGCCCGGCGAGCACGTGGTGGTCCTGGGGCCCTCGGGCTCGGGCAAGTCCACGGTGCTGCAGGTGATCACCGGGGTCGTGCCCCACACGGTGACGGCACGGGTCACGGGGGAGGTGACGGTGGCCGGGGCGCACGACCTCGGCACGCCCGTGGTCGAGCGCTCCCGCCGCATCGGCGCCCTCGCACAGGACCCGGGCGCCGCGGTGTGCCTCCCGGTGGTCGAGCAGGAGCTCGCGCTCCCGCTCGAGAACCACGGCACCGACCCGGCCGCGATCGACGACCGCATCGACACCGCGCTCGACGCCGTCGGCGCGGGCGCGCTGCGCGACCGGTCCTCCGCCGACCTCTCCGGCGGCGAGTCGCAACGGGTGGCGCTCGCGGCCGCGCTCGTCACGGAGCCGGAGGTGCTCGTCCTCGACGAGCCCACCTCGATGCTCGACCCGGCCGGCATCGCCGCCGTGCGCGACGCACTGGGCACGGCGGTGCGGCGCCACCACCCGGCGGTCGTGCTCGTCGAGCACCGGCTCGACGAGTGGGCGGGCCCGGCCGGCATCGCCGGGCTGCCCTCCCGCGCCGTTGTGCTCGGCCCCGACGGCACGCTGCTCGCCGCGGGCGACACCGTCGAGATCCTGCTCGCGCACGCCGAACAGCTCGTGGCGGCCGGCTGCTGGCTTCCGCTCGAGGCGGAGCTCGCGGCGGCCTGCGGTGGACCGGGCGGGCTGTCGTCTGCCCGCTGCACCGACCACCTGCGCGGGCTCGCCGCCGAGGTAGCACCGGGGTCGGGCCCGGGGACCGAGCCGGAGACCGATCCAGGACCGGGGCCCGAGCCTGTGTCGGCGCCCGAGTCGGCGCCGACCACTGCCGGACCGCCCCTCCTGTCCGCGCGCGGGCTGAGCGCCGGCCGTGCGGCCTGGCGCGGCGGACGTCGGCGCGCGGGGCGTCGCGGTGGGCGGGACGACGGACGGGGGGCCGGCCCGGCCCCCGAGGACCACCCGGTGCTCACCGGGATCGACCTCACGGTCCGAGCCGGGGAGGTCGTGGCGGTCCTCGGCCCCAACGGGGTCGGCAAGTCCACGCTGCTGCTCACGCTCGCCGGACTCCTGCCGCCGCTCGCCGGCACCGTCACGGGGGACGCTCCGGGCATGGTGTTCCAGAACGCCGAGCACCAGTTCCTCACGCACACCGTGGCCGCCGAGATCGGGCACGGGCTCACCGGCGAGGCGGGCGAGGCCGCGGTCGCGGACCGCCTGCGGCGTCACCGGCTCGAGCACCTGGCCGGGCAGAACCCGTTCCGGCTCTCGGGCGGGGAGAAGCGCCGGCTCAGCCTCGCGGCCGTCCTCGCCCACGACGCTCCCGTCCTCCTCGCGGACGAGCCCACCCTCGGGCTCGACCGGCGCGACGCGGTCGCGACCATGGAGACGCTGCGCGCGGAGGCGACCGCGGGACGCGGGATCGTGCTCTCCAGCCACGACCTGCGCACCGTCGCCACGCTCGCCACCCGGGTGGTCCTGCTCGCCGACGGCGAGATGATCGCCGACGGTCCCACGCACGAGGTGCTCAGCGATGCGGACCTCGTGCGGCGCGCGGGCCTCAGCCTGCCCCCGCTCGTGTCCTGGCTGCTCGCGCACGTGCCCGGCAGCTCGCTCGCACACGTGCTGCGCAGGCTCGACGAGCGGGTGGGCCGATGACCGCGCTCGCCCGGGCACCGCTCGGCGACGCCCCGCTGAGCCGCCGCAACCCCACGGTCAAGCTCGCCGCGCTCACCGCGGTCTCGCTCGCGGTCGTGTTCGTGCTCGACCCGCTCACGCCGCTCGCGCTCTACGCGCTGGCCCTGACCGCCGTGGCCGTGGGCACCCGGGCCGCGCCGCGCACGCTGGTGCTGGCGCAGCTCCCGTTCCTCGTGTTCGGCCTGGGCGTGCTGTCGGTCAACGTCCTCACCCGTCCCGGGGAGGTGCTGTGGCAGTGGGGCGTGCTGCGCGTGACGGTCGAGGGGCTCGAGGTGGGAGCCGCGCTCGGCGTCCGCTCGCTGGTCATCGGGGTCTGCGTCGTCGGGTTCCTGCTGTCCACCGACGGCGTGGCACTGATGACGAGCCTGCACCACAACGCCCGGCTCGGCGCGCGGATGACCTACGCCGTCCTCGCCGGGTACCGGATGCTGCAGGAGATGCCGCGCGAGTGGTCGACGATCCGGCACGCCCACGCGGCGCGCTCCCCCGACGTGCGGGGCCGGCCCCCACGAGGGGCGCGCCACCTGGCCGGGGTGGTGTTCACCCTGCTCGTGGTGTCGCTGCGCAAGGGCGAACGGATGGCTCAGGCCCTGGAGTCCCGGGGGCTGGGGCTCGCCCCCCGCACCACGTGGCGGCCCACCCCGGTGCGCGGCGCGGACTGGGCGCTGCTGGCCGGTGTGCTCGCCGTGCTGGCCGCCGTGCTCGTCGTCAGCCACCTCGCCGGGACGCTGCGGGGGCCCGGTGCCCTCTTCGGATAGCCGGATGAACACGCCCACCGACGGACCACCACCCCCGACGGAGAGACCCATGCACCTCGTCGCCCTGGTCAACGCCCCCACCAGCCAGTACGCGGAGTCGTGGCGCCATCCGCTCTCGCGTGGGGACTGGCTGGGCGCGTCGTTCTACGCCGACCTCGCCCGCACGCTCGAGCGCGGCCGGTTCGACATGATCTTCTTCCCGGACGCCCTCGCCGTCCCCGAGGACGCGGCCGGCGACTACGCGACCACCGTCCGCACCGGCGGCAAGGGGGCGATCTACCTCGACCCCGTCACCCTGGCCACGGTGGCGGCGTCGGCCACGACGCACCTGGGTGTGGGCGCGACGATGTCGACCACCTTCCTGCCGCCCTATGCCATCGCCCGCACCATGCTCAGCCTCGACCACCTCTCCGGCGGCCGGACGGCGTGGAACGTCGTCACCTCGACCACCGACGCCGAGGCCCGCAACATGGGCCTGTCCGCGATGCCCAGCAAGGCGGCCCGCTACGACCGGGCCGACCGCGTGGTGCGCACCGTCCTGGACCTGTGGGACTCGTGGGGGCCGGACGCCCTCGTGCTCGACCGGGAACGCCGGATGTTCGCGGACCCGGCGCACGTGCACCGGGTCCCGGACACAGGCGCGAGTGCGGAGGCAGACGCGGATGCGGGTGCGGGTGCGGGTGCGGGTGCGGACCCGGAGGCGGTCGCCCTGAGCCGAGGACCGGTCACGCTGCCGCGCAGCCCGCAGGGACGACCGGTGCTCATGCAGGCGGGCGCCTCGGAGCGGGGCCGGACCTTCGCCGCCCGCTGGGCCGAGGTGGTGTTCGTCGTCGCCGAGGACGCGGCCGCGATGCGCGCGCTGCGCACCGACCTGCGCGCCCGCGCCGCCGCGTGGGGCCGGGACCCGGACGACCTGCGGGTGCTGGCCGCGGTCCAGCCCGTGGTGGCCGCGACCGACGACGCAGCCCGCGCCCGCCTGAAGGAGATGGCTGCGCTGCTCGACGAACGCGAGATCCTCACGATGCTCGGACGCCTCCTGCACGCGGACGACCTCGACCCGGATGCCCGCGCCGCCGACCTCCTCATCGCCCACCGGGGCGCGACCGGGAGCGAGGGGTTCGAGGACATGCTGCTGCGCGCGAGCCGGGCGGAGGACCTCACGGTCCGCGAGCTCGCCCAGCGGCAGGCGATCAGCCAGCTCAAGCCCCAGCCCACCGGCTCCCCGGCGACGGTCGCGGACGAGCTGTGCGCGATCGTCGACGCCGAGGCCGCCGACGGTTTCGTCGTCATGTCGGCGCTGTACCCGTCCTCGCTGACGGAGTTCGTCGACGGCGTCGTCCCCGAGCTCCAGCGCCGCGGGCGCCTGCGTCGCGACTACCGGGGCGGAACGCTCCGCGAGCACCTCGCGCCGGGCGCACCGCCCGGCCGGACGGCCGACCAGCCGTCCGCTCAGCCGCCGGGTCACCGTCCGACGGCGACGAGCCCCGACTCGTAGGCCGTGACCACGATCTGCGTGCGGTCCCGCAGGCCGAGCTTGGCGAGGATCCGGGACACGTGCGTCTTGACGGTCTGCTCGCCGAGGAACAGCTCGCCGGCGATCTCGCCGTTGGACATCCCGGTCGCGACGAGGCGCATGACGTCGAGCTCGCGCTCGGTCAGCGGCGAGAGGACGGTGGGGTCCGGCCGACCCGAGGGCCGGGCCGCGTAGTCGGTGATGACCTTGCGGGTGATCGACGGCGAGAGCAGCGCCTCGCCGGCCGCCACCACGCGCACGGCGCCGGCGAGCTCGTCGGCGGTGGCGTCCTTGAGGAGGAACCCGCTCGCCCCGGCCTGGAGGGCGGCGAACACGTACTCGTCGGCGTCGAAGGTGGTGAGCATGACGACGCGGGGGTGCTCGTCCCCCGGCATGGCGAAGACGGCGCGGGTGGCGTCGAGGCCGTTGACCTTCGGCATGCGGATGTCCATGAGGACGACGTCGGGGCGGGTGCGGCGCACGAGGTCGACGACCTCGGAGCCGTCGGACGCGCTGCCGACCACCGTCATGTCCTCCTGCGCGTCGAGCAGGGCGCCGAAGCCCTGCCGGACCATCGCCTGGTCGTCGACGACGGCGACGCGCACGACGCCCGTACCGGTCGGTGTGCTCACCCGGACACGGTAGCCGGGGACGCCTCTCGTCGTCGGGGGCGTTCCGGCGCCTCCCCTCCCCCGTGCGTAGGGGACCGATTCACACCCGCGGGTGACGCGGAGCGGCGAGGCGCGCGGCGACAGTCCCTGTCATGCACACGACCACCGCGGCACCCGGCCGCTCCGACACACTGTCCTCAACCACCAGAGACGGACGTGACCACATGACCGCCACCGCACCGACCGACGACAGTCAGGGCCGAGCGGGCCGCACCCTGCGCACCCTCGGTCGCGACCTCGGCTACCTCCTGCCGGGGATGATCCTCTCGATCATCGCCTTCGTCCTGCTCGTCACGCTCTTCGCCGTCGGGGTCGCGACGTTCATCGTCTGGATCGGCGCGCTCGTCCTGCCGCTCACCCTCGTCGTCGCCACCGGGTTCGCCCAGATCTCCCGGGCGCGGCTGCAGGCCTGGGGCGCCGAGGTCGTCCCGCCCCGCTACCGCGAGCACCGCGGCGGGATCGGCGGCTGGATCAAGCTCCTGGGTGACGGACGCCGCTGGCTCGACCTGTTCTACGAGGGCCTGCTCGCCTTCCCCCTGCGCCTGCTCACCGGGCTCGTCGCCATCATCTGGCCGGCCGCCGCGCTCGGTGGGATCACCTACTGGTTCTGGGGACTTTTCCTGCCCGAGGACGACGCGATGTCCGGCCTCACCTGGCTCCTCACCCAGCTGCCCGACGGCTGGATCTCGGAGTCCGTGGCGCAGAGCTTCTGGCTCGACGCCCTCGTCACCGGGATCGCCGGGCTCCTGCTGGCGATCAGCACGCCGGCCGTCGTGCGCCTCATGGCACTGATGGACGCGGGCGCCACCTCCGTCGCGCTCTCCGGCACACCCACGGGCACGACGATCGGTGGGCAGCAGCGATGACCGGGCGGACCCCGTCCCACGACCCGGTGGGGAACCTCCTCGCCCTCCGGTCGCCGCGCACCGGCTGGACCTGGCTGGCGACGATCTACACGGCCGTCGTCCTCGTCCCGATCACGTGGCCCGTGCTGACGAACGTCCACGACGTCCACGTCGCGATCTCCATGGTCCTCGCGTTCGCGACCTCGGGGGCTCTCGTCCTCGCCGTGCGGTGGCCCGCCGTCTCGCTCGGTCTCGCCCTCGCGGGGGCCGTGGGCACGGCGGCGGCAGCGGCGTCGTCGTCGGCCCCGTGGCCCTGGCCCGTGCCGACGATGATCGCCTTCCTCCTCAACCTGCTCGTCCTCACGCTCCTGCACGGGTGGCGGTGGGGCGCCGGCCTCTGGCTCGGCGGGTCGGCCCTCTCGGTCGTGGCCGTCCTCCTGCGGCCCGACGCGGGCGGTGCGGTCGCCAACGCGATCGTCACCGCGGGCATCGGGGCCGGCCTGCTCGCGGCCGGCAGCGGGCTCCGGCTCCTCCTGCGCGGACGGACCGCCCTGACCGAGGAGCGGCGGGCCCGCGCCGAGGAGTCCGAGCGGCGCACCGAGCTCCAGGAGCGCAACCGGATCGCGCAGGAGATGCACGACGTCGTCGCGCACTCGATGTCCGTCATCTCCGTCCAGGCGACGACGGCGCCCTTCCGCCTCAGCGACACCTCGCCGGAGGTGGACGCGGAGTTCGCGTCCATCGCGCAGTCCTCCCGCTCGGCGCTCACCGAGATGCGCGGCCTGCTCAGCATCCTGCGCGGCACCGAGGACGCGGACCTCGCTCCGCAACCGTCGCTCACCGACGTGGCCGAGCTCGTCGACGGCGCGCGCAGCTCCGGCGCGACGATCACGTTCGACCACCGGGGCGCCGGCCCGGAGACCGTCCCGCCCGCCACCGGGCTCACCGCCTACCGCATCGTCCAGGAGGGGCTGAGCAACGCCCTGCGGCACGCGCCGGGCGCCGAGGTGGCCGTCACGCTCGCCGTCGGGGCGGACGAGGTGGGTGTCGCCGTCGTCAACGGGCCCGCCACGGGCGAGGTGACGGCGTCGGCCGGTGCCGGACTCGGGCTCGCGGGCATCCGCGACCGGACCCGCGCGCTCGGTGGCACCTCGGACATCGGCCCGACGCCGGAGGGCGGGTTCGCGGTCACCGCGACCCTCCCGGTGGGGTGAGGGAACGTTCCTCGCGGGCGGGCCGCGGTGACCTCGATCGGCCGCGGTCGATCGGGGTCACCGCGGCGCGGTCAGGAGCCGAAGCGGCGCGTTCAGGAACCGAAGCCACCGACGAGCAGGCTGACGGTCATCGCGACGATGACCGTGTTGAACGCGAACGCGAGCATCGAGTGGGTCCGCATGACCGACCAGGCGCCGCTCGTCCGGCACCGCACCCCGGACCCCTGCATGGTCGAGGTGAGCACGGACATCGTCAGGTAGTCCCGGTACCCGGGCTCGGAGAGCAGATCGAACTCGAGGGCCCCTCCGGAGTCGAGCCGCATGTACCTGGTCGCGTACGCGTAGACCATGAGCGCCCAGGACCCCGCGACGGCGGCGAAGCCCAGCAGGATCATCCAGATCGAGGTCCGGAACTGATCGGTCTGGGCGATCGTGAGGACGCCGATGGCCGCGACGAGCCCGCCCTGGACGGTCCACGACTCGGCGCTCGACTCGCCGAGGACGGACCGCCACCACGACCGGCCGGCGCGCCGCTGGACCGCAGCGAACCGGCGGAGATCCCGCGCCGACATCCGGGTGAAGACCCGGTGGGTGAAGAAGACGTGCGTTGCCGCGAAGAGCACCCAGTACATGAGGAAGATCGGCATGGTCAGGGACAGGAAGTAGTCCCGCAGCCACTCCGCGGTGGTCGCGTACTCGTCCACCTCGGCCACGCGGGAGATCATGATCGGGACGAAGGCCAGGAGCGTGAGCACCAGTGCGACACCCCCGGCGGCGTTGCCCCGGAAGACCTCGCTCGCGAGCCGTGGGGTCCGGTCCATGCGTCTCCTCGTCAGGCTGTCGTCGTGGTGCGCTCGCCACCGGGTGTCGGTGTCGGCCCGTTGCGCGGCCCGCGCGTTCCGGCCGGTCGTCGCGGGCCCGAGGATGCCACGGCGCCACTCCTCCGCGTCGTACCTCACGCCGACCGTGCGACCGTCCGCTCGCATCGCCCTCCGGTCCTCCCCCTCCGTGAGGGCTCCACCGTCCCGGAGCCCGATCGTCCGGCCCCACGGGTTGCGGGCCCGGCCAGCCTCGATAGAGTGTGATCTACGCGATATTCGTCTGGGGGACGAGACAAGCCATGAGACCGGTCGAGGGCCAGGTGCAGAGCGGGCGCGGACGCCTGCCGCGCTGGGCCGACCGGAGCCTGCGGGCCCTCGGTGGGACCGGCGCCCTCGTCGTCGTCGGCATCGCGCTCGCCTCCCCGGCCGCAGCCGACGACGACGAGGGCGTCACCACGGGGGACACCCAGGACTCGGTGCTCACCTCCGTGCTCGAGGGAATCGGCGAGCACGTGGTCGATCCGGTGGCGGAGCACGTCATCGACCCCGTCGTCGAGCTGGCCGTCCCGCCATCGCCCGACCCCGAGCCGGCCGAGAGCGTTCCCGTGGCCGCCGACGAGGCGGCCACCGACGACCCGTCGGCGATCCCACCCGCTCCCGAGCACGACACCACCGTCGACGTCGACGTGCCGGCTGGAGCCGTCACCGACGACGCCGCCGCGGCCGACGAGCTCGCTGCGCCCGGCGAGGAGGTGGCACCCCCCGCCCCGGGCGACGCCGCCCCGGCCGACGATGCCGCACCGGGCCAGGAGGGCGCCGGCGACGCGGACACCGAGGGCCCGGAGCCTGGCACCTCCGACGTCGACGCGGACGAGTCGCACGAACCGGCCACGCAGACCGAGCCCGCACAGCCCGACGCGGCAACCGCGCCCGCACCGGCCGCCCAGAACGAGCCCACCCCGGAGCGCGACGCCGCCGCGGCCGACGACGCTCCGGTCGCCGACGAGGCGGGGCAGCCCGCCGACCGATCCCCGCTCACCTACCTGTCCGACGCCCTGAGCCCCGTCGTCGAGGAGGTGACCGCGCCCGTCGAGGAGCTGACGACGACGCTCGGCGAGCTCGTCGGAGAGGTGGTCGATCCGCTCACGCCGGTCACCGACGCCGTGCTCACGCCCGTGACCGACGAGGTCGTCGCGCCGGCCCTCGAGTCGGTCCGACCGGTGACGGACTCGCTGCGTCCGGTGCTCGAGCCGGTCGGCACGGTCGTCGAGCCCGTGACCACAGGCGCCGCTCCCGTCCTCGACGTCGTGGACCCCGTTCTCGACGCCGTCGCCCCGGTGGTCCGTGCGGTCGACCCGGTGGTCGCTCCGCTGCGGCCCGCCGTCGACGAGGTCGTGACGATCGCCGAGCCGGTCGTGGATGTCGAGGACGTCGTCGACATCGGCATCCTCGCGCCGTCGCTCGACGAGCCCGGCCCGACGCAGGACGACGCGCCCGCCGGCACACCGCCCGCAGCCGACGAGGTCCCGCCCACCGCCGTCGCGCCCGAGGCACCCGCGGGGGGCCCGGCGCAGACGCCCAACCCGGCGGAGTCGGTCGTCCCGTCCGGGTCGCAGAGCCCGGCGGTCGAGATCACCGCGAGCTCCACGCCCGCCGCGCGCACGGCCGTGGAGTCGGGCGTCGTCGTCGACGTCGCGACCGACCACGTCCCCGAGGTCGTTCCGGCCGCCGTCGCCACCTCCGTCCAGGTCGCCGACGACGTCGCCGCGCGGGTCGCTCCGTCGCAGGCACTGGCACCGGAGGCCGAGCACTCGGGTCCCCAGCACGGCCTCGACGCCGTCGCCCAGGCGGGCCACTCGTTCGCGGTCGTCACGCAGGGCGGCGACTCTCCGGTGCGGGCCGGCGGGGCCGACAGCACGCCCGGCGCCCGCTTCGAGTTCGACACGACCCAGCTGTCCTGGCCGGTCGGCGACTCCGCCGACCGTGCCCTCCTCGACGTCGATCACGAGGTCCCGGTCTCCCCTGCCTGAGTGATGCCCGCCGGCACGCGTGCCGGCACACGCATCCACGCGCATCCGCGCACTCACGGCAGATTCCAAGGAGACAGACCATGCATGCACTGCTACGCCATGCCCTGAGAGTCACAGTGCTCTCGGGCGGGCTGCTCGTCGCCGGGGCCGCAGCGGCCCACGCCGACGACGGCCTGCTGGACGACGACACCACGCTCGACGGCCTCGTCGAGGACGTCGTCGCCGACAACGTGGTCACCGCACCGGTGACCGCCCCGATCGACCTCGGGGACGTCACCGCCACCGTGCTCGGTGACACCGACGTCCGGTCCGAGGAGGTGCCGGCCGCCGAGGCGGTGCCGACCTCCACGGTGGAGATCACGACGGACGACGCGTCCGCGGGCGACGAGGCGCCCACCGAGCTGCCGGAGGCCGCCGGTACGGCCGTCCCGGCAGAGCCGGCCGAACCGGCGCCGACGACGGACCCCGACGAGCCGATCGCGCTCGACGTCGTCGCGGACAACACTGCCACCCTGCCGATCACGGCACCGGTCACGGCCGGCGACCCGGTCGTCACCGTGGGTGGCACCACCGACGTCGAGCGGACGGAGTCCGGGGTGACCGCGCCGGCCGCCGCACCCACGTCGACCACCAGCGTCGACGCGCCGGCAGCACCCGCTCCGGCGGACGACGCCGCGATCAGCGACGTCGTCGCGGACAACACCGTCACCGCGCCGGTGACCGTCCCCGTCGATGTCGGCGACATCACCGCCACCGTGCTCGGCGAGACCACGATCGACGAGACCGTGGCACCGAGCGACGGCGACACGGAGACGACGGGATCCGACGCACCGGTGTCGACCACCACCGTCGACGCGCCCGCAGCTCCCGCTCCGGCCGACGACGCCGCGATCAGCGACGTCGTCGCGGACAACACCGTCACCGCGCCGGTGACCGTCCCGGTCGACGTCGGCGACATCACCGCCACCGTGCTCGGCGAGACGACCGTCGACACCACCGAGACACCGGCCGCCCCGGCGCCGGTGTCGACCACCACCGTGGACACCTCGGCCCAGCCGGTCGAGGCCGCTCCCGTGGACGAGAACGGGGACAGCGGACCGGTCGACGGCCTGCTGGGCGACCTGCTCGGCGACGGACTGCTGAGCGACGTGGTCGCGGACAACACCGTCACCGCACCGATCACGGTGCCGGTCACGGTCGGCGACCTCTCGCTGTCCCTCCTCGGCGACACGACCATCGACCGGACCGCACCGGCTGCGACCACAGGACCGGTCGCCCCGGTCTCGGAGGTGGTCGTCACCCAGGAGCCCGGCTCCGACGCCGGCTCGTCCGGGTCGCTCATCGAGGACGTCCTGTCCGGCAACGTCATCACGCTGCCGATCACCGTGCCGATCGACGTCGGCGACCCGACGGTGACGATCATCGGGGAGACCGAGATCGTCGACGAGGTCACGCCGACCGACCCGACGGACCCCGTTGACCCGGTCGACCCGACCGACCCGACGGACCCCGTTGACCCGGTCGACCCGACCGACCCCACGGACCCGTCCGACCCGACGGACCCCGTTGACCCGGTGGACCCGACCGACCCGACGAATCCGAGCGACCCGGGGACCGACCCCGGCAACGGCCCGGACGTCGACGCCACCACTCCGGTCGTGGTCGAGGTCGTCGACCACGGCACCACTCCGCAGGCGCCCGCGACCGACGGGTCGGCGAACGCCGGGAGCCCGGTGAACGAGCTGCCGGAGACGGGGGCAGGAGCCTCGCTCCCGCTCGCCGCTCTCGCGGGCGGGCTCATCGTCCTCGGCCTGCTCACGCGAAAGCTCGCACGGGTCTGACCCAGGGCCCCTCGCGGTCGGACAACTGGTCGACGTCGGCCGGTCCCCGTGGCGGTATTCCGTCACGGGGGCCGGACCGGCGGCCGTGCTGTGCCCGCGGGCGCCCGCCCGATGAGGCACAACTGCACCCGCACCCCTTTGCGCAGAAGGTGCCTGTCAGCCCATCAGCCACCGGACGAGGAACACGATCGGGACGATCACGACGGCGGAGGCGCCGATCAACCCGACGATGAGGGCACCCTTGGCCTCGGCGCCCAGCTTCGGCTTCGTCCATCCCGCCCGGTCAAGGACCGCCTGCAGCGGGGTGTTGAGGTCGGCGGTGTTCAACGTGTAGTCCACGGGTGTCGTCGGTCCGTCGGCGCTCGTCCCGAGCTCGACGCGCTTCTCGAAGCGCCAGACGCGACCGCCCTCGCTGCTGCCCGTGAGCGCGCCCACGACCGGTACGCCCGCCTGCCAGTCGAGCGCGTAGTAGTGGTCGGACCGCGTGACCTTGCCGGGGCCCGCCATGACGAGGCGGGTCTCGAACACGCGGTTCGTCCCGTTCCGCTGGGCGAGCACCCACCAGGACCGGTCCTGCAGGTCCCACCGCACCTGGATGACCTCGTCGTTGTGGGCGACGACGTACGGCGTGTCCCGCAGCTCGTGGGCCAGCGCGGCGGCGACCGCGGCGAGCGGCCACGGGGTGTCGAGATCCTGGACGACCGGGTCCGGGACCGCGGGACGGAGGTCGTCGGCGCTCGACGTCCCCATCTCGCGCCTGGCGCGCGGCGCGAGGACGAGGGCGATGACACCGACGACGAGGAACAGCACGGCGACGAACCCGAGCGCGAGCCGGTCGCTCGTCCCAGATGCCACCGCCAGCGCCAGCACGGCCGCTCCGGCACCCAGGAGCGTGAAGATCACGCCGAAGATGATCATGCCGATCCACCGGTGCTGCGGCTGCAGCGTCCATCGCATACCTGCGCTCCTTCCTGGTCCGGTCACCGGTGCCCGGCGACCGCGGCGGACCACGCTAGGTGCCGTCCGCCGCGCCCCGACCGAGGGGGCGGGGGCAGATGTCCCCCGCCGACGCGCGCGCTCGGGTCCACCACCCGCACGCGCGCGAGGCGCACGAACCGCAATCTCGACGAGAGAACGCGGGCGCTGGGCCGCGCTCTCGACAGGAATGTGGCTCCCAACCGCAATCTCGACGTGCACCAACCGCAATCTCGACGAAGGGGGGCGGCTCAGGCGTGCTCCTGGCGGAGGCGAGTGAGGTGGCGGCGCTGGGCCGGGTCGTGCGTGAGGGCGATCGCCCGGTCGTAGGCGTCGGCGGCCTCGTCCGCTCGGCCCGCCAGCCGCAGCAGGTGGGCGCGCGTGGCCCAGGCGGGCTGGTACCCGCTGGTCCGGTCGGCGATCCGGTCGAGCACGGCGAGCCCGGCGTCCGGTCCGTCGGTGCGTCCAAGCACCGCGGCGAGTGCGGTGGCGCCGCCGAGCGACGGCGCGAGCTCGTCGAGCGCGAGGTGCAGCCGGCGCAGCGTCGCCCAGTCGATCGGCCCTTCCGGCGTGCGCGCGCAGTGGACGGCCTGGATCGCGGCCTCGAGCTGGAACCGGCCGACCTCGCCGCGCGCGTGGGCGGCGCGCAGGTGCTCGTGCGCCCGCGCGATCAGCGCACGGTCCCACAGCGCCGGGTCCTGCTGGTCGAGCGGGACGTACTCACCGCCCGGGCCGAGCCCCGCACCTGCGCGGGCGGCGGAGAGCAGGACGAGCGCCACGAGCCCCCGGGCCTCGGGGTCGCGCGGGGCGAGCTGGGCAACGAGCTCGGCCAGGTGCCGGGCCTCCGGCGGCAGCCGGCTCGGCTCCTGACCGGTGGACCACTCGATGACGTAGGCGCCGTACACGGCCTCGAGCACGGCGGCCATCCGCTCGGGCAGGGCGTGCCGGTCGGGGATCTCGAACGGGACCTGCGCTGCCTTGATTCGCCGCTTGGCCCGGGTCAGCCGCGTGGCCATCGTCCGGGCCGGGACGGCGAACGCCCGTCCCACCTGGGCGGCGGTGAAGCCGAGGACGACGTCGAGCATGAGCGGCGTCCGGGCCGCCCGGTCGACGTCCGGGTGGGCGCACGCGAGCAGGAGCTCGAGTCGTCGGTCTCCCACGGCGTCCGGGTCGATCTCGTCGACGACGGCGAGACGGCGGGCCACGTCGTCGTCGAGCGGGCCGGTCAGCCGGGACTCGCCGGATCGCCACCGGTCACGCATCCGGTTGCGCGCGACGGCGAGGAGCCAGGCGGCCGGGTCGTCCGGCACCCCGCGGTCCGGCCAGGTGCGCAGGGCACGCTCGAGGGCGTCGCCGACGGCGTCCTGGGCGGCCTGGAGGTCCCCGTCGGCGGCGGCGAGCAGAGCGACCACCCGACCGTAGGCGTCCCGGGCCGCGCGCGCCGCGGCGTCGTGCGCGACCTCGCGCGCGTCCCGGGTGGTGCCGGCGCTCAGGCGGTCCATGCCCCGTCGACGATCGACGTCGCGGCCGGGCGGACCTCGATCGTCCCGTAGGAGCTGGCGGGGCAGCGCTCGGCCCACGCCAGTGCGGCGTCCGCGTCGGGCACGTCGACGACGAACACGCCGGCGAGCGCCTCCTTCGTCTCGGCGAACGGCCCGTCCTGGACCTGTGTCTCCCCCGTCCGCCGCGTGACGGTGCGCGCGTCCCCGGGCGCGGTGAGGATGTCGGCGCCGACGAGCACGCCGGCCCGCGTCAGCGCGTCGGCGTACTCGCCGAACAGGCGCTGCATGTCCGCCATGTCCTCGTCCGACACCTGCCCCGGGTCCGGCACTCCGTTGTGCAGCAGCAGTGCGAATCGCATGATCGTCTCCGTCCGTCGTCGTCAGTCTCACGCAACCAGGATGTCGCGCACAGTGATGACGATCGGCCGGGGCCCGGATCGTCACCCCGGTCGATCCGGCCCGACGCCGTGGGGGGGGGGCCTACCGGTCGTGCACGCTGCGCGCGGCGGCGACGAACCGGTGGATGAGCGCGGGGTCCTTGACGCCGCGAGTGACCTCGACGCCGCTGGAGACGTCGACGCCCCACGGGTGGACACGGGAGATCATCTCGGCCACGTTGTCCGGCGTGAGCCCGCCGGCGAGCATCCACCGGCCGTGCGGGGAGGTCAGCTCCTCGACATCCCACGTGTCCCCGGATCCCGGGGTCGCCGAGTCCAGGAGGAGGACCTCCTCGTCGTGCGCCCGGACCTCGGTCGGTCCGTCGGCCCCGGAGGTGGCCCGCCACACGCGCGGGAAGGTCGCGGCACCGCGCAGGTTGTCGGCCTCGCCGTACCCGTGGAGCTGGAGGACGTCGACGCCGACGTCCCGCGCGAGAGCCACGGCGTCGTCGACCGGCAGGTCGTGGACGACGAGAACGGTGGTCGTGCCCCCCGCTGCGCGGACGAGCCCGGGGATGTCCTCGGGCGGCACGGCGCGGACGCTCGTCGAGCTGACGACGATGCCGACCGCGTCGGCGCCGGCGCCGCGGGCCTCCCGCACGTCCTCGACCGTGCGCATCCCGCAGATCTTGACGAACACCGGCTCTCCCTCCCTCGGCACGACGACGCCGCAGCTCCTCCCGGTCCGGGCCCCGCAGGACCCGGGGCGGGCCGGACGCCATTGTGCCCACAGGCCCGTGCCGGCCCACCCTGCCGCGCGACCTGTGGACGCGCACGGACGCACCGTCGGCCGCCGGGCCACGCTCGTGGCATGACGGGCAGTGACACGACGGCGGAGGTGGAGGACCATGAGCGTCATGACGGTGATGCCGCGCACGGACGGGTGGACGGTCGATGACCTCGACCGGATCCCCGACGACGGCCTGCAGTACGAGCTGCTCGACGGGATCCTCCTCGTGACCCCGGCGCCGGTCCTCGCCCACCAGCGCGCCATCGGCAACCTGCACCTCCTGCTCAGCGCCGCCCGTCCGCCCGGGTGCGAGGTGCTGCTCGCCCCGTTCGACTGGCGCCCGGACCGCCGCACCTCCCTGCAGCCGGACCTGCTGGTCATCGGGGTCGGCGACTCCGGCCCGGCGAACGTGACGACGCCGCTGCGGCTGGCCGTCGAGGTGCTCTCGCCGTCGACACGCCGCAAGGACCAGGTGCTCAAGCGCTCGAAGTACGAGGAGTCGGGCGTCGAGTCGTACTGGATCGTGGACCCTCAGGAGCCGGGCATCCTCGCCCTTGACCTCGTCGACGGCCGGTACGTGGAGGTCGCGAGTGCGAGCGGCGCCGCGGCCGCCCACCTCACCGCGCCGTTCGACGTCGACGTCGTGCCGGCCGAGCTCGTCCGCCCGCCCGACTGACCGCCGGACTCGATCCTGGCGAGCTTGCGCCATCGCGGGCGTCGTGCGCCAGTGCCGCGGTCCCGCGCCCCCCTCCGCCGATCGGCTGATCCGGCCGCGCGTCCGCGTCCATAGCGTCGACCGCATGGACCGATCAACCACCACCACGGACCCGGGACCGGCCCGCGCGCTCGCCCCCGATCTCGCCCGCGGTCTCATGCTCGCCCTCATCGCGGTCGCCAACGTGGCGATCTACCTGCACGACCGCCCCTACGGGCTACGCCAGCACATCGTCGAGGACGGCGTGCTCGACCGCGCCGTCACCCTCGTCGTCGCCCTGGCCGTCGACGCCCGCGCCTACCCGCTCTTCGCCGCGCTGTTCGGCTACGGGCTCGTGCGGATCGCCGACCGGCAGCGCGACCGCGGGCTCGGCGAGGACGACGTGCGGCGCCTGCTGCGCCGCCGCTCGCTCTGGCTCGTCGCGTTCGGCGCCGGCCACGCCCTCCTCGGGTTCTCGGGGGACATCCTCGGCTGGTACGGGCTTCTCGGTCTCGTCCTCGCCGGGGTGCTGCAGATCTCGGACCGGGCGCTGCTGCGCGCGGCCGTGGTCTGGCTCGTGGTCGCCTCCGCGATCCAGGGACTCGTCTACGCTGACGGCGCCGTGACGACCCAGCGCGGCCACATGTGGTCGTTCGCCATCGGCGACCCGATCGAGGCGCTCGTGTGGCGCCCGGTCGAGTGGCTGATGGGTCCGGTCGGCCTGCTCACCGTCGGCGCGCCGATGCTCGTCGGTGTCTGGGCGGGCCGGCGCCGGATCCTCGAACGCCCCGAGGCGCACCTCTCTCTGCTGCGCCGCACGGCCGGCGTCGGCATCACGGTCGGGCTGCTCGGCGGGGTCGGCACGGCGATGGCGACCGCCCGGGTGTGGACCCCGGGGGACATCGCCCTCGTCGGCTGGTCGTGGCTGCACATCCTCACCGGCGTCCTTGCCGGGCTCGGGTACGCGGCGGCGGTCACGCTGCTCGCCCGCCGCCTGGGCAGGGACCGCGACGGCGGCGCGGGCAGGCGCGTGATCGATGCGCTGCGGGCCACGGGCGAGCGCTCGCTGAGCTGCTACCTCGCCCAGTCCGTCATCTTCGTCGCGCTGCTGCCGGCGTGGACGCTCGGGCTCGGGGGCGACCTCGGTACCGCCGCGGCGAGTGGGCTCGCCCTGCTCGCGTGGCTGCTCACCGTGCTGGGCGCTGACGCCCTCGCCCGGCGGGGTCGACGCGGTCCTGCCGAGGCGGTGCTGCGCCGGCTCACGTACGGCGTCCCTTCGCAGCCGACGCGGTCCGCCGTACGGTGACCGTCATGGCGGACGCACCGCGCAGCAGCTGGACCGATCGGGTCTGGATCCTGCTGCCCTACGTCCTCCTCGTCGCCTCCGCGGTACTCACGCTCCTGGCCGACGGCACCGGCCGGGCCAACCTGCCCGTGCTCGTCGGCGGGAGCGTGGCGCTGCTGGCCTGGCACACCGGGTGGTTCTCCCTCCGCCCGGGAATCCTCGGCACCCGCCTCCTCCCGTCCGCCGTCTACTACGTGGGGCTGGTCGCGCTGTGCGCGGTCCTGCTCCACCAGTCGTTCAACTTCTTCCCGCTCTACGTCGTGTGCTTCCCACTCGCGTTCGACGCGCTGCCGGGCCGCTGGGCGTACGTCGGGGTCGCGCTCACGTCCGGGGTCGTCATCGCCGGACCCGGCGACGTCACCCCGACCGTGGAGAACACCGTCGTCACGCTCGCCGCGGGCCTCGTCGCCGGTCTGGCCGGCTGGTCGATCCGCACCGTCGAGCACGAGTCCGCCCGCCGACGCGCCGCGGTGACCGCGCTGGCCGCGGCCAACGACGACCTCGCCCGCAGCGTCGAGGAGAACCGCTCGCTGCAGGGCCGGCTCCTCACGGAGGCCCGGTCCTCCGGGGTGGCCAGTGAGCGGGCCCGCCTGGCGGGCGAGATCCACGACACGCTCGCCGCGGGGCTCGCCGGCGTCGTCGCCCAGCTCGAGGCCCTCGACGCGGAGCTCGGTGAGGACCACCCGGCCCGCGGGCGCGTCCGGACCAGCGTCACGCTCGCGCGGGACGGCCTGGCCGAGGCCCGTCGCTCGGTGCGGGCGCTGCGACCCGGGCCGCTGGCCCATCAGGCACTGCCGGCCGCCCTGGCGGAGTCCGCAGCGCGGGTGCAGCGGACCCACGGGCTGCCGGTCACGATGATCGTCACCGGCGAGGAGCGGGAGGTGGCCGCCGACGTCGAGGACGTCCTCGTCCGCAGCGCGCGCGAGGCGCTGAGCAACGTGGTGCGTCACGCCCGGGCCACCGAGGTCCGGGTCACGCTGTCCTACCTCGACGACGCCGTCGCGCTCGACGTCGCCGACGACGGCACCGGCACCACGCCCGCACCCGACGACGACGACGGAGGCTCCGGCTCGGGCGTGGGATCCGACGGCGGGGCCGGCGCGGGCAACGTCACCGGCACCGGCTCCGGCTCCGGCTCGGGATCCGGCCAGGGACTGGCGTTCATGCGCGGCCGGGCCGAGACCGCCGGGGGCACGATGACGGTGGACTCGACGCCCGGCGAGGGCACCGTCATCACCGTCACGGTGCCCGCAGCACCGGACGCGCGGAAGTCACCGAATCGGCCGGACGCGGCCGAGTGGCCCGATGCATCGACGGGGGCGCGCCCATGAGCGGCCCGGGCGACCGGACACCGGGCGGGTCCCCCGGTCAGGACCGTGTCCGGGTGCTCCTCGTCGACGACCACCCGGTCGTCCGCGACGGGCTGCGGGCCCAGCTCGACGCCGCCCCCGACCTGAGCGTCGTCGCCGTGGCGGCGAGCGCGGAGGAGGCGCTCGCGCTGCTGCGGCGGCACGCGGTCGACGTCGTCGTCACCGACCTGCGCATGCCCGGCCGCGGCGGCGTCGCCCTCGTCCGGGACGTCCGTGCCCACCACGAGGGGACCGAGGTGCTCGTCCTCACCACGTACGACACCGACGACGACGTCGCACCCGCCCTCGCCGCCGGCGCCCGCGGCTACCTCCTCAAGGACGCGAGCCGCGCGGAGATCGTCGCCGCGATCCACGAGGTCGTCCACGGCCGGGCCGTCCTCGCGCCCTCGGTCATCGGCCGGACCGGCGCGGCGGAGCGCCCGCCCCTGCTCTCGGCCCGCGAGAGCGAGGTGCTCGCCCTGATCGCCGAGGGGCGGACGAACCGGGACGTCGGGCGCGCGCTGTTCATCGGCGAGGCCACCGTCAAGACGCACGTGCAGAACATCCTCGCCAAGCTCGAGGTGCCGGACCGGGCGGCGGCCGTTGCTGCGGGCTACCGGCGCGGCCTGCTCTGAGCGGCGTCGCCGCCCGCGCCCGCCGGCGCACTCCCGCGTCGAGACCCGGCAGGCCGACCCAGCCGCAGCGCTCAGGGCCGCCGGCCGAGCGGCAGCGGAGATCCGGTCGGGTCGGCGAGCCGCTCGGCGGTCACGGCCACCGCGGGGACGAGCGCGCGCGGCAGTCGGAAGACGTCACCCGTGCGCTCGACGACGTCGAGGCGGGCGAGCGCGAGCAGATCGAGCCACACGAACCAGTCGTCGCTCGGCTCGGTCGTCCTGCGCGGCTCGGGCACGCTCAGGCCGTCCGGCCCAGCCGCCGCGAGCAGGGTGACGGCGGTCGCCGGAGCGGCCGCCGCGCGCCCGGGGTCGGTCTGCCAGGCGAAGAAGGCACCGAGGACGTTGGAGTGGAACAGTCGGGAGCGGCGCACCGTCTCGTCGATCGAGGGGCCACGGACGAGGACCGGCAGGCCGGGGCGGGCGCGGGTGGCGGCGAGGGTGACGGCGCCCGAGCCCACGAGCGCCGACCACACGACCGACAGCTCGAGGACGTCCCACATCGAGCTCCTGGGTTCGTTCCACGTCCTGATGCCGAGCAGCTCGGCGGCCTCCTCGGTGTCGCCACGTCGCAGTGCCCCGGTCCGCGTGGTCGGCCGGCCCTGCCCCAGCAGGTCGAGCAGCTGCCGCGCCCACCGGACCGCCCTCGAGGTGGTGAGCAGCGCCGCCTCCTCCTCGGGGCTCGGCCAGGTCCGGGCCTCGTCCGGCAGCGCGACGTCGTCGAGGAGCTCGGGCAGGCCGGGACCGAGCAGCACCGTGGGCAGCCCGTACGGGCCGCGCACGGACAGCTCGGGCGGGGGCACCAGGTCGGTCCCGCCGACCAGGCGCAGGTGGCCGCCCGTGCGCGCGTCGCCCGGCGGGGGTGTCCGTCTCCTGGCCATCCGTCCTCCGTCAGCGCTGCCGGCAACGACCGCAGGCGGCGGTGCCGTCTCGCGCGCCGCGGGCCCTCACGGCGACGCTAGCGGGATCCTGCCAGCACGTCCCGCAGGATCCACCGTGCCTGCCGCACTTCCGCATGCTGCCGCTCGCGTGGGCCCAGGCGTGGCCCTCCTCCCCGCACCTGGACCGACCGGACCGGGCGGCGCATAGCCTGGACCATGGCCCTGACGATCGCGGGACGGATCAGGCGGTACGGCGTCGCGGAGGACACCCCGCTCCCGGCGCGGCCTCGCGTACCAGGGGTGGACCGGCTGCGCGCGGGCCCGACGGTCCTCGTCCACGAGGAGCTCCTCGACACGCCCGACGGGACCCTGGCGGGTGAGGACGGGGTCCTGGCGACGCACGGGGCGGCGCTGCGCCGGACCTTCGACGGCGCCACGACGCTCGCCGTCGAGGTCCCGCACCGCGGGGGGCACCTCGTGCTGGTCGACCCGGACCAGGACGGGGAGGTCACCGACGAGGTCACCGACGCACTGCAGGCGCTGCTGCGCGGGCGCGAGGTGGACGTCGTCGCGGCACGCGCCGTGCGACGCTCACCGGTCGACGTCCTCGACCCCGGCGGACGGGTCCTCGCGACGTTCGACGACGACGTGGTCGGGAGCGCCACGCAGGGCACGACGACGACGTCGTCCCGCGAGTGGTCGATGACGTCGGACGACGCCGAGCTGCTCGAGGCGCTCGACGACGAGATCCGGACCGCCGGGGGTCGGCCCGTCCGGCGCGGGGCCGCGGCCGGGGGGCGGACCGGCGACCTGGCCGCGACCCTGTCGACTGCGCTGTCCGCCCAGGTGTCGATCCTCGTCGGCTGGGACCCGCTCGTGCGGTGCGACGTGCCGGACTCCGTCCATCGCATGCGGGTCGCCGCTCGGACGCTGCGCTCGATCGTCCAGGTCTACGCACCGCTGCTCGAGCCGGGGGCCGCGAAGGAGGTCTCGGCCATCCTCAAGGGCCTCGGCCGGGCGCTCGCGTCCGCCCGCGACGCGGAGGTGCTGCGCGAGTCGCTCGACGCCCGGCTCGCCGACCTGCCCGGAGGGGCGGAGGGTGCCGTGGCGGACCTGGTCCCCCGCAAGGCACGGCGGCGGCTGCGCCGGACCCGCGCGGCCAACTATGACAAGGCGCATCGCGCGCTTCTCTCGGCGATGGCCGGACCCGCACACTGGGCCGACCTCGAGCGGATCGAGCGGTTCGCGCGCGAGGTCCCCGTGCGGCGGGACGCCTCCCCGGACGACGCGGCGCAGGGGGCGGTGGCGAGCACGCTGGCGGGGCTCGGTCGGGCGCAGGTCGACGTCATCACCGACCTGGTCGAGCAGGCGGACGCGGAGACGGACGACGACCGGCGCCTCGAGCTCCTGCACGACGTGCGCAAGGAGGCCAAACGGCTGCGCTACGCCGTCGTGGCCGTGCAGGACGAGAACGGTACCGAGCTCGATCCCGAGCTGTCCGACCTCGTGGCTGAGGCGCACGCCGTCCAGAAACGCCTGGGCACGCACCGGGACTCCGTCATGCTGCAGGAGCACCTCC
Source organism: Georgenia sp. Z1344 (assembly GCF_049856295.1). Lineage (GTDB taxonomy): Bacteria > Actinomycetota > Actinomycetes > Actinomycetales > Actinomycetaceae > JB111. The sequence continues at coordinate 15,598 of NZ_JBNDMZ010000008.1, read as the reverse complement.
TCGACTGCGCGCGCAGGGCACGGAAGAAGGGCGAGGACACGTTCGCGTACGGGCTGCTGCTCACGGGCGAGATCGAGCACGGCGAGCGGGCGCTGCGCAGGGCCCGCAAGCGCCTCGCCCGCCTCACGGCCGGGTCACCCACGGTCTAGCGTGGCCGACGGCCGGGTCGAGCTCGGCCCGGCGTGGCATCCGGCCGCGATCACGACCACGACCACCACGACGACGAGAAGAGGCAGTCGAGCATGTTCACGGGCCTGAGCGCCTTCCCCCTCACGCCGCTCGCGGACGACCACCTCGATGAGGCCGCGTTCGCCGGACTCGTCGAGCGCCTCGTCGACGCGGGCGTGGACTCGATCACCGCCCTCGGCTCTACCGGCTCCTACGCCTACCTCGACCCCGAGGAGCGGGCGCGGGTGGCCCGGCTCGCCGTCGCGCACGCCCGGGACGTCCCGGTGCTCGTGGGGGTGGGGGCGCTGCGCACCTCGCAGGTGCTCACGCACGTCGACAGCGCCGAGCAGGCGGGTGCGGCAGGAGTGCTGCTGGCGCCGATGACGTACCAGCCGCTGACCGACGACGACGTGCTCGAGCTGTTCCGCACCGTCACCGAGCACACGGACCTGCCGGTGGTCGTGTACGACAACCCCACGACCACACGGTTCACCTTCACCACCGAGCTCTACGCCCGCGTCGCCGCACTACCCGGTATCGCGTCGATCAAGATCCCCGGCGTGCCCGCGGATCCCGCTCAGGCCCGTCGGCACGTCGACGCGATCCGCACGGCCGTCCCCGATCACGTCACCGTCGGGGTCTCCGGCGACGCCCTGGGGGCCGCCGGGCTCGTTGCCGGGTGCGACGCCTGGTACACCGCGGTCGGAGGCACGCTTCCCGCTCCGATGCTCACGATCACCAGGGCCGTGCAGGCCGGGCGTCCGGAGGAGGCGGCCGCGGAGTCGGCACGCCTCGCACCGCTCTGGGAGCTCCTCCCCGAGCTCGGCGGGAGCGCCCGGGTCTCCGCGGCGATCGCCCAGCACCTCGGCCTCGTCCCGGGCTGGTGCCTACCGCTGCCGATCCGGGCCCTCACCCGCGCTCAACGGGCGCGGGTGGCCGACGTCGTCGACGGGCTCGGGCTCGGCCGGTAGCAGCGCGGGAAGCGGCCTCCGCACGAGACGAGAACGCCGTCACCCAGAGGCAGGACCGATCGGGCTCCGGTCACCATGGGTTGGCACTGAGCTTGTGCAGCTGTCCGGGCGGCGGCGCGGAGGCAACTTGACGCCTTCGGTGAGCCCCCGCCCGGAAGAGGTGAGATGTCACACAGGTTCTCGACGTGACCGATGGTAACGACTTAGTCTCACGCGGTCACGTTCCGATAACGAGGAGAACCGACCGACGTGTTTGCACCCCCGCGCGGCCGCCACGTCCGGCGCCGCACCCTCGCCCCCCGGGTCGCCACCGCACTCCTGACCGTCGCCGCCGCGAGCGCGACCGTCACGACCGCCCAGGCGGCCGAGACGCCCTCAGGCGTCCGCACCGTCAGCCCCGTCATCCGCACCGACGCCGGCTGGCAGAACCAGGTCGCCAACGCGATCGCCGCCCAGACCAACGCCTACCGCGCCGCCAACGGCCTGTCCCAGCTCACGCGCACCGGGTCCATCGACTCGGTCGCGCAGTCCTGGTCCAACCACCAGGCGAGCATCGGCTCGATGGTCCACCGCGGGGACTACGGCCGCTCGGCCGTCCCCGCCGGCTCGACCGGCACGTCGGAGATCCTGTCCTGGGGCATCTACCCGGACCACCAGGCCGACTACTTCATGAGCCAGTGGCGCAACTCCCCGGTGCACAACAACATCCTGCTCACCGGGTCCTACACGCACTTCGGCGTCGGCGTGGCCGTCTCGGCCGACGGGCGCGTGTTCGCCACCCAGAACTTCGCCACCTACCCGGGCGGCGGCCCCGGCGGCTCGACCCCCGCGCCGGCCGAGCCCGCGCCCGCGGAGCCCGCCCCGGAGCCCGAGACCGCGCCCCAGGTCGAGGCGGAGCCGCAGGGCGAGACCGAGGCGCAGAACGACCAGGAGGCCCGGGACTCCGCCGCCGCGCGCGAGGCGGACGCCGCCTCCCGCGACGCCGCGCGCACCGAGCCGGAGCCGGCCCCCGAGCCCGAGCCCGAGCAGCTGCCCGGCACCCCGCGCTTCCTGCTCTCGGACGAGCTCGCCGGCGACGCCGCGCACAACTTCCTCTACGGCGTCGAGGGCGACGAGATCTTCGTCGGCGACTGGGACGGCGACGGGTCCGACTCGATCGCCGTGCGCCGCGGGAACGAGATCCACCTGACGAACACCCTCGGCACCGGCCCCGCCGAGCAGGTCCTCCGGCTCGGGGAGCCGGGCGACGAGATCGTCCAGGGCGACTTCGACGGCGACGGCACGGACACGTTCGCGGTCCGCGACGGCAACGTCCTGCAGATCATCAACGACCTCGAGAACCCGGGCGAGATCGAGCTCGCCGCCTTCGGCGCCGACGGGGACACCCTCCTCGTGGGTGATTTCGACGGCGACGGCACGGACACGTTCGGCGTCCGCCGCGGCTCCGACGTCATCTGGACGAACGACCCGACCGGCGCAGGCGTGGACGGCGAGATCTCGCTCGGCCGCGACGGCGACCTCGTCCTCGTGGGCGACTGGGACGGCGACGGTGCGGACAGCCTCGCCCTCCAGCGCGGCGCCGACTTCTTCGTGACGAACGAGATGGCCTCCGACGCCGAGGTGACCGAGACCCGCTACGGGCGCGACGGCGACGTCGCCGCGTTCGGCGACTGGGACGGCGACGGCGCGGACAGCCTCGGGGTCGTCCGCATCGAGCAGACCCGCTGATCCACGCTGGGCGGGCCGTCCTCTGTCGGTCCGCCCAGCGCTCCTTAGCAGCGGGACCCGACGGGGTCACCGGTCCATCGGACTGGTGACCCCGTCGTCGTTGACGGGACTGAGTCGTCCCGGCGCCGCGGGCAGGTGTCGGCACGAGCGCTGCGGGTGGCGCCGGTGGGTCAGCTGCTGCGGCGTGGGCAGGGCCGGTGAGCACGGAGAGAAAGGTCCTGTCACGGGCACGAGGTCAGTGAGGCGAAGGGGCCTGACTGTGGTCGACGCTCCTATCCCATCCTCAGCAGGCGGTGAAGGGACTCCTGACAGTCAGACGATGGTCTGGAAGTTGGCGGCGAGGCCCTGCAGGTAGCCCGAGATCCAGTTCCAGAGCCCGGTGATCATCGCCAGTCCGAGCAGGACGAGGAGCCCGCCGCCGAGGCGCTGGAAGGTGAGGCGGTGGCGCCGTAGGAACTTCAGCGCCCGGGTGGAACGGGACAGCAGCATCGCTCCGGCGACGAACGGGATCCCCAGCCCGAGACTGTAGGCGAACACGAGGATTCCGCCGCGGGCGGGATCGGCCTCGCTGAAGGCGAGGCTGAGCACCGCGGCCAAGGTCGGTCCCATGCAGGGGGCCCAGCCCAGCCCGAAGACGACGCCGAGCAGCGGCGCGCCCCAGAGGCCCTGCCGGGGGGTCAGGTGCAGGCGCCGCTCGCGCTGCATGAGGGGGACGTAGCCCGTGAAGGCCAGGCCCATGAGCACCACGAGGACACCCAGGATGCGGGTGATCATGTCCAGCCAGGGAGCGAGCAGGATCCCCAGCCAGGCGAAGATGACGCCGAGCAGGACGAACACGGCGGTGAAGCCGGCGACGAACAGCAGTACCCCGGCCAGCAGGCGCCGGTCACGAACCTTGGTCTGCTGCCCGCCGGCCAGCTGCGCACCCGGAGTGGTGGCTCCGGCCATGCCGCCGAGGTAGCCGACGTAGCCGGGCAGCAGCGGCAGCACGCACGGGGAGGCAAAGGAGATGAATCCGGCCAGCGCGGCTACGGGCAGCGCGGCGAGCATGGGGCCGGTGAGCACGGTGCTGGCGAAGAACGAGCCGACCTGGTCCCAGCTCATGCGTCTTCGGCCCTCTCGGCGAGCGTGTCGTCGATGAGGCCGCGCAGGCTGGTGGGGTCGAACTCGCCCATGATGCGGGCCGCGACCCGCCCCTGGCGGTCCAGAACCACGGTCGTGGGCATGGCCTGCAGGGGCACGAGGCCCTGGAAGGCGGCCACGGCACGTGCGCTCTGGTCATGGATGGAGGGGTAGGGGATCTGGAAGGTACGTTCGAAGGCCTGGGCGGTGGCCGTGTCATCGCGTGGGTTGACTCCGAGCAGGCGGACCCCTTGGTCCTGGTAGTCCTCGGCGATGGCCTCGAGGGCTGGCGCCTCGGCCCGGCACGGCGGACATGCGGCATACCAGAAGTTGACCACCGCCACCTCCCCGCGCCAGTCGGTCAGGTCGATGCTCTCCCCGGTGTAGCTCGTGCCCGTCATCTCGACCGGTGCACCGCGCTCGTCGGGCGTCCACAGCGACAGGGACCCGTCACCGGACACGTAGCCTGCGCCGGCCACCTCGGCGGGACTGCCGCCGCTGCCGGGTGCGCATCCGGCCAGCGTGATGGCAAGGGCGAACACGGTCGCTACGACAGCGCGCAGCCGTCCCGGGCCGCGACGAGCCTGGTGGTCGGGATCTGGGTGTGGACGAGGGGCAGGCATTATCCGGAACGTCTCTTTCACGGTTGACATGGGACAGGGCAGCGAGGTCTGCCCGGGCGTCCAGAACTGAGCGCAGACGAGCGTTGGGCGTGGTCGGCGTGCCGGAGCCCGGCGTTGTGATGAGCACGATGACGCAGCGGCGAAGGACCCCACGACCGTGCACCCACAACCGCGCGGGTCGTATCCATGCCGCGCCTCAGGACTTCACGAGGCGACTGATGGCTTCGGAGGCTTCCTTGAGCTTCTCGTCAGCGTCGGCGCCGCCGGCCTTGGCAGCCCGGACGACGCAGTGCTTGAGGTGGTCGTCGAGGAGGGCCAGGGCGACGTTCTCCAACGCGGAGGTGACGGCGCTGATCTGGGTGAGGATGTCGATGCAGTAGGTGTCCTCGTCGATCATGCGGTGGATTCCACGGGCTTGTCCCTCGATGCGCTTGAGACGAGCCAGGTAGCGGTCCTTATCGCTGATGTATCCGTGGTCAGCTTCGGTTGCTGTCGCGGTGGTGGTGTCCATCGTGTCTTCTCCGGATTCGTGCGGTCTCTGCTACGACAGCAGACGGGTGCTCATTCGGTCGTGGCCTGGTCAAGGATCTTCGCCGTGCTGGACGCGGGGGTGAGATCGAGGCGCCGCAGCAGCTGGGCATTGAGTGCAACGACGACGGTGGAGGCCGACATCAGGATTGCGCCGATGCTCATCGGCAGTACGAACCCGATCGGTGCGAGCACACCGGCGGCCAGGGGTACCGACATCAGGTTGTACCCGGCGGCCCACCACAGGTTCTGCTTCATCTTGCGGTAGCTGGCGCGGGAGAGGTCGATGACGGACAGCACCGAGCGCGGGTCGGAGGAGGCCAGGATGACTCCGGCGGACCCGATGGCTACGTCGGTACCGGCACCGATGGCGATGCCGACATCGGCCTGGGCGAGCGCAGGGGCGTCGTTGACGCCGTCACCGACCATGGCGACCTTCCTGCCTTCGTCCTGGAGCTCGGCGACCTTGGCAGCCTTGTCCTCTGGCCGCACGCCGGCGAAGACCCGGTCGATGCCCAGCTCGCGCGCGACGGTGTCGGCGACGGCCTGGGCGTCCCCGGTGATCATCACGACCTGGGCGCCGGCGGCGTGAAGGGCGTCGACAGCATCGTGGGATTCAGGGCGGATCTCATCGGCCAGACGTAGCGCCCCGATGACCTCGCCGTCGGCCAGGACGTGGAGGATGATCGCCCCCTCGTTCCGCCACTGGTCGGCGACCGGCAGTTCGTCCAGCCCGTGCTGGTCGAGCAGGTAGGGGCCACCGACCTCGACCACGGAGCTGTCGACGGTTGCCTTGACCCCGACCGCCGGCGAGGAGGAGAAATCCTGAGCCTTCGCCACTGGAACCTCGCGGGCACTGGCTGCGCCGACGATGGCCCTGGCCAGGGGGTGCTCGCTGTCGGACTCCGCAGCCGCGGCCAGCGCCAAAACGTCCTCGGCACTGCGGTTCCCGACCGGTTCGATGGCGGTGACGGTGGGCTCGCCCTTGGTCAGCGTTCCGGTCTTGTCGAACAGCACGGAATCGACGGTGCGCATCGATTCCAGGGCGAGCCTGTCCTTGACCAGCACGCCCCCGCGGGCTGCGCGCTCGGTGGCGATGGACACCACGAGGGGGATCGCCAGACCGAGTGCGTGCGGACAGGCGATGACCAGGACGGTGATGGTGCGCACCACCGCGGCGTCCGGCAGCCCGATCAGCGACCAGATGACCGCGGTGATCAATGCGGCGCCGAGGGCGAACCAGAACAGCCAGGCAGCGGCGGTGTCGGCGATCCTCTGTGCGCGCGAGGACGAGGCCTGCGCGTCGGAGACAAGTTTCTGGATGCCCGCCAGGGCGGTGTCGTCACCGGTGGCAGTGACCTCGACCCGCAGCCCGGAGTCGGTGGCGACAGTGCCGGCGACGACCTGCTCACCGATCTCGCGGCGTACCGTCTTCGATTCTCCGGTGACCATCGACTCATCCATGGAGGCCGACCCGTCGACGATCTTTCCATCGGCGGGTACCGAAGAGCCGGGACGGACGACGACGACGTCGCCGACCACGAGATCGCCGGGGGAGACCGTCACGACCTCGTCGCCGTCAACCTTCTCGGCCTCGTCCGGGAGGAGCGCTGCCAGGGAGTCGAGGGCGGAGGTGGTCTGCGCCAGGGAACGCATCTCGATCCAGTGGCCGAGCAGCATGATGACCACCAGCAGCGCCAGTTCCCACCAGAAGTTCAGCTCGTGGTCCAGGACGCCCAGGCTCGCACCCCAAGAGGCGAGGAACGCCACGGTGATGGCTAGGCCGATCAGCAGCATCATCCCGGGCTTGCGGGCGCGGAGCTCCGAGACCGCGCCGGTGAGGAACGGCTGGCCGCCCCAGACGTACATCACGGTTCCCAGGACCGGCGACACCCAACGGACCCATCCTGCCTCGGGCAACGGGTACCCGATGAGATCGGCGAACATGTCGTTGAACCCCACCACGGGCACGGCGAGGACCAGCATGATCCAGAACAGGCGTCGGAACTGCGCGACATGGTCTCCGTGACCCGCGTGCCCGCCATGTCCGTGATCGCCGTGTCCACCGTGGTTCCCGTGCGCCTCGGAGTGATCCGAGGCCTCGTCATGTCCCTGGGTGTGGGAGTGGTGGCCAGCATGCGGATCGGACCCGTGGTGCCGCGTGTCGTCGGGCGTCGAGGGTGATCGTGTTGAGTGGTCGTGGTGGCTCATGGTCGCCTCTTTCGTGTGTCCTCCAGGCTGGGAATGGAGCCTGAGCGAAGGGCCCGCGCTCTGCGAGGACGTGCGTCGAAGGAGCGCGGGAACGGATGCGGCCTCAGCCCACCGTCGCGTATCGATCGGGGTCGGCGTCGAACAATGGGCCGCAGGACGCGCAGCACAGCCAGTACCGCTGGCCGTTGTGATCGCGGACCAGACCGGCGTTCTCAGCTTCTGCCTTGACGACCGGGGTGCCGGCCATCACGGGGCACTCGGCCATCTCCTCAGCGGAGGTCTGTGCGACGGCGTCGGCGCTCGGCGCGTGTCCACAGCAGCTGCCTCCACTCGACGAAACGTCGGTCAGGTTCAGGTTCTCGTGTGCAGTCATCGGGTGTCCCTTCCTGTTGCGTGATGACGACGGTCAGACGTTCACCGGCTCACGGGCCGGTGCCGTGCCAGCAGGAGCCGCCGCGCTCTCGTCGTCCGCGCGGGCCGTGAAGGTCCGCAGCCGCAGGCTGTTCGACACGACGAACACCGACGACAGGGCCATGGCCGCTCCGGCGAGCATCGGGTTGAGCAGACCGAAGGCGGCCAGTGGGATCGCGGCGGTGTTGTAGGCGAAGGCCCAGAACAGGTTGGTCTTGATCGTGCGCAGCGTCCGCCTAGCCAGCCGGATGGCGTCCGCAGCGGCGCGCAGGTCCCCGCGCACCAGGGTGATGTCGGCGGCCTCGATCGCCACGTCGGTGCCGGTGCCCATCGCTAGACCCAGGTCGGCCTGGGCCAGGGCGGGGGCATCGTTGACGCCGTCGCCGACCATCGCGACAATCTTGCCCTCGTCCTGGAGCCGGGCGACGACACCGACCTTGTCCTTGGGTAGGACTTCGGCGATGACTTGCTCGATGCCGACCTCGGAGGCGACCTGCTCGGCCACGGACTGGTTGTCGCCGGTCAGCAGCACCGGCGTCAGTCCGAGTTCCTTGAACTGGGCGACGGCCCGGGCACTGGTGGGCTTGATCTGATCGGAGACGACCAGGACCCCACGGGCGGCGCCGTCCCATCCGACCGTGATCGCGGTCTTGCCCTGGGCCTCGGCGGCCCGCTTGGCCGAACGCAGGCTCTCGTCCACGTGCATCGACCAATCGGCCAGGAGCGACTCCCGGCCAGCGACCACTGCGTGGCCGTCGATGACGCCCTGCACACCTTGCCCCTCGACATTGTCGAAGGACTCCGGCGCAGGCAGGTCCCCGACCTCGCTGGTGGCGCCGGCCGCGATGGCTTGGGCGATCGGGTGCTCGGAGTAGTCCTCCAAGCCACCGGCCAGGCGCAGCAGCTCGGCTCGATCGCCCCCGTCGGCGGTGATGACATCGGTGAGGGTCATCTTCCCGGTCGTGACGGTGCCGGTCTTGTCGAGCACGATCGTGTCGACCTTGCGGGTCGATTCGAGGGTCTCGGGGCCCTTGATGAGCACCCCCATCTGCGCACCGCGACCGGTGCCGACCAGCAGTGCCGTCGGAGTGGCGAGGCCCAGGGCGCAGGGGCAGGCGATGATGAGCACCGCCACGGCGGCGGTGAAACCTGCCGACAGGGGGAACCCGGCGCCGATCCACGCGCCCAGGGCTGCAACGGCGATCGCGATCGCGATCGGCACGAACACCCCGGAGACGCGGTCGGCGAGGCGCTGGATCTCGGCCTTGCCCGATTGAGCGTCCTCGACCATCTTTGCCATCTGCGCCAGCTGCGTGTCCGAGCCCACCCGAGTGGCCTTCACCACGAGCCGGCCGCCGGCGTTGACGGTCGCCCCGGCCACGGTGTCGCCTTCGCCGACCTCGACGGGAACGGATTCGCCGGTGAGCATGGAGGCGTCGATCGCGGACTTGCCGGAGCTGATCGTTCCGTCGGTGGCGATCTTCTCCCCGGGCCGGACGACAAACTCCTCGCCTACGGCCAGCTCCTCGACGGAGACCCGCTGCTCCCTTCCATCGCGCAGCACCGATACTTCTTTCGCCCCAAGCTCCAGCAGGGCGCGCAGGGCGGCACCGGCGCGGCGCTTGGAGCGCTTCTCGAAGTAGCGGCCGAGCAGGATGAACGTGATCACCCCGGCTGCCACCTCGAGATAGATGTGTCCGAGCCCGTCGGAGCGAGAGATGGTCAGCTCGAAGGGGTGAACCGTGCCGGGCTGGCCGGCGGTGCCGAAGAACAGGGCCACGATCGACCAGAGCATCGCCGCGGTCGTGCCCACCGAGATGAGGGTGTCCATCGTCGCCGCGCCATGGCGCAGGTTCATCCACGCCGCCTTGTGGAAGGGCCAGCCGGCCCACACCACGACCGGAGCGGCGAGCACCAGTGACGCGAAGCCCCAGTAGTCGAACTGCAGGGCGGGAATCATCGCCATGGCGATCACCGGCACCGCGAGGATGGCAGAGCCGATGAGCCGCTGGCGCAGCGAACGCAGCTCGGCGTCCGCGGCAGACTCACCCTCCTCGCCCGGGCTCTGATCGGAACCCTTGGTAGGGGTCGGGAGTGCGGCCGTGTACCCGGTCTTCTCGACTTCGGCGACCAACAACATCGGATCGAGATCGTCGGGGCCCGTGACGCTGGCCTTCTCGGTCGCGTAGTTCACGCTGGCGGTGACGCCGTCGAGCTTGTTGAGCTTCTTCTCGATCCGGTTCGCGCACGAGGCGCAGGTCATGCCACCGATCTGCAGCTCGATGCTGGCGATGCCCGTGCTGGTGTTCTCAGTGGTCATGGCCGTCTCCGCCCTCATTCTCGTCAGCGTTTCCCGGCTCCTGGCCGGGACGCCCGTCCTCGGAGCGCTCCCCGCCGCCGGGGCCTTCGCCTGGGTCGGTGGTCGTGTCGATCACCAGCGGCGCGGTGTGGACCTCGCCGTCGATCTGGAAGTCGAGATAAAGCAGGTACCTCCCAGGCGTGGGCGCGGTGGCCTCGAACACGATCTCGGGTCCGGAGGTCTCCCCAGCCTGGGGTTCGTCCCCGTGCGGGTGGACGTGCAGGTAGGCCAGGTCCCCGTTACGAAGGGCAACCAGGTGACCGAATGCGCCCAGGTAGGGCTCCAGTTCGGTGACCGGCTCGCCGTCACGAGTGATGGTCATGGTCAGCTCGGACGCCTCACCTGCGGTGAGGCTGCCCTCCACGCTGACGTCGAAGCCGCCCACGGTCGTCTCGGTAACCGGCTCGGTCGCCGGTCCCGGGTTGTAATCGCCGGCCACCTGGACCGAGGTCGAGAGTGTGAGGCCCTCTCCGGTGTCTGCGGGGACAAAGTCCGCGAAGACCCGGTAGGAGCCAGCTCCGTCCCACTGCCAGGGGATCGACCAGGTGCCCTCGTCATCCATCTCGGGGTGCACGTGGCGGAAGTGCTGCCCGTCAGCACGGACGGCGATCAGGTGCAGCTCCTGCTCGTGCTCCACCTCGAAGTCCGTCACCGCCATGCCGTCCGGGCCGGTCACGGTCAAGGACAGCTCGCCCTCGCTGGTCGTGTCGGTCGGCGCGATCACGGCGGCCAGCCGGTAACCCCCCTGGGCCAGGCTCAGGCCCAGTGACGACACTCCGGCCTCGCGACCGTCCTGCTCGACGGCGTTCATCAGACCTTCTCCGTCGTGGTGGGCGGTGTCGTCGGTGTCGTGCGTCCAGCCCTGCACGGTCTCCTCGGAAACCACCGCGTTCGCTACGAATCCAGCCACAGCGAACACAGCCACCAGGAGCAGCCCGTACAGGCCGAGCCGCGCAGGCGCCTTCATGTCAGCTCCTGACGGCGGCGTAACCAGCCTCATCGACTGCGGCGATCACCGCGGCATCATCTACCGGCCCATCGGCCGTCACAGCCAGGTGGCCGGTGGCCGCGCTGACGTCGATGCCGGTGACGCCGGGGACCTCGCCTACCTCGGCGCGGACCGCGCTCTCGCAGTGTCCGCAGCTCATGCCAGTCACCTGGTACTCGGTCGTGGTTGCCATAGCTTCCTACTCCTTCATCTGTGTACGACGACCGTCACCCTATACCCCTAGCGGGTATCAATCAATTGTTGGAGCCGCCACGTTCTGCCTCGACCCCGATGACGCGCCGCGGTTCATCTAGGCGATCCTGTTGCCGGCGTTCACTGCCTCCGCGACTCAGGAAGGAACGCGGTGAGCAGCTCCGCGATCGCGATCACCGGCGAGGGTCACCGCACGCCCGGTAACAACACCCGGCCTGTCTCCATCGACCCGCTGTTCACCGTCCGTCACCTCGGCGATACCCCGGTTGCGCTGACCGGGGCCGACACCGCCAGTGGTGCTCCTGCACATGAGTCAGGTGTCCGGGCGGCTTGTGGTCGACCACAGGGGCGGTCGGTAACCTGGCCCGATGGTGTCCGTGCCGGCGACGCGATCCGAGAGAGCCCCTCGGGGCATCTTCCGGCGCCTCCTCTGGGGTGGTCTGCTTGTTGCCGGGATCATCGTGGGCCTGGTCGCCATGCATACGCTGAACCTGCATGGCACTCCGACTGCCCAGGCGCCCGCAGCCATCTCAGTTTCCGCCCCTGAGGCCGGAGAGGCCCACCACGCGGCAGTAGGGCAGCAGACATCCAGCGACACGGCCAAGAATCACGAGGGTGCGTGTGCGGACTGCGGCGCCAGCGACCATCTAGAGATGGCGATGGCGTGTGTGCTCGCGCTTCTGCTCGCGCTGCTCGTCCTGATGCCGCCGCGTCTCCTCCCTGGATGGATGCACAGCAACCCACGATCAGATCATCCCCAGGTCCGCCTCACCGTCCGAGTGCCACTGAGGGCACCGTCCTTACACGTTCTCTGCATCAGTCGCACGTGAGGGGCCGGTGAACCCGGCGCGTCCCAGAACGCCCAGGGTTCCCCACCTCACTCACGCGATGCCATCGAGGTTCGCGTGCCATCCAAGCGACTGTTGATATTGGAGAACACTGATGACTACCCGAACTGCGGCGACCGCTGCGCTCGCCCTCGCCGCTGCCTTGGTACTGGCCGGCTGCTCCGCCGGGAGCGAGGACGACTCGACGCCGGTCACGGAAGACGACTCGACCGAGCAAGCAGCAGGCGTCAACGATGCGGACGTGATGTTCGCATCGATGATGATCGTCCACCACGAGCAGGCCATCGAGATGAGCAACATCGTCCTCGCCAAGGACGACGTCGACCCGGAGGTGGCGACGTTGGCCGAGGAGATCAAGGCGGCCCAGGGCCCCGAGATCAACCAGCTCAATGGTTGGCTCGATGACTGGGGCGTCGACCCGGACGAACGCGAGATGGACGGGATGGACCACGGCGACGGAATGATGTCCGAGGAGGATCTCGCCGCCCTCGAAGCGGCCAGTGGCACCGAGGCGTCGCGCCTGTTCCTGGAGCAGATGATCGTCCATCACGAAGGAGCGGTCGAGATGGCCCAGACCCAGGTCGAGGACGGAAGCGACCCGGCTGCGATCGAGCTCGCACAAACGATCATCGACGACCAGACCGCAGAAATCCAGGAGATGGAAGACCTCTTGGCCTCCCTCTAACGCTCCGTCCGGGCCGGTGTCGGAACGCTCGAGCGTTCCGACACCGGCTTGCCCCCACGTCTCAAAGGATCAAACTATGACCAACCCCACCAGGACCCGACGAGGGAGTCTGCTCACCGCAGCCACCATGGCGCTCATCTCTGGCCTCGTGCTCGCCGGTTGCGCAAACTCCACCCCCGAATCAGCAACGCCGCCATCCAGCAACCAAGCTTCCGACAGCGAGTTCTTCTCCACGCACGACCTGGCGGGACTCGACGCCGCGCAGGTCATCGAGCGGCTCGACACGATGCCCGTTGCCGATCGCCCATCTGATCTGCTCGCATCCGTTCAGCCTGACGCTCTCGTGCTCACCGATGACCAGGGCCGCGAGGCACAACTGCCGATGCCCGAGGACGAGGTATACGTCTCCGTCGCGCCCTATCGCGAGCAGACGCACGACTGCTATTTCCACAGCCTGACCACCTGTATCGGTGAACTCGGCAATGCGGACGTTCAAGTCGTGCTCACCGACGCCGACGGTGAAGTTCTCATCAACGAGACGCGCGAGACGTTCGACAACGGCTTCGTCGGGTTGTGGGTGCCTCGCGACATCGAGGGAACCCTCTCGATCGCGCATGAAGGACAGGAAGGGACAGTGGCAATCACCACGCTGAACGAGGATGACCCGACGTGCATCACCACCCTGCGAGTTACCTGACCATCAGATAACAGGTTCGACAGCGCGGCGGCGAGTACAGGCTCTTCGGACATCGGGGGCTGCTCGGGTGAGCGGTCGGGAGCGGGGCGCGCCGGGTTGAGGTTGCGGGGGTAGGCGTCGGGGTCCCCTGGATGACCAGCAGTGACGAGTCATGCTGATCACCCTCGGGGACCTCGACGTTGTGCCACGCTACTCAGTGGCCTGGTGCACCCTTCTACGACTGAACTACGCCAACGGCGGGACGACCTCGTGGGACAGCCCGGGGCGCACGTCGAGGCTCCCGAGTGCACCGAGGAACTGGTGACGGTCACAGTCTCCTCGCCGCGGCAGCTGATGGGGTGCCCAACCTACGGCGTCGTCACTCCTAGCCGTGGCCGCCAGCTGCGAGCCCTGCGGAATATGCCGGCGACCGTACCGGTGGGCGTGATGTGGCAACACGAACCGCCCTGAAGCCTGCGCACGCCCACCAACGAAATACGGCTGAACTCCCGGCGCCCGGGGGTCCAGCCGTTCACGAGTCGCTGTCTCACGACTTCCTCGAATGGACGCAGGTGGACTCGGACCGAACATCTGGCGGCGGTTCGAGCGGCTCGGTTTCGCGGCTCTTCCGGATTGAGGGTGTAGACGGCCTGGCGCGGTGGTGAGCGAGGTGCCGGCGTGTCAGCGTCCAGATAGGGGTCGAGGTCTTCCGATGATGGGGGTTCTCACGCCACCCACCGGGAAGACCTCGACGTGCCTGACGCTACCTTCGCCCGCCCTGATCTGACCACGTTCGCTCGTCTGGACGAGCTCGGCTTGGAGGTCGTCGGCCAGCGCATCGAGCCTGGTCGGGCGGTCCTGGCCTGCAGGGTCGTCGAACCGGACAGCTGGTGCCGGCGGTGCGGGTGCGAGGGCGTCGCGCGGGACACCGTCACGCGCGAGCTCGCTCACGAGCCTTTGGGGTGGCGTCCCACGACGCTGGAGGTGAGGGTGCGTCGGTACCGGTGCACGGGCTGCGGGCACGTGTGGCGTCAGGACACGACCGCCGCGGCCGAGCCGCGCGCTCGGCTCTCCCGCCGCGGGTTGCGGTGGGCGCTGGAAGGGATCGTGTGCCAGCACTTGAGTGTCGCTCGTGTCGCCGAGGGGCTGGGGGTCTCGTGGAACACCGCCAACGCCGCGGTCCTGACCGAAGGACGCCGCGTCCTCATCGATGATCCGACCCGGTTCGACGGCGTCAGCGCCATCGGTGTCGACGAGCATGTCTGGCGCCACACCCGCCGCGGCGACAGGTTCGTGACCGTGATCATCGACCTCACCGCTGTTCGCGAGGGGACCGGCCCGTCCCGGCTGCTGGACATGGTCGAGGGCCGCTCGAAACACGCCTTCAAGCAGTGGCTCGCGGGCCGGCCGCAGGACTGGCGCGACGGGGTCGAGATCGTCGCGATGGACGGCTTCACCGGGTTCAAGACCGCCGCCGCCGAAGAGCTGCCCGACGCGGTCGCCATCATGGATCCTTTTCACGTGGTCCGCCTCGCTGGCGACGCGCTCGATGACTGCCGGCGCCGTGTCCAGCAGGACACCTGCGGGCACCGGGGCCGCAAGGGCGATCCGCTCTACGCCGCCCGCCGGACCCTGCACACCGGCGCCGACCTGCTCACCGAGAAGCAGTCCCAGCGCCTGGAGGGCCTGTTCGACGGCGACACCCACGTAGCGGTCGAGGCCGCCTGGGCCGTCTACCAGCGCATGATCGCCGCCTACCGCGTCCCCGACCGCGCACATGGTCGCCAGCTCATGGCCCAGCTCATCGCCTCCGTCAGCTCCACCGTGCCAGCCGCCCTGACCGAGCTGCGCAAGCTGGGCAGGACCCTGAAGCGCCGCGCCGCCGACGTGCTCGCCTACTTCGACCGGCCCGGCACGTCCAACGGCCCCACCGAGGCCATGAACGGCAGGCTCGAGCACCTGCGCGGCTCGGCCCTCGGCTTCCGCAACCTGACCAATTACATCGCCCGATCACTACTCGAGACGGGCGGATTCCGACCCCAACTACACCCTCGAATGTGAAGAGCC
>NZ_JBNDMZ010000007.1:0-244128 GCF_049856295.1 Georgenia sp. Z1344 | reverse complement strand
ACGGCCGGAAGGTGTCAACCTGTTTGGAGTCGTTGGGTTGATTGTTCGGTGTTGAGAGTGACGTTCGCTAACGGTGCTCTGATTCGGGGGGTGCGGGGGTAGCGCTCGGGGTGGCGGGCGGCCAGGTCTTCGAGAGTGGACTGTCGCTGGTGATGGACAGTGCGCCAGCTGCCGTCATGGACGCTCTGCGGTGTGTGGCCCTCGAGCGACGTGTGCCGGTGAGTGGTGTTGTAGTCGGTGATCACGGTCGTGGCCCAGCGACGAGCATGGGCCATGTCGTGGAACCAGCCGGGATAGCGGGACTGGTACTTCGCTGTCTTGAACCATGATTCGGCGTACGGATTGTCGTTGGAGACCCGGGGCCGGTTACGTGAGCGGGTAATGCCCAGCTCGCGGTAGAGGTCGGACAGGGTGTCGGACATCATCGACGGGCCGCCATCGGAGTGCACGATCTGCGGGTGCGTGCCCTGCGCGTCGAACGCGGTCTCGAACATCGCTCGGGCCAGGTCATCGTCCTCGCCCTGTTCAACCCGCCAGCCCACGACCAGGCGCGAGAAGACGTCGATGACGAGATAGAGACTGAGCCACTGCCCGTGGTACTTGCCCGCGAGCTTGGTGATGTCCCAGCACCAGACCTGGTTGGGCGCGGTGGCTCGGAACTGCGGCATCGCGCTGGCCCGCCGCCGGCGCCGGGGCCGGCTGGGCCGTTGCGGCCCCAGATGAGCAGCGGCGAGCCGGTGCCACGTCCTGAGCGAGGCGATCGGATCGCCCGCGTCCAACGCGTCGTGCCACGACGAGTACACGCCGCGACCGACGGCGAACCCCTGGGCGATCAGTCCCAGGATCTGCTCCCGCTCGGCGTCGGTGACCCGGTTGGGATAGTCCCGCCGTGCCTGCGGAACCGGACCGGGCACCCGGTCGCGGGGATGGCGGCGGTAGTGCCACGTCGCGCGACTGATCCCGAGCAGTTCCAAGGTGGCGCGCTGACTGGTCCCATAGCTCTTGATCTCAGCGACCAGCTCGTTCTCGAACGCGATGAAGTCCGAACCGCCCGTCGCCGTACCCGAGCCGGTGGTTGGGTTCAGCTCTCGTCCTTGGGCTCCTGCTGCTCGCCGGCGCGGTCGTGCAAGAGCCCGATAGCTTTTCCCAGCGCATCGTTGACCTCCTGGAGTCGCTCGATCTCAGCGGCGTGTTCCCGCCGATCGGCCTCCCGCGCAGCCTTCTCCGCCGCGAGCTGGACCTCGAGCTGTTTGAACTTGGCTCCACCAGCGACATCCATCAAGGAAGTGTCCCTGGGAATCAGCTCGGCATCCAGATCGCCAAAGAAGAACGCCTTACGCCAACGACTCATCGTTCGCGAGTCGATCCCCCTCTCTGCGAGCCATGCCAACTTCTGACCGTGCTCGACAACCAGGTACTCGGCCACGAACTCAGCCTTCTCCTGCGGAGTGCGCAGACGTGCCAACATCGACCTCCTCGATCGACTCACACCCAGGCTGACACACAGGGGGCGGGGGTCCACTCGGCACCTCGACCGACTGTTCGGCACCTCGACCGACTGTTCGGCGCCTTGACCGTCCCTTCGGCGCACCTCCGCCCCACCCACCTCCGTCACAATGGCCTCGTGACCTCCCGACGCCCGCGCGTGACCATCGCCTCCCGCATCTGGTCCCCGGAGCCCGCGGCCGCGTCGTTCCGCCTCGCCGCCCTCGCCCGCGGCCTGCGTGAGGCCGGAGCCGCCACCCGCGTCCTCACCGCGCGCCCGCCCGCCGACGCCACGATCGACGACCACCCGGGCACCCGCGTCTCCCGCGCCCCCGTCCTGCGCGACGCCGACGGCTACCTCCGCGGCTACGTCCCCTACCTCTCGTTCGACGTCCCGCTGTCCGCCCGACTCCTCCGCGACCCCGCCCCGGACGTGTACGTGGTCGAGCCGCCGCCCACCACCGGCCTCGTCGTGCGCGCGGTCGCGGCGATCCGGCGTCGCCCGTACGTCGCCTACGTCCCGGACATCTGGTCCGACGCCGCGACCTCCACCGGAGCGCCCGGCGCCGTCGTCGAGGTGCTGCGGCGCGCCGAGTCGGCGGTCCTGGCCGGCGCGGCGGCGACGATCGCGGTGTCGGACGACGTCGCCGCCCGGGCGGAGGAGCTGGGCGCGCGGGGCGTCGTCGTCGTGCGCGGGGGAGCGGACACCGAGACGTTCACGCCGGCCGGGCCCATGCCCGACGACGACGATCCCCGCCCCTACCTCCTCTACGCCGGCACGGCCTCGGAGTGGCAGGGCGCGGACGTCTTCCTGCGTGCGCTCCCGCGGGTGCTCGAGCAGGTGCCGGACGCGCGCGTCGTCGTGCTCGGCCAGGGCAGCGCGTGGCCCGAGCTCGAGCGCCTCGCCGCGCGACTGCCGAGCGGGGCGGTCGAGCTGCGCGGCCTGGTCGGTCAGGCCGAGGCCGCACGGTGGCAGCGGGGCGCGCGGGCGGCGCTCGTCTCGATCCGCCCCGGCATCGGCTACGACCTCGCGTACCCCACGAAGGCGTACGCGGCGTGGGCGTCCGGCGTCCCGGTCATCTACGCGGGCCCGGGGCCGGCGCGCGCGGACATCGCCGAGAGCCGGTTGGGCTGGGCGGTCGAGCACGACGCCGACGACGTCGCACGGGCGATGGTCGCCGCCCTGACCGGCGAGCGCGGGCCGGGTGACGCCGCACGCCTCGCGGGCTGGGTCGCCGAGAACGCGTCGTCGTCGGCGGCGGGTCGCGCGGCGGCCGACGTCGCGCTGGGGGCGATCCGAGCTCAGTCCGCGATGACGCCGTAGACGTAGATGCCGTCGTTGTTGCCCGCCGTGCATTCCGGCTGCGCATCGTCGTAGAGCTCGGCGACGCTGCCTCGCCAGCCGCTCCTCAGGGGGTACTCGGTGCCCATCTCGATGAGGCTGTCGTCGGGAAGGCGGACGACCGGTTCTCCGTCGTCGTCGACCGCGGCCTCGGCACCCTCGGGGAAGATGACGAGCAGATCTCCAGTGTGGTTGTAGACGCCCTCGATGACGACGCAGCCGTCCTCGATCTCGAACGTGCTGTGCAGCTGGACGTCTTCTGCTGCGAACGACATGTCCTCGCCGGCATCGATCGTGGCGACGTCGAAGTCGTCCGCCGATGTCACGGACGATTCGGAGCCGCACCCCGCGAGAAGGCTCGTGCTCGCCAAGAACGTGAGTGCGGAGCGTGGCCTCATGGTGGAGACAGTGTCTGCGTTATCCACCTCGCGGGGAAGACCCCGAGGCGCACGCGCGGCAGGGCGTATGTCCCGCACCACGGTGGCTCGAGGCGGCTGCCGCCGAACGGCGCCCTAACCAGGTCGTCGGCTCGTACCCTCAGGAGGTGAGACGTGGACTTCTCGGCATCCTCGCACTCTGCCTGCTGGCACTGAGTGCCTGTGGAGCAGGCGCCCCCCCCGAACCGGACTACGAGGTCAACGGCACCGAGCCGCGCCTGATCCGTCCCGAGCCGTACGAACGGACCACCGAGTCGGTCATCGATCTCGACGACCCGGATCGGCCGGTCGACGCGGACGGTGTCGCCCATTGGGAGATCCCCTGGGAACGTGGCACGCGCTGGTACCACCCCGTCGACCTGGCACGCTACGGCCTCGGCCTGCTCGAGTCGTATCGCGCGACCGGAGAGCAGGTGTACCTCGACCGGGCCGTCGCGAACGCCGAGTACCTGCTCGACGGGTCCGTCGAGAGCGACGGCGCCCGGTGGTTCCCCTACCCCTTCGACCACTCCCTCAACAGTGACGAGGAGGGAATGGTGCTGCTCGCCCCCTGGTACTCCGGGATGGCGCAGGGCCAGTCGTTGTCACTCTTCGTCCGTCTGCACGAGGAGACCGGTGACGATCGCTGGATGGACGCGGCGGACGAGACCTTCGAGACCTTCCTTGCCCGCCCCGGCGACGGTCCGTGGTTCTCTCACGTCATCGACGGCCACATCTGGTTTGAGGAGTTCGTGGCCGACAGCATCGAGACGACCCAGGTCGTCAACGGCCACATGTACGCGATGTTCGGACTGTACGACTACGCCGTCGCGACGGACGACCCGCACGCGGCGCAGCTGTTCGACGGCGGCGCGGCAACCATGATCGAGACATTCGACCGCTACCGCGTGCCCGACGGCATCTCCTACTACTGCGCGGCCCAGTACTGCCGGGACGAGAGCTGGCAGCCGGACAGCTACCACCGAGGGGTAGCAAACCAGTTCGACTCGTTGGCACTCATGACCGGCGACGGACGGTTCGTCGAGATGGCCCGGACGTTCCGCAGCGACTACGCCGCGTCGGGCGCGGACGGATAGGGCGGTCGGACGAGGACTGCCGACGAGCAGTCGCCTCCTCCACGTGCCCCACTGTGCCGGTGCGCCGGTCAGTCGGGCAGCTCGACGCCGTTGATGAACATTGCCTCGGTCTGGCCCCCTGTAAATGCCGGGGTCGTGGCGCCGTACAGGGCCGGGATCGTTCCGATCTGGCCCTTGTCCACCGAGTACTCGGTGCCCAGGTCGGCAATCGCGCCGTCGGGAAACAGGACGGCGAGGTTCCCGTCGTCGTCGGTGACGGGTGCCGCGCCCTCGGGGAGCGCCGCCAGGCGCGTGAGGCCCTGGCCGACTGTGCTGACGACGACGAGGCAGCCGTCCTCGACCTCGAGCCGGCCGTAGAACATGTCGTCGGTCCCCGTGGACGACAGTCGCACGGTCTCCGGCAGCGTCGCGATCGAGAACTCGCCGGCGACGGCGTCCACGGTGGCTGGCTGGAGGACGAGGTCGTCCCCACGACCCGCCGCGCTGACCTGGACGACGATCGAGTCGATGACCGCGGCCTCGTCGACGTCGAGGGGAGTGGGACTGGACCCGTCGAGGTCGAGCGCGCCGGAGGCCAGGTGCTCCTCGATCGCGTCCGCCTCCGCCTGGGACGCCACCTCGACGTTGATCTCGCCCGAGACCGGGTCCGTCACCGTCGAGGCGCCCGCACCGAGGTGCTCGACCAGCGCCATGTGCACGGCGACGCCGATCGACTCGGCGGTCCCGGCGTCGTACGCCGCGCCGCCGTGGGCGACGATCCCGGGCTCGGCCGCCAGCTCGTCGACGACGTCGGCGGGGACGTCGCCGGTGAAGTACAGGTGGGCGGTGGCGTCGTCCCGGAGCTCGGAGACGGCGAACGTATCCGCGTGGCGGGTCGCGATGTCCGTGACGATCGGCGCGGCACGCTCCTGCATTGCGATGCGGTCCTCGAGCTCACCGGGCTCGATCTCGCCGCGGGCGATCTGGGCCTGGAGGTCCTCCCAGGCGGCGTCCGAGATCCCGTCGGGCCGGTCGGGGATGGCGGCCGCCGAGCTCGTCAGCACCGCGGTGGCGGCGCCGACCGCGAGCAGCGCCGCCGCGAGTCGTGGTCCGGGTCGCCTCATCGCGCGTGCCGTCCTGTCGGGCCGGAGATCGGTGTCATGGATGACTGTACGGGCCTCACGTGGAGAGCACGGGGGGCGGGTGCGCATCGAGAGCGAACCGTGACGAGCCCGTGCTCGCCTGCTCCAACCGCGCCTGATCGAACCGCGCCTGCTCCTACCGCTCCTGCTGTTCCAACCGCGCCTTGTCCCGCCGGTCCTTCCACCGCCGCATCCGTCTCTCGATCGGCCGCTCGACGAACGCGTGCAGCGCCCACGCCGCCACGATCGACGGCACGAGGACGGCCGCGTAGATCAGCAGGTTGGCCCACCCCATGGGCTGGAGGCCGAACCACGTGCGGCAGGCGTAGATGAGGGTGGCGTGCAGGAGGTAGAAGGCGAAGCTCCACTCGCCGAGCCGCACGAGCCAGCCGGCCGGCGCCCCGCGCCCCGACCCGTCCGCGCGACCGCGCAGCTCCCGCACCGCGTAGGCGAGGATGACCACCCCGCACACCGCGGGGATCGCGACCGGGGTGAGCGGGCCGAGCCGGAGCGCCTCCCACGCGTCCGCGGCGCGCAGCGGCCCGAGGAACACCCCTGCGCACACGGCGAGCAGCAGCCCGAGCGCCACGGGCACGGGCAGCCGCGGCCGCCACCCCAGCCGGACGGCGTGCGCGAGCGCCATGCCCAGGCAGAACTCCCACAGCCGGAGGACCGGCCGCGGCAGGTGGGCGAGGGCGTCGATCTCGGACCGCGCGAGGTAGAGCACCGCCGCCGTGAGCGGGATCGCGAACAGCACCGCGAGAGCGGCCCTGCGTCCGGTGCGGCCGAGCACGCGGTCGAGCCACGGGTGCGTCGCGTAGAAGAACGCCTCGAGCGAGAGCGTCCACGACGCCGGGTTGCCCGAGAACACGACCTCGTTGTTGCTCGACCACCCGTGCAGCAGCACCACGGACAGCAGGAGGACGAGGGACAGCGGCCGTACCCAGCTCTCCTCGACGTCCGCGGGCGGCCCGACGAACACCGCCACCGCCAGCAGCAGCGCCACCATGTGCGCCGGCCAGATCCGGGCGAACCGCCGCCAGTAGAACGTCGAGACCGGGGTGCCGGGCCGGGCCGACCACGTGAGGACGAAGCCCGACAGGACGAAGAAGAACGCGACGCCTTGCGCCCCGAGCCGCAGCGGTCCGGAGATCGGCAGCGGCGCGAAGTTCGTCATGTGGTGGGCGAACACCGCCAGCGCGGCCCACCAGCGCAGGGCGGTGAGCGAGTCGAGCCGGGGCAGCGTGCCGGGGGTGCCCGGCGTGGTCCACGGGCCGCGGGACACCTGGTCCGTCCGACTCGCCGCGCGCTCCCCGCCCTCCCCGCGCTCCCCGCCCTCCCCGCGGGCCGCGCTCACCCGCGCGACCCCGACGACCCTGCGCCCGCCGCGGACTCCTCGCGCCTCGCCAGCCTCTCGGCCGCGGCCACGCCGTGCACCGCACGACCGACGACGCCGCGCCGCAGCCACTCCCACGCCGTGCGCACGGCGGGCAGGTCGACGGCGACGGCCACGTCCGCCTGCCCGGCCAGCGACTCCGCGGTCGCGTCGGCACGGGCGGCCCGCCACACGGTGCGGGTGTCGTCGACCGGGCTGAGGGTGGCGAGCAGCCGCCCGGGCACCGAGCGCCTCGTGGCCGCGTCGAACGACCGGTACCTCCCGGAGCCCGCGATCCTCGCGAGCGGCCCGTGGTCCTCGGCGATCACGTGCACGACGTCGACACCCGCCACCGGTGCGACCGGCGCCGTGCGGCACACGAGCGTGACGTGCGCCGGCGCCCCCGGGCTCCCCAGCCGCTCGGCCAGGTCCCCGGCCCCCGCGGACCGCGCGAGCACCTCGTCCGCCGGATCCTCGGACCCGACGACGAGGACGAACCGTCGGGGTGCGTCGTCGCCGGCACTGGTATCGGCACCGCCACCGAGGGCCGGCACAGAACCGGCGGGCTCCGCAGCAGGGGGTTCGTCGTCGTGCGGGTGCTCGTGCGCCCGCACCTCCGGCACCGGAAGGCCGAGCTCTGCCGCCCGCCGCGCGACGAACTCACCGAGCTCGGCCACCCGAGGGGCCAGCTGCTCCTCGCGCGCGTACCGCCGGGCCCACTCGCGGGTCTCGGCCACGGAGCCCGCGGTCGCCGAGCGCGCGAGCGCAGCGCCCGCCACGAGCGCGTCCGCGACGTCGTCGGCGGACATCGACTCCGTCAGCACCCACGCGGGATGCCCGTCGAGCACGGAGGACGCCGCCGACTCCGGCCCGTGCACCGACACCACCGGCAGGCCGGTCGCGGCGTACTCGAAGACCTTGCCGCTCGTGACGTACCGCCCCGGGATGAGCGGGAGCGCGAGGACGTCGAAGCCCGCGTACACCGACGCCACCTCGGCGCGCGGGACGGGACCGCCGTGCTCCACGCCGTCGCCGGCGAACTCGGCGAGCATGGCGAGGGTCCGCTCCTCGGGCGCGCCCTGGTGGCCCACGTGGCCGCGCAGCACGAGCCGCGCCCGCGCGAGGTCCGCGCTCCGCGCCCGCGCCGCCCGCCAGCCCTCGAGGAGCTCGCGCACCGGCACCGACCCGTACAGGGTGCCGAGGTAGCCGAAGGTGAGGGGGGCGTCGTCGTCGGGGGCGGAGGTCGGGCGCAGGGAGTCGATCGCCTCGCCGAGGTCGCCGTCGTACCCGTTGGCCACGACGTGCGTGCGGTCGGCGACCTCCGGCAGGGTCTCGTCGTACCAGTCGCGGATCGGGGCGTTGACGAACCACGCCTCCTCGGCGCCGAGCAGGAGCTCCCGCTCGGTGCGCCACGCGCGCGAGCGCTCGCCGGACACGCGCCGGCCCGTCGTCACGTCGAGGGCCCAGCCGTCGCGGTAGTCGAGGACGTAGGGCACGTCGGCGCGCCGGGCGAGGTGCTGCCCGGGGACGAAGTCGACGTGCGGGTTCGACGTGCCGAGCACGAGGTCGACCGGGTGGCGCTCGTGGACCTGCTCGGCGGCGGCGCGCAGGTTCGCGGCCCACCCGCCGTAGACGCGCTCGGGGAAGCTCAGCTCGCTCGACCGCATGAACGCCGAGAACCAGCCCGGCTCGGAGGCCACGCGCGCCCGCGAGTACCCGGCGAGGTCGGTCTCGATGTGCGCGAGCTCCTGCTTGACCCGCAGCACCTCGATCGCCGGGTGCACGCGCCGCTCGAGCGAGAGGTCGGCCCCGAACAGCTCGGTGAACAGCTCCCGCGGCGCGGTGAGGACGGTGACGTCCCACCCGGCCTCGGCGAAGGCGTTGGCGGTCGCGAGGGCCCGGTAGACGCCGGAACCCCGGCACGGCGGGAAGCCCCAGGCGACGTAGAGGAGGTGTGGACGCACCCGGCAAGGATAGGGAGAGCGCCCGGAAACGGGTGTGCGACCCCACCGGCGTGCGGCCGTCCCGGGTGTGGGGCCGCGTGGCACGATGAACGGCACGCGCCGGTCGGCGCGCCCCACGGACGCCCCGGCGCCCGGACGACGAGCAGCAGGAGCACGGGTGAAGGACCTTCTGAGGACGACGCGGACGCTGCTGCCGATGCTCCCCGACGGCGCCCGCCGCTACCTCCTCGTGTACTCGACGGTGACGGCGCTGCTCGCGCTCCTCGACGTCGTGGCCCTCGGCATCCTCGCGCTGGTCATGGCCCCGATGGTGTCCGGCCAGCCCGTCAGCCTCCCGCTCATCGGCGAGATCAGCATCGACCAGTACATCTGGGTCCTCCTCGCGGTGTGCGCGCTCATCTGCACGAAGTCGATCGCCTCGCTCGCCATGCGCTGGGTGGCCACCCGGAAGTTCGCCGAGTACGAGATGGAGATCGGGGACCGGCTCTTCCGCGCCTACCTCCACTCGCCGTGGACCGACCGACTCTCGCGCAACTCCGCCGAGCTCGTCCGCATGGCCGACGTCGGGATCGCCAACACCACCTCCGGCCTGCTGCTGCCGGTCGCGAGCCTGCCGACCGAGATCGCCACGACGCTCGCGGTGCTGCTCGTCCTCGTCGTCGCCGAGCCGATGATCGCTGCGATCACGGTCGTCTACCTCGGGGCGCTCGCCGCGCTCCTCTACCTCGTGGTCAACCCGAAGGCCCTCGTGGCCGGCCGCGTCAACCGGGACTACTCGCTCAAGACCGCCCGCCTGATGACCGAGATGGTGGCCACGCTCAAGGAGATCGTCCTGCGGGACAAGACCTCCGAGGTCGCCGACGTCGTGTGGGACAACCGCAAGCACGCCGTCCGCGCGCGCTCCAACAGCCAGTTCCTCGGACAGGCGCCGAAGTACGTGCTCGAGGTGGCGCTCATCGGCGGGTTCGTGCTCGTCGGAGGCGTGGGCTACTGGCAGGGCGGGGCGACCGAGGCGTTCGCCGCGGTGGCGATGTTCGGCGTCGCGGGGTTCCGGATGATCCCCGCGATCACGCGCATGCAGGCGATCCTCACGCAGACCTCGACCACGCTCCCGCACGCGAAGCGGGTCATCTACGACATCCGTGCCTCCGAGAAGTTCATCCGCGACGCCGAGACCGTGGGCCGCGAGCCGATCGTCGGGGAGCCGACGGAGCTCGTGCTCGAGGGAGTCGGCTTCACCTACCCCACCTCGCAGACGCCCGCCGTCCACGACATCGACCTCACCGTCCGCATGGGCACCCACGTGGCGCTCGCCGGCTCGTCGGGCGCCGGGAAGTCCACGCTCGTCGACATCCTCCTCGGGCTGCTCGTCCCGCAGGACGGCATCATGCGGATCGGGGACCAGGACCTCGACGACGTCCTGGCCGACTGGCGCTCCCGCGTGGGCTACGTCCCCCAGGACGTCTCGCTGTTCAACGGGTCGATCGCGCAGAACGTCGCGCTCGCCTGGGGCTCGACGATCGACGAGGACCGGGTGCGCGACTGCCTGCGGCGCGCCCAGCTGCTCGACGCCGTCGACGAGCGCGGCGGGCTCGACACCCTCGTCGGCGAGCGCGGCCTCGCCTTCTCGGGCGGTCAGCGGCAGCGGCTCGGCATCGCCCGGGCCCTCTACACCGACCCGCTCGTCCTCGTCATGGACGAGGCCACCTCGGCGCTCGACACGGCGACCGAGGAGGCCGTCACGCACGCGCTGCGCGAGCTGCACGGCGAGGTCACCGTCGTCACCGTCGCCCACCGCCTCTCGACGATCCGCCACGCCGACGAGGTGTGCTTCATGAGCGGCGGCACGATCGCCGCGCGCGGCACGTTCGAGGAGGTCGTCGCTGCGCACCCCGAGTTCGCGCACCAGGCCAACCTCGCCGGGCTGGCGTAGGGCAGCGGCCGCCGGATGGAAGAATCCCGCCCATGACTCAGGCGGCCCGGCTGCTCATCCTCTCGTTCTCCTCGATCGCCACCGATCCCCGCGTCCTCAAGCAGGTCCGGTACCTCACCGACCGCTACGAGGTGACGACCTGCGGGTACGGCCCGGCGCCCGAGGGCGTCGCCGACCACGTCGAGCTCCCGGCCGGCCGGACGAACAAGCTCGACGGGCGGCTCATCACGCTGCGCGCCTACCGGGCCGCGCTCTGGCGGCAGAACGGGATGCGGACCGCGCGCTCGCTGCTGTCCGGTCGCGAGTTCGACGCGGTGCTCGCGAACGACATCGAGGCCGTGCCGGTCGCGCTCGGGCTGAAACCCCGGGGTGGCGTGCACGCGGACATGCACGAGTTCTTCCCGCGGTGGCGCGAGGACGACCCGCTGTGGCGGAAGCGCATCGGTCCCTACTACCGCTACCTCTGCCGGCGGTACCTGCCGCGCGCGGCCGCGGTGACGACCGTGTCCGGCGGCATCGCCCGCGCGTACACGGAACTGACCGGTGCCGACGTCGGCGTCGTCACCAACGCGACCCCGTTCCACGACCTCTCACCGACGCCCGTGGCCACCCCGATCCGGGTCGTCCACTCGGGCGCCTCGATCCGGCGCCGGCACCTCGACCGGATGATCGAGGCTGCGGGCAAGGCCGCCGACGCCGTCACGCTCGACCTCTACCTCGTCAAGCACGACCCGGCATGCTTCGACGAGCTCCAGGCCCTCGCGGCGACGACGTCGAACGTCCGCGTGCTCGACCCGGTGCCCTACGAGAGCCTCATCGACACGCTCAACGGCTACGACGTCGGTCTCTACGTCCTGCCTGCCACCGGCTTCAACCACGAGCACGCGCTGCCGAACAAGATCTTCGACTACGTCCAGGCGCGGCTCGGGATCGTCGTCGGGCCGTCGCCCGAGATGGCGCAGGTCGTGCGGGAGCATGAGCTCGGGGACGTCACGGACACCTTCGAGGTCGACGACGTCGCCGCCACGCTCCGTGCCCTCGAGGCCGAGCGGGTCGAACGGTGGAAGTCGGCCGCGCACACGGCCGCGACCGAGCTCGCCGCGGAGCGGGCACTGGAAGGCTGGGGACGGCCGATCGCCCATATGGTCGGCGCATGACCGACCGCCGCTCGCTGCTCATCCTGTCCTTCTCGAAGATCGCCACCGACCCGCGGGTGATCAAGCAGGTGCGGTACTTCGCGGACCGGTACGACGTGACGACCTGTGGGTACGGGCCCACGCCCGACGGCGTGGTCGAGCACATCGAGCTCGACGGCTCGCTCCCGCGCAAGCTCGACGGGCGGATCATCACGACCCGCATCTACCGGCTGGCCTACTGGCAGCAGCCCGCCATGCGCGGCGCTCGCCGGCAGCTCAAGGGCCGCACCTTCGACGCCGTCCTGGCCAACGACGCCGACGCCCTGCCTGTCGCGGTGTCGCTCAAGCCGCGGTTCGGCATCCACGCGGACATGCACGAGTACTTCCCCCGGTGGCACGAGGAGGACGAGGCCTGGCGGCGCAGGATCGGCCCGTACTACCTCTGGCTGTGCCGCCGGTACCTGACGCGCGCCCGCTCGGTGACGACCGTGTCCGGAGGCCTCGCCCGCGAGTACGGGACGATCGTCGATGTCCCGGTCGGCGTCGTCGCCAACGCGACCCCGTTCCACGAGCTCGAGCCCGGTGAGGTCGGCGAGCGCATCAGGATCGTCCACTCCGGCGCTGCCATGCCCCGGCGGTACCTCGAACGCACGATCGAGGCGGCGGGGCGCCTGCCCGGGAGCGTCGAGCTCGACCTCTACGTGGTACCGGTCTACAAGGACTACTTCGCCGACCTGCAGGCGCAGGCCGCGGCCACCGAGAACGTCCGCGTGCACGAGCCCGTGCCGTACGAGGAGCTCGTCGGCGTCCTGCACCGCAATGACGTCGGCATCTTCGTGGTGCCGCCCGTGACGTTCAACCTCGAGTGGACGCTGCCGAACAAGATCTTCGACTACGTCCAGGCGCGCCTGGGCATCGTCACGGGCCCGAGCCCGGAGATGGCGTCGGTCGTGCGGGAGAACGGGCTGGGCGCGGTCACCGGCGGCTTCGAGGTCGACGACATCGAGGCCACGCTCGCCACGCTGGACAAGGAGACGGTGGCCGGATGGAAGTCCGCGAGCCACGCCGCAGCCCGCGAGCTCGCCGCCGAGGCCGAGGTCGAGAAGTGGGGCGACGCGATCGAGAAGCTGCTGACGAGCTAGATCTCCGCGACCCCGAGGAACGGCGCCAGAGCCGCCGCCGAGGCCCGCCCGTCGTGGTGCGTGCGCGCCCAGTCCGGCCCACGAACCGCAATCTCGGCGAACCGGTCGCGGTCGGTGAGGATCTCGTCCATCACGTGCGCGAACGTCTCCGGGGTCGCGTCGACGACGGGCAGGTCGCCGTCGAGCCGCGCGCGTACCCGCTCGTGCACGTGCCCGACGACGAGACGCCCCGCTGCCATGGCCTCCGCCGCCAGCACACCGACGGCGCCGAGCAGGATCTGGTCGACGACGACGTCTGCGCCGGCGACGAACTCCGTCATCCGCTCGTGCGGGACGTCCTCGAGCCGCCGGTAGGTGATCCGCCCCTCGGCGTCGAGCGCCTCGAGCACCGGCTCGATGACGGCCGTCCCCTTGAGCGCCGGGTTCGACGGCGCGTGCAGGACGATCGGCCGCTCGTGCCCGAGCGCCGGCACCGTGTGGGGCGCTGCGAACCCCTCGACGTCGACGACGATCGGCAGCAGCGTGGCCCCCGGCGCGAGGTCGAGCTGGTCGGGGGTCGTGACGAACGCCGGCAGGCCCTCGACCTCGAGGAGCCGCTGGGCGGCCCGGATCCGCTCGCGCGCGGCGTCGTCGACTCGCACGGCGTCCCGGTAGGGGCTCGTCGGGTAGAGCTCGGCGTGCCGGTCGGGGTCGCGGATCTCGGAGCCGTGGAACACGACGCCCGGTGTCACGCCCGCCGCCCGGTACCGCTCGATCTCGTCACGGTCCGCCACCGCCGTGGTCATCGTCGTCGGGGAGTAGCCCGTCTCGAACAGGGCGTGGCTGAACCGCGCGAGCACCCCGTCGCGCCACGCCGCCCGGCCCGGGCGCAGGGCGAGCGGCAGGGCGACATCGGTCGGGTAGGAGAAGCGGTCGACGCCGCCGGGACGCTCGAGGGTGACCGAGCGCGCGGCCACGCCGCCCAGGTGCTCCTCGACGGCCCGCGCCCACAGGTAGCCCTGGCCCGCCGTGTTCGTCGGGCCGACGAGCAGTCCCGCGGTGCGGTCGTCCGGCAGGTAGGGCACGAGCTCGCCGGCCGCACGAAGCTCGCGGGCGAACAGCCGCCGTTCGACGGCTTCCCGCCGCTCGTCGGGCAGGCGCCGCACGCCGGCGGCCATGACGTCGCGCAGGCTGGGGCTCATACGGACAGTGTGCCGGGCGACGGGGGCCGCGGGTGGGAGCATGGGCGCCATGACGCACGCCGCCGACGCACCGACCTCCCGCCCCTCGGTGCTCGTCATCTCGTACTCGATCCTCACCTCGGACGCCCGGCTGCTGCGCCAGATCCGGCTCCTCGCGCGCGACCACGACGTCACCTCGGTCGGCTACGGGCCGGCTCCCGACGGCGTGGTCGAGCACGTGCAGATCCCCGACGAGCTCGTCGCCTGGCACAAGGACCGGCTCCTGCTCATGCAGCGCCGGTTCGCCGCGGTCTACCGGGACAACGCCGTCAACGCGTACCTGCGGGAGGTGCTGCCGGTGGGGCAGTTCGACGTCGTCGTCGCCAACGACGCCGACACCGTGCCCCTGGCCCTCGGGCTGCACCCGCGCGGCGGCGTGCACGCCGACCTCCACGAGTACGCGCCGCGCCAGCACGAGGCCTCGCCGCGGTGGCGGCTCTTCGTCGCGCCCTACTACCGGTGGCTCGTCCGGACCTTCCTGCCGCTGTGCGACTCCGTGACGACGGTGGGTGCGGGGTTGGCGCGCGAGTACGAGCGTGAGTACGGGGTGCGGGCGGGGGTGGTCGTCAACGCCGCCCCGTTCCGGGACGCGAGCCCGACGCCGGTCGGCGAGCCCGTGCGCCTCGTCCATTCCGGGGGAGCGACGCGCGTGCGCGCGCTCGAGGTGATGGTGCGGGCCGTCGAGGCCTCGACGTCGGGGGCCACGCTCGACCTCTACCTCATGCCGTCCGACCCCACCTACCTCGCGGAGATCGCGGCGCTCGCCGACGCCTCCGAGAAGGTCACGCTGCACGACGCCGTGCCCGCCGACGAGCTTGTCGAGACACTCGCCGGCTACGACGTCGGCCTCTTCCTCGTGCCGCCCGTGACCTTCAACCTCGAGTGGACGCTGCCGAACAAGTTCTTCGACTTCGTCCAGGCGCGCCTCGGGATCGTCGTCGGCCCCAACCCCGAGATGGCGGGCCTCGTCCGCGAGCACAGGCTCGGCGCCGTGACGGCCGGCTACGAGGAGACCGACCTCGTCGCGCTCCTCGATCGGCTCGACCCGGCCGAGGTGGCGCGGTGGAAGGCAGGCTCAGACGCCGCGGCGCGGGAGCTGTCCGCCGAGCAGCAGATCACCGCGTGGGGCGAGGCGGTCGGGGCGCTGGCGGCCCGCGCCGGGCGGGCGTAGTGGATCGCCTCTAGTCCCGCACGTACCAGGCCGGCAGCTCCCAGTCGGCGTCGACCCCGTGGTCCCGCGCGGCCGCGCGCACCACCGGCAGCCAGGACGCGAGCTGGAACACCCGCTCACCGGCCAGCGTCAGGGTCCGAGGCCCGCCCCCGGCGTCGAGCTCGATCTCGCCGTCGACCAGGTGGTGCGACCCACCGGACAGGAGGAGCACCTCGGAGAGGTACTGGTTGCTCGCGTCGGGCAGCAGATGGCGTAGCTCGCGGAGGAATCCGGTCCAGGTGTCGGCGAGCCGGAGCTCGCCGATGCGGACCATGAGCCGGGAGACCGCGTCCCACCCGTGGTGCTCGCCGTCGATCTCGACCCCGTCCGGACCGGCGCGCAAGGTCCGCTCCTTCTCGACCTGCCGGCTGGAGGATCCGAACAGTCCGCGTAGTCCGCGACGGCCCTTGGGCGGTGCCTCCTCGATCGTCTCCGTCACGCGCAGGAGATCGGTGGTGGGCGGAGTCCCGAGGAGGCCGAGGCGGTAGCGCGCGTAGCCCGCCGACTCCTCGGGGCGCAGCGCGTCGGGCTCGCCGACGACCGGCAGACGGAGTGGCGCCTCCGTCCGGGGACGTGCGGGAGGGTCGACCGCGGCGAGGTCCCCGCCCGCGGCGAGGAACTCCTGCAGCGGCTCGGGCCACGGGTCGGTGTCGACGTCAGACGGCCCCCACGCGATGTCCGCCTCCGCGTCCGCACCGCGGGCCAGCCACAACGCCCCGTGGAGGCGCGCCACCTGGAAGGCGAGGACGCCCTCGAGCTCGATGACGACGGGGCCGGGAGCGACGTCGAGCAGGATGCGGGCGCCGACCTCCCGTGTGGCGTCGGTCCGGGCGAGCATCGCCTTCGCGACCATCGGGTGGCTCGCGTACGGGGTCCGTGCGACCAGCTCCTCGCGCGCGGCCCGCTCCTCGTCCGCGCTCAGCAGGCCCGGCGCGTGGACGAGGGCCGCCCGGATGTCCGCGGCCGCCCACCGGTGGTCGCCGACGCTGACGCCGCTCCGGTCGGCCCGGACGACGAGGGGCCCGTGCTCGGGAGCGGTGCCGGTGACGAGGAGCGTGCCCGACGTCGTCGCCAGGGCGTACTCCTGGCCGAGCTGCTCGGTGTGGATCTGGTCGCGGTGGTCGATCCAGTCGACGAGCTCGGCGGGGGACAGCGGACGGGACGTGGGCACGAGCGGCTGCATACCCACGACCCTAGGGATCGTCCGACGTCGTCATCCGGCTCGCGGCGGGCCGTTCTGCCCGTCATGTCCGGCCGCGGCTCCTCTGGTCTGGTCAGGTTGACCAGACCAGGAGTATCATGGCGTCATGACCGAGATGGCGAACGTGCAGGAGGCGAAGACCCGACTCTCCGAGCTCCTGGTGCGAGCGAGCCGGGGTGAGGATGTCGTCATCGCCCGGGCCGGCGTGCCCGTGGCCCGGTTGGTCGCCGTCGACGGGGCGCCGCCTCGCACCTTCGGCACGATGTCCTTCGACGTACCGGACGACGTCGACGAGCCGCTCCCGGAGAGTGAGCTGGCCGCGTGGGAGTGAACCATCTCCTCGACACGCACGTCCTGCTGTGGCTCCTCGCGGCACCGCACCGTGTGCCTGAACACGTGCGCGACGCGCTGGCCGATCGAGGATCGGGGCTCGTCGTCTCGGCGGTGTCGGCCATGGAGGTGTCGACGAAGCATCGGCTCGGGCGACTCACGGAGGCGGAGGGTCTCCTCGCCGGCTGGTCACCGCGTGTCGCCGAGATCGGGGCGACCGAGCTCCCGCTCGAGACCGATGCCGCGCTCCTTGCGGGCCGTCTCGACTGGGCCCATCGCGACCCGTTCGACCGCCTCCTCGTCGCTCAGGCGATGACGGAGAATCTCGTGCTGGTGTCCGTGGACCGCGCCGTCACCGGTTTCCCTGGGCTGCGGACGCTGACCTGGTAGTGCCCCCAGCGCTCAGCAGCTGATTCTGCTCAGCCCCTGACCTCGGTCACCCGCTGGCCGCGCGGGGCCAGCTCGGCGTCGAGGACCGCGCGCAGGAGCGCGACGTCGGCGGCCGACCGCTCGCCCAGCTCGACCCGCACGTGCGGCGCCCCCTCGCTCGTGCGGACGGCGGCGGCCTGCAGGGGAGTGGTGGTGCGCTCGAGGGTGGATCGTGGGTCGGTGAGCAGGATCCGCACGAGCGCGGCGGACCGCTCGGCGTCCCGCGTCCCCTGCGCGGTCACCGGGGTCGACGCCGACATCTCGACGCCCGCCACCTCGTACCAGGGGATCGCGAGCCCGCCCGGCCCGACGAGCTCGTTCTCGGTGACGACGAGGTCGATCGCGTCGTCGCCCGTGCGCCGCTCGGCGCGGAGCCTGATCAGCCGCCAGATCGCGCCGCCGGCGCCGAGCACGCCGACGATCCCCAGCAGGACGATCATGAACAGCCGTCGCGTGACCTCGCCGGACAGCAGCCCGCCGATGCAGATGACGGCGAGCACCGAGAAGCCGAGCAGCGCCAGCCACTGCTTGCGCACCTTCGACCGGTGCTCGGCCGGGTCGACGACGAACCGCGCAAGCTGGCCGCCGCTGCCCTGGCCGCCGTGGCTCGCCGTGCCGGCGTCGTTCGTCATGGTTCTCCTCGGGCTGCGTGGCGGTGTGGCTGTGTGACGGTAAGGCTGCGTGGCGGTGCGTCGACTGTGCGACCGTGTCTCAGGCAGCAGGCCGAGGGTAGTCGCGCGAGGTGTCGTGAGTCGTTGACCGTTACTCGACCACCGCCGTAGGCTTCCGGTGTGCAGAATCTGTCTCTCGCCAAGTGGAATCGTGGCGAGGGAGTGGCGGCGACGCGGCAACGGGTCGCGGAACGGCCGGAGGGCGGCTGCCCCCACCGATCGAAGGAGATCCGATGAGCGAGCAGAGCGACGTCCCGACCCACGGCCCCGGCGCCGTCGTGGCCGACGTCAACGACCCCGCGCGCATCCGGGAGCAGATCCGCGCCTTCCGCACGGAGCACGGCCTGCCCGACGACGACGAACGGCCCGTGCCCGCGGGTGCCGGTGACGCTGCGCCTGCCGGTGACGCTGTGCGTACCCGCGAGGACGGCGCGTTCGACCTCGTGCTGCGCGGCGGCCGGGTCCTCGGCGAGGACGGGTTCGCCCCGCGGGAGATCGGCGTGCGCGACGGGTCGATCGTCGCCGTCGAGCCCCTCGGAGCCGGCCTGACCGGCGACCGCGTGGTCGAGCTCGCCGAGGACGAGGTGCTGATCAGCGGCCTCGTCGACGCCCACGTGCACGTCAACGAGCCCGGCCGCACCGAGTGGGAGGGCTTCGCCAGCGCGACCCGCGCGGCCGCGGCCGGCGGCGTGACGACGATCGTCGACATGCCGCTCAACTCGATCCCCTCGACCGTCAACCGGCCGGCGCTGGAGTACAAGCGGTTGGTCGCGGAGCCGCAGGCGTTCGTCGACGTCGGGCTCTGGGGCGGCGCGGTCCCCGGCAACCGGGCCGACCTGCGCGAGCTGCACGAGGACGGCGTGTTCGGCTTCAAGTGCTTCCTGTCCGGCTCCGGGGTGGACGAGTTCCCCCACCTCGAGGCCGACGAGCTCGAGGACTACCTGGGCGAGCTCGCCTCGTTCGGCGGGATGATGATCGTCCACGCCGAGGACGACCGCTCGATCGGCCGCGCGCCCCAGGCCGAGGGCGCCACGTACAAGAAGTTCCTCGACTCGCGGCCTCGCGGGGCCGAGAACCTCGCGATCGCGCAGCTCATCGAGCGCACCCGCTGGGCCGGCGCACGCAGCCACGTCCTCCACCTGTCCTCCTCGGACGCCCTGCCGATGCTGCGCAGCGCCAAGGCGGACGGGGTCGACATCTCCGCCGAGACCTGCCCCCACTACCTCGCGCTCAACGCGGAGGACATCGCCGACGGCGCCACCGCGTTCAAGTGCTGCCCGCCGATCCGGGAGGATGCCAACCGCGACCTGCTGTGGGAGGGCCTCCTCGACGGGACGATCGACTACGTCGCGAGCGACCACTCGCCCTCGACGGTCGAGCTCAAGGACCTCGAGCACGGCGACTTCGCCGTCGCGTGGGGCGGGATCTCCTCCGTGCAGCTCGAGCTGCCGATCGTGTGGACCGAGGCGCGCCGCCGCGGGATCCCGCTCGAGCGGGTCGTCGAGTGGATGTCGGCCCGGCCCGCCGCGCGGGTGGGCCTGGCCCGGAAGGGGCGCATCGGCGTCGGGTACGACGCCGACCTGGCCGTCCTCGCGCCGGACGACTCCTTCACCGTGGTCGCCAAGGAGCTGCGCCACCGCAACCCGATCTCCGCCTACGACGGCCGCGAGCTCACCGGCGTCGTCCGCCGCACCTTCCTGCGCGGCGACGAGGTCGGCGACACCCCGCACGGTCGACTGCTCCGGCGGGGCGACGCCTGACCTCGAGGTCGCGCCGGCGACAGGTGGTCGCCGGCGACCGCCCGGCGCCTCCCGGACGCCGGCGACCTACCGGTGCATCCCGCCCAGGAAGAGCGGCGCGTGCCGGTTGACGTCCTTGTAGAGCAGGTAGCGGAACGGGGCGGGGCCGCCGGCGTAGCAGGCCTGCGGGCAGAAGGCGCGCAGCCACATGAAGTCGCCGGCCTGGACCTCGACCCAGTCCTCGTTGAGCCGGTAGACGGCCTGACCCTCGAGGACGTAGAGCCCGTGCTCCATCACGTGGGTCTCCGCGAACGGAATGATCCCGCCCGGCTGGAACGTCACGATCGTCACGTGCATGTCGTGGCGGACGTCGGTCGGGTCGACGAACCGCGTGGTGGCCCAGCGGCCCTCGGTGTCCGGCATCGGGGTGGGGTCGACGTCGCGCTCGTTCGTCACGAACGAGGCGGGCGGCTCGATCCCGTCGACCCGCTGGTAGGCCTTGCGGATCCACATGAAGCGGGCCGGCTCGTCGCCGTCGTTGGCCAGGGTCCAGGTCTCGCCGGGGGCGAGGAAGACGTAGGAGCCGGCCGTGAGGTGGTGCGGAGTCGCGTCCTCGCCCAGCGTCAGCTCCAGCTCGCCCTCCATGACGAAGAGGACGGCCTCGGCGCCCGGGTCGTCCTCGGGGCGGTCCGAGCCGCCGCCGGGGGAGACCTCGACGAGGTACTGGGAGAACGTCTCCGCGAAACCGGTGAGCGGCCGCGCGAGCACCCACAGCCGGGTGCCGCGCCAGTGCGGCAGGTTCGAGGTGACGATGTCCATCTGCGTGCCGCGCGGGATGACCGCGTACGCCTCGCGGAACATCGCGCGGTCGGTGAGCAGGTCGGTCTGCGGCGGGTGGCCGCCGTGCGTCGCCCAGTAGGTGGGGGCGGGCCTGCGGGTCTGGTCGGTCATCGTCGGGTCCTTCCGTCGTCGGGCTCGGTCTCGATGCTTCCATGGTCGGGTGCGCGGCAGTGCGGGTGCGTGGCAGCGTGGCCTCGGCACGTGCACCTCGCGCCCGATCGCCCTGCGCCCGATCGCCCCGTCGGGGAGGATGTTGACAGGCGGCGAGCGCGCCTTCTACGTTCGTCATCTGGAAGTTCTGTTCCGCGATCCGAAACTATCAGAAGGTGCCGCATGACCACCGCACTCACGCGATTCAACGAGGACGCGGACGCCGCGCGCGAGATCCTGCTCGCCGCCGTGCGGGTGCCGCGCTGGGCCGACGAGATCGTCGCCGGCCGCCCCTACGCCGGCGTCGAGGACGTCGTCCGCGCCGCGGAGACCGCCGCCGACCCGTGGACCGACGAGGAGGTGGACGGCGCCCTCGCCCGCCACCCGCGCATCGGGGAGCGCGCCACGGGCGACGACCCGGACGCCGCGCACTCGGCCCGCGAGCAGGCGGGCGTCGACGGCTCCGACGCCTCGGTGGCCGAGCGCCTGCGCGCCGGCAACCTCGCCTACGAGGAGCGGTTCGGCCACGTCTTCCTCATCCGCGCCGCCGGCCGGGACGCCGAGGAGATCCTCGCCGCCCTCGAGCAGCGCCTGACCAACGACCCCGCCACCGAACGCCGCGTCTGCGCCGAGCAGCTGCGGGAGATCGCCGTCCTTCGTCTCAAGGGAGAGCTCGCATGACCTCGCACGTCACCACCCACGTCCTCGACGCCGTCACCGGCATCCCCGCCGCCGGCATCGCCGTCCGTCTCTCGCGCATCGAGGGCGACGGCGCCTCGGGTGCCGCCGGGGCCGAGACCGCGACCGAGGTCGCCGCCGGCACCACGAACTCCGACGGCCGCATCCGCGACCTCGGCCCCGAGGTGATCGACCCCGGCACCTACCGGATCACCTTCGCCACCGGCGAGTACTTCCGCGCCCAGGGCGTCGAGACCTTCTACCCGTCGGTGACGATCGACTTCTTCGTCGATGAGGGGCGCGACCACTATCACGTGCCGTGCCTGCTCAGCCCGTTCGCCTACTCGACCTATCGCGGGAGCTGAGCAACCGGCTGTCGTCGTCGTGAACTTCACGATGCGAGAGAACTCTTCCGAAATATTGCCCGACCGCGGAGTCTCCGCGTAGAATGTCCGCACACGCCGGGGTTGCCGTGGGGGCCCGGACGGTGGACGCATCGACCCAAGGGGTCGGGGACGCGCGAACCGCCCCACGACTGCACGTCGAGCTCGACAGGGAAGTGAGCAATGGCCCGCATCACGGTGAACGTCAACGGTGAGGACCGGGAGATCTCCGGTGCCCCCGTCCACACGAACCTCCTCGACTGGTTGCGCTCGCTCGGGCTGACCGGCGCCAAGGAGGGCTGCGCCGAGGGTGAGTGCGGCGCCTGCGCGGTCCTCGTGGCACGGCCCGACGGCGAGGGGCGGTCGCGGTGGACCTCCGTCAACGCCTGCCTGCCCCCGGCCCTCGCCTTCGACGGCCAGGAGATCGTCACGAGCGAGGGCTTCGGCACGGCGCCCGGGGCCTGCGCGGTGGAGGACCTCCACCCCGTCCAGCGCGAGATGGCCGACCGCGGCGGTTCCCAGTGCGGCTACTGCACGCCCGGCTTCATCTGCTCGATGGCGGCGGAGTACTACCGGCCCGAGCGGGCGGGGGTGTCGTCGTCGGGGGCCGTCGTCCCGGACGGCACCGCCAGCCCGGACGGCACCGCGAGCCCGGACGGCACCGCCAGCCCGGACGGCACCGTCACCGACGCGACGCCTGAGGGTGCCTCCACGGTGGTCGACACCTCGGTCCTCGACGTCGACGCGAGCGACGCCCACGCGCACGAGGTCGGCCCGAACGGCTTCGACCTCCACTCCCTGTCCGGCAACCTCTGTCGTTGCACCGGCTACCGCCCGATCCGGGACGCCGCGTACGCGCTGGGCTCCCCGGCCCCCGAGGACCCGCTGGCACGTCGCGCCGAGTCCGCCGGTCCGGACGCCCGCCCCACCTCCTACGCGCACGGCGAGGCGGAGTTCGTCCGCCCCGCCACCCTCGCGGAGCTCCTCGACCGCCTCGCCGAGCAGCCCGACGCGCAGATCGTCGCTGGTGCGACCGACCTCGGTGTCGAGCTCAACATCCGGCACACGCGTCCGCCGGTGCTGCTGGCGATCGACCGCCTGCCCGAGCTGCGCACCCTCACGCGCGCCGAGGACCACGTCGAGATCGGCGCCGCGCTCACGCTCTCGGAGATCGAGCGCACGCTCGACGGCGAGATCCCCCTGCTCGCCGAGCTGTTCCCGCAGTTCGCCTCGCGCCTGATCCGCAACGGCGCCACGTTCGGCGGCAACCTCGGCACAGGCTCGCCCATCGGCGACGCACCGCCGGCGCTGCTCGCGCTCGGCGCCTCCCTCGTCCTCGCCTCGCGCGACGGCGAGCGGGAGGTCGACCTCGCGGGGTACTTCACGGGCTACCGCCAGACGGTGCGCGAGCCCGGCGAGATCATCAGGGCGGTGCGGATCCCGCTGCCGCTCGCCCCGACCACCGCGTTCTACAAGATCGCCAAGCGCCGGTTCGACGACATCTCGAGCGTGGCCGTCGCGATCGCCGCCCGGATCGAGGACGGGGTCGTGGCCGACATCCGCATCGGCGTCGGCGGGATCGCCGCCACGCCGGTGCGCGCGCTCGCCACCGAGGAGGCCCTGCGCGGCCGCCCGTGGACCGAGGAGACCGTGTCCGCGGCCGCCGAGGTCATGTCCGGCGAGGGCACCCCGATGGACGACCACCGGGCGAGCTCGCGCTACCGCAGCGCGATGCTCGGTCAGGCCCTGTGCCGCTTCTACGTGGAGAACAGCCCGTCCGAGGTCCTGGAGGTGGCCCGATGAGCGCCCTGTCCGAGCGTCCCGTCAACCCGATCGTCGGACGCAGCGTCCCGCACGAGAGCGCCGGCCTGCACGTCACGGGCACCGCCCTGTACACCGACGACCTCACGGTGCGGACCCTGGGGGTCCTCCACGCCTGGCCGGTCCAGGCGCCGCACGCCCACGCGCGCATCGTGTCGCTGCGGCCGGAGCCGGCGTACGACGTGGAGGGCGTCGTCCGCGTGCTCACCTCCGCGGACGTCCCCGGCGTCAACGACGCCGGGACCAAGGCCGACGAGCCGCTGTTCCCGCCGGAGGTCATGCAGTACGGCCACGCGGTGGCGTGGGTGCTCGGCGAGAGCCTCGAGGCCGCCCGGCTCGGTGCCGAGGCCGTCGAGGTCGAGTACGAGCCGCTGCCGTCGATCCTCACCCTCACGGAGGCCATCGAGCAGGAGTCCTTCCAGGGCTCGCAGCCGATGATCGACCGGGGCGACGCCTCCTCCGCGCTCGCGGGCGCCACCCACCGGTTCTCCGGCGAGTTCGAGTTCGCCGGCCAGGAGCACTTCTACCTCGAGACCCAGGCGGCGCTGGCCACGGTCGACGAGGGCGGACAGGTCTTCGTCCAGTCCTCGACCCAGCACCCCTCTGAGACGCAGGAGATCATCGCCCACGTCCTCGGGCTCCACAACCACGCGGTGACCGTGCAGAGCCTGCGGATGGGCGGCGGGTTCGGCGGCAAGGAGGCGCAGGCGAACGGGCCGGCCGCGGTCGCCGCCCTCGGTGCCGTCCTCACGGGTCGGCCGGTCCGCGTGCGCTACAACCGCACCCAGGACCTGACGATGACCGGCAAGCGGCACGGCTTCCACGCCTCGTGGGAGATCGGGTTCGACGACGACGGACGGATCGTCGGTCTCGACGCCACCCTGACGGCCGACGGCGGCTGGTCGCTCGACCTGTCCGAGCCCGTCCTCGCCCGCGCGCTGTGCCACATCGACAACGCGTACTTCATCCCCGACGCGCGGATCCGCGGCCGGATCGCCCAGACGCACAAGACGTCGAACACGGCCTTCCGCGGGTTCGGCGGCCCGCAGGGCGCACTCGTGATGGAGGACATCCTCGGGCGGTGCGCACCCCTGCTCGGCATCGAGCCGGGTGAGCTGCGCCGGCGGAACTTCTACCGGCCGGGCGACTCGACGCCGTACCTCATGCCCGTGCGGCACGCGGAGCGGCTCGAGGCGCTGTGGCAGCAGGCGCTCGACTCGTCGGACCACGCCGAGCGCACGCGCCGGGTCGAGGAGTTCAACGCGAGCCACCGGCACACGAAGCGGGCGATCGCGATGACGCCCGTGAAGTTCGGCATCTCGTTCAACCTCACGGCGTTCAACCAGGCCGGCGCGCTCGTGCACGTGTACAAGGACGGGTCCGTCCTCATCAACCACGGCGGCACGGAGATGGGGCAGGGCCTGCACACGAAGATGCGGCAGGTCGCGGCCACGGCCCTCGGGGTCGAGCTCGCGGACGTGCGGCTCGCGCCCACCCGGACCGACAAGGTGCCCAACACGTCCGCGACGGCGGCCAGCACCGGCGCCGACCT
The DNA here is from genome assembly GCF_049856295.1 of Georgenia sp. Z1344. Taxonomy (GTDB): domain Bacteria; phylum Actinomycetota; class Actinomycetes; order Actinomycetales; family Actinomycetaceae; genus JB111. The sequence continues at coordinate 218,893 of NZ_JBNDMZ010000007.1, read as the reverse complement.
CAACGGCGGCGCCGTGAAGAACGCCTGCGACCAGATCCGCGGCAACATGGCCGACGTGGCGGCGCGGGAGTTCAACTGCCACCCCGAGGACGTGAGGTTCTCCGGGGGCACCGTGACCGCGCTCGGGCGCGCGGACGCCGAGCTGACGTTCGCTCAGCTCGCGCACAAGGCCTACTTCCAGCGGGTGCCGCTGTTCGCCGCCGGGTACTTCCGCACGCCCGGGCTGCACTGGAACGCCAAGACGTTCCAGGGCGAGCCGTTCCGCTACTTCGCCTACGGCGTCGCGGTGTCCGAGGTCGAGGTCGACGGCTTCACGGGTGCCTACCGGTTCCTGCGCACCGACATCGTCCACGACGTCGGGGACAGCCTCTCGCCGCTCGTCGACGTCGGGCAGGTCGAGGGCGGGTACGTCCAGGGTGTCGGCTGGCTGACCCAGGAGGAGCTCGTCTGGGACCAGTCCGACACCGAGCGGCGCGGGCGCCTCGCCACCCAGGCGGCGAGCACCTACAAGCTGCCGAGCTTCTCGGAGATGCCGGAGGAGCTCAACGTCCACTTCCTCGAGCGGGCGGAGGAGACCGGCGTCGTCTACGGCTCGAAGGCCGTCGGCGAGCCGCCGCTGCTGCTCGCCTTCGCGGTGCGCGAGGCGCTGCGCACCGCCGTCGCGGCGTTCGGCGAGCCGGGCACCGAGGTCAAGCTGGCGAGCCCGGCCACGCCGGAGGCGGTGTACTGGGCGATCGAGTCCGTGCGGTCGCCGGGGGATGCCGATGCTCGTGCTGAGGGTGCTGGTGCCGAGGGGGCGGAGACCGGGTCCGACGGCGGGGTGTCCGACGTCGTGGGCATTCCCGACTCGCCCGCCACGGCCGGCGTGCACCACGGCGGCGACGTCGTGAACGGATCGGCGTCGAACGGTGCTGCGACCAGCCCCTCCGACGCCGAACACCGGCCCTCGTCGCCGGTGCCCGTCTCCGGGACCTGACGGTGGTGGCGTGATGGACTGGCTCGCCGCCCTGCAGCGCCTCCGTGAGGAGTCGCGTCCGGGCGTGCTCGCCACCGTCCTCACCGTGCGCGGCCACGCGCCGCGGGAGGCCGGGGCGAAGATGGTGGTCGGCGCCGACGAGACGTGGGGGAGCGTCGGTGGGGGGAACCTCGAGGCGAGCGTCGTCGAGCGTGCGCGCGCGGTGATCGTCGAGGGTGGGACGTCGCCGGAGCAGATGTCGTTCGGGCTCAACGAGCACGCCGACAACACGCACGGCACGCAGTGCTGCGGCGGCGACGTCACGGTGCTGCTCGAACCGTTCGGTGCGCGGCCGTCGATCGCCGTGTTCGGGCTCGGGCACGTCGGGCTCGAGCTGGGTCGGATCCTCGCGCGGCTGCCGATCTCGCTCCACCTGGTGGACAGCCGGGCGGAGATGGTCGACGCCGAGCGGCTCGCCGACGTCGTCGGGAACGCCACCGTGCACCGGCACCACGCGCCCGCGCCCGAGGTGGTCCTGCGCGGGCTGCCCGCCCGCACCCACGTGATGATCATGAGCCACGACCACTCCGAGGACCTGTTCCTCTGCGACGCCGCGATCACTCGCGGCGACCTCGGGAGCGTGGGCCTCATCGGGTCGCGCGCCAAGTGGCTGCGGTTCCGCAAGCGCCTCGCCGACGCCGGGCATTCCGGTGAGGCCATCGAGTCGATCCACAGCCCCGTCGGGATTCCCGGGATCACAGGGAAGACTCCCGAGGTGATCGCGATCAGTGCTGCCGCGTCGCTCGTGCAGATCCTCGAGGGCGCCGAGATCGCGCGCGGCTGGGGGAGTGGGACGGTCGTGCCGTCCGAGTGGTCGTCGGCCGGGGCGCAGGCTGGTGCTGGTGCTGGTGCTGGTGCTGGTGCTGGTGCCGGTGCTGGTGCTGGTGCTGCCGGCGCTCGTGTCGGCCGCGTGGTGGGTGCCGAACCGGCGCGCTGACTTTCGCACCTGGTCCGGGGAGCTCGCACCGACTGCTCGGTCAGGCTGCCTCGCGGCGGTGCGCTTGGGGCACTGCCCCCGCGCCCGGCCGCCGCGCGCGGCACGACGCACACCGCACCCTGAACACCGGCGCCGCGCCCCGCCCGGCACCCGCCTGTCGTCCGACGGTGCCGGTCGTGCTCCACGCAGTTCCGCGTGCGCCGTTGAGCGGTGGCCGTCAGCGACGCGGACAGGCCGAGATCTGCGGTCCCGATCGGACCCGACGGGCTCGTCCCGGCTCGTGGCTGCCTCGGTGAGCTGTGGTGCGATCGCGCTCGTCGCGCTCGTCGCGCTCGTCGCGCTCGTCGCGCTCGTCGTCCCTCCTCGTCCCTCGTCGTCCCTCCTCGTCCCTCGTCGGGCTCGTCGCGCTCGTCGCGCTCGTCGTCCCTCCTCGTCCCTCGTCGTCCCTCCTCGTCCCTCGTCGGGCTCGTCGCGCTCGTCGACGTGTGCGTCCTCCCGCCGGTGCTGCCCTCTGCTCGTGCAGGCGCTGCTCGACCACTTGCGCAGGTGCTGCCTACTGCCGGCGCTACCGTCCGTCTGGGCCGCACGCCCATATGGACCGCGCGCCCGGCAGGAGCGCCGTTCCGCGCGGTCGCCGACCGCCCTGCCACGCCCACCGGCGTTGCGCGTCACCGGCTCACAGGCTCACAGGCTCACAGGCTCACCGGGTCACCGGGTGACCGGGTGACCGGGTGACCGGGTCACCGGGTGACCGGGGCGCCGAGTCACCCCCCCAACGACGCTGCGAGTTACCGAGTCACCGAGTCGCCGAGTCACCCCTCAGTGACGCTGTGCGTCACCGAGTCAGCGCGTCACCAGGTCACAGAGTCGTCCGGCGACCGAGCCGGGCCCCGAGCGGAAGCCCTGCTGAGTCGCCCGTGTCCGTGACGCCGTCCGCATCGACCCGGGTCCACAGGTACATCTGATGCCTGTGCGTCCACAGATATGTCGATTGGTCTTGTTTGATCACCATCCGTCGCGATAAACTGAGAGCCAATCGAACAACAGTTCGATGCGAGTGGCCGCGATGTGGCGGGCGGGGGTGAAGACGGTGGAGACCAGGTTCTGGGCGGACGTGGAGCGAGACATGATCAGGCACGTCCTGAAGACGGCCGAAGGCATGCGCTTCGTGACCGAGGCTCTGGCGGACATCCAGGTCACGGCCGAACCGGACGCGATCGACATCATCGCCGCAGCCGAAGGCCTCAAGTCCGCGGCAGCAGCGGCCCAGATGCGAGCGACGGCCATGTTCGACGTCCTGCGATGCACCCGCGAAGGCATCAACGGGGTGCCGAAGGCCCGCCAGGGGATCGGTGTCGCGGACGAGATCGCGCTTGCCCGGCGCGAGTCCGCGTCGTCGGGCCAGCGTCGGCTGTCCGCGGCTCAGGTCGTCGTGCGCGACATGCCCTACGCCCTGGACCTCATGGAGTCCGGCGAGCTGTCGGAGTCGCGGGCTCACCTCCTCGTCAACGAGGTGCGTGAGCTCGGTCAGGCCGATCGCCGGACGGTGGACGAGGAGCTCGCGCCGGTCCTGGGCGGACTGAGCGATCGGCAGGTCTCCCACCGGGCCAAGCGGATCGCCCAGCGGCTCGACGCGGAGGCCGCGACGCGCCGTGCCACGGAGGCCGAGAAGACGCGGCGGGTGACGATTCGGCCTGCGACCGAGCCGGGGATGTGCTTCCTCACCGCCCATCTCCCGGTCTCCCAGGCGCGGCGCGTCTACGACTCGCTCATGGACGAGGCCGACCGGATTCTCACAGGGAATGCAGCGAGCGCCGGGATGATCGGCAACGGCAACGGCAACGGCAACGGCAACGGCAACGGCAACGGCAACGGCAACGGTGATGGTTCCGCCGTCGAGACGTTCCCGACGGATGCGGCCAAGGTTGAGCCGAGCGCCTCGATCAACCTGACCACGGGGGAGATCACGACGCTTGGCCACATCGAGCCAGGCGCCGTGCTCTCTTCTTCCTCAGCATCCGCGCCTCCCGACGTTTCTGGTTCTGCCTCCGGTCCCGGCGGCCCCTCTGGCTCTGGGCCTGCCGCTGACCTCGCGTCGGTCGGTCGGCCGGTCGGCGCGGATGGCAGGTCGCGTTCGCAGCTGGTGGCGGACCTGTTCGTCGAACGCGTGACGGGCGTCGGGCTCTCCGAACCCCGGGATGTCGACCTCACGCTGGTGATGACGGACGAGACCCTGCTCGGCGGGGACGACCCGGCGTGGGTGCCTGGCCAGGGGCCGATCCCCGCGTTCGTGGCTCGCGGCATGCTCAACGAGACGCAGGCCAACGACGTCGAGCTCCGGCGGATCTGGACCGAGCCGACCACCGGGCTGATCACGAAGATGGATGCCCGGTCTCGCACCTTCAGCAACAGGTTGCGACGGATGGTTCTGCTTCGGGACGACGACTGTCGCAACCCGTGGTGCGGGGCACCGATCCGCGACATCGACCACGCGATGCGGTGGGCCGACGGTGGGCAGACGAGGTTCGAGAACGCGTCAGGGCTGTGCAAGAGATGCAATCTCATCAAGGAGCAGGCGGGCTGGACCCATCAGGCTGACGCGACGTCCCTGACGGTCACGACCCCGACGGGCCACACGTACGTCGCCGCCCCGACACACCTGGCAGATCCCGGGCCACCTCCCGAAGGCGTATCGCTCAACAGGAACGGCGCCGGGAACGACAGGCGGCCGAGAACGCGGCGAGGGTCCGCGGCGGAGGGCGGCGATCCGCCACCAGATGCCGACCCCTGCGACGAGCTCGACGATCCCTACGCATAGGGATGACTGCTCGCGCCCCACGACGAACGTGGCCCCATTCCGACGGGCTGACTTCTGACTACTGACTACTGATTACTCGCGCCCGAGGCCGAGCTCGAAGAATCCTGGGCACAGATCTCACCGTTCGAGCTGTGGCAGCGACGCGTGCGGGGCAGCCGGCGGTGGTGGTGGCGGTCGAGCCCGGTGGTCTGGTGGTGGAGGGCGGCTGCCCCGATGCCTCGCTGTTCCGCTGCTGGACAACCTGTGCGTTCCTCAGCCTGTGCGCTACTCAGCCCGCGACCAGCTTCTTCGCAACAGCGGAGTGCTCGGCGACCAGCTCGGCGACGTCGAGCCCGAGCACCTGACCGTCCTCGACGCGCCACTGTCCACCGACCATCACCCGGTCGGCCCGCTCGGTCCCGCACAGCAGGAGTGCGGACAGCGGGTCGTGGCTCCCGGAGAACTGGAGGTCGTCCTGCCGGAACATGGCGAGATCCGCCTGCTTGCCGGGCGCGAGCACACCGATGTCGGTGCGCCCGAGCGCGCGGGCCGACCCCTGCGTGGCCCAGTCGATGGCCCGGCGCACCGTCACCTTCTCGGCCCCGTACTGCAACCGCTGCAGATACATGGCCTGGCGGACCTCGGTGATCATGTTGGACCCGTCGTTGGACGCCGACCCGTCGACCCCGACCCCGAGCGGGACGCCGGCGTCCTCGAGCTCGACGCCGCGGCAGACCCCGGACGCGAGCCGCATGTTCGACGACGGGCAGTGCGCCACGGCGGTCCCGGCGCCGCCGAGCCGGGCGATCTCGTCGTCGTCGAAGTGGATCCCGTGCGCGAGCCACGTCCGATCCGTCAGCCACCCGACCGACTCGAGGTAGTCCACGGTGCGCATGCCGAACCGCTCGAGGCAGAAGTCCTGCTCGTCGTCGGTCTCGGCCAGGTGGGTGTGCAGGCGGACGTCGTTGCGCTCGGCGAGCTCGGCGCTGTCCCGCATGATCGACGTCGTCACCGAGAACGGGGAGCAGGGCGCGAGCGCGATCTGCACCTGGGCGCCGTCCCCGCGCTCGTGGTGGGTGTCGATGAGCCGCTGGGAGTCCGCGAGGATCGTGTCGGGATCCTCGACGACGGACTGCGGAGGCAGCCCGCCGTCCTCCTTCCCGAGCGTCATCGACCCACGCGTGAGCGTGGCGCGCATGCCGAGCCGGCGCGTGACGCCGACCTGGATGTCGACCGCGTCCTCGAGCCCGCCCGGGAAGATGTAGTGGTGGTCGGCCGCCGTCGTGCACCCGGAGCGCAGGAGCTCGGCCATCGCCACCGTCGTCGCGAGCTCGAGGGCACGCGGGTGCAGCCGCGCCCACACGGGGTAGAGGTTGACGAGCCACGGGAACAGCGGGACGTCGGCGACCGGCGCCCAGGCCCTCGTGAGGGTCTGGTAGAAGTGGTGATGGGTGTTGACGAGACCCGGCACCACGACGTGCGACCCGGCATCCACCACAGTTCCCGGTGCCGACGACGGCGAACCTCCGGTGGGGACCAGCTCGACGACGGTCCCGGCCTCCGGGTCGATGACGAGGCCGCCCCCGGTGTCGTCGGACGTGCCGGTGTGGATGGCGAGCGGGTTCTTGAGCCAGACGGTCATGGTGACTCCGGGGTGAAGTAGTGGCAGTGGCAGCGACGGTGAGGGTCCGAGGGCGGCAGGGCTGGTCAACGGTGCGCCGGCCGGAGCGCGGTGCTCCTGCCGGGGCACCGGCGCTTACACGAAGAAGATGTATCTGACGGCGAGCAGGATGGCGACGATGTAGAGCACGGGGTGGACCTTGCGGATCCCGCCCGTGAACATCTGGATCGCGCAGTAGCTGATGACGCCGATGCTCACGCCGTTGGCGATCGAGAAGGTCAGCGGCATGACGATGATCGTGAGGAACGAGGGCACGCCCTCGGCGATCTCGTCCCAGTCGATGTGCCGGATCCCGTCCATCATCATCGCGCCGACGAGGATGAGGATCGGTGCCGTCGCGGCGCCGGGGACGGCGCCCATGACGGGCCACAGCACCATCGAGACGGCGAACAGGATTCCTGTGAACGACGAGCTGACGCCGGTGCGCCCGCCGTCCTGGATGCCGGACGCGCTCTCGACGTAGGCGCTGACGGTCGAGGTGCCGAGCGTGGCGCCGACCATCGTGGCCAGTCCGTCCATCGAGAAGGCCGTCTTGGCCCGCGGCATGTCGCCGCTCTCCGAGAGGTGCCCGGACTTCTGCGCGAGGCCGGTGAGGGTCCCGGTCGCGTCGAAGAAGTCGACGAAGAAGAACGTGAACACGACGCTGAACAGGCCGATCCCGATGGCGCCGGCGATGTCGAGCTGTCCCACGAGGTCGGAGGGCCACACCGGTGCGGCGATGATGCCGTCGGAGAAGCCGCCGAACGCCGCGGGGCTGCCGTCGGCTCCGGTGTAGACCTCGGCGCGGCTGACGATGGCGATGATCGCGGAGGCGATGATGCCCCACAGGAGCGCGCCCTTGATCCGCAGCTGCAGCAGCACGGCCGTGACGAGGAGCCCGACGACGGCGATCCACGCGTCCGGTGCCGTGAGGTCGCCGAGAGTGACGAGCGTGGCCTCGTCCGTGACCACGAGCCCGGCGTTGCGCAGGCCGAGGAAGGCGAGGAAGCAGCCGATGCCGGCCATGATCGCCAGCTTGATGCTCATGGGGATCGCCATGACGATCGCCTTGCGGGCACCGATGACGCTGAGGACGACGAAGAGGATGCCGGAGATGAACACGGCCCCGAGGGCGGTCTGCCACTCGACCCCCATGCCCAGCACCACGGTGAAGGAGAAGAAGGCGTTGAGCCCCATGCCCGGTGCCTGGGCGAACGGGTACCGGGCGATGACGCCCATGAGGAGACAGCCGATGGCGGCCGCCATCGCGGTCGTCATGAGGAGCTGGACCTGGCCGTTCGGCACGTCGATCGCCGCGCCGAGCACCTCGGGGTTGACGAAGAGGATGTAGCTCATCGTGAGGAACGTGACGAGACCCGCGCGGAGCTCCCGGGGGATCGAGGACCCCGCCGCGGTGATCCCGAACCACTTGTCGAACCAGTTCTTGGGTGCGGGGGTGGCGCTGTCCGTATCCGCGGGGCGGGCGGTGGCGCCGGCCTCGGTCGCCGTGCCCGCGTCGTCGGCCGGTCTCGCGGCGTGGGCCGCGCCGTCGGCCGGTCTCGCGGCGTGGGCCGTGCCTTCAACGTCGTCGGGGCTCGCGTCCGTCGTCGTCGGTGACTCCGGGTGCGTGCCGGTGGCGCTGCGGGTCCTGCGGTCGTGCTTGTCGTCCTTGCTGGTCATGCCGGCCTCCATGGGCGTTCGTGTCGCGCTGAGGACTGCGGACGTGCGGTGGTTGTGCGAGGGCCTGTCCCTCGCTCAGTCGTGGGGGAGGGCGGCGACGTCGCCGCCGATCCACACGGTGTCGATGTCGGCGGGAGTGCCGAGGGCGAAGATCGTGGCGAGCGCGTCGGCAGGGTCGGCCGCGTGCCGCAGGGAGGTGCGCAGCGACCCGCGCGGGCCGGGGCGCAGCAGCACGGCGTCGAACTGCTTGCCGACCGAGAGGTCGCCCACCGTCTCGTCGAGCCCGAGCGCCGTGGCGCCCGATCGCGTGGCGAGGTGGAGGAGGTCGGGCGCGCCGAGCGGCACGCCGTCGGGGCGCAGCTGCTGCGCGAAGTAGGCCTGCAGCCCCTCCTTGAGCAGGCTGAAACCCGTCCCGGCCCCGACGTCGGAACCCAGCGCCACGGTCACCCCGGCGTCGAGGTGGTCGCGCAGGGGGAAGAGGCCGCTGCCGAGGGCCGCGTTGGAGGTGGGGCAGTGCGCGACGGCGGCCCCCGCGGCGCCGAGCACCTCGAGCCCGTGCTCGGTCGGGTGCACGTTGTGGGCGAACACCGACCGCTCGTTGATGAGCCCGTGCCGGTCGTAGGTGTCGACGTAGTGCCGGGCGTCCGGGAACAGCTCACGGACGTCGGCGATCTCCTGCACGTTCTCGTTGACGTGGGTGGTGAACCACAGGTCGTCGTCGAGCAGCTCCCCGCACGCGGCGAGCATCTCGTCGGTGGTCGAGAGGGCGAACCGCGGGGTGACCGCGTACCGGAGCCGCCCCTTGCCGTGCCACCGCTCGGCGAGCCGACGGCCCGCCTCGAGGCTGTCGGCGGGGCCCGCCAGCAGCTCGCCGGGCAGCGTGCGGTCCGAGACGACGAGCCCCGACGTCACGCGCAGCCCCGAGCTCTCGGCCTCCGTGAAGAGAGCGTCGACCGCGCCCTCGAAGTGGGAGCCGAAGACGAGCGCGGTCGTGGTGCCGGCACCGACGAGGCCACCGACGAAGTCGCGGGCGACCTCCTGCGCGTACGCGGGGTCGGCGAGGCGGGCCTCCTCGGGCAGGGCGCAGGTGTCGAGCCAGTCGAGCAGCGGCATGCCGAGGCCGCCGATGGCCCGAACCTGGGGGTAGTGGACGTGGGTGTCGACCATGCCCGGCAGGAGGATGCCGTCGCGCAGGTCGACCACGTCGTCGTCCGGATGGTCCGCGCGGGCCGTCGCGTAGTCGGTCCGGGCGACGATCGTCCCTCCGACGACGACGAGCGCGCAGTCCTCGTCCGACCGCAGATCGACCGGCCGACCGATGCTCGTGGCGTCCCCCGGGGTGTCGAGCACCCGGGCGCGGTAGATGGTCATGACAGCACCGGGACATCGTCCCGGCGCACAGGTGTGATGGGCCTCGGCGTCATCGCCACACGCTCCTCGACGCAGCCGGCATCGCACAGGGCGGAGGCTGCAGCTTCGGCACGGTTGAGGACTCGCAGCGCGTCGATGGTTATCCATGCCGTGAACAACGACGCGTCGGTGGCAGGGACGTTAGCGGGACTCGCTCAGTTGCGCAATAGATTCTGGAAGAGAAGTTCCGATCCGTGAAAGTGGGGAGGTGGTGGGCGGGTGGTGCTACACCCAGAACCCCTCGTGCGCCTGCGCGGCCTCGTCCTCGAGGTGCGGGCCCGAGACCGTGACCTCGCGCTGGCCGCGGGCGAAGACCTCGCGGCAGGGCAGGTCGAGCGTCGGGTTCTCGGGGTGCGAGCCCGTGATCGTCAGCAGGCGCGACTCGCTCAGCGCGTAGACGACGCGACCGACCCCGGTCCAGTACGCGGCCCCCGCGCACATCGCGCACGGCTCAGCGCTCGTGTAGAGCGTGCTGCCGCGCATCCCGTCGGGGCCGGCGGACCGGGCGGCGGCGGCCGCGGCGAGGAGCTCGGCGTGCTGCGTCGGGTCGCCGCCGGGGCCGGACGAGTTGTTGACCGCCTCACCGAGCACCGTCCCGTCGGCCCCGACGACGATCGCGGCGAACGGGTGCCGTCCCTGCTCCCGCGCCGCCGCCGAGCGGGCGATGACGTCACGGAGCCGGCGCTCGTCGTCGTCGGGGAGGGGTGTGACGGAGGAGGTCGTCATGGTGGTGCTCCTGCTCGAGAGTGCGGCCGGGTCGAAGGATGCCCGCGCGCCACGCTAATCGTCCACGACCTCTCCGTGGCCACCCCACGACCTCTCCGTGGCCACCCCGCGACCTCTCCGTGGCCACCCCACGACCTCTCCGTGGCCCGTCCGGCGCGGGTAGCGTGAGCGACGGGGTTCTGCGCGCCGACACCGCCCCGCACCTCGTGACGCGTCTCTTGACACGACCCGTGCCCGGTCGTAACTTGATGCCGCATGGTGGATTAGTTATTCCACCTCATGAAAACGACAAGGACGTCAGAGTGGATGGCCGCACCCCCTGCGGCGCAGGCCCGCGAGGCGCGGACCGGCAGCGAGGACACGGCATCCGGACGGCACAGGACCAACGAGGGAGCTGGGCATGAGCGAGAGCACCACCACGAACGGGACCGGCGGCATCGTCCTCGGCGAGAACCAGTACGGCAAGGCGGAGGTCCGCCTCGTCAAGGTCGACCGCCAGGAGGCGCGGCACTGCATCACCGACCTCTCGGTGACCTCGCAGCTCCGCGGCGACTTCACCGTGGCGCACACCGAGGGCGACAACAGCCCGGTCGTGGCCACCGACACGCAGAAGAACACGGTCTTCGGCCTCGCGCGCGACGGCATCGGCTCGCCGGAGGACTTCGGCCTGCGCCTCGCGGAGCACTTCACCAGCTCGTTCGACTGGGTCACCGGCGGTCGCTGGCAGGTCAAGGAGCACACGTGGGAGCACATCCCCACGTCGCTCGCGAACAACTCGGCCGACGGCGAGCACAACCACTCCTTCGTCCGCACCGACGTCGAGACCCGCACCGCGCTCGTCCAGCGCGACGGCGCCGACACCTTCGTGGTGGCGGGCATCGAGGACCTCGCCGTCCTCAAGTCGACGGGCTCGGAGTTCCACGGGTTCCCGCGCGACCGCTTCACCTCGCTGGTCGAGACCACGGACCGCGTGCTCGCCACGTCGGTGACCGCCAAGTGGCGCTACCTCGACACGTCGATCGACTTCAACGCCGTCTACGACGACGTCCGCCGGATCCTGCTCGAGACGTTCGCCGACGTGCACAGCCTCGCGCTGCAGCAGACCCTGTACGAGATGGGCCGCCGCGTGCTCGAGGCGCACCCCGAGATCGGCGAGATCAAGTTCTCCATGCCGAACCTCCACCACTTCCTCGTGGACCTCGAGCCGTTCGGGCTCGACAACCCGGGCGAGGTCTTCTACGCGGCCGACCGTCCCTACGGGCTCATCGAGGGCGAGGTGCGCCGCGAGGGCGTCGCCCCCGAGCCGCGCGCCTGGGCGACCTCCGCCGGCTTCTGCTGACCCGCCCCTCCGTCCGCCACCACCTGAGCGAAGGAGCCCGGGAGACATGAGTACGACCACAGCCGACGCCGTCGAGAAGGGCAAGAGGCCCGAGGACGAGACGTACGGAGCCGGCAAGACGACCCTCTTCGGGTTGCAGCACGTCCTGACGATGCTCGGTGGCGTCATCGCGCCGCCGATCATCGTCGGCCAGGCGGCCGGCATGAGCGCCACCGACCAGGGCATCCTCATCTCGGCCGCCCTGTTCGTCAGCGGGCTCGGCACCGTGGTGCAGACGATCGGCCTGCCGTTCTTCGGCTCCCAGCTCCCGCTCGTCCAGGGCGTCTCGTTCGTCTCCGTCTCGACGATGACCACCATCGTCGTCGGCGGGGGCAGCGTGACGACGATCTTCGGCGCCGTCCTCGTGGCGGCGGCGATCGGTCTGGTCGTGTCGTCGTTCTTCTCCCAGGTGGTGCGGTTCTTCCCGCCCGTCGTCACGGGCACGATCATCGCGACGATCGGGATCTCGCTGCTGCCGGTGGCCGCCGGCTGGATGATGGGCGGCAACGGGAGCCCGAGCTGGGGTGCCCCGGAGAACATCGGGCTCGCGATGTTCACGCTGCTCGTCATCCTCGTGCTCAGCCGGTTCACCACCGGCACGTTCTCGCGGCTGTCGATCCTCATCGGCCTCGTCGTCGGAACGGCCTTCGCGGCCGCCGTCGGGATGGCCGACTTCTCGGGCATCCCGGAGGGCGACGTCGTCGCCGTCCCGTCGCCGTTCCACTTCGGCGCACCGACCTTCGAGATCGGCGCGATCATCTCGATGACGGTCGTCATCTTCATCGCGATGACCGAGACGACGGCGGACATCCTCGCCGTCGGTGAGATCGTCGAGACCAAGGTCGACGCCCGACGGGTCGGCGACGGCCTGCGTGCGGACATGGGTGCGTCGCTCATCGCTCCCGTGTTCAACACGTTCCCGATCACGGCCTTCGCGCAGAACGTCGGGCTCGTGGCGATCACCGGCATCAAGAGCCGGTTCGCGGTGGCTGCGGGCGGTGGCGTGCTCGTGCTCGTCGGCCTCGTGCCGCTGCTCGGCCGGGTCGTCGCCGCCATCCCCAACCCGGTCCTCGGCGGCGCCGGCATCGTCCTCTTCGGTTCCGTCGCCGTCTCGGGCATCCGGACGCTGTCGAAGGTCAAGTACGACGGGAACCTCAACCTCACCCTCGTCGCGGTGTCCCTGGCGTTCGGCATCATCCCGATCGCGGTGCCGGACTTCTACGCCGGGTTCCCGGAGTGGGTCGGCATGATCTTCCACTCGGGCATCAGCGCCGCGGCGATCGTCTCCGTCATCCTCAACCTGCTGTTCAACGAGATCCGCTGGGGCCGGTCGAAGGACCCGTCGGTCTTCACGGCCGGGTCCACGGCCCGCGCGAACATCGCGGAGGACGAGCAGGAGCGCCGCTCGGCCTACTTCGCCCAGCTCGACGGTCGTCGGCGCGCCGAGCACGCGGCCCGCGAGCAGGCCGAGCGCTCCGCGCGGCGCAGGCTGGGGCACGGGCGCCGGTCCGGCTCCGCGTCCTCGCTCGACCGTGCGGCCGACCGCGCGAGCGACGCCGACCTCGCCTGGCCGCACCTCACCCGGGCCGAGGACTCCGCGCGACCGGCCAGGCGCGCGGACGACGTCAACCGATGAGCGGGCACCGGTCGGTCGGGCGGGCGGGATCAGCCGTCGGCCGACCGGTGCAGCTCGGCGGCCTCCGCGACCTGCCGCTGCACGCGGGCGAGGAGGCCGGCCATCCCGGTCAGCCGGAGCGGGCTGACGACATCCTCGAGGCCGAGCCGGGTGGGCAGGTCCGCGGGGACGGCGAGCACCTCGCCCGCCGTGGCCCCGGCCAGCCCGACGACGACGATCCCCGCGAAGCCACGCGTGACCGGCGCCTGTGGGGCCGCCGAGACGTGGACCGTCACCGGCGCGTCCTCGCCCGTCCCGTCGACCTCGGCCCGCACGTGCACGGGGGCCTGGCACTCCCGCACCGCCTCGAGCAGCTCGGGGTGGTCGACCAGCCGCTGCGGCAGCCCGGGCAGCTCGTCACCGAGCTCGACGAGGAGCTGGACCCGGTCGTTCGGCGCCAGGGCCGCGAGGTCGCGGGCGATCTCGGCGAGGGCGGGCCGCAGCGCGGCGGCGTCGTCGTCGGGCATGGGTGTCCTCCTCGTTCCGCCGACCCGTCAGACGGACGGGAGCAGCTCGGTGGCGACGGCCGTGGCGACCTCGTGCAGGAGCGGGACCGCCCGGTCGCCGAACTCGTAGGTCACGCGCGCCTCGGGGCCGGACACCGAGAGCGCGGTCGGGGTGGGGGCGCCCGGCACCGTGACGGCGAAGCAGCGCACGCCGAGCTCCTGCTCGCCGTCGTCCATCGCCCAGCCCTGCTCGCGGACCCGGTCGAGCTCGGCGAGGAGGGCGTCGATGTCGACGATGCTCTTCTCGGTCACGGCGGGCATCCCGACCCGGCCGACGATCTCGCGCACGGTCTGCTCGGGCAGCTCGGAGAGCACCATCTTCCCCACGCCCGTGCAGTGGCAGAACACGCGCCGGCCGACCTCGGTGAACATCCGCATCGAGTGCGAGGACGACGCCTGCGCCACGTACACCGCCATGTCGCGGTCGATCATCGCGAGGTTCGCGCTCTCGCCGAGCTCGCGGGCGACCCGCTCGAGGTGCGGCCGGGCGCCGGCCCCGAGCTGGCGACCCGCGCTCTCGCCGAGGCGGATGAGGCGGGGGCCCAGGGTGTAGCGGCGCGACGCCAGCTGCCGGGCGTACCCACGGTCGACCATCGTGCGCATGAGGCGGTGGATCGTCGGCAGCGGGAGCTCCGAGGCGGCCGCGAGCTCGCTGAGGGCGGCGTCCCCGCCGAGGTCCGTGAGGAGCTCGAGGAGGTCGATCGCCCGGTCGACCGACTGCACGCCGGAACCACTCGCCATCATGTTCCCCTCGCCGTCGGTCGGATGGTGGTGCGGGGCCCGGGCGCGAACCCGGAGCCGAGACCCGACGCATTCTTCCACGTGCCGGAACCGACCGGCCCAACGATCGGAGCGATCGCATGACCAGCCCTCGACCGTCCCTCGACGCCGGCACGTACGACGACGTCGACGCGATGCTCGCCGGTGCCGACGAGCACCTGGCGCGCACCTACCCCGGCGACGACGGCACCCGCCAGCCCGTGCACACCGTGTACGTCCCCGCGGACCGCTTCCGCGCGGGCCTCGCGGGGGAGTGGGGCGAGCGGGCGCTGGCCGTGGTCGAGGAGGGCGGTGGGACCGCCGCGCTGCTCGACGCCGTCGGTGTGCGGGAGGACCTCCGGGCGGAGGTGGGCGCGCTCGTCGAGTCGAAGCTCGCGAGCGAGCCGATCGAGGACCTGCGCATCGACCTCGAGGACGGCTACGGGGACCGGGGCGACGACGAGGACGGGCACGCGCTCGCGGCGGCCCGTGCGGTCCGCGCCGAGGTGGACGAGGGGCGCTCGACCCCGTTCGTCGGCATCCGGTTCAAGAGCTTCGAGGCCCCGACGCGTGCGCGCGGCCTGCGGACCCTCGACCTGTTCCTCGGGGAGCTCGCCGGGTCGGGCGAGCTGCCGGCGGGCCTCGTTCTCACGCTGCCGAAGGTGACCTCGGTCGAGCAGGTCGAGGCGATGGTGCTCGTCTGCGAGCGGCTCGAGGCCCTGCACGACCTGCCGGCGGGACGCCTGCGGTTCGAGATCCAGGTCGAGACCCCGCAGGCCGTGCTCGGCTCCGACGGGACCGCGCTCGTGGCCCGGATGATCCACGCCGGCGGCGGCCGGGTGACCGGGTTGCACTACGGCACCTACGACTATTCCGCCTCGCTCGGCATCGCCGCGCGCTTCCAGTCGATGGAGCACCCGGCCGCGGACCACGCGAAGGCCGTCATGCAGCTCGCCGCGGCCGGCACCGGCGTGCGGCTCTCCGACGGCTCGACGAACGTGCTGCCGGTGGGCGACGCCGAGCAGGTGCGCGCGGCGTGGGCGCTGCACGGCCGCCTCGTGCGGCGGTCCCTCGAGCGGGGCTACCTCCAGGGCTGGGACATGCACCCCGGTCACCTGCCGGGCCGGTTCGCCGTGACGTACGCCTACTACCGGGAGGGCTTCCTGCCCGCCGCCGAGCGCCTGCGGATCTACCTCGCGCGCGAGGATGGGGCCGTGATGGACGAGCCGGCGACGGCACGCGCGCTCGCCTGGTTCCTCGCGCGCGGCACCGACTGCGGGGCCATCGCGGTGGCGGAGCTCGAGACGGCCGTGGGCGCGTCGGCCGCGGACGTCGACGCGCTCGCCGGCCGGCCCGGGCGGTAGACGCCGCATGGGCGCCCGGTCAGTCGACCTGCGCGACGAGGCCCGCGGCCTCGATCGCCGCGACGGCGGCGGCCTCGTCGTTGTCGGAGGTGTCGCCCGAGACGCCGATCGCGCCGAGCACGGTGCCGTTCGCGTCCTTGACGAGCACGCCGCCGGCGACCGGGATGAGCGCGCCGCCCACCGCGGCGGTCGCCGCCGAGACGAAGTAGGGCTGCTGCTCGGCGCGTGCCTGGATCGCCCGCGACCCCATGCCGAGCGCGATGGCGCCGTGCCCCTTGCCGTGCGCGATGTCGAGGCGGCGCGCGGAGGTGCCGTCCTGACGCTCGGCCGCGATGACGAGACCGGCCTGGTCGAGCACGGCGACGGCGAGCGGCTTGAGCCCGCGCTCGGCGGCCGTCGCGAGGGTGCCGGCGACGAGGGTCCGGGCGGTGTCGAGGGAGAGGCTCACGGGAGGTCCTTTCGATGGGCGATCGAGCGGCGGGAGTGCCGGTCGGTCGGTTGTCGGGACGGGTGGTCGGACGGGCGTCGGGTCGGTCCGTGCGGCAGGGCGCGAGCGCGCTGCGCGGCCTCGGGCAGGAGCTGGGGCGCTCGCTCACCGGGCGCCGGGAGACGAGGTAGATTCCTCGATACGGAAAAGCGCTATCGCGTTGCGGATAGCATGTCAGCGGCGGCGATCGGGCACAAGGGAGCGGCCGTGGCGGCCGCGGACGAGTCAGCGACGAGCACGAGAGAGGTCCGACGATGAGCACAGGTCAGGGCGGCGGTGTCCAGTCCGTCGAGCGCGCGTTCCGGGTCCTCGAGATCATCGCGGCGGCGGGCGGTGAGATGACCCTGTCCGACCTGTCGGCCACGGTCGAGCTCCCGCTGCCGACGATCCACCGGCTGCTGCGCACGATGGTCACCCTCGGCCACGTCCGGCAGATGCCCAGCCGGAGCTACGCGCTCGGGCCTCGGCTCGTCCCCCTCGGGGAGGCCGCGAACCGTCAGCTCGGCGTCGCGAGCCGGCCGATCCTCCAGCGCCTCGCCGACCAGCTCGGGGAGTCCGCGAACATGGCCACGCTCGACGGTCCGATGATCGTCTACATCGGCCAGGTCCAGTCGACCCGGTCGATGCGCATGTTCACCGAGGTGGGACGACGCGCCCTCGCGCACGCGACCGGGGTGGGCAAGGCGATCCTCGCCACGATGTCGGACGCCGACGTCGAACGGCTCGTCGGTCGGGACATCGCCCAGCCCACGCCGCGGTCGGCCGCGACGCTCGGACAGCTCGTCGAGCGGCTCGAGGTGGTGCGTGCGCACGGCTACTCGATCGACGACGAGGAGCAGGAGCTCGGTGTGCGCTGCTATGCGATGGCCGTGCCCGGGACGCCCGTGCGCACCGGGATCTCGGTCTCCGGCCCGAGCTCGCGGGTCGACGACGCGTTCGGCGCGCGGGCGGTACCCCTCCTGCGCCGGGCCGCCCAGGAGATCGCCGACGGGCTCGGGGCGGTCGGCGCCGCCGGATGACGTGCGTCGTGGCGATCGGTACCCCGACCGCAGTGCCGCGAACGGCCGGGACCCGCGACGGGTCCCGGCCGTCGTCGTGTGCTGACCGGTCTGTTGACCCCTCCCGGCGCCGCTGCTAATGTTTTCGACATCAGGAAGGAAACATCCACAAAGCGGAAAAGGAACCTGATGGCCGACGACGTCCTCTACACCGTCAACTGCTCGATCCTGCTCACCGACCTCCCGCTCCTCGAGCGCCCTGCGGCCGCGGCTGCGGCAGGCTTCGACGGCATCGAGCTGTGGTGGCACTTCCCGACCTCGACGCCGGAGCAGGACGAGATCGACGCGCTCCTCAAGGCGATCGACGACGCCGGCGTCCAGCTGACCGGCCTCAACCTCAACGCGGGCGACATGCCCGGCGGCGACCGCGGCCTGATCTCGTGGCCCGAGCGCTCCGCCGAGCTGCGCGCGAACCTCGACGTCGTCACCGCGATCGGCGAGCGCACCGGCTGCCGCGCCTTCAACGCGCTCTACGGCAAGCGCGTCGACGGCGTGGACCCGGCCGAGCAGGACGCCCTCGGCGCCGAGAACCTCGCGCTCGCCGCCCAGGCGGTCGACCGCATCGGCGGCACGATCCTCCTCGAGCCCGTCTCCGGGGCCGACGCCTACCCGCTGAAGACCTCTGCCGACGTCGTCGGGGTCCTCGACCGGGTGCGGGACGAGCACGGTGCCACGAACCTCGGCCTCCTGCTCGACGTGTACCACCTGGCCGTCAACGGCTCCGACGTCGACGCCGACATCGCGGCCTACGCCGACCGGATCGCTCACGTGCAGATCGCCGACGCCCCCGGGCGCGGCGCGCCCGGCAGCGGCGACCTGCCGATCACCCGCTGGATCGACGACGTCCGGGCGACCGGCTACACGGGCCCCGTCGGGCTCGAGTACAAGACCGCCGACGCCGACCCGTTCGCCTGGCTCCCGCGCGAGCAGCGCTCCGCCTGACCCTCACGACCACCTCACAGATTGGGGACCGACCAATGAGCACCATCGCCTTCATCGGCCTCGGCATCATGGGCAGCCCGATGGCCGTCCACCTGCAGAACGCCGGGCACACCGTGCGGGGCTACAACCGCACGCCCGACAAGACCGCCCCCCTCGTCGAGGCGGGAGGCATCGCCGCCTCCTCAGTGGCGGAGGCCGTGACCGGCGCCGACGTCGTCGCCGTCATGGTTCCGGACTCCCCGGACGTGCGCGACGTCCTCACCGGCGAGGACGGCGTGTACGCGAACGCCGCGCAGGGCACGCTCGTCATCGACTTCTCCTCGATCCGGCCCGACGTCACCGTCGAGCTCGCCGAGGAGGCGAAGGAGAAGGGCATCCGCCTGCTCGACGCACCCGTCTCCGGCGGCGAGGCCGGCGCCAAGAACGCGGCGCTGTCGATCATGGTCGGCGGGGCGGAGGAGGACTTCGCCGCGGCGAAGGAGATCTTCGACGTCGTGGGCAAGACGATCGTCCACGTCGGCCCGTCCGGCTCCGGGCAGACCGTCAAGGCCGCGAACCAGCTGATCGTCGCCGGCAACATCGCGCTGCTGGCCGAGGCGGTCGTGTTCCTCGAGGCGTACGGCGTCGACACCTCGGCCGCGATCGAGGTCCTCGGCGGCGGTCTCGCCGGGTCCAAGGTGCTCGACCAGAAGGCGCAGAAGATCCTCGACCGGTCCTTCGACCCGGGCTTCCGGATCGAGCTGCACCACAAGGACCTCGGCATCTTCACGTCGGCCGCGCGCGAGGAGGGCGTCGTCGCCCCCGTCGGCGCGCTCGTCGGTCAGCTCATGGCCGCCGCGCTCGCCACCGGGGACGGCTCGCTCGACCACTCCGGCCTCTTCCAGACCATCGCCCGCCTGTCCGGGCGCGAGTGACCCACCGAACCCCCTAGGAGATCGACATGCCTCGAATGCGCGCGGTCGACGCCGCGGTGGCCATCCTCGAGAAGGAGAACGCGACCCACGCGTTCGGCCTCCCGGGCGCCGCCATCAACCCCTTCTACGACGCCATGCGCAAGCACGGCGGCATCCACCACGTCCTCGCCCGCCACGTCGAGGGTGCCTCGCACATGGCCGACGGGTACACCCGCGCCGAGCGCGGCAACATCGGCGTCTGCATCGGCACCTCCGGTCCCGCCGGCACGGACATGATCACCGGGCTGTACGCCGCATGGGCCGACTCGATGCCGATCCTGTGCATCACCGGCCAGGCGCCCGTCGCGAAGCTCGACAAGGAGGACTTCCAGGCGGTCGACATCGCCTCGATCGCCGCGCCGGTGACGAAGATGGCGAAGACCGTCCTCGAGGCCGCCCAGGTCCCGGGAGTGTTCGCCAAGGCCTTCCAGCTCATGCGCTCCGGCCGCCCCGGCCCGGTGCTCATCGACCTGCCGATCGACGTCCAGCTCGCCGAGATCGAGTTCGACCCCGACACGTACGAGCCGCTGCCCGTGGTGCAGCCGGCCGCCACGCGTCCGCAGGTCGACAAGGCGCTCGACATGCTGCTCGCCGCCGAGCGACCGATCGTCATCGCGGGCGGCGGGATCGTCAACGCCGGCGCGGAGGCCGAGCTCGTCGAGCTCGCCGAGACCCTCGGCGTCCCGGTCGTCTCCACCCTCATGGGCTGGGGCGCGATCCCCGACGACCACCCGCTCGCCTCCGGCATGGTCGGCATCCAGACCTCGCAGCGCTACGCGAACGCCACGTTCCTCGAGTCCGACGTGGTCCTCGGGATCGGCAACCGCTGGGCCAACCGCCACACCGGCGGCCTCGACGTCTACCGCCAGGGCCGCACCTTCATCCACGTCGACATCGAGCCCACCCAGATCGGTCGCGTGTTCGCGCCCGAGTACGGCATCGTCTCCGACGCCGGGGCGTTCCTGCGCACCGCCGTCGAGGTGGCGAAGGAGCGCAAGGCCGCCGGGCAGGTGCCCGACTGGTCGACCTGGGCCGACGACACCCGCGGCCGCAAGGGCACCCTCCAGCGGAAGACGAACTTCCCGGAGACGCCGATCAAGCCGCAGCGCGTCTACCAGGAGATGAACCGGGCGTTCGACCGGGACACGGTCTACGTGACGACGATCGGCCTCTCGCAGATCGCCGGCGCCCAGTTCCTCCACACCTATGCCTCGCGGCACTGGATCAACGCCGGCCAGGCCGGGCCGCTCGGCTGGACGGGGCCCGCCGCGCTCGGCGTCGCCGCCGCCCTGCCGGACGCGAACGTCGTCGCCCTGTCCGGGGACTACGACTTCCAGTTCATGCTCGAGGAGCTCGCGGTCGGCGCGCAGCACCACCTGCCGTACGTCCACGTGGTCGTCAACAACGCCTACCTCGGGCTCATCCGGCAGTCGCAGCGCGCGTTCGACATGGACTACCACGTGTCCCTCGCGTTCGAGAACATCAACTCGACCGAGGTCGCCGAGTACGGGGTCGACCACGTCAAGGTGGCCGAGGGCCTCGGCTGCAAGGCCCTGCGCGTGACCGACCCGGAGGACCTCGAGTCCTCGTTCACCAAGGCCCGCGCGATGGCGCAGGAGTCGCGGGTGCCCGTCGTCGTCGAGGTCATCCTCGAGCGCGTCACGAACATCGCGATGGGTGTCCAGCTCGACGGCGTCAACGAGTTCGAGGACCTCGCCCTGTCGGCGACGGACTCGCCGACGGCGCTCGCGCTGCTCGACTGACGGTGCTGCTCGACCGATCGCGTTGAACGACGGCCCCGGACCTTCCCAGGTCCGGGGCCGTCGTCCGTGCACGGGACGTGTCCGGGCCAGGTCCGTCAGAGCTGGTACAGCCCGCGCCCGCGGCGGCCCAGCTCCTCGGCGAGGACGCGGACGACGAACTCGAGGCGGTCGGCCGGCTGGTCCGTCAGCTCGACCCGCACGTGCGACGTGAGTCCGGCGACGTGGACCGCGCGGCGCTGCCGGTCCGTGACGGCCCGCTCGATGACGCCGGCGGGCGTGACGAGGTCGATGAGCACGAGCACCGGTGGGCGGGAGCGGACCGAGTGCCCGGCGGCCCGGCCCGCGAGGTACTGCCCCTGTCGCCTCGTGCGACCGAGGCTCGAGAGGAGCCAGATGCCACCGATCTCGACGGCGTCGGCTCCGTGGGCGATCGGGAGCGGGCCGACGCGCACGCCCCGGATCTCGTCCCAGGGGATGTCGAGCCCGCCCGGCCCGGTGAGGCCGGCCGTGGTGACGAGGAGCTGGATCGCCTCGTCGCCGGACGTGCGCCGCCGGTCCTGCTGGACGATGCCGACGACGAGGACCCCGATCGCGCCGAGGACGTGGACGAGGACGACAGAGATGATCGCCGTCGGGATCGGGGACCACGGCATCTCGACCTGGAGGGGACCGACGCGCTCCGGGGTGAGGGAGTCGACGAGGCCGACGACGAGCCAGACGGCGAGCGCAGCGACGGCGACCAGGAGGACGCAGTAGATGGTGATCCGTTCGCCGGCCTCCTTCCGGTTCGCGCCCAGGCCCGCGACGACGTGGCCTCGGCCGACCGCGGGGGTGTCGTAGGGCTGCGGACCGTGCGGCTGCGGCCCCGGGTGCGGTCGCGAGGCCGGGTACGGCTCGCGCGTCTCGCGCTGCGGCACGTCAGCGCCGGTGGAGGAGCAGGCCGTGCTCGCCGAGCTGCTGATCGAGGGCCGTGAGGACGTGCGCGATCTCGTCCCCGGGGTGCTCGGTCAGCTCGATGCGGACGTGCGGGGGGCGGTGGTTCGGCACGACGGCGCCGCGCTGTCGCTCGGTGGCGGCGCGCGCGAGGACGCCCGACGGGTCGCGCAGCTCGACTACGACGAGGACCGGGGTGCGGCGCGCGACCGCCTGCTCGTGGCTCCGCACCCTGCGCTTGTACTCGCGGGCGGTCATGTCGCGGTCGGGGCGCCGGATCGCCCGCTCCCGGGACATCGTCGAGATCCGCTGCACGAGGGTGGACCCGGTGCCGAGCGGGAGCGCGTCGACCACGACCTGGTGCATCTCGTCCCACGGGATCCCGAGCCCGCCGGGACCGACGACGCCGGACGGCGTGACGAGCAGGTCGATCGCGTCGTCGCCCTCGCGGCGACCCCGCACGACCTGCCCGATCGCGATGCCGAAGACGGCGATCACGCCGAGTCCGACGACGGACAGGCCGAGCGGAGTCACGTAGTCGGAGGTCTGCGCGTCG
The DNA here is from genome assembly GCF_049856295.1 of Georgenia sp. Z1344. Taxonomy (GTDB): domain Bacteria; phylum Actinomycetota; class Actinomycetes; order Actinomycetales; family Actinomycetaceae; genus JB111. Next base: position 196,294 of record NZ_JBNDMZ010000007.1, on the reverse strand, counting down.
CCCGACCCGAGCGCGCGGACGAGCTGGACGCCGTGGTACCCGGCGATCACGAGCCCCACCACCACGCCGACGCCGTAGCCGACGAGGCGTGTCGTGGCGGTGGAGGAGTCGACGGCGAGGCCGGTGATCACCTCGCCGCGCGGGTGCGGCACGTGTACGCCGGTCTGCGGCGGGGTGCCCCGCGGCGGGGTGCCCTGCGACGGGGTGCCCCGGGGCGGTCCATCGGGTGGTCCTGCGGCGTCGTACGTCATGGGTCCTCCGTGCCGGTAGCGATCGGCGACCATGGTCTCGGTCATGTCCGCACGGCGCAGGACCTCGGGAGGGGAGTTCTTCCTCGAGCACGGGTACCCGCGCAGAGCGAAACAAGCCGAGGAGAAGTGGGCACCGGAGCGTCGGGCGGTTTCCGGTAGCCTCGACGGGATGAGCCTTGGCATCCGGTGTGTGTGGCGGAGAATCGCCGACCCCCACCATTGGATGCGGCCCGACGACGTGCGCACCGTGGTCGTCGCGTGAGCCCCGGCGACGAGTCCGCACAGCCCAGCCGTGGCCGCGTCGCGTGGATCGATGCCGCGCGTGGATTTCTCGTTGTTCTCGTCGTGCTTGGGCACACTCTCTACTTCATGCGTATGGGGGGTATGCCGTTCCCTGAGTTGGAGCCTGCGGTGCGGGTGGCGCAGGCCATCCGTATCCCTGCTCTGTTCGCGCTCTCTGGTGCCCTATTTCTCCATGCTGCCTCGCGAAGCTGGCGGACGGTGATAGGCACACGCATCGTTCCCATGGCGTGGGTCTTGGGGGTCTGGCTACTCGTCGAACTCGTAGTGCGGAGCTGGCGCTTCTCGGTCGCGACGACGTTGCCGGACGGGGTGGCGGCGTGGGCACTCGAGCAAGCGCTGCTGCCTGAGGACTACTTGTGGTTCATCTGGGCACTTGCCGTCATGACGCTGATGGCGCGACTCCTGCGTTCCTACCCCGTGCTGATCGTTGCCGTTGCGTTGGCGATGTTGTTGAGCCCGGAACTCCCGAACCTCGGCAGGCAAACGGTGCCGCTCTTCACCTACGCGCCGTTCTTCCTCATCGGCTTCCTCGTCGCCCCTGCCCTTCGCGTACGGCAGCGGTGGCTGGTCGTGCTGGGCGCGATCTCGGCGCTCTGCTTCATTCCCCTTGCAATCGCTCGTAACGAGTTCGACCTAGTCCTAACGAACAACCGGACCGACGTCGTACTGCTGGCGCTACTCGGCCTAACGGCTGTCGCACTCGTAGGTATCGGACTTTCACGGATACCAGGGTTCGCGCTGTGGAGTTGGCTGGGGCGGCGTACCCTTCCGATCTACGTGGCCCACATGCCCTTGTTGCTTGTGGGGCTATGGCTGGTGGAGGGCCCGGCTCGCGCCTTCGCCGAGCCCCGACCCGGAGTCGTCGTCCTCCTTCTCCTCGTGTACGCGGTAGGTGTCCCAGTGCTGCTCAGGGTCGTGTGCGACAAGCTGCCGTTCGACGGGATCCTGGCCGAGCCCCGGTGGCTGCGCCGCCTCGTGCTCGGCGACGGGGGCGGTGGGGCGTCCGCCCGGTCGGCTCGTACCGAGGCAGCGGCCCCGGACGACGCGTCCGGCGCGCCCGAGGCGGTCGAACCGCCCGCCCCGGAGGACGCGTCCGGCGCGCACTCACCGGCGGACCCACCCGACGCGGCTGACCGGGCCGCGCGCGAGCGACGGGGTTCCTCGTCCGGCTGACCTCTCGTGGCCGCGGTCGGCGTGACGGGGAGGCTCAGGTGGAGATCGCGCGCGCGGCCGCCCTGACGGCCCCCGGCGTCCGGCCGACCGCACGGACGAACGCGCGGCTGAAGGCGGCGTCGGACCGGTAGCCGAGCTCGGCGGCGACCTGGGCGGCCGTCGCGTCGCCGCCGGCGAGCCGCTCCTGGGCCAGCCGCATCCGCCACCGGGTGAGGTACCCGTTCGGCGTCTCGCCGACCAGCTCGGAGAACCGCGCCGCGAACGTCGACCGGGACATCGTGGCGGTGCGCGCGAGCCGATCCACGCTCCAGTCGCCGCCCGGCTCGGCGTGGATCGCGTCGAGCGCGCGGCCGATGCGGTCGTCCCGCAGGGCGGTGAGCCAACCGTCCCGTGCGGCGTCGTCGTGCGCGAGCCAGTCCCGGATGACCTGGACCACGAGGATGTCAGCCAGCCGGGTGGCCACGGCCTCGCTGCCGGCGCGCGGGCGGGTGAGCTCGTCGACCATGAGGCGGAGCGTGTCGCGGATCGCCGAGCCGACCGGGGAGGCGTCGGCGTCGACGGTGAGGACGGCCGGCAGGCGGCTCGTCAGCTCGCGCGCGGCCGGCTCGTCGAAGCCGACGATCCCGCAGATCAGCCGGGTGTGCGCGCCGCCACCGCCGTGCTCGAGGACCGCGTAGTGCTCGCCCAGCCACTCCTGGGGGAGGTCCTCGACGGGACGCGGCGTGCCGGCGCCCTCGCCGCTCGCGATGTCGTGCCCGCGCCCGTGCGGGACCAGCGCGAGATCGCCGGGGCCGAGCTCGACCGGGTCGCTGCCCCCGACCTCGAGCCGGCAGGCCCCCGACGTGACGACGTGGAAGCTGAGCGAGTCGGGCACGGTCGGCATCCGCAGCGACCACGGCGCGGTCAGCTCGGAGTGCCCGTAGAAGATGCCGCGCATCCGCAGCGTCTGCAGGGCCCGCGCGAGCCGGTCGCGGGTCTCCCAGGGTGTCGTCAGCATGACCTCAGCCTTGCGTATCCGGCCGGGTCGCGACAGTGCTTCCGGACGATCGGACAAGAACGACGGCGGAACGGGGCTGGGAACGCCTGGAGGGAGCTTCTAGCGTCGGTGGTGCCGCGCCGGGCACGCCGGTCGGCACCGACATCGGGGAGGACGCCATGTACGCAGTCGCAGGAGCCACGGGACGGGTCGGAGGGGCCGCCGCGCGCCGGCTGCTCGACGAGGGGGAGGAGGTGCGGGTCCTCGTGCGCCGCGACGCGGACGCCGAGCGGTGGCGCGATGCCGGGGCCGACGCAAGGGTCGTCGACCTCGCGGACCGCGCGGGCCTGACCGACGCCCTGCGCGGGGCGGAAGCGATGTTCGCCCTCCTGCCCTTCGACCTCACCGCCGACGACCTCGATGCGCACGCCGACCGGCTCACCGCCTCGATCGCGGGCGCCGTGGAGGATGCCGGGGTGCCTCGCGTCGTGCTGCTCTCCTCGGGCGGTGCGGACCTCGGGGCCGGCACCGGCCCGGTCGACGGCCTGCACCGGCTCGAGGAGGCGCTGCGCGGGGTGAGCGTGCTGACCGCGATGCGGTCCGGGCACTTCCAGGAGAAGGTCACCGACGTGCTCGAGGTCGCGCGTACCGAGGGCGTGTACCCGGTCCTCGCGCCGTCGGCCGACGAGCCTCTGCCGCTCGGGGCCACCGCCGACGTCGGGGCCGTTGCCGCGCAGCTGATCCGAGAGCAGGGAGGGGCGAGCGAGGTGGTCGACGTGCTGGGGCCCGAGGTCACCGAGGCCGAGGTCGCCGGTCACCTGGGCCGGGCGCTCGGGCGGGAGCTGCACGTCGTCGTCGTACCGGAGGAGGCGTGGGCGGGCACGCTCGCGGGCGCCGGCTTCGACGCCCACGTCGCGGAGAGTCTCGCCGAGCTCTACCTCGCCGACGCACGTGGGCTGCTCGCGCCCCGCGGCGACCGGACGGTGCGCGTGACGACGCCCGTCGAGGAGACGATCGGCGCGCTGGTCGGAGGAGCTGCGGTGGGGACTGTTCGATGAGTGCCGCCTCCGCCGCGCTGGTCACGGCCACCGTGGGTAACGGGCTCGTCGCGGGACTCTTCCTCGGCTTCACCTGCGCGGTGATGCCCGGCCTGCGCCGGGTCGACGACGCCGCGTTCGTCGCCACGATGCGGTCGGTCAACCGGGCGATCCTCAACCCGCTGTTCGGGGTGGTCCTCGTGGGGACGCCGGTCGCGACCGTCGCGGCCGTGGTGCTCGGGTGGACGAGGGTGGACGACGCCGGCGGGGCCGACGGAGCTGGATCCGCGCTGCCCTGGCTGGTCGCCGGCCTCGCGGGGACGGTCCTCACGCTCGCGATCACCTTCGCGGTCAACGTGCCGCTCAACGAGCGGCTCGACCGGGCGCCCGACGACGACGATCGCCTGCTCGCTGCCGCCCGTTCGGCGTTCGAGCGGCCGTGGACCAGGTGGAACGCGTGGCGCACGCTGACGGCGACCGCGGCGACGGCGCTGCTCGCGATCGGGGGACTCGCGGCGCGCGGGTGAGGTCGGTGGGTGGGTGGGTGAGTGAGTGAGGGGAGGTGCTGGATCAGGCGTTCGGGTCGCGCGGGGTCGCGCGCGGGATGCCTGCCTCGTCCTCCTCGAGCCCCCTGATCTGCCGGCCGTACAGGTTCCACATGTAGGCGGCCGCGGCGAAGCCGAGGACTCCGGCGGCGAGGACGACCCAGCGGGTCGGTGGCTCGAAGAGGAACAGGCCGACCGCGATGACGACGAGGTCACCGACGACCATGGCACCCACCACGTAGGCCCGCGTCCGGCGCAACCCCGCGGCCGTCCCGGAGGGCGCGGACGAGCGCTCGGGTGCCTGCGAGGCGTCGGCGCCGCCGGTGGAGGCGTGGTGGGCCGAGGGCGCGTCGGCCCCGCCGCTGCGTCCACGGTGCACAGGTGCCTGTGGGCCCCAGTCGTCGAGCGGGTCGGTGCCGGTGGTCATGGTGGGGCTCCGTCGTGTCGGCCGTGTGTGGGCAGCGGGTGGGTGAGGGTGAACGCTGGTCAGCGGGGCGCGAGCAGGGCGTCGAGCACGCGGGCGGCGGCGTCGCCGTCGCCGTACGGGGTGGCGTCGGTGTCCGCGGGGCGCGGCCGGGTGGCGGCCGCGAGCAACGCGTCGCCCGGCTCGACGAGCACGTTCCAGCCGAGCTCGACGGTCTCGACCCACTCGGTCTCGGTCCGCACCGTGGTGCAGGGCGTGCGCAGGAGGAAGGCCTCCTTCTGCAGGCCGCCCGAGTCGGTGACGACGCCGCGCGCCCGGTCGGCCACGGCCACGAGGTCCCGGTAGCCGAGCGGCGTGCGCGTGCGCAGCGCGCCGCCGGACAGGTCGATGCCCGCCGCCTCGGCCTTGGCCACGAGGCGCGGGTGGGCGAGCAGCAGGACCGGCGCGTCGAGCCCCGCGAGGGACTGCACGATCGCGCGCAGCCGGTCGGGGTCGTCGGTGGACTCCGCGCGGTGGATGGTGGCGAGGTAGAACTCGCCGTCGGCCAGTCCCTCCTCCTCCAGCGCTGCCGGGCGGGCGTCGCCCACGGCCTCGCGGGTGGCGAGCAGGACGTCGGTCATCACGTCGCCGACGACGACGGTGCGCCCGGCCAGCCCCTCGTCCGCGAGGTGCCCGGCCGCCACCTGCGTGGGCGCGAGCAGGAGGTCCGCGGCGTGGTCGGTGAGCACGCGGTTGATCTCCTCGGGCATCCGCCGGTTGAACGAGCGCAGGCCCGCCTCGAGGTGGGCGATCGGCACGTGCAGCTTCGCGGCGGCCACGGCGCCGGCGAGCGTGGAGTTCGTGTCGCCGTAGACGAGCACCCAGTCGGGGCGGTGCTCGGTGAGCACGTCGTCCATCGAGGCGAGCATCGACCCGGTCTGGTGGCCGTGGCTCCCCGACCCCACGCCGAGGTGGACGTCCGGCGCCGGGATCTCCAGCTCGGAGAAGAAGACGTCGGACAGCAGCGGGTCGTAGTGCTGGCCCGTGTGGACGATGAGGTGCTCGGCACCCCGGCGGGCGCTCTCGTGCGCGATCGGCGCGAGCTTGACGAACTGGGGGCGGGCACCGACGACGGAGAGGATCTTCACGGTCACCGAGCCTAGTGCGGCCTGCTCCCGCCGGAGGCGGAGCGGCCGGGTAGTTTCGGGGGCATGCGAGTCGTCGTCGTCACCACCTGGTTCCCGACCGCCCTGGCGCCGAGCTCCGGCTCGTTCGTCGTCCGCGACGCGCTCGCGATGGCCTCGCGCGGGGACACGGTCGACGTCGTCCACCTCGTCCCCGGCCACCAGGACGACGGCACGCGGCACGTCTACCACGAGGGGCTCAAGGTCCTGCGCCTGCCGATGACGCCCTCGCGCCCGGACCAGATCGCCCAGGTCGCCGCGGCCCTGCCGGGAATCCTCGACGGCGCCGACGTCGTCCACACCACCGCGATCTCCGCGCTCCTGCCGTTCGTCGTCGGGCGCCCGGACGCCCCGTGGGTGCACACGGAGCACTACTCGGGACTGACGAGCCCGGAGAACCTGGGGTTCGGAACGCGCGCCGTCCTCCCGCTCGTGCGCCGCCTGCTCGACCGGCCGGACGTCGTCACCGCCGTGTGCGAGTTCCTCGCCGACCCGATCCGCGAGGTGCGCGGCGACCGCGCGACCGCCGTGGTGCCGTGCATCGTCCCGCCGCTGGCGACCGTCCCGGCCAGGCCCGAGCCATCCGGCGAGCTGCGCATGGTCAGCGTCGGCGGCCTGGTCGAGCGCAAGGACCCGCTCCTTGCCGTCGACGTCGTGGCCGAGCTCGGCCGCCGCGGGCACCCGGCGCACCTCACCCTCGTCGGCGACGGCCCGCTCGCGAGCGCCGTCCGCGACCGGGCGGACGAGGTCGGGGTGGGGGAGCGGATCCACCTCACCGGCACGCTCGACCGCGACGGCGTCCTCGGCGAGCTCGCCCGCGCCGACCTCTTCCTCGGCCCTACCCGCGGCGACAACTTCTTCGTCTCCTGCGCCGAGGCGCTCGTGGCGGGGCGCCCGGTCGTCGTGGGCTCGACGGGCGGCCAGGGCGAGTACGTCGACCCGCGCGTCGGCACGCTCGTGGACGTCCAGGACGCAGGCGCCTACGCCGACGCGGTCCTCGACCTGCACGAGCGCACCGCCACGCTCTCCGCCGAGGACGTCGCCGCGACGATCGGCGACGCCTTCTCCGTGGAGACCGTGGCCGCCGGCTACGCCGACGCGCACGCCCTCGCCGCCCACGTCCACGGCTCGGTCCGGTGAGCGAGCAGTCGGTGGGGCAGGGCCGGACGATGGTCTACCACGCCCCCTACCCGGTGGGCGAGGGCTCGACGTCGGGCTCCGGCATCCGGCCCGTGCGCATGCTCGACGCGTTCCGCGGGCTCGGGTACGAGGTCGTCGAGGTGACCGGGCACGGCAAGGAGCGGGCGGCGGCCGTCCGCGACCTCGGCCGACGCCTCGAGAACGGGCTGCGGGTCGACCTCGCGTACGGCGAGTCCTCGACGATGCCGACCGTGCTGACCGAGCCGCACCACCTGCCCACGCACCCCGTGGTCGACGTGCGCCTCGCCCGGCTGCTGCGGCGCCACGGCGTGCCGACGAGCGTGTTCTACCGGGACATCTACTGGCGCTACCCCGAGTACACCGAGCGCGTGCACCCGGTCGTGGCCGCCGGGACCCGGACGCTGTACCACGCGGAGCTGCGCGCCTACCGCCGCCTCCTCGACCGCGTCTACGTCCCCTCGCGGGAGTTCGCCGTGCACGTCCCGCACCTGCGCCCCGAGCAGATGGCGCCGCTCCCGCCGGGCGGCGCACTCCGCGACGTGCCGCGCACCGAGGGCCCCTTCACACTCCTCTACGTCGGCAACGTCACCTCCTACTACCGGATGCACGAGCTGCTGCGCGCCGTCGACGCGACGCCCGGCGTCCACCTCCTGCTGTGCACCCCGAAGGACTCGTGGGAGGCCGCGCGCGGGGAGTACGCCGACTGGCTCGGCGACCGGGTCGAGGTGGTCCACGAGCGCGGGGACGGCCTGCTCCCGCTGTTCGGCCGGGCCGACGCGTGCTCGATCGTCGTCGAGCCCTCGGAGTACCGGGACTTCGCGGCGCCGATCAAGCTCTACGAGTACATCGGTCACGGCAAGCCGGTCCTCGCGGCCACCGGGACGCTCGCCGGCCGGACGATCGAGACCGGCGGGCTCGGGTGGGCGGTCGACTACGACGCCGACGCGCTCGCGGACCGGCTCGCCGCCCTGCGCGACGACGCGGGGGAGGTCGAGGCCGTGGCGGCGCACGTGCGCGAGGCGCGGCACGAGCACACGTGGGCCGCGCGCGCCCGCCAGGTCGCGGCCGACCTCGCCGCGCTCGACCGGCGGGCCTGACCGGTAGGGCGTCCCGGCGGGTCGAGGCACCTACGATGGGACCCGCCGCGGAAGAGGCGGGCGCGGGGCCACCGCGTGCCGCACCGAAGTCGAGAGGACACTCATGCGCATCGCCGTCGTCGCCCTGGGAAAGATCGGACTGCCGCTCGCCGTGCAGTTCGCGGACGCCGGGCACGAGGTGATCGGCGTCGACATCAATGCGGCGACGGTCGACTCGGTGAACGCCGCGAAGGAGCCCTTCCCGGGCGAGGCCCACCTCCAGGAGAAGCTGACCGAGCTCGTCCCGGCCGGCCGCCTGCGCGCCACCACCGACTACGCCGAGGCGATCCCCGGCGCCGACGCGATCGTCCTCGTCGTCCCGCTGTTCGTCGACGACGCCACGTGGGACCCGGACTTCGACTGGATGGACGCCGCCACGCGCTCGCTCGCCGAGCACCTGACGCCGGGCACGCTCATCTCCTACGAGACGACCCTCCCGGTCGGCACCACCCGCAACCGGTGGAAGCCGCTCATCGAGGAGATCTCCGGCCTCACCGAGGGGGAGGACTTCCACCTCGTCTTCAGCCCCGAGCGCGTGCTCACCGGCCGCGTGTTCCAGGACCTGCGCCGCTACCCCAAGCTCGTCGGCGGCCTGTCGGACGAGGGCACGCGCCGCGCGATCGAGTTCTACGAGGCCGTGCTCACCTTCGACGAGCGCCCCGACCTCGAGCGCGCCAACGGCGTGTGGGACATGGGCAACGCGGAGGCCGCCGAGATGGCCAAGCTCGCCGAGACCACGTACCGGGACGTCAACATCGGCCTGGCCAACCAGTTCGCGCGATACGCCGACACGGTCGGCATCGACGTCATGACCGTCATCGAGGCGTGCAACTCCCAGCCGTTCAGCCACATCCACCGCCCGGGCATCGCGGTCGGCGGCCACTGCATCCCGGTCTACCCGCGCCTCTACCTCTCGACCGACGCCGACGCGACGATCGTGCGCACCGCCCGCCAGCTCAACGCCTCGATGCCCGCCTACGTGGTGGGCCGGCTCGAGTCGACCCTCGGCGACCTGTCCGGCCGCCGGGTCGCCGTGCTCGGCGCGAGCTACCGCGGCGGCGTCAAGGAGACCGCGTTCTCCGGCGTCTTCGAGACCGTCACCGAGCTGCGCGCCCGCGGCGCCGAGGTGGCCGTCCACGACCCGATGTACTCCGACGCCGAGCTCGGCGAGTTCGGCTGGGCCCCGTACCACCTCGGCGAGCAGGTCGACGCGGCGGTCGTCCAGGCGGACCACGCGGAGTACAAGGAGCTGACCCCGGACGACCTGCCGGGCATCCGCATCCTTGCCGACGGCCGCAACGTCACCGATCCCGCCCGCTGGGCCGGCACGCCCCGGATCACGGTGGGCGGCGGCCAGTAGTTGGACCCCAGCGGAGCCCCGCTGGGAGGGATCGCCGCCACCGCGGCACTGTCCCTCCTCGCGCTGCTCGGCCCCGGCCTCGCGATCGGACACGCGTGGCTGGGGCTGCGCCGACTCACCCTCCTCGCCGCGGCGCTGCCGCTGACGGCGGGGGTGGTCGGCGTGCTCTCGCTGCTCGTGCCCACCCTGGGGCTGCCCTGGGTGCCGACCACGTGGGTCGTCCTCCTGGCCGTCACCGGAGCCGCCGTCCTCACGGGCGCCCGACGACGACGCCGCCCCGCATCGGGCGTGCCGAGCGGGGCGCCCGGCCCTGATCGGGCGGGTGCCCGCGACGCCGATCCCGACCTCGGCCGCGGCGACCGCCTCGTCACAGGGCTCGCGCTCGTGGGCGGTCTCGTCGTGCTGCTCGCCGTGGTCTCCTCCGGACTGGGCGGGCTCGGACTTGGGCAGCCGATCGAGCACCGCGACGCGATCTTCCACTACTCCGCCACCGCGCTCGTCACCTCCGGCGACGGCAGCCCGTTCCCGCTCGGCGGCCTCGACGCCCTCTTCCCCGGCGAGTCCGGCGTCTACTACCCGTCGCTGTGGCACGGGCTCGCGGCGCTGCCGGCGTTCGCCTCGGACGTCGTCGTCGCGTCCCACGTCGTCGTCGCCGTCGTGGCCTGGTGCTTCCTCGTCGGCGTGGCCGCGCTCGCCCGGGCCGCGGCGCCGCGCGTGCCGTACGCCGCCGGGCTGTCCGTCGTCGTGGCGTCGGCCGCGGTGGCCTTCCCGTACTACTCGATGTACTTCCACGGCCAGTGGCCGTGGGCGCTCTCGCTCGTCCTCACCCTCCCGGTCCTCGTCCTCGGGCTGCGGTGCGTCGCCCGTCCCAGGGACGTGCGGGCCTGGGTGGCGGTCGGCGTCGCGGGGCTCGGGGCCACGCTCGCCCACGGCTCGGCGCCCGCCGTCGTCGTCGTGGCCGCCACCGCGTGGGGCATGGCGCTCCTCGCCCGCGGCATCGCGCGCGGACCCGCGGGCCACCGGGTCGGCTCAGGTCTCGCGGTGCTCGCGCTGCCGCTGCTCGTGGGCGCACTGGCGTGGATCGCGGTGATGACGATCCCGCTGCTGTCCTCGATGGGTGACTTCGAGCGGATCTCCCTCGACCAGGCCGGCGAGGTCACCGAGACGCTGCAGTACGCGGTCCCGGTGCCCCCGCTCACCGGGGTCCAGGACCCGGCCTGGGTGCTCACGGCGCTCGCCGCGCTCGGGCTGCTCGTCCTCGTCCAGCACGTGCGCGGCCGCTGGATCCTCGCGACCGCGCTGCTCCTGCTCGTCCTGCGCGTCCTCGCGGCCGGGCCGGACGGGCCGCTGCGCGACCTCACGGCGCTCTGGTACAAGGACTACGACCGGCTCGAGGCGCTCCTCGTGGCCCCGATGGCGGTCATCGCCGGGACCGGCGGTGCCGGCGTCGTCGCGCTCGCCGTCCGGCTCGTGCGGCGCCGGGGTGGGGAAGGACGCCCTGCGGTCAGCACCCCCGCCGTGGCGGCGGTGTCCCTCGTGGCGGTGACCGCCGCGATCGTCCTCGGCACCGGCGGGCTGCACGCCTCCGTCTCCGCCGAGACCGTGCGCCAGGGGCCCCGCCAGGCCGTCCCGGACCGGCCCTACTCGATGCACGTGGGCGAGGCCGAGTGGCTGCGGTCGCTCGCCGGCGAGCTGCCCGAGGACGCCCGCGTGCTCGGTGCCCCCGCGAGCGGCGCCGTCCTCGCCCCGGCGCTCGCCGGCTGGGACGTCGTGCCCCGTCCCCTGTACCCGGCGGCGGACGACCCGGCCGACCAGCTCCTCTACGACCTCCAGCATCTGGGCCAGGACCCTGACGTGTGCGAACGGATCATCGAGCTCGGCATCACGCACGTCTACCTCGACACCCCGGGGCACCGGCTCCTCGGCTGGAGCTACCCGGACCAGGCCGACGTGCCCGCCGACACGCTGCGCACCGTCGCCGCGCACGAGGACGCGCGCCTCATGGAGATCGCCGTCTGCGGGTGACGGGCTCGCCGTCGCGGGCTGACTCGTGACCTCGGGGGGCGTGGTGTGAGCAAGGCGACCGGAGCGGGCCGCGACGCGACCGGGCCCACGCCCCACAATGGCGAGGCCGATCGAGAAGGAGAGCGATGACCTGGGCGCAGTTCGTCCTGCCGACGACCCTCATGCTCGTGACGTCGATCGTCCCGGGAGCGCTCATGCTCGCGGCGGTCGGCGTGCGCGGGCTCATCGCTGTCGGCGGCGGCGCCGTCCTCACGATCTCCGCGGCGGGCGGGCTCGGCATCATCTATGACCTCGTCGGGGTCCCGTACACGACATTCACGCAGCTGTTCGGCCTGCTCGTCTGCGTCGGCCTGGCCGCCGCGATCGGGCACGGCCTCGGCACCGCGCCGTGGGTGACGGGGCCGCGCGCGAGGGAGATCGTCCAGCCCGTGCCGCTCGGCCGGACCGCGACCGCCGTGCTCGTGGCCATGGTGCTGGTCGGCACGATCGTCCATTGCGTGAGCCTTGCCCGCGGCATGGTTGCCCCCGGGCAGCCCGTCCAGACCTGGGACGGCGTCTTCCACCTCGGCGCGATCCGCACGATCGCGGAGACCGGCAACGCCTCCGTGCTCGGCGGCCTCGCCCCGATGTACGACGAGCTGGAGAGCCCCTTCTACCCCGCCGTGTGGCACGGGTTCGTCGCCGTCTCGCCCGGGTTCGACCTCCCGTCGACGGCGGCCAACGCCTCCTCGTTCGTCATGGGTCCGATCTGGCTGATCTCGAGCGCCGCGCTCGCCCGGGCCGTCTGGCCGCAGCGCCCCCTCGCCGCCGTCGCGGCCCCGCTGGTCGCTGCCTCGTTCGTCACCACGCCCGGCGTCCTCCTCGGCGTGGTCTCGCTGCTGCCCTACGGCGCGGCGCACGTCGGCATGCCCGGGCTGCTCGCACTCGTCGCCCTCGCCCTGCGCCAGCTCCCGCACGCCGCGCCGACGGTCGCTCTCGCCGTCCCGTCCCTCGTGGGCTTCATCGGGGTCGGCCTCACGCACGGGTCCGCGGCCTTCACGATGATGTTGCTTGCCGGGCCGCTCGTGGCCGTCGGCATCTACCGGGCGTCACGCCACGCGTGGGACGCCGGCCACCGGCAGCCGGTGTACGTCACGCTCGGGGTGCTCGCGGCGCTGCTCGTCGCCGGAATCGTCGCCCTGGCCAACTTCCCCGTGCTCGACATGGTCACCGGCTTCGAGCGCGGCGGTCAGGAGACCTACTGGGGGCCGCTGGGGCAGGTGCTCATCGACAACCCCATGGTCTACAGCTACGACTGGCGGCAGTCCGTGGGCCAGATCGTCGTCACCGCGCTGACGGTGGTGGGGCTCGCCGTCACCTTCACCCTGCGCTCGGGACGGTGGGTCGCGCTCGGCTGGGTGTGCGCCGTCGTCCTCACCGTCATCACCGCCGGCCCCGAGGACGGGGCCCTGCGCGTGATCGCTGGCCCCTGGTACACCCAGCCCAGCCGGGTGGTCGTGCTCGTCGGGATCATGGCCGTGCCGCTCGCCGCGCTCGGTGCCTCCGCCGCGGCCCGCTCGCTCGCGGACCTCTGGGTGACCGTGACGGGTCGGGGCAGGGCGACCGAGGTCGAGGAGCCGCGCATGGTCGACGGCCCGACCCGCGACGGTGCCGACGCCGACCGCAGGTACACCAGCCGCGCGGAGGCCGAACGTGCGTACTCCGAGCGCGTGGAGGGCGAACGTATGTCCGGCGAGCGCGTGAGGTCCGGACGCGCGGAGGCCGAGCACGCGTACCCCTCCGCCACGCCACGGCAGGCGGCCGCGCGCCGGCGGCCCGAGACGTCCGCGGCCACCACCACTCTCAACGACCGCGGCCGCCGGTCGGACACGCGGCCCGCGCTCGTCGCGCTGGTCGCCGTGCTCGGGGTGATCGTCGTCGTGACGAACGGGCTCCGGGCCGACCTCAAGAGCCAGGTCATCGTCAACTCCTACGTGCCCGACCGCATCGCCTGGGGCACGATGCTCAGCCAGGACGAGATCGAGCTCGTCACGCACGCGGGCGACGTGCTGCCCGACGACGCCGTCGTCATCGGCGACCCGTTCTCCGGCGCCGGCTACCTGTGGTCGATGGGCGGGGTCAACGTGCTCTACCGCCAGCTCGGCCAGTGGGACAGCGAGGAGCTGACCACCCTGGGGACGAGCTTCGACGAGATCTACACGAACCCCGAGATCTGCGAGATCGTCCGCGACCTCGGCGTCACGCACGTCTACACGGACACCGACCCGCGCGGCGCCCAGGAGGACGAGCAGAAGTACTCCTACCGGACCGAGGGTCTCGCCTACGTCCGGCCGGCCGAGGGCTTCGAGCTCGTCGCCAGCGCGGGCACCACCTCGATCTGGCGGCTCACCTACTGCGACGACCCGGCGGCCGGGACGCCCGCGGGCGGATGACCTGGGCGCAGACCCTGCCCGGGCTGGCCGCCATGACCGCGCTCATGGTGGGGCCCGGGTGGGGGATGCTGCGCCTCCTCGGGCTGCGGGGGCTGGTGGCGCTCGGTCCCGCAGCCACCCTGACCGTGGCGCTCTCGGCCGGGTGGGCGGTCGTCCTCGGCGCGCTCGGCGTGCGCTGGGGCCTGGCGACATTCCTGCTCGGCATGCTGCTCGGCGCCGCGGCCTGCGCGGGTCTCGGCCACGTGCTGGGAACCGCGCCGTGGCGGACCGCCGGGCTGGTCGACGACGCCGCGGATGCTGCCGCCGACCTCACCGAGCGCGCCGGGCCCTCGGCCGCGGCCCCGCGAGCGGGACGGTCCGTGGCGGCTCGGCGGGCGCGGCCCCCGCGGACCCCCGACCGCTCGACCCTGCTGTCGGCCCCCGGCGCGGTCCTCCAGCCGGCGCCGCTCGCCCGCCCCCACCTCGTGCTCGCCGTCGTCGCCGCGGCGGTCGCCACCGGCCTGTACGTCGTGGCGATGACGCGCGGCATCGGGGTGCCGGACCGGCCCAGCCAGGTGTGGGACGGCGTGTTCCACCTCAGCGCGATCCAGACCGTCCGGGAGTACGGCGACGCCTCCGCGTTCGGCGGCCTCGCGCCCCTCTACGACTACGGGTACGCGCCGTTCTACCCGACGGGCTGGCACTCGGTCGTCGCCGTCGTGCCGTTCCTCCCGTCAGTCCCGGCGGCGGTCAACGCGTCGATCGTCGTCGTCGGGCTCCTGTGGACCCTCTCGGTCGCCGGGCTCGTCCGCGCCACGTGGCCGACCCTCCCGGTGGCCGCGGCGGCGGCCCCCGTGCTCGCCCACTCCTTCCTCGCCCTGCCCGTCGGGCTCATCACGCAGATGGGGCAGTTCCCCTACACCTACGCCCACGTCCTGCTTCCCGGGCTGCTCACGCTCGTCGTCCTCGCGGTGCGCAACCTGCCCGACGTCCGGGCGACGGCCGCCCCCGCGCTGCCCGCCGCCGTCGCGGCCTTCGGGCTCGCCCTCGTCCACGGCAGCGCCTGGTTCTCCACGCTGGTGCTCACCGCGCCGCTGCTCGTGGCCACCGCGGTCGGCGCGTTCCGGCGACTGCGCCGCACCGACCGGCGGCTCCCGGTCGCCGTCGCCGTGTGGTCGGCGGCAGGGCTTGCCGTCCTCGCGTCCGTGCCCCTCCTCGCCGACGGCGTCGTCGAGTCCGTCCAGGCCTTCGAGCGCCCGGGCGACGACGGGTACGACTGGATCCTCACCTCCCTGCTCGTCGACCGGCCGCTGCGCTCGTTCGGCGGGTACGAGCTCGGCGGGCTCGACTCCCTCGCGCAGGTCGCGATCAGCGGGCTCGCGGTGGGCGGGGCGGTGCTCGTGTGGTGGTTGCGGCGGGGACGGTGGCTCGCCGTCGGGCTCGTCGTCACCGTCACGCTGACCGCGGTCTCCTGGGGGCCGGCCGACCACCCGCTGCGGTGGGCGACGGGGGTCTGGTACTCGGAGACGATGCGGCTCGACGCGCTGGTCGTCATCTGCGCCGCGCCGCTCGCTGCAGCCGCCCTCGCGGTGCTCGTGCGCGACGGCGTCGCCCTGGCTTCTGGTGTGCTCGCGGCGCGTCGAGGGCGTGGGGCGGGTGGCTCGCGGGGCGCAGGCGACAAGGGCGACGGGCGCGAGGCGGCGGGCGCGGCGGGGGTTCGTCGTCGTCGGACCGAGGTGGTTGTCGCGGGGGCGCTGCTGGTGGTCCTCGTCGTCGGCTCCGGCGGGCTGCGCCACACCCTGCGGACCTACCACGCGGTGGAGAGCTTCGTGCCTGGCCACCTGACGTACCGGATGCTCGCCGGCGAGGGCGAGCTCGACCTGTTCCGGCGGGCCGACGAGCTGCTGCCCGAGGACGCCGTGGTGCTCGGCGACCGGTTCCGCGGCACGCCCTACTGGTACTCGATGGGCGGGGTCGACGTGGTCTACCCGCACCTGGCCGGGCCGCGCGGGCCGGACGGGCAGTTCCTCCTCGCGCGGTTCGACGAGATCGGCGAGAACCCCGAGGTCTGCACGGTGGTCGAGCGGCTCGGAGTCACCCACTTCTGGACCAACACCCGGGACACGGGGCCCGCGCCGTGGCACCAGATGGCGCCGCTCGGGGACCCCACCCTGTTCACCTTCCGGCCCGGGGACGGGTTCGAGCTCGTCGCCACCGGCGGGCACGGCGAGCTGTGGGAGATCACGGCCTGCGACTGAGGGTGCCTCGCTCTGCCACCGCCGGTGCTCATGGGCACGCCCCTCCCGCGCGGCGGCCCGGCGCGCGGATAACCTGCTCGCATGGCAGTCCTCATCACCGGCGGAGCCGGCTACATCGGCGGGCACGTCGTGTCCCTGCTCCGGGAGCGCGGCGACGACGTGGTCGTGGTCGACGACCTCAGCACCGGCATCGCCGAGCGGATCGACGGCGTCACGCTCGTCACGCTCGACCTCGCGGCCGAGGGGTCGGAGGAGAAGCTCGCCAAGGTGATGGAGGAGCGCAGGATCGACGCGGTCGTGCACTTCGCCGGCCGCAAGCAGGTGGGGGAGTCCGTGGAGCGGCCCACCTGGTACTGGACGCAGAACGTGGGCGGACTGCTGACCGTGGTGCGGGCGATGGAGTCCACGGGCTGCCGGCGGATCGTCTTCTCGTCGTCGGCCTCGGTGTACGGCGTCTCCGACGCCGAGCTGCTCGCCGAGACCGCGCCGACCAGCGCGCTGAGCCCGTACGGGCGCACGAAGATGGTCGGGGAGCAGATCCTCGACGACGCCGCCGCGGCCGGCACGCTCGACCCGATGTCCCTGCGGTACTTCAACGCCGCCGGCGCCGCCTCGCCGCTGCTCGGGGACACCTTCGTGCAGAACCTCATCCCCATGGTGTTCGAGCGGCTCGACGCCGGGGAGTCGCCGCGGATCTTCGGCGACGACTACCCGACCGAGGACGGCACGTGCGTGCGCGACTACGTCCATGTGCTCGACCTCGCGCGGGCGCACCTGCTCGCGCTCGACCACCTCGCGGGGGCCGGCGAGCGGCGCGCGGCGGGGGCGCCGCCCTCGCCCACGGTCGTCAACGTGGGGACCGGCGTGGGCAGCTCCGTGCGCGAGGTGCTCGCCGAGGTCCGGGCCGTGACCGGCGACCCGGTCGAGGCCGAGGTGACCGCGCGGCGCCCCGGCGACCCGCCGCGCGCCGTCGCCGACGTCACGCTCGCGCGCGACCTCCTCGGCTTCACCGCCGAGCTCGGGCTGCACGAGATGGTGGACTCGGCGTGGAAGGCCTGGCGGGCCCGGTGAACGGCACCGACGGCGCCGGGGGGCGGGCCGTCCAGGTCGTGACGATCGCGTACGACCCCGGGCCGCTGCTCGGGCGGATGGCGGAGACGCTCGAGGCGGCGACCAGCGCCGACGTCCGCCTGACGATCGTCGACAACGGCCGCGAGCACGCGGACGTCGACCGGGTCGCGGCCGAGCACGACGCCGAGGTGATCCGGCCGGGCGCGAACCTCGGGTACGGGACCGGCGCGAACCTCGGCGCGCGCGGGGGGACCGAGCCGTGGCTCGTCGTGGTCAACCAGGACGTCGAGTGGGAGCCCGGGTCGCTCGACGCGCTCCTCGAGGCGGGGGAGGCCCGCCCGCGGGCCGGCTCGCTCGGACCGACCGTGCTCAACCTCGACGGGAGCGTCTACGCCTCGGCGCGCGCCGTGCCGAGCCTCGTGGTGGGCGGCGCGCACGCCGTGCTCGCGCCGGTCTGGCCGGGGAACCCGTTCACCGCGCGCTACCAGCAGCGCTCCGGCCTCGGGGCGGAGACCGACCGGGCGGTGGGGTGGCTGTCCGGCTCGTGCCTGCTCCTGCGGCGCGCGGCGTTCGACGAGGTCGGCGGCTTCGACGAGGGCTACTTCATGTTCTTCGAGGACACCGACCTCGGGGACCGGCTCGGACGCGCGGGCTGGGAGAACGTCTACGTCCCCGCCGCGCGCGTGGTGCACGACCAGGGCGCCAGCTGGCGGGAGCGCCCGGCGCCGATGGTGCGGGCGCACCATCGCAGCGCCGAGCGCTACCTGCGCGGGCGGTACGACGCGTGGTGGCAGCTGCCGCTGCGCGTCGCCGTGGCGGGCGGCCTCAGGGCCCGCGCCCGCCTCCTCACCCGCTGACCCGCCGCCTGGGCGAAGGGGTCAGTGGCCCTGGGCCTTGTACCGCGCCTCGACGGCGGCCTTCTGCGGCCGCCACCAGCCCTCGTTCTCGCGATACCACTCGATGGTGGCGGCGAGTCCCTCCTCGAAGCCGGTGAACGCCGGCTCCCAGCCGAGCTCGGTGCGGAGCCGCGTCGAGTCGATCGCGTAGCGCATGTCGTGGCCCGGGCGGTCGGTCACGTGGTCGTAGTCGCCGGCGTCGCGCCCCATGAGCTGGAGGATGAGCTCGACGACCTCCTTGTTCGACCTCTCGCCGTCCGCGCCGATGAGGTAGGTCTCGCCGGGGGTGCCCTTCTCGATGATCGTCCACACCGCCGAGTTGTGGTCGTCGACGTGGATCCAGTCGCGCACGTTCGCGCCCGCGCCGTAGAGCCGCGGGCGCACGCCGTCGATGAGGTTGGTGATCTGGCGCGGGATGAACTTCTCGACGTGCTGGAACGGCCCGTAGTTGTTCGAGCAGTTCGAGATCGTCGCCGTGATCCCGAAGGACCGCACCCAGGCGCGCACGAGCAGGTCCGAGCCGGCCTTCGAGGCCGAGTACGGGGAGGAGGGGTTGTACGGCGTCGTCTCGTGGAACCGCTCCGGGTCGTCGAGCTCGAGGTCGCCGTACACCTCGTCGGTGGAGATGTGGTGCAGCCGGACGTCGTGCCGCCGCACGGACTCGAGCAGCTGGAACGTGCCGACGAGGTTCGTCTGCACGAACGGGCTGGGGTCGTTGAGCGAGTTGTCGTTGTGCGACTCGGCGGCGAAGTGGACGACGAGGTCCGACTCCGCGACCAGCGGGTCGACCGTGTCCCGGTCGGCGATGTCGCCCGTGACCAGGCGCGTGCGCTCGACCCCCGCGAGGGACTCGGAGTGCCCCGCGTAGGTCAGCTTGTCGAGGACGGTGACGTCGGCGTCCGGGCGCTCGGCGATCGTGCGGTGGACGAAGTTGGCGCCGATGAACCCGGCGCCCCCGGTGACGAGGATCTTCATGGTCTCTCCTGGCTCGTGGGCGGTCGGGTCAGGGACGGCCGACGCCGGCGTACGTCCAGCCGGCTGCGCGCCACGCCTTCGGGTCCAGCGCGTTGCGGCCGTCGACGATCGCGCGGACGGAGACGACCTCGCCGAGCTCCTCGGGGTCGAGCTCCTTGAACTGCTTCCACTCGGTGAGCAGCATGACGACGTCGGCACCCTCGGCGGCCTCGCGCGCGGAGTCGACGACCTCGAGTCGGGTCCCGCGCTCGCGCAGCACCGGACCGGCGGCCGGGTCGGTGACCTTGACGTTCGCGCCCTCGTCGTGGATGCGGCGCGCGATGTCGAGGGCTGGGGAGTTGCGCATGTCGTCGCTGTCCGGCTTGAACGCGGCGCCGAGCACGGCGACCGACTTGCCCCGCAGGCTGCCGCCGACGATCTTCTTGGCCATGTCGACGGCGCGCAGGCGCGTGCGGTCGTTGATGAGGTCGACCTCGCGAAGGAAGGTCAGCGACTGGTCGGCGCCGAGCTCGCCCGCGCGGGCCATGAAGGCGCGGATGTCCTTGGGCAGGCAGCCGCCGCCGAAGCCGATGCCGGCGCGGAGGAACTTCTTCCCGATCCGGTCGTCGTGCCCGATGGCCTCGGCGAGGGTGGAGACGTCGGCGCCGGTGGCGTCGCACAGCTCGGCCATCGCGTTGATGAACGAGATCTTCGTGGCGAGGAACGAGTTCGCGGCGACCTTGACGAGCTCGGCGGTCGCCCAGTCCGTGACCACGAGCGGGATGTCGCGGGCGAGGAGCTGTGCGTAGGCCTCGTCGAGCGGTGCGCGGGCCTCGGCGGCCAGGGCCTCGTCCTTCGGGAGGCCGTAGACGATGCGGTCGGGGTTGATCGTGTCCTCGACGGCGAACCCCTCGCGCAGGAACTCGGGGTTCCAGACGAGCAGGCCGCCGGCCTCCTCGATCCGGGTCGACAGGCGCTCGGCCGTGCCGACGGGCACGGTCGACTTCCCGACGACGACGGGGCGCTCGCCGTCGACCGGGGAGAGGTGGGGGAGCAGGGAGTCGACGGCGGCGTCGACGTACCTGAGGTCCGCCGCGTAGCCGCCCTCGATCTGCGGGGTGCCGACGCCGATGAAGTGGAGGCGCGCGCCGGCGACGTCCGCGGGGTCGGTCGTGAACGTCAGCCGGCCGGAGTCGACCTGCTCGCGGAGCAGCTCGTCGAAGCCCGGCTCGTGGAAGGGAGCCCGCCCCTCGGAGAGCATCGCCACCTTGGTCGCGTCGACGTCGAGACCGACGACCTCGTGGCCCAGCTTGGCCATGCATGCCGCGTGAACGGCGCCCAAATAACCCGTTCCGACTACAGACATTCTCATGTCGCCACGGTACCGTCGCGCGCGGCAACCGCCATCACCCACCCCGTCCTTCCCCCGAGGTGTCGCTTTCATGTCTGCTCCGCAGCGCCCTGTCCGGATCCTTCGACGACCACGACGGGCGGTGCTCGCGTCCGCCCTGGTCACCGCCCTGAGCGTGCCGGCGATCCTGAGCCCCGCCGTCGCCGAGCCCGACGACTCGCCCACGGACGCGCCCACCGCGTCCACCGACCCCGCCGACCCGGTCGCACCCGCCCCGCAGGGCGCCGACGACTCCGGCGCCGACCTCATGACCGACTCCCCGGCGCCCGGCTCCGACCCGACGCCCCTCCAGGTCCTCGACCTCACCGACGACGCCGGCGAGCCCACCGCGTCCGGCGACGCGGGCGCGGCCGACCCGGGCCGGGTCTCCGCCAGCGCGCTGCCCGGCGCGAGCGCACCGAACGCGATCGACGCCGAGGTGGCCGACGCCCAGGAGTCCGGCGACCTGACGATCCTCACGGAGGAGATCGACACCGAGGGCTTCAACCTCGCCGGTGTCACGTGGGCGGCGGGCGAGATGCTGCCGCAGGACGCCTCGATCTACGTCCGCACGCGCGCGGGCGGCGAGTGGTCCTCGTGGGCCGACCTCGAGCCCGAGTCGCCCGGTGACGACTCGCTGCCGGGCGGCACCGAGCCGTTCCTCACGACCGAGTCCGACGGCGTCCAGGTCCAGGTCGACCCCGGCTCCGGCGAGCTGCCCGCCGACCTGCGCCTCACGCTGGTCCCGACCGACGTCTCCGGCGCGGTCGAGCTCGCCCCGGACGGACCCGGGACCGCGGCCGTGACGATCGACGAGCAGTCCGTGTCCGGCGCCCCGGCGACGGCCGGCTCCGGGGGAGAGGTCGAGGGGTCGGGCGACGCGCCCGCGCTTGAAGGATCGCCCGACGCCGGTTCGGCTCCTGACGCGGGCTCGACGCCCGACGCGGCTCCCGACGCCGGTTCTGTCGACGCCCAGGCCCAGCCGGACATCATCGCCTCGCGGCCGAACATCATCTCGCGCTGGTCGTGGGGCGCGAACCAGGACCACTTCTTCTGGCCGCCCGAGTACTCGGAGCTGCGCGCCGCGGTCGTTCACCACACCGCGGGGACGAACACCTACACGTACGCCGAGGCCCCCGGGGTCGTGCGGAGCATCTACTACTACCACGCACAGACGCGCGGCTGGGGGGACATCGGCTACAACTTCCTCGTCGACCGCTGGGGCCGCGTGTACGAGGGCCGCTACGGCTCGCTGTGGTCGCCGAACGAGCAGATGACGATCGGTGCGCACGCGGCGCCCGCCAACCAGAACACGGTCGGCGTCTCGATCATGGGCGACTTCACCTACGGCCCGGCGCCGCAGGCCGCCATGAACTCCGTCCGCGACGTCATCGCGTGGCGCTTCGCGCTCGCCGACGTCGACGTCGACGCCCCGACCGGCATCACCTCGCGCGGCACGAGCTTCGCCTACGCAGGCCAGCCGCTGCCGGCGATCATGGGCCACCGGGACGTCGCCTACCAGACCCGGACGATCTGCCCCGGCCCCTACGTGGCCGCGGCGCTGCCCGGGATGATGGCCGAGATCCGCGGCATGGTGGGCAACGAGTTCTACCTGTCGAACACGTGGACCACGACCGCGGAGGTCGAGTTCGAGTTCGGCGAGCGCGGCCTCGAGGTGCTGGTCGGCGACTGGACCGGCAACGGCCGGGACACGGTCGGCGTGCGGCACGGCAACACGATCGAGCTGACGAACGGGCACGACTCCGTGCCGGACATCGTCCTCAACTACGGCCGCCCCGGTGACGAGCTCCTCGTGGGGGACTGGGACCGCAACGGCACCGACACCCTCGGCGTGCGCCGCGGCAACGTGCTCTACCTGCGCAACGACATGGAGTCCGGTCCCGCGCACGTGGAGTTCGCCTACGGCCGGACCGACGACGAGCTGCTCGTGGGCGACTGGACCGGCAACGGCCGGGACACGTTCGCCGTGCGTCGCGGCAACCGGTACTTCCTGACGAACGGGCTCGCCGCGGGCCCCGCGTCGACCGTCCTCGACTACGGGCGGGCGGGCGACCAGGTCGTCGTCGGCGACTGGGACGGCAACGGGACGGACACGTTCACGGTGCGCCGGGGGAACCGGTACTTCATGCGCAACGACCTGAGGACCGGGGACGCGCACCGCGAGATCGGCTTCGGCCGCGCGGACGACCGGGTCATCGCCGGCGACTGGGACCGCAACGGCACCGACACCCTCGGCGTGGTCCGCTGACACCAGCTCCGCGCCTCACCCACGGCGGCCCGGCACCTCACGAGGTGCCGGGCCGCCGTCGTGCGTGCGGCGGGTGGGTGAGGTGCACGGGTGGCGCGCGGGGTCGTTCGTCGTCGTGCGTGGACCGCGTGTACGGGGGAGCAGGTGAGGCGTGCGGGGTCGTTCGTCGTCGTGCGTGGGGCGGATCGTGGCGCACACGCCGAGACCCGTTCGTGACATTCCCTACACCCACTCACGCACCACCCGTCACAGCGGGCGCTCCTGCCCTCACGCGTCCCGTCACACGTGACGCGTTTGCCCCATCGGTCACAGTGGTGTAGGGCGAGTTCATTACTCCGAGTCGTCGTCACCGTCGCGTGACGCGCCGACACCTGCGCGTGATCTTCCTCACGAACACCACCAGTCACAGACGCATCACCGTAAGGTCACGGTCGAACATCCCCCCCCATGCCGGAGCGGACCACCAGATCCGCGTCCGGACCGCAACTGCGCGGACCGCGCCCGACCCGGGCGAGGACGCCGGAACGAGGAGCGACTCTGGTGCGAACGACGACCCGGCTCACTGCCGCGACCCTGACCGTCCTCGGCGCCGCCGTGGTGACCGCCCCGCCGGCCATGTCCGCCGCGGGCGGTGACATCGGTGGCTCCGGCAGCGAGTTCCACCTGTCCAACTCCAGCTCCGGGCAGACCGCCGTGACGATGCAGTTCGGCCACCCGGACGGCAACGCCTACGTCGGCGACTTCAACGGCAACGGCGTGGACACCGTGGCCGTGCGCCGCGGCCAGGAGTTCGCGATCACGACGTCGAACACCACGAGCCCGGGTCACGAGAGCATCCGTTACGGCCGCGCCGGCGACGAGGTCTTCGTGGGCGACTGGGACGGCGACGGCGTCGACACGTTCGCGGTCCGCCGGGGCAACCAGTTCCACATCCGCAACACGGTGACCTCGGGGGTCGCCGACCAGGTCATCCACTACGGCCGCGCCGGCGACGAGGTGGTCGTGGGCGACTGGGACGGTGACGGCGTCGACACGATCGCCGTCCGCCGCGGCAACCAGTACTTCCTCAGCAACACGCTGCGCTCGGGCTACGCGGACGCCGTCGTCGACTACGGGCAGTCGGACGACCAGATCATCGTCGGCGACTGGAACGGCGACAGCGTCGACGGTCTCGGCGTGCGCCGCGACAACCAGTACCACCTGCGCAACACGCTCTCGAACGGCGTCGCGGAGCAGGTCGTCTCCTACGGCCGGACCGCCGACACGGTGATGGCCGGCGACTGGGACGGCGACCGCGTCGACACGCTCGGCGTGCGCCGCGACACGCGGGTCGTCGAGGCCCCGTCGCGCACCGAGGAGCGCGAGACGCCGCCCGCGACCGACTGGATCGGGGACGAGGTCGTCGCCACCGCGATGAGCTACGTCGGCTCGCCCTACCGCTGGGCCGGCACCACGCCCGCCGGCTGGGACTGCATCGGGTTCGCCCACTACGTCTACGCGCAGCACGGCATCGAGATCCCGCGGACCACGATGTGGGGCGCGTTCGCCAACCTCGAGCAGGTCCCGGCGTCCGAGGCGCGCCCGGGCGACCTCATCTGGTGGCCCGGCCACGTGGCGATCAACCTCGGCGACGGCCAGAACGTCGCCGCCTGGAACCCCTCGATGGGTACCCGCGTGGGACCGAACTCGTGGGTCGGCGGCGAGCCGACGTACTTCCGGGTCCTGCCCGACTGAGCCTGACCAGTCCGACAGCTGCGGCACGGCGTCTTCCCCCGTCGACCGTCCGCAGCCCGACCCGGCGCCCCGCGGCCTCGCTGCCGCGGGGCGCTGGTCTACCCTGGTCGGTGCCCCGCGCCCGCGGAGCACCGGCGCCACGGGAGGGCGGACGCACGTGAGGTTCCTGCGCGACCTGCGCGGCTCGAAGGAGCTGCTGGTCAACCTCACGATGCGCGAGGTCAAGGGCAAGTACAGCCGCACCGCGCTCGGCCAGCTGTGGTCGCTCGCCAACCCGCTGGCCGCCATGGCGATCTACACGGTCGTCTTCGCCTTCATCATCCGGATCGAGCCGGACCCGGGCGACCCGTCCGGGCTCGACATCTTCGCCGTCTGGCTCCTGTGCATGCTCCTGCCGTGGACGTTCTTCACCAACGTCGTCACGGGCTCGATGAACGCGCTCGTCGGCAACGAGAACCTCATCAAGAAGGTCCACTTCCCGCGTGGCGCCCTCATCGTCTCCACGGTCGCGTCCTGGCTGTTCACGTGGTCGATCGAGATGGGCGTCCTCACGGTGGTCCTGCTGATCGTCGGCGCGAACCCGCTGCCGCTGCTGCCGCTGCTCGTCCTCGCGATGGCGGTGTTCGCGGTCTTCGCCATGGGCGCCGGGCTGCTCGCCTCGATCGCCAACGTCTACTTCCGCGACACCCAGCACTTCGTGACGATCCTGTTCCAGATGTGGTTCTACCTCACGCCGATCGTCTACCCCGTGCGGCTCGTCGCCGAGCAGTCGGAGCGCATCGGCGACCTGCTCGGGCCGATCTCGATCCTCGACGTCTACCTGCTCAACCCGCTCGTCCAGTTCGCCGAGGTCTTCCGCAACCTCCTGTACGACAACCGCCTGCCGGAGCTGAGCACCACGCTCGTCGTCCTCGCCTGGGCGGCCGGCACCTTCGTGGTCGGCGCGCACCTGTTCTCCCGGCACGAGAAGGGACTGGCCGAGGCCCTGTGAGCACCGAGACCCCCGGCGCCGCCGCGATCACGGTGGACGACGTCTCCAAGCGGTTCCGCGTCTACCACGAGCGCAACCAGACGCTCAAGGCCGCCGTCATGCGGCGCCGTCGCTCCGTGCACGAGGACTTCTGGGCGCTCAAGGACGTCTCGCTCGAGATCCCCGAGGCCTCGACGTTCGCGCTCGTGGGGGACAACGGCTCGGGCAAGTCGACCCTGCTCAAGTGCCTGGCGAAGATCCTCTACCCGACCTCCGGGTCGATCACGACCCGAGGTCGGATGGCGGCGCTACTCGAGGTCGGCTCCGGCTTCCACCCCGAGCTGTCCGGGCGGGACAACATCTACCTCAACGGCTCGATCCTCGGGATGACGCGGCCCGAGATCGACGCGAAGTTCGACGACATCGTCGGCTTCTCCGGCGTCGAGCAGTTCATCGACCAGCCCGTGAAGAACTACTCGTCCGGCATGTACGTCCGCCTCGGCTTCTCCGTGGCCATCCACGTCGACCCCGAGATCCTGCTCGTCGACGAGGTCCTCGCGGTCGGCGACGCCGCGTTCCAGGAGAAGTGCGCCGCGAAGTTCGCGCAGTTCCGCCGCGAGGGTCGCACCGTCGTCGTCGTGTCCCACTCGATGCCCACCCTGCGCACGATGGCCGACCAGGCCGCGTGGCTCGACCACGGCGAGCTCAAGGCCGTCGGCCCCGCCTCCCACGTCCTCGAGCGCTACCTCGACTCCACCCACGCCTCGACCCGGCTGGACGACAAGGGGCGCACGCACTGGGGCTCGGGCGAGCTGACGATCGAGGAGGTCGAGGTTTTCGGCGCCGGCGGGCCCGGCAGCCCGGTGCGGCAGGACGAGGACATGACCGTCCGCGTGCACTACGACGCGCACGAGCCCGTCACCGACCCCGTCATGGGCATCGGCATCGAGCACACCGACGGCACCTACCTGTGGGCGTCCAACACGTTCGACGACGGGCCGCGGCTGGGCACGATCCGCGGCCGCGGCGTCATCGACTGCTCGGCCGGGCGGGTCCCGTTCGCCCCCGGCGGCTACGTGGTCGTCACCTCGCTCACCGACTCGACCACCCAGCACACCTACGACCAGGTGCGGGACTCGGCTCGGTTCGTCGTCGAGAACGGCGCGACGCGGTGGTGGGGCGGGTACATCCAGTCCGCCTCCGCGTGGGCCGTCCCGGCCGGCGCCCCGGAGCCGACCGGACAGGACGGGCCCACGGGGATCGTCCCCATGGAGAGCGCGGACCCGACCCCGGACCTCGACGGCGCCCCCGACCCCGAGGAGACCCGATGACCGACCGCCGACGCATCCTCGTCGTCACCCTCGACACGCTCGCCGAGCGGATGGCCGGCCCGGCGATCCGGGCCTTCGAGATCGCCCGCGCGCTCGGCGCGGAGCACGACGTCCGGCTGGTCACGTTCGGGGGCTGCTCGCGGCAGGGGGAGGGCTTCACGACGGCGCAGACCACCGTCGAGACCTTCCGCGCGGAGGTCGGGGCGGCGGACGTCGTCGTCGTGCAGGGGTACGTCGTCTCCACCTTCGACTGGCTGCAGGACGCGGACGTGGTGCTGGTGGTCGACCTGTACGACCCCTTCCACCTCGAGTCCCTCGAGGTCGAGCGCTTCCGGCCCGCCGCCGAGCGGCACGCGGCCCTCGCCCGCGCGCTCACCGAGCTCGGCGCCCAGGCGCGGCGCGGCGACCTCTTCCTGTGCGCGTCGGGCAAGCAGCGCGACCTGTGGATCGGGCACCTCGCCGCGGCCGGGCGCGTCAACCCCGACACCTACGACGCCGACACGTCGCTGCGCTCGCTCATCGACGTCGTCCCGTTCGGCACGGACCCGGCGGCGCCGGTGCAGCGCGCCCACGGCATCAAGGGGGTGGTCGACGGCATCGCGGCCGACGACCCGGTGATCCTGTGGGGCGGAGGCGTCTACAACTGGTTCGACCCGCTCACCGTCATCCGGGCCGTCGACCGGGCGCGCGCGGCGGTGCCGAACCTGCGCCTGTACTTCCTCGGGATGAAGCACCCCAACCCGGACGTGCCCGAGATGGCGATGGCCGTGCGCACCCGCGAGCTGTCCGACGAGCTCGGCCTCACCGGCACCCACGTGTTCTTCAACGAGGACTGGGTGCCCTACGAGCGCCGCGCCGACTACCTGCTCGACGCCGACATCGGCGTCTCCGCCCACTTCGACCACGTCGAGACCGCGTTCAGCTTCCGCACCCGGATCCTCGACTACCTGTGGGCCGGGCTGCCGATCGTCTGCACCGACGGCGACCACTTCGGCGCGCTGGTGACCGCCGAGGGGCTCGGCGCGGCCGTACCGGCAGAGGACGTCGACGCGCTGGCCGACGCGCTGACGGGCCTGCTCACCGACGAGGCGCGGCTGGCGGCGGCCCGCGAGTCGGTCGCCCGTGTCGCAGCCACGCACACGTGGACCGACGCACTCGCGCCGCTCGTCGCGTTCTGCCGGGACCCGCGGCGGTCCGCGGACGCGGGGCGGCTCGCCGCCGAGCGCGCCGCCGGCCTGCAGCCGGGACAGGTCTCGCGGGCCACGCGGCTGCGGGCCGACGTCGGCGGGGCGTGGCGGACGCTGCGTGCCGACGGGGTGGGCGGCGTGACGCGGAAGGTGCGCCGCCGGCTCGGGCGGTAGCGGGCGGGGCCACGGACCGCCCGCTCGCCGGCACTGGTGACCGGGGGCACTGCCGGGCGCGCCCGGGTCGGCTAGCCTCGTCCCGGTGCGCGACCGCACGCCCCGGACGGGACGGCCCGTCCGGCGGAACGGCTCGGGGACGGCCCCGCGGAGAAGGATCACCCGTGACCGTCACCTCCCGCCTCGGCGATACCGCCCGCACCGTTCTCACCCCCGCGGCATGGCTGCGCCTGGCGATCGGCTGGGGCGCCGTCCTCGCGCTCGCCCTCGCCGGCCCCCTGCTCGAGCCGCCCGTCCCGGGCCCGCTGCTCGTCGGCACGCTCGCGGTGATCGTCGGCGTCATCCTCCTGTGCGCCTTCGGCGTGGTCGGCGAGGCCGAGCACCTCGCCCGGCGCCTCGGCGACCCCTACGGGTCGCTCGTGCTCACGCTGTCGATCGTCGTCATCGAGGTCGTCCTCATCTCCGCCGTCATGCTCGGCCCAGGCGACCACGCGACGATCGCCCGCGACTCCGTCATGGCGGTCTCGATGATCATCCTGTGCGCCGTCGTCGGGCTCTCCTTGCTCGTCGGCGGGATGCGGCACGGCGACCTCGAGCACAACCGCACCGGGACCTCGAGCTACCTCGCCGTGCTCGTCGTGCTCGTGGCGCTGGCCTTCGCGCTGCCGGCCGCGATCGGCACGGACGGCTCGTACACCGGGGGCCAGGCGGTGGTCGTCGTCGCTCTGACGGTCGTGCTGTACGCCTTCTTCCTCTGGCGCCAGACGGGCGCGCAGGCCGACGACTTCCGGGAGGTCGACCCGCGGGTGCGGCAGGACTCGGCGGACGGCGACGTCGGGGCGTCCCTGGGCGAGACGTTCGCCGCGCACCGCACCGAGATCCTCCTGCGGGCCGGCCTGCTCGTCGTCACCGTCCTCCCGATCGTCCTGCTCTCGCACGACATGGCCGCGCTGCTCGACGACGGACTCGGCCGCCTCGGCGCGCCCGCCGCCCTGTCCGGGCTGCTCATCGCGTGCATCGTCTTCCTGCCGGAGTCGATCACCTCGGTGCGCGCGGCGCTCGCCGGCGAGGTGCAGCGCGTGAGCAACCTCTGCCACGGCGCTCTCGTGTCGACGGTCGGCCTGACGATCCCCGCCGTCCTCGTCATCGGCGCGCTCACGGGGCAGCAGGTGGTGCTCGCGGAGTCGCCGGCGAACCTCCTGCTCCTCGGCGTCGCGCTGGTGCTCTCGGTGGCAACCTTCGCCGGCCGACGCGTGACGGCGGTCCACGGGGCGGTGCACCTGACCGTGTTCGCGGTCTACGTGCTCGCGCTGTTCGCCTGACGCGACCGGCGCCGCTCCGGACACGCGCCCGGTCAGACCCCCCAGTACCAGGGGTCGAGCGCCGTGACCCCGGACCACCAGGTCACGGCCGCGTGCTCGCGGTCGGTCACGGTCGCATCCCGGGTGACCGACTCGTGGTGGACCACCCGCACGCTCCCGGCGCAGACCGTCCGCAGCCCGGCGGCCCGGAGCTTGAGGCAGTAGTCGACGTCGTTGTAGCTGAGCGGCAGGTCCTCGCTCAGGCCCCCGACACGCACGAACGCCTCGCGCGGCGTGAGCAGGCAGGCGGCCGTCACGGCGAGGTGCTCGAGGTCGGCGCTGCCCACCCCGAACCGGCGCTCGCCGTCGGCCTCGTGCGCGAGGAGGTGGGACGGCGTGCGGTCCGCGCTCATGACGATGCCGGCGTGTTGGATCGTGCCGTCGCCGTAGAGGAGGCGCGCCCCGACCGCGCCGACGCCGTCCTCGAGCCCGATCGCGACGAGGCTGCGCAGCCAGGTCGGCTCGACGATCTCGGTGTCGTCGTTGAGCAGGAGGACGAGCTCGCCGGTCGCCGCGCCGACGCCGGCGTTGATCGAGCGCGAGAAGCTGAACGGGCCGTCGACCTCGACGACGCTCACCCGCGGGTCGAGGCCGCGGCAGTGCGCGGCGACGCCCGGGTCGGTCCCCTCGGAGGTGACGACGACGACCTCGTAGTCGGGGTAGTCGGTCCGCTCGAGCAGGGTCGCCAGCGCGACGTCGACCGAGCGGACCTCGCCGCCGGGGGTCGGCCGGTGCCCACCGCCGGTGGGGATCACGATGCTCACCCGGGGAGCGGTCGGCAGCGCGCGCTCGAGGACGAGATGGTCCGACGGCGGGGCGGAGGTCTCGTGCGAACCCTCGTCGGCCCCGGCCCCGGCTCCGGCGCCCGATTCGGCCCCGAGACCGGTCGGTGTCTCGTGCGGCCGGACGACGACGTTCCCCGACCCGCGGCGGACGAGCGAGCGCTCGACGGCGGCCGCCCCGGCGTCGAGCAGCTCGGCCGGGTCGGAGGCGCGGGCGAGCGAGGTGAGCGGCAGGTGGAGGACGTGCGGGCTCGGCGCGAGCGGGTCCCCGGCGCCCAGGTGCTCGGCGAGGCGCAGGTGGAGGTCCCACTCGGCGGCCGGGTCGTCGGTCAGCCCGCCGACCTCGGCGAGCAGGTCGGCGCGGACGAGGGTGAGCCGGCCGAGGACGTCGAGGTGGTCGAGCGCCCGCGGCATCCATGACGGCTTGGCGTGCGTGCGGCCGTCGGGCAGGCGCTCGTCGGCGTTGACCACGCGCACGTCCGGGGCGGCGTCGATCGCCTCGAGCATCGCGGCCGGCACGCCGGGCTCGAGGGAGTCGCCCGCGCCGAGCACGCCGACCCAGTCGCCCCCGGCCGCCGCGGCCGCCGAGGGGAGGTCGCGGTAGCGGGGCGGGGGTGCGGGTGCGTCGCCGAAAGGTTCGGGTGTGGGGGAGTCGGTGGAGTGTGCAGCCGCCCCGTCGGTGGGCGAGCCGGCCGGGAGCTCGGGCCCGATCTCCAGCAGCTCCCACGGCCCCTCGCCCTGCGCCTCGAGCGACGCGCGCGTGGCGGCGAGCTGCTCCTCGGTCCCGGGCAGGACGAGCAGCGAGATCCGCGGCGGTCCGGCGGCGGGGGTGTCGTCGTCGGGCATCTCGCTCGTGGCCCCGTCCGTCCCCGGGGCGGTCACTCGCCGCCGCCCGGGAGCCGGCGGCGGACCGCGCGCAGGGCCCGCGCCGGATCGGTGACGGCGACCTTCGCCCGGCCGGGCACGGACGCGAGCAGCCGGCGCGCGCGGGACGGACCGGCGTCGTCGTCCGGGGCGCCGCCCCCCGGCGCGCGGGTGGACCCGGGGTTCTGCAGCTCGCGGATGTCGTCCTCGAGCTCGGTGTGGCGAACCGCGAGGTCGCGCAGGAGCCGGTCCTGGAGCGTGATCGTCGCGCGCGCCTGGCCGAGCGCCGCCTCGGCCTCCAGCGTGCGGCGGGACCAGGCGTCCCGGCCGAGGAGCTCGAGGCGGCCGGCGAGCGTGGCGTGCAGCTCGGCGTCGGTCGCCGCGAGGTCGTCGAGCCAGGTGGAAGGGGTCTCGGCCATGCAGCCAAACTAGTGCGACCGGCCCCGCTGCCTAGGATCGGGGGCATGCGCGTCGCCCAGGTCTCGGCCCACTACCCGCCGAATTTCGTCTCGGGCGGCACGCTCGTCCCGCGGCGCATCGCGCGGGCGCTCGCCGCCGCCGGGCACGAGGCCCACGTCTACGCCGGCCACCTCGACGACGCGCGCCCCGCCCTGTCCACCTGGGACGACACGGACACCGGTGAGCACGGCACCGTGCGGGTGCGGTGGATCGAAACCCACCCCTACACCTCGTGGTCGGACAGGAAGAACTGGGCCAACCCCGCCGTCGAGGCCGACTTCCGCGGGTGGCTCGAGGACGTGCGGCCCGACGTCGTGCACCTGCACTCCCTGCAGACCCTCGGCGGTTCGCTCGTGCGCGCGGCCAAGGAGTCCGGCGCCGCGGTGGTCGTCACCGCCCACGACTGGTGGTGGCAGTGCACGCGCCAGTTCCTCGTGGACCAGGACCTGCGGCCGTGCGCGCTCGTGGTCGGCTGCGGCGTGTGCCGGTGCGAGCGCGGGCGCGACGCCGCCGACGCCCGACTCGCGGCGCTGGCGACCGAGCTCGCCCACGCCGACGTCGTGCTCGCCCCGTCCGCCTCCGCCGCCGCGACGTTCCTCGCCAACGGGGTGCCCGCTGAGCTGCTCGAGGTCGACGAGAACGGGCTGCCGGGCGTGGGGGAGGACGAGGGCCCGACGACGAGGCCGGCGCCGGTGCCGCGCACGGGTGACGGGCCGCTGCGCCTCGTGTTCGCCGGCGGCAACGACCCCGTCAAGGGCGGGCCGCTCCTGCTCGACGTGGCGCGCAGGCTCGCCGCGGAGGACCCGGACCGGGCGTGGACGCTCGACATGTACGGGACCCGGGCCGACGGCGACTCCCCGCTCCCGCCGCAGGTCCGCCTGCGGGAGCCGTTCGCCCCGGAGGAGCGCGCCGAGGTCCTCGCGGGGGTGGACGTCCTCGTCCTGCCCTCGATCATGCGCGAGTCGCACTCGATCCTCACCCGGGAGGCGCTCCTCGCCGGGCTCGCGGTCCTCGCGACCGACACGCTCGGGCCCGAGGAGGCCGTCGCGGAGGACGTCAACGGGTGGATCGTCCCCGCCGGCGACCCGGACACGCTGCTCGCGCGCCTGCGGGACCTCGTGGCCGACCCCGTCGCCGCGCGCGCGAGAACCGGGCAGGGCGCCGCGAGCCCGGTGCGCGCGCTGTCCGACCAGGTCGCGGGGCTCATCGAGCGGTACGCGGCGATGAGCGGGCAGCCGGCGGGGGAGGAGGCGGGGGCGATGACCGGGGCGTTGACCGGGGCGGGGGCGGCCGAGCGGGCCCTCATGCGCAAGGTCCTCTTCGTCAGCGGCATCCAGGGGGCGCCGCAGCGGTACCGCACCCAGCTCGCCGCCGAGGCGCTCGGCCTGCACGGCGTGGCCGCCCGGGTGCGCCACTACCGCGACCCCCGCCTCCTGCAGGAGGCGCAGTCGTGCGACGCCCTCGTCCTCTACCGCGTGCCGGCGACCGACCAGATCGTCGAGCTCGTCGCGTCCGTCCGCGCTCGCGAGCGCGCCGTGCCGGTCCTCTTCGACATCGACGACCTCATCTTCGACCCCGCCCTCGAGGGGCAGGTCGACGGCCTCGAGGGGATGCCCGCCGACGAGCTCGCGCTGTGGTGGCGGGGCGTGCGCCGCTACCGCACGTCGATGGAGCTCGCGGACGCCTACGTCGGCTCGACCCAGACCCTGTGCGAGCACGCCACCGCCGTCACCGGGATGCCCTCCTACCGGTTCCCCAACGGGGTCGGCACCCTTCTCGCGCGCCGCTCCGACGCGGCGCTGCGGCGCGAGCGGGCCGAGGGCCCGGTCCGGATCGGCTACTTCTCGGGCACGACCACGCACGACGCCGACTGGGCCATGGTCGAGCCCGCCGTCATCGAGGTCCTGCGGCGCCACCCGGCCACGGAGCTGTGGCTCGGCGGCCACCTCACGTCCACGCCGGCGCTCGAGCCCTACGCGGAGCGCGTGCGCCGCCTCCCGTTCGTCCCCTGGTACGACCTGCCGGACCTCCTGCGGGACGTCGACATCAGCCTCGCCCCCCTCACGCCGGGCTCGATCTTCAACGAGGCCAAGTCCGCCATCAAGTGGCTCGAGTCCGCCCTCGTCGAGACGCCGGTCGTCGCCTCGCCCACGCAGCCCTTCCGGGAGTCGGTCACGGACGGCGTCACCGGGTTCCTCCCGGCCGACGTCGAGGGATGGACGGACGCCCTCGACGCGCTCGTGCACGACCCGGCCCTGCGGCGTCGCGTCGGGGCCCGCGCGCGACGGGAGGCGCTGCTCACGTGG
The DNA here is from genome assembly GCF_049856295.1 of Georgenia sp. Z1344. Lineage (GTDB taxonomy): Bacteria > Actinomycetota > Actinomycetes > Actinomycetales > Actinomycetaceae > JB111. Next base: position 162,323 of record NZ_JBNDMZ010000007.1, on the reverse strand, counting down.
TCCCCGCACGTCCAGGGGCGGACCTACCGCGAGCTGCTGATCGACGCCGCGGCGCGGGTGCGCAGCGAGGGGCCGCGGGTCTCGACCGGCTGGAATCCGGTGACCGACGACGAGCCGTTCGACGCCGCCGGCGCCCACGTCGAGCCGTACGCGCTGCCGCGCTCGGGGCTACGCGTCCCGCCGGCGATCGCCGGGAGCCGGGCCGTCCGCCTGCTCGGCGCCGCCCGCCGCGTCCGGCGCGACGCCGGCACCGTCGAGCTCGTCCGCCGCGGGGTCGGCAAGGTCCGGGGCCGGCTCGGCCGCTGAGGCTGCCGGGGCCGCCTCGCCGGTCGCCGCCCGGCCGGTCGTCGTCGCGCCGGCGGTCGTCAACGGGCGCGCGCCGTTCGTCGTCGTGCCCGTCGTTCCCGGGGTGACCGCGACGCGACCTTCGGCGTCGCGCCGGGTTTGGATCGCGAGCAGCGCGAGGGAACCGAGGGCGGCCGCCACGGTGGCGGCGGCGAGGGCGAACAGCTTCGGCACGCCGACGTGGCTCCAGTTGTTCCAGCGGCTCAGGCCGGTCGAGAAGGTCTCGTAGAACTCGACGTAGAACGCGTCGAACCCGAACCACAGCCCGTACCCGGCCAGCGCGAGGCAGAGCGCCGCGGCCCCGACGCGCGCCGCGACCATCGGCCCGGGCGCCAGACGTGCGGTGACCCGCTCGAGCAGCACGGCGAGCGCCACGAGGATGCCGAGGATCGCCACGTACAGGTACCGGCCCTGCAGCCCGGCGAGCAGGCCCGTGGAGTAGTACTCGACGATCGCGCCGTAGACCACCACGCCGAGCACGCCGACCCACGCGGCGAGCAGCACGAGCAGGTGCCGCCGGTGCCGGCCCGCGAGGACCACGCCGACGACGACGAGCACGAGCGTGAGGTAGGTGAGCGCGTGCTGGAACCAGCTCGGCATCGGCGACTCGAGCCAGCCGTAGTTGCCCCACGTGCTCGTGACGATCGACCGCTCGGCGCCGACCGCGAAGTCCCACATGTTGAGGCCGAGGTGCGAGGTGTCCTCGAGCGGCTCGCGCCCGGGGTAGCCGTCGGGCTGGAACGTGCCGTGGACGACGAGGTTCTTCAGCCACCACCAGCCGCCGATCGCGAAGGCGACCCCGAGGGACCAGAACCCGCCGAGCGCGCGCCGACCGAGCGGACGGTCGGAGGCGGGCGAGAGGAGGAACGCGAGCGCCACGATGGGGATGAACCCGAGCATGAAGCCCTTGGTCATGAGGCCCGCGCCGAGCACCGCGCCGAGGCCGACGACGTGCCGCCAGTCCCACCGGCTCGTCAGCACGACCGCGCTGAGCGCGAGCACGCCGGCGCCGCACAGGTTGAGCAGGGCGTCGTTCGTCACCGCCGAGCCGACGAACAGCAGCTGCGAGGGGGCGGTGAGGGCGAACGCGCCCACGAGGGAGGCCGAGCGGGAGGCGCCGAGCCGCCGGGCCGCGACGACGACGAGAGGGACGACCCCGGCCACGAGCACGACGTCGAGGAGGCGCAGGGCGAGGAGCTGGGTGTCCCAGCGCCAGTCGTCCGCGCCGAGGACGGTGAGGTACCCGGCGGCGAGCGCGTAGTAGCCCGGCGGGTGCTGCGTCATCTGGTCGACCTGCTCGAACAGGGTGACGCGGTGGTCGACGTCGAGGACGACGGTGCGGTCCGCGACCGCCGGCGGGTCCGGCACCGCCAGGACGAACGGCAGCTGGCCGGAGGTGACGTCGGCGCCCGGGTGCGGGTGGGAGTTCTGGCGGATGAGCTCCAGCCCGGTGTCGACCCAGCCCGCCTCGTCCGCGGCCACGTGCATGCCCTGGAGGAACGTCTGCTCGCCCGGCGCCGGCCAGCCGCCGCCGTCGGCGAGGCGCAGGACCGTGTTGACGTGCTGGGGCTCGTCGGGCGCGCGGAACCCGGGCGTGATCGTCGCCCAGAGCGCGCCGATCCCGGCCACGAGAAGGGTGACGGCGAGGACCGCGACCCGGAAGACGTCCCGACGGCGGCGCGGGGCGGATGTCATAGAACTCCTGAGAGGGACAGCCACATGACGGCGACGCTGACGGCGACGCCGACTTGGAGGAACGTGCCGAGACGGCGGTGGTGCAGGGAGGCGACGAGCGCCGCCACCGTGATCGGCAGCAGGGTGATCGCGTACCGGCCCGAGATCAGTCGGAAGGCGTGGTCGGAGCTGAGGACCTCCTGGCCCTGGACGATGATGCCCGCCCCGATCGTCCCCGCGATCGCCGCCAGGCCGAGGAGGCGCTCCGCGCGGCCGGCGCCGAACGCGACGAGGACCATGAACGGCGCGGCCGCCATGAGGACCCACCAGGCCGCCGTCACCGTGTCGAGCTGCCAGCCGGTGAGCTCGCCGGGGAACTGCGAGGACTTCACGAGCCCGAACGCGTCGAACAGGGTGGGCACGGTCTCGTCCCACGGGCTGCCCTCGACCGGGCGCGTGCTGATCCCGTACAGCGGGTTGTCCCAGCCCTCGGCCCCTCGCCCGGCCTGGAACCGGGACCAGCCGACCATGCAGGCGGCGACGACGGCGACCGGCGCGAGCACGGTGGCCGCCCGGTGCCCGAGCGTGCGCCAGTCGCGCCGCCGCACGTCCGCGACCGCCATGGTGGCGATCAGGCCGACGACGGCGAGGATCGCGACGGCGCTCATCACCTTGGTGCCCGCGGCCAGCAGGGCGACGAGCGTGGGCCACAGCCAGCCGATGCGGCCGTGCAGCGCCCACCGGCCGAGCACCCACAGGGCGCCGGCTCCGACGAGCATGGCCGGGCCGTCGTTCGTCACCTGCCAGCCGGAGACGATGACGGGCTCGAAGGCCAGCAGCAGCGCCGCGCCCGAGGCCGCCGTCGGCCTCGGCAGGCGCCACGTGCGCAGGGCGGCGTACACCGCGACGACGCCGGCCGTGAGCCACAGCGCGTTGGCGAACCGGGCGCCGGTGGAGAACTCCAGGCCGACCGCCTCGGCCACCAGCCCGGTGGCCGCCGGCGTCACGTAGTACGTGGGCGGGTGGAAGGAGTTGTAGTTCTGCCCCAGCGCCGGGTAGGCGGTGGGCTCGACCTCGTCGGCCAGGGCGTCCTCGCACGAGGGCAGGTCGGGCAGGTTGGACTGCCCGCGGCACGACCACTGGTCGAGGACGTAGTCGGAGAGCCGGTCGCCGTCGGCCGGCAGGTTTCCGTGCGCCACCTGGTAGGCGTAGTCGAGGTGCGTCTGCTCGTCGAGCGCGGACAGCGAGGTGCCGAACAGGATCGCCGTCACGCTCATGAGCAGGGCGAGGACGCCGACTCCGCCGGCCCAGGGGAGCTCGGGCCGCAGGCGCGCCCACCGGGTGCCCGGCTGCTCCGACGGCAGGTCGGGGGCCGGTGCTCGAGCACCCCCGTCGTCCACGCCGTCTGCCACCAGTGATCTCCCCTTCACGCCGAGGGGACGTCCCAGGCCTCGCGCGGCCCCTACGGTACCCTGGCCAGGTTCCGGGCCAGCCCGACCGCTGCCTCGCGGGGCAGCCGCGGGTGCGCCGCGACCGACACCCGAGGTACCCCATGAAGCTGTTCGTGCAGATCCCGTGCCTGAACGAGGAGGAGACCCTCCCGCTCGTCCTGGCCACGATCCCGCGGGAGATCCCGGGGATCGACGAGGTCCACATCCTCGTCGTCGACGACGGGTCGACGGACCGCACCGTCGAGGTCGCGAAGAACCTCGGCGTCACCCACTTCGTGCGGCACTCGCGCAACCAGGGGCTCGCCCGCTCGTTCCGCGACGGCGTCGACTACGCCCTGGCCCACGGCGCGGACATCGTCGTCAACACCGACGGCGACAACCAGTACCCCCAGGAGGTCATCGGCGAGCTCGTCCAGCCGATCGTCCACAACGAGGCCGACATCGTCATCGGCGACCGCCAGACGGCGACGATCGCCCACTTCTCGCCGTTCAAGAAGGCGATGCAGAAGGTCGGCTCCGACGTCGTCAACCTCGCCGCCGGCACGAAGCTGCCCGACGCGGCGTCCGGGTTCCGGGCGTACTCCAAGGAGTCGCTCATCCGGCTCAACGTCGTCACCCAGTTCTCCTACTGCATGGAGACGATCATCCAGGCGGGCAACAAGCGCCTGCGGATCGCGTCGGTGCCGATCGCGACGAACCCGAAGACCCGCGAGTCCCGGCTGTTCAAGAACATCTGGCAGCACATGTTCAAGTCCGGTACGGCGATCATCCGCTCGTACCTCATGTTCAAGCCGCACGCGATCCTCGGCACCGTCGGCACGATCCTGCTCGTCGCCGGGCTTGTGCCGTTCGTGCGGTTCCTCGTCCTGTTCCTCATGGGCGAGGCCGGCGGGCACGTCCAGTCCCTCATCTTCGGTACCGCGGCGCTCATCGGCGCCCTGCTGAGCCTCGCGCTGTCCGTCATCGCCGACCTCCTGCGCACCAACCGCGTGCTGATGGAGGAGAACCTCGAGCGGGTGAAGTCCCTTCAGTACTCCGACCACGCGATCTCGGCCCGGCTCGGCGAGACCTCGACGGCCGTGATGGACGGACCGTCCGTGGTCCTCGACGGCCGGCCCGACCCGTCCGTCACGGCCGGGGGTCGCGGCGCGGACGCGCAGCCGGGTCGGGACGCCGCCCGCGTGGGACCGGCACCGGGCGACGCCCCGTCCGCCGGCACCGCGCCGCGGGCCGCGGAGCCGACGACCGGACGCGCGACCGTCCCCGAGGTCCCCCACCTGAGAACCCCGGCCGCCGTGGTGCCCGGCTCCCATGACTACGCCGTCGCCCCGAACGGGGCCGCGTCCGGGGTCGACAGCAACGGGGTGCCGCGGGACATCGGCGGCATCGGGGGCGACGACCACGCCGGGTACGAGCCGGCCGGATACGCGTCGGCCGGGGCCGACGGCTACGGCGCGCCCGAGGCGAACGGCACGAACGGGTACGCGACCGACGGCCACGCCGACGTCGCCGCGCCCGAGGAGCTGCGTCAGGGGCGTCCGGGCCGGTGAGGGTTCTCGGCTTCGGCACCTACGACACGTCCGTCCACCCGCGTTCCGGGGTTCTGCTCGCGGGCCTCGCCGCGCGCGGCGCCACGGTCCGCGAGCTCGACCGCCCGCTCGGCCTGACCACGGCGGACCGGGTCGACATGCTGCGGCGGCCGTGGCTCCTCCCGCGGCTGGCCGCGCGTCTGGCGAGTCGCTGGGCCGGGCTCGTCGACGGCTCGTTCGCGTTCGGCGGCGAGCGGGCGCCCGACGTCGTCGTCGTCGGCTACCTCGGACACTTCGACGTCCTCCTCGCCCGGGCCCTGTTCCCGCGCGCGACGATCGTCCTCGACCACCTCATCTTCGCCGCGAGCACCGCGCGGGACCGGGGCGTCGACGACCGGGTCCGCGGAGCCGCGCTCTCGGCGCTCGACCGGATGGCGACCGGCGCGGCGGACGTCGTCGTCGTCGACACCGAGGAGCACGCCGAGCTCGCGGCGCCGGCCGTGCGGGAGCGGACCGTCGTCGTCCCCGTCGGTGCGACCGAGGTCTGGCGGCTGGCGGGGGAGCGGCGCGCCACGAGCACCTCGGCCACGCCCCGCATGGTCTTCTACGGGCTGTTCACCCCGCTGCAGGGCACCGTGACGATCGCCCGGGCGCTCGCCGAGCTCCACCGGCGCGGGGTCCCGCTGCGCGTCACGCTCGTCGGCACGGGGCAGGACCACGCCGAGGCGCGGGCTGTCCTGGGCGGCGTGCCCGGGATCGAGTGGGTCGACTGGGTCGCTCCCGACGAGCTGCCGGACCTCGTGGCCGCCCACGACATCGGTCTCGGCATCTTCGGCGACACCGACAAGGGCCTCAAGGTCGTGCCGAACAAGGTCTACCAGTCGCTCGCCGCGGGCTGCGCCGTCGTCACCTCCGACACCCCACCGCAGCGCCGGTTCCTCCGCGACGCCGCGCTGCTGGTCCCTCCGGGCGACCCGGCCGCGCTCGCCGACGCGCTCGAGCGCCTCCTCGCGGACCCCGAGCGGGTCGCCGACCTCCGCGCCCGCGCGCGCGAACGGGCCCGCGACCTCACGCCGTCCGCCGTCGTCGAGCCCCTGTGGCGCGAGCTGACCTCGTGAAGAAGATCCTCGGAGCCCTGCGGTCGCCGTGGGTGCGCGGCCTGTTCCTCGTCGCGGCGATCGGCGCGGCAGTCCTGGCGGTGGCCAACCAGTGGGACATCGTCGTCGACTCGCTCAGCCAGATGCCGTGGTGGATCGTCGTCGTCGGCCTGCTCGTCTCGGTCCTCTACGTCGTCGCGACGATGCTCTCGTGGCGCGAGGTGCTCATCGACCTCGGGTCCCGGCTCGGGCTCGCCCCGGCGGCGCGGCTGTTCTTCGTGTCCCAGGTGGGCAAGTACCTGCCGGGAGGCGTGTGGAACATCGTGGCGGCCGCCGAGATGGGCAAGGACATCGACATCCCGCGGCGCCGGTCGGTCTCCGGCATGGTCGTCTCGCTGCTCGTCTCCATCGTCACCGGCCTCGCGCTCGCCGCCGGTGCGGTGGCGTTCGACCCGGCCGTGCGCTCCGAGGTCGGGTGGGTCGTCTGGTTCCTGCCGGTGTTCGTCGTCGTGCTCCTGCCGCCCGTGCTCAACCGCATCCTCGGCGTGGCGCTGAAGCTCATCCGGCGCCCACCGCTCGAGCACCCGCTCTCCGCGCGGGGCGTGCTGAGGGCATCCTCGTGGGCGATCGTCGGCTGGCTGCTGGCCGGCCTGCAGGTGTGGCTCATCGCCACCGCCGTCGGTCTGGACCCCACGCTCGGGACGTTCGCGCGTGCGGTCAGCGGCTACGCGCTGGCGTGGGTGGTCGGGTTCCTCGTCGTCATCGTGCCCGCCGGCGTGGGTGTGCGCGAGAGCATCCTCGGCATCATGCTCGCCGGTCTGCTCAGCGGGGGCGGCGTGCTCGTCACCATCCTCATGTCGCGGGTGCTGCTCACCGTGGTCGACCTCGCGCTGGGCCTGGGCACCGGCGTGCTCGTCCGGCGGCACGCGCCGCAGGGTGCCGCCGAGGTGGCGGTCGACGAGGCCGGGCCGGTGCCTGTGGACGAGGCGGGCCCGGTGCCCGCGGACGGGACTGGGTCCGTGCCTGCGGACGGGGACGGGCAGCCCGAGCGCTGAGATCTCGGCGGTGAGCTCGTGGGCCTGCTACCAGGCCTCGACGCGGTGCACGCCCAGGGTGTCCTCGCCGTCGCCGTCCCAGTCGCCCACGACGACCGAGTCGCTCGCGCGTCCGAAGGCGAGCTCGATGTCCGCGTCGCCCGAGGTCAGCTCGTTGCGCACGAGGTAGGTGTTGCCGCGCCGCACGGCGAAGGTGTCGACGCCGTCGCCGTCCCAGTCGCCCACGAGGACCGTGTCCCCGGCCCGGCCGTAGTCGAGCTCGGCATCGGCCCAGCCGGAGACGAGTGAGTTCGACACGAAGAACCGGTTCCCGCGGCGTACCGCGAGCGTGTCGACGCCGTCGCCGTCCCAGTCCCCGACGAACACCTCGTCGGCCGCCCGGCCGTAGTCGAGCACCGTGTCGGCGACCCCCGACGTCAGGGCGTCGCGCAGGAGGTAGGTGTTCCCGCGGCGGACCGCGAAGCTGTCGCCCGCGTCGCCGTCCCAGTCGCCGGTCAGCAGCACGTCGCCGGCGCGGCCGTAGTCGAGGGTGGTCGTCGTCGCGCCGCTGTGGTCGCGGGCGAGCGTGAGGCGGTTGCCGTCGCGCACGCCGACCGTGTCCGTGCCGTCGCCGTCCCAGTCGCCGGCCAGGGGCGAGGAGGTGGCGGCGCCGAGGCGCACCTCGTGGTTCGCCCACGCGGTCCAGGCGTCGTTGAGGAAGAACACCGAGGGGTACTCCTCGGGCACCGGCCGCCACCAGCTCGAGCGCATGCCGAGGCGACGGGTGAACTCGGTGGTGACGTCGACCGGGCCGGTCGTGCAGTCGAGCCGCAGGCCGGTGATGCGCCCGCCGAGGTCGCCCCGGCCGTCGCGCGCGGTGACGACGAGGCTTCGCACGGTCCCGCCGGCGGCGCACCGGGCGTCGACGTCGGTGGCACGCAGGGTGGTCGACCAGCTCGTCACCGGGTCGCCGGGGGCGGTCCCGGACCACGGGTCCGCGCGGGCCATGAGGTAGGGGCGCGAGCCGGCCACCGAGTAGCCGCCGTTGGACGACGAGAACTGCGTGAACGCCGGGCCCCACGCGCCCCCGGCGGTCGTCCGCCCCTCGAGGATGCGTCCGTTGGTCGAGGCGATCGCGATGTCCGTGCGGGCGTGCTCGTGGCCGGTGAGGGCGCCGCTCGCACTCACAGATCCGCGGCCCGCGTAGACCTGGCAGCTCGTCGTGTCGCACAGGTCGTAGATGCCGCCGGTGCGCATCTCGTGCCGGGCGTAGGTGCGGGCGGCCACGGACTGCGCCTCGAGGGCCGAGTAGTGCCAGGACGCCGGCGCCTCGCGCGGGACGACCGAGCGCAGGTAGTCCTCCATCCGCACGTGGTTGACGACCTCGAGCGTGCCGGAGGTGGGCTGGACGGCGGCCTCGCCGCGGTACCAGGTGCCGCCGCCGGTGGGGGAGGCCCCGACGACGACGCCGTCGTTCGTGGCGAGCGTGACCGGGGCCGTGGTCGTCGTCGACCAGCCGACGGACCCGCCCGGCGTGGTGCGGTGCTCGAGCCGGAACCCGGTCGACGTGCGCGTGACCGTCAGGCGGCCGCCCGCGGGGGCGCCGAGGTTCGTCCCGCCCGCGGTGGCGCGCAGCGTCTGGCCCGACGGCGCCCACGCGGTGACCGACGTCCGACCCGCGAGGGCGAGGAGGCGGATGCGGACGACCGGGTTGCCGATGTCCGCCTGCCGGGTGCCCGGGTAGTAGAAGGAGAGGATGTCGGTGCTGCTCACGCCCTGCAGCGCCGCGCCCTGGGCGCCCCACTGGGACATGCCGATGCCGTGGCCCCAGCCGTGGCCCTCGATCTCCCACGTGCCGTCGGCGGGGCGCGGGTACACCTCGGTGGCGGTGGTCCCGTCATCGGTGGTGGCCTCGGAGGAGGCGTCCGTCGACCCCTCGGGCAGGGCGCCCGCATCGGGTGCGCCGATGCCGTCCGGGGAGCCGATCCCGTCGGGTGTCGTGGTGCCGTCCGGCGACGACGAGACACCGTCCGACGACGACGCCGCGGCACCGGGCGATCCGTCGTCGTCGGGGGAGTCGGTCCCGACTGGCCCGAGCGGGGAGGCGACGGCGGCCGACGGGGCGACCAGTGCGGCGCCGGCGGTGGCGAGCGCGAGCCACAGGGTGGCGAGGCGCGGACGGGGGAAGGACATCTGGGCTCCTCAGCGAGCGGGACCGGTGCGGCCGAGCACTCCGTCGACCACACCCCGCATCATCCTCCGTGCGCGGTCGATCCGGCCAGGAACAAGAAGTGAATTGAAGGCGACGTACTTGCCCAGCCACACGGCGTAGCCGACCGCCCACGCCGGCGGCAGCAGCCCCGAGCGCAGGAGCAGCACGGTGTTGCGCGCGAGAAAGTACGTGCGGAACGCCGAGTGGACGTGCACCTCCTGGGCGCGCCCGGGCAGCTTGACGAGGCTGTCGCCGAGGGCATGGTCGAGCCGCGCGGTCGTCACGGCGAGCAGGCGGTACCCGGCCCGCCGCGCGCGCAGCCCCCACTCGAGGTCGACGTGGTCGATGAACCAGTCCGCGTTCATCGGCCCCACGCGCTCGAGCACCGCGGCCGGTACGAGGCAGCCCGAGGCGATGAGGAAGGCGGCGTCGATCAGTCCGTCGTCGTCGACCTCGTCCGGCCGTGCGCGCCGCGGGCCCCAGCGCCGCGACACGTAGACGAGCTCCTCGGTCTCCGAGCGCACGTCACCCGCGACGGGCCCGACGGCGCCGACCGGTCCTCGTCCCTGCCCCTCGCCGCGGTCCAGACCGGCGAGCAGCTCGGCCACCATGTCCGGGGCGGGCAGCGAGTCCTGGTCGCTCAGCAGCACGTGGGTGGCCCCGTCCGCCACCGCCCGCTCGATCCCGACGTTCTGCGCGTTCGCGATGCCCGTGTTCTCGCCGAGCGCGACGAGCTCGGCGCCGTGGCGCTCGCAGGCCGCCTCGAGCCCCGAACCGCCCGGCCCGTTGTCGACGACGACGACGCGCGCGCACTGGGCGCCCAGCGCCGTGAGGAGCGGGTCGAGCCGCTCGAGGTCGGGGGAGTACGTGACGACGACGGCGCACACCGCGGTGTCGACCGCCGTCGGGCCGTGCCCTCCCGCCCCGTGCGCCGGTGCGGCGCTCTCCCGAGCCGGGCCCTCGCTCACCTCAGGCTCGCGTAGAAGTCGGCGGCCTCCTGCGCCGTGGGGAGCAGACCCTGGTCGGCGACCTCGGCCAGGCTCGGCGCCGCGGAGTCCTTGTCCGAGAGCAGCAGCTCCATCGGGTTGCCGGCGCGGTCGACGCTCGGCCACTCGATGCCGATGGCCGGGTCGAGCGGGTGGATGCCGTGCTCGCGGCCCGGCGCGTACTGGGTCGAGCACATGTAGACCGCGGTCGAGCCGTCCTCGAGCGAGCAGAAGGCGTGGCCGATGCCCTCGCCGACGTAGATCGCGCGGCGGTCGACGTCGTCGAGGAGGACCGAGTCCCACTGACCGTAGGTGGGCGAGCCGACCCGGACGTCGACGACGACGTCGAGCAGCGCGCCGCGCGGGCACCACACGTACTTGGCCTGCGAGGGCGGCAGCTGCGCGAAGTGGATGCCGCGCAGGACGCCCGCGGCCGAGACCGAGCTGTTGGTCTGGGCCAGGGAGAGCGTGTGCCCGACGACCTTCTCGAACTCGCTCGACTTGTAGGCCTCGAAGAACACGCCCCGCGGGTCGGTGAACTGCTTCGGGGTGATCTCGTAGGCGCCGCCGACCTTCAGCTCGCGGATCTCCATGGCGTGGTCCTTCCGTCGCGCGGGTGTGGTCGTCAGCGGCGCGGGTGTGCGCGGTACGTGGCCGCGCGGGACCGGGCCGCGTGCCGGGCCAGCCTAGCCGCGCGGGGCGCCACTACTGTGGTCGTGGTCGTCGCGCGGAGGGGCCGGGCGGGCCGAGGGAGGCACGACGTGCGCTGGATGGTCACCGGGGCGGCCGGGATGCTCGGCCAGGATCTTGACGCCGCGCTCCGTGAGGCGGGCGAGGACGTGACGGCGCTCGGCAGGGACGACCTCGACATCACGGACCCCGCGCTCGTCGCGCGGACCGTGCGGGACGTCGACGTGGTCGTCAACTGCGCAGCCTGGACCGCCGTCGACGACGCCGAGGACGCCGAGCCCGCGGCCTTCCGCCTCAACGCCGTCGGCCCGCAGCTCCTCGCCCGCGCCGCCGCGGCCGCCGGTGCGCGCACCGTCCACGTCTCCACCGACTACGTGTTCGACGGCGTCGCGAGCGAGCCGTACCCGGCCGCCGCGCCGATCGCCCCGGCCTCCGCGTACGGCCGGACGAAGGCCGCCGGTGAGTGGGCCGTGCGCGCCGAGGACCCGCGCGCGCTCATCGTGCGGACCGCGTGGCTCTACGGCGCCGGGGGGAAGTGCTTCCCCCGGACGATGGCGCGCCTGGCCGGCGAGCGCGACTCGCTGTCCGTCGTCACCGACCAGGTGGGCCAGCCGACCTGGACCCGCGACGTCGCTGACCTGATCGTGCGCCTCGTCGCCGCCGACGCCGCCCCGGGGACCTACCACGCGACGAGCTCGGGGCAGGTGAGCTGGCACGGCTTCACGCGCCTCATCGTCGAGACGCTCGGCAAGGATCCGGCCATGGTGGGGGAGACGACGGCGGACGCGTTCCCCGCGAAGGCCCCCCGCCCCGCGTACTCGGTGCTCGGGCACGACTCGCTGCGGGCGGCCGGGGTCGAGCCGATCGGTGCGTGGGACGAGCGCTGGCGGGCCGCGGCGCCCGAGGTCCTCGGGGCCTGAGCCGTCGCGCCCCGGGCCTGAGCAGTGACCGTGCGCACCGCTGCCGACCCGGCCGTGATCGGCCTGGTCGAGGCGTGCCTGACGTGGGCGTTCCGGTCGGCCGGCGTCACGGTGGCCGTGGTTCCCGGCGAGCCCGCGCCCGGTGATCACCCGACGGTTCGGGTGGCGGTCTCGGGACCGCGCCTCACCGAGCCGTTCAGCTATGACCGGGAGCTGGTCGGCATGAGTCACGGGACGGCGAGCTGCGCGGCGGCGACGATCTTCGAGGACGTGCAGAACTACCTCGACGAGGGCGAGCTCTACGGCCTCCCGGTGCCGCCGTGCGGCGCGCACCCGCGGCACCCGGCGAACCTCGACCCCCACGGCACGACGGTGCGGCTGCGGTGCAGCGCCGACGCCGCGGACTGGTTCGAGGACTTCCCGGGACTGCTCGACGTGTCGGTGGTCGCGGGGGCCTGAGCCGAGGCGGGAGCGGCGGGAGCTGGTCGGCGCCGCGGTCAGCGCGTCGCGACGACGAGGTGCAGCTCGCCCGGGTCCGCGCGGCGGGGCGTCACGCGCAGCGCACTCAGCGGCGCGCACACGGCGATCCCGATGCCGAGCAGCTCGAGCAGCTCCTCGGAGTGGATGAGCTCGGAGAGGAACCGGTTGTGGACGTCCGGGGCGTACGTGCGCAGCTCGCCGGTGAGCATCTCGACACCGACCGCCCCGGCGAAGAACACGAGGATCCCCGCGATCATCAGCCACCGCGCGCTCCGTGGCAGCCGGATGGCGCACACGACGACGCCGACCACCACCGCGATCGCCAGCGGGATGCCGATCATCAGCCAGGCGTAGGTGATCGAGGCCTCGATGCCGAGCCGGTCGACGACCAGCGGCAGCCGCTCGTGCAGGCTCGACGCCTCGTCGACGGCGAAGGCGGCGAGCCCCAGCCCGAGGAGCACCCACGGCCAGGCGGCGCCGGACCGTTGGCGCCGGACGAGCCACGCGCACAGGCCGCACAGCACGGCCCCGGCGGTCATGAGCATCGTCGACCAGGTGGTGGCCACCGAGTTCTCGAGCGCGACGTCGAAGATGTGGTGCCACTCGCCGCCGCCGTAGAACAGCCCGCCCCCGGTCCAGCGGGTGGGGATGTAGCTGGCGACGGTGACGAGCAGGGAGACCACCGACAGCGCGACGGCCACGCGGCGCCACGGGACGACGGCGAGGCCGGAGGGCGCCGGGTGCGCAGCCGTGGCGCCGGCGGTCGGGGTGCCGGGTCCGGGCTCATCGGGGGTCGGCGACGATGCGGCACGCGTGTCGTCGTCGTGCTCGGTTCCGGGGTTCGTCGTGGACGGGACGCCCGAGCCCGCGCCACTCCCGGGCGCGCCGACCGCAGGGGAGGCCGCGCCCCCGAGGTGTCCTGCGGGTGACGTCATGATGAACGTCATCCCAGCACGGCGTCATGAGAAAGTGATGACAACCGGGCGAGAGAGTCGTCAGGCGTGTCGCCCGGCGGCTCGTCGCCAGGCGGTCGGCTCGTCGCCCGCCGGCGGGGCAGATGGTCGGCGTGTCAGCCGCTCAGCGACCGCGGGCGAGGATCCCGAGCAGGTACTCCCCGTACCCGGACTTGCGCAGCGGCTCGGCGCGCTCGCGCAGCTCGTCGTCGGTGAGGAAGCCCATGCGCCAGGCGACCTCCTCCGGGCAGCCGACCTTGAGCCCCTGCCGGGCCTCGACGGTGCGGACGAACGCGGTCGCGTCGGCGAGCGAGTCGAAGGTGCCGGTGTCGAGCCAGGCGGTGCCGCGGGGGAGGACCTCGACGGACAGGCGACCGGCCTCGAGGTAGGCGCGGTTGACGTCGGTGATCTCGTACTCGCCGCGGGCGGAGGGCTCGAGGTTCTTCGCGATCTCGAGCACGTCGTTGTCGTAGAAGTACAGGCCGGGCACGGCGAACGAGCTGCGCGGCTGCGCGGGCTTCTCCTCGATGGAGATCGCGCGGTGGTCGGCGTCGAACTCGACCACGCCGTAGGCGGTCGGGTCGGCCACGTGGTACGCGAACACGGCCCCGCCGTCGACCTCGGTGTTGCGGCGCAGCCGCGTGCCCATGCCGGGGCCGTAGAAGATGTTGTCCCCGAGCACGAGCGCCGCGTGGTCCGTGCCGACGTGGTCGGCGCCGAGGACGAACGCCTGCGCGAGACCGTTCGGCTCCGACTGGACCACGTAGTCGAGGCTGATGCCGAACTGCGAGCCGTCGCCGAGGAGGCGCTGGAACTGGGCCTGGTCGTGGGGCGTCGTGATGACGAGGATGTCCTGGATGCCCGCCAGCATGAGCGTGGTGAGCGGGTAGTAGATCATCGGCTTGTCGTAGACCGGCACCATCTGCTTGCTCACGCCGATGGTGATGGGGTGCAACCGGGTGCCGGCGCCGCCGGCCAGGATGATTCCGCGCATCGCCCTAGTCTGCCGCCTGCAGCGTCGCGCGCTCCACCTCGGCGAGTCGCGCCGCCTCCTCGGGCGAGGTCCCCGGGGCGAGGAGCACGGCCGAGCCGCCCGCGAGCCAGGTGCCGAGCACCCACGCGACCCCGTGGGCCGTCGAGGTCGGCACGAGCGCCACGCGCGCACCACGGTCGAGACCCCGCCCGACGGCGGCACCCGCCTCAGCGGTCGGGTCCCCCTCGGCGGGGGTCGGCGGGAGGATGAGCTCGTCGGGCTGGGCGAGCGTCTCGGCGGAGGCGTCGAGAGCCCCGGCCGGGAGGTCGCCGGCCCAGCGCATCGACATCGAGGGCTCGGCCAGCGCGAGCACGGTGCCGGCGACCGCGCCCGCGGCGGCGGGCTCGTGCGTGACGGTGGCCAGCGGGGCCGTCGCAGGGGCCGTGGCGGACGGCCCGGCACCCGTGGAGCCCGCGGCACCCGTTGAGCCCGCCGGTCCCGCACCGTGGTCGGCGGCCGGGGCGCCGGACAGGTGGGGCGTGACTCCGACGACCAGGGCCCCGAGCGTCCACAGCGGCGCCCGCCAGGACGGGGGGAGGTCGACGGCCAGCAGGTCGCCGGGCTCGGCGTCCAGCTCGTCGCGCAGGAGACCGCCGATCTTGCTCGCCCACTGGCGGGCGACGCGGCCCGAGACCTCGAGCCGCCCGTCGGGCGCGTAGGCGGTGACGGCGGGCGCGGCTCCGAGGGTCGCGAGATGGTCCATGATCAGCAGGGCATCGTGCACCGGACCAGGCTACGTCCCAGGGCGACACGCCGGGCGACGCGCCGTGATGCTGGTCCCTCCCCTTGACGGGGTGCGGATGACACGGGTGTAATTCACGCCAACGGCGGCGACTGGAGCAGTGACTGACATGTGGAACATCCTGGGTGACGGACCCTTGACCACGTCCTGGGAGGACACCGACCTCTCGGGGCTCGAGCACCTCGACAACGGTGACGAGGGACCCCTGTCCTGGCAGGACCGCGCCCTGTGCGCGCAGACGGACCCCGAGGCGTTCTTCCCCGAGAAGGGTGGCTCGACCCGGGAGGCCAAGCGGGTGTGCTCGTCGTGCGACGTGCGCTCGGAGTGCCTGGAGTACGCGCTGGAGAACGACGAGCGGTTCGGCATCTGGGGCGGCCTCTCGGAGCGCGAGCGCCGCCGCGTCAAGCGTCTCGCCGTCTAGCAGGTGGTCGACCGCACCACCGCTGCACCCGCGCGGGCGACGACGCTCGCCGTGGTCGTCACCTGCGGGGTGACGCCGTACCTCGAACGCACCCTCGCCGCCGTCGCCGCGCAGTCCCATCACCCCGAGGTCGTCGTCGTCGTCGACGTCGCCGCCCCGGGCCGTGACATCGGCACCGGCGAGCCGATCGTCGAGGTCGTCCACCGGTCCGGGCTCGAGGACGTCTCGCGCGTCCGCCTCGTCACCGCGCAGGGCGCGAGCACGTTCGGCGGCGCCGTCTCCGCGGGCCTGGACGCCTACGCGAAGCTGGTCGAGCGGGCCGCACGCCGTTCCGGCCGGACGGACGCGGGAACCGGCGGTGCGACGACCGCGGGCTCGAGCTTCCGCGCGGCCACGGGCGAGATGTCGCCCGTCACCACCGGTGAGATGCGCGCGGTGACCGACGGTGTGCTCGATGCCGGGGCCGCGTCGCACCCCGACTGGCTCTGGCTGCTGCACGACGACTCCGCGCCGGCACCCCGGGCGCTCGACCGTCAGCTCCGTGCCGCGGAGGCCGGCCGGTCGCTCGCCGTGGTCGGCGCCAAGCAGGTCGACTGGGACGACCCCGGCCGGCTGCTCGAGGTGGGCGTGCGGGCCACGCGCCGGGCGCGCCGCGTGGCGGACGTCGAACCGAAGGAGATCGACCAGGGCCAGCACGACCACCGCCAGGACGTGCTCGCGGTCGGCACCGCCGGCATGCTCGTCGGCGCGCAGGTGTGGGAGCGGCTCGGCGGCACGGACGAGGTGCTCGGCCCGTTCGGGGACGGCCTCGAACTCTCCCGGCGCGTGCGTGCCGCGGGGTACCGGGTCGTCGTCGAGCCCACCGCCCACGTGCTCCACCGGCGGGCCTCCTACCTGGGGCTGCGCGACTCGGGGCACGGCGGCGTCCGGGTCGTCGACCACGCCGACGATGACGACGACGCCGCCCGCGGCGCCCTCGCCGTGGACGGGGACGTGCGGGACGGCGGCCCGGCCGACGCCCACCCCGGCTTCGACGGGGCGAGCGACCCCGGGACCGGCGGCGCCCACCGCGGCAGCCCCGCCCGTTCCTTCTCCGCGCGGCGCACCGCCCAGCTCTACAACGCCCTGCTCGCCGCGCGCGGCACCTGGCCGCTGCTCGCGCTCGGCTACGTCCTGCTCGGGCCGCTGCGCGCCCTGTGGCGGATGCTCGGCAAAGACACGCCGCTCGCCGTCGCCGAGCTCTCCGCCGTCGGCCGGCTCGTCGCCCGCCTGCCGAAGGTCCCCGCCGCGCGCCGGCGGATCGCATCCGCCGGCCGCGGCTCCCGGGCCGCGCTGCGCGAGCTCGAGGCGACGCCGGGCGAGGTCCGCGCCGCGCGCGCCGCCATCCGCCGGCAGACCGCCACGGCGCGCCGGCTCGCCGAGGCGCCCTCGGAGCTCGAGCTCGCCGAGCGGGCCGAGCTCGGCCGACGCCGCCGGGTGACGCTCGGCCTGGTCGTCGTCGTCGCCCTCACGCTCGCGCTGCCGTTCGTGCTCCCGCTCGTCGGCGGCGGCCAGCCCGTAGGCGGCGCGCTCGCCCACCTCGGCCGGTCGGCCGAGGACCTGTGGATCACGGCACGCTCGACCTGGATGGACTCCGGGGTCGGCGCCCCCGGCCCGGCGGACCCGATGCTCACCCTGTTCGCCGCGGCCGCCTGGGTGCTCGGCCTCGTCGGCCTCTCCCCGGGCTGGGTGGCCACGCTCGCGGTCCTGCTCGCCGTGCCGGCCGCGGCCCTCACGGCGTGGGCCGCCACGGGCGCCGCCACGCGCTCCCTCCTCCTGCGCGCCGCCGCCGCGCTCGCCTGGGCGGTCGCCCCCACGCTGTGGCTGGCCCTCGGCGAGGGGCGGCTCGGGGCCGTCCTCGCGCACGTCGCGCTCCCGCTCGTCGGCCTCGGGATCGCCTGGGTGGCCGGCGTGCGGCGCCGGGACGTCATCCGCTCCGGGATGGTCGACGCGCGTCGGGTCGACGTCGACGGCGAGCCGCTCGAGGACGACGGTCCCGGGAACGACGGTGCCGCGGCGAACGACCCCGGGAACGGTGCGGTCGTCCGGCCGCGCCGCACGACGCGGGCGGGCGCGATCACGGGTGCCGCCGGCGCCGGGCTCGCCCTGGCGCTCGCGAGCGCCGGCGCGCCGATCCTCCTGCCCGCCGCGCTCGTCGGGCTGCTCGTGCTCGCGCCGCTCGTCCCGCGGCGCCGCGGCCTCCTGCTCCTCGTCCCGGTGCCCGCGCTGGCGCTGCTCGCGCCGACGATCGTCACGGCGCTCGAGCGCGGCCCCCTCGCGATCGCCGTCGCGGACCCGGGCCACGGGCTCGCGTCGGCCCCCGGGCCCGCGTGGCTCGCCCTGCTCGGGCTCCCGCAGGACCTGCCCTCGGGTGCACCCGCCGACCCGACCCAGGTGCTCGACCTGCCCTGGCGCGACCTGCTCCTCCTCGTGCCGGGCGTCCTGCTGCTCGTCCTCGCTCTCCTCGCGCTCCTCCGGCTCGGCCGGGCGCGTGCGGTCCGCGCCGGCTGGGTCGTCACGGCGCTCGGGGTCGCCACTGCGGTCGCCGCCACCCGCGTGCCGGGCGGCACGGGGATCGACGGCGCCGAGATCGCCGGGTGGGCCGGCCCGGGGGCCACCCTCGCCCTGCTGGGCCTCCTGCTCGCGGTCGTCGCCGCGGCCGACGGCATCCCCGAGGCCCTCGGCGGTCAGGAGCTCGGGCTGCGTCAGGGCCTTGCCGCCGTCGGCGCGATCGTGCTCGTGCTCGTGCCGCTCGCCTCCGCGGGCACGTGGGTCGCGTCCGCGGGCACGTGGAACCACCTCGCCCCCCGGGCGGGCGGCGCGGTGCCGGCGCTGTCGGTCGAGCAGCAGGCGTCCGGCCTGCGCTCACGGGTCCTCCACCTCCAGGCCGGCGCGGACGAGGTCGCCGCCGAGCTGTGGCGCGGTGACGGCCGGCGCGAGGCCGACGCCGCCGTGACGATCAGGCTCGGCACGGCCGACGAGCGCGCGTCCGACGACCTTGCACACGTCGTGGCCCTGCTGGCGGACGGCGGGCAGCCGGGCGCCGTCGAGGAGCTCTCGCACCACGCCGTCGGCGTCGTCGTCGTCGACCCGGAGCCGATGCCCGGGGCGACCGACGCCGACCGTGAGGCGCTCGTCGCCCGGCTCGCCACCGTCCCCGGGCTCGAGGGCGTGACCGACGACGGGTCCGGCACCGTGCTGCGGCTCTCGCGCGACCCGGAGGTCGAGGGCAGCGCCAGCTCGATCGCGCGCGTGCGGCTCGTCGACGCCGCCGACCTGCCGGACGGCGGCCGGGCGGAGGGCGACGGCGCGGACGGCGACGACGCTGGTGGTGATGCTGCGGACGACGCGGTGGTCGTGACCGACGTCGACGCCGAGGCGGTCGAGGTGGACACCGTGGTCGAGTCGACGGACGCGGACCGCGTGCTGCTGCTGGCCGAGACGCCCCACCGGGGCTGGGAGGCCACGCTCGACGGCGCGCCGCTCGAGGTGGTCGAGGTCGAGGGCCGGCAGGCGTTCGCCGTGCCGGCGGGCGAGGGTGGCGAGCTGTCGGTGGTCCACCGCGAGCCGTGGTCGGTGTGGATGGGCGCCGCGCAGGCGGTGGTGCTGGGCGTCGTCGTGCTCCTCGCCCTGCCGCTGCGCGTGCGCCGGGAGGAGGAGTGGTGACCGGTAGGACAGCAGCACGCGCGGCCGGGGCGGCCGTCGGGGCCGTGGCGGTGCTCGCCCTGACCGGGGGAGCCCTGTGGGCCGGGCAGGCACTCCCGGCGCCCGAGCTCCGCCCGGCCGAGGCCTCCGGGATCGCGCTGCCCGCCACGGGGTCGACCCACGTGTGTGCGCCCGTCCCCGTCCCCACCACCGAGGACACGGGCCCGGCGGACCCGGACCAGGACGAGGGCGACCGCACCGTCCGCTCGACCACCCAGCTGCACACGTGGGCCGTCGGAGACGCCCCGGTCGCCGAGGCGGAGTGGGCGGAGGGCTCCGGTGCCGGCGAGAGCGTCGGGCTCGACACCGTGGCCGCGGGGGAGTCCGCGATCCGGAGCCTGGCGACGGCGACCGCCGACCCCGGCGTCCTCACGGTCGCGCCGGTCGACGAGGCGGGGGCGACCGCGCCGGGCAGCGGCGGCGGTGCCGTCGTCGTGCGGACCGACGCCGGCGACCTGCGCGGCATCGCCGCCGCGACCTGCCAGGCGCCGGCGGCGTCGGCGTGGCTCGTCGGCGGGTCCACCGAGCTCGGGTCGACCGCGCTGCTCAGCCTCACCAACGCCGGGCCCGTGCCCGTGACGGCCGACGTCACGGTGCACACCGCGGTCGGGATCGTCGACGCCCCCGCGCTCAGCGACGTGGTCGTCCCGCCCCGCTCCACCGTCCAGCTGCCCGTCGAGGCCTCGGTCGAGAGCCCGGCGATCGCCCTGCGGGTCGACGGCAGGGGCGGACGGCTCGCCGCGTCGCTCGAGGACCTGCGCACGCAGGGGCTCGCGTCCGCCGGGCTCGACGTCGTCACCGCCGGCACCGGACCCGCCGGCGAGGTGCACGTCCCCGTCGTCGAGGTGGCGCCCGGGGGCACCGCGGCCGTCCGCCTCGTCAACCCGGCCGACGAGGTCGTCACGGCGTCGCTCGACCTGACGACGGAGGACGGCTGGACGCCCCTGGGCGGGGCGCAGGACGTCGTCCTCGACCCGGGCGTCGTGCTCGACGTCCCGCTGACCGGCGTGGCCGAGGGCGTGCACGGCGTGCGCGTGCGGACCGACGGCGCGGTGGCGGCCTCCGCCGTCACGACCCAGGAGGGCGCGAGCCCCGAGGGGAGCGGCGACCTCGCCGTCGACCTCGCGTGGACGGCGGCCGCCGAGCCCGCGTCGTCCGCCGTCCACGTCCTGCCCGGCGGGGCGCTCGGGGTGCGCTCGCGGATCGCGGTGACCAACCCCGGCGAGGCGCCGACGGTCGTCACGGTGAGCGATCTCGCCCGACCCGGCGCGGCCGAGGAGATCGAGGTGACGCCGGGGAGCACGGTGCTCGCCGATGCTCCCGAAGGAGCGACCGTCGTTCGGGTGGCCACCGAGCAGGCGGACGGGGCGCGCGACGACGCGGGCTCCGACGCCGGCGGGGAGGACGGCGCCCCGGACGCGGCGGACGGCCCGGGCGTGCTGTCGGCCGTGCTCCTCGACACCGAGGTGCCGACCGGCCGCCTCGTCGGGGTGCTCGGTGCCGTGCCCGACGCGCGCGAGTCCGGCGAGATCGACGTCCTCGTCCGGTGATCACGGCCGGGCCCTGCAAGGTCCGGCACGTTCGCGACCGGTGACGGCGCTCGCCCGGCACGGGGGGAGTCCGCCGGCAGGCGTCGCTCAGGCGCCCGGGTGGTCCGGGTCGATCTCGCCGGGCGTGCGGCCGAGCATCGCCGCCACCTGCTCGACGAGCGCCGCGGTGACGAGCTCGCCGAGGTCGTGGGCGTCGACGGCGCGGGACTCCACCGGGCGCCGGTAGACGACGATGCGCCGGGGCAGCCCGGCGGCCCGGTCGCCGGCGTAGTACCGGCCCAGGGCGATCGCCCGGTGCTCCCACGGGGCGGGGTCCGACGGCGGGACGTCCTCGACCGCGATCTCCACGCCGGAGAGCTCCGCGGCCCAGCCCTTCTCCAGGCGCTCGACGGCGTCGAGCAGGAGGTCGTCGAACCGGTCCGCCCGGGTCCGCCAGCCGGGCAGCTGCCACGGGAGGAGCGGGCCACGTGGTCCGCGACCGTGGCGCTCGCGGCGGCGGCCGTCGCGTCGCGCGGGGAGCGCGGGCAGGTGCGGCCCCACCGCGGGGCCCGTGGACTCGGACACCTGGCGATCCTAGGACGAGCGGCCGTGCCGTCGTCGTCCGGCTGCCGCGTCGCCGCCGGGACCTGCCACCCCGCACCCCGGCAGTGGCGCACGAGACGCGTGACGGAGCCGCGCCCGGGCCGGTGGACCAGGTAGCGTCAGCAGGTGTGAGAGCCGTCCGCCAGTGCACCAAGCCGTCGTGCACCCGTTCGGCCGCCGCCACCCTGACCTACGTGTACGCCGACTCCACCGCCGTGCTCGGTCCGTTGTCGGCGACCCCGGAGCCTCACGCCTACGACCTGTGCGACGTCCACGCCTCGCGGTTGTCCGTCCCGCGCGGCTGGGACGTCGTCCGGCTGAGCACCTCCTTCGAGGCGGCACCGCCGTCGTCGGACGACATCGAGGCGCTCGCCGACGCGGTCCGGGCCGCGGCCGCGCGCGGTCCGCGCGAGCACCGGCCGGCGGAGCGCGCCGTCGCGATGCACCGCGGGACACCCGCCCCCCTGACCGGTGAGCCGCCGGCGCGGGAGCACGAGATCACCCGGCGCGGGCACCTGCGCCTCCTGCGTGGCGGCGACGACGCGACGACCGACGAGAGCGAGCAGCGATGACCCACGACGAGTCCGTCGGACGGGACGGCCAGGAACAGGCGCTCCGCGGGAAGGCTGCCCAGGAGCCGACCGACCGACCGGTCGCCCAGGCGGTGCGGGCCGACGGCGTGACCGTCGGCGGCGGCGAGCTCGAGCCGTGGGTGCGGGCGCTGCTGCGCTGCCCGGTCACCGGGGACGAGCTGACGGACGCCGTGGCACCGGACGGCACCGCGGAGCTTCGCTCGGCCGCGGCCGGCCTGGCCTACCCGGTGCGTGACGGCGTGCCGATCCTCCTCGAGGACGAGGCCCGGTCGCTCTGACCGCTGCCCGGCTCTGACCGCTGCCGGGCGCTGCCCGCTCTCGGGCCGTGTCCCGCCTCGCTCGGCCCGCACGACTGACCCCCGCGCGACGACGACTGACGCCGCGCGCCTCCCGACCTGGTCGGCCGGTCAGTCCGTGGGCGACTCGGAGCCCGGGGCGGACGGCACCGCGGACGAGCTCTCCTCGGACCCGGCGGCCTCGGCGGCGATCGACGCCACGCGCTCGGACGTGCCGAACACGTGGATGTCCCACG
This sequence comes from Georgenia sp. Z1344, assembly GCF_049856295.1. GTDB lineage: Bacteria > Actinomycetota > Actinomycetes > Actinomycetales > Actinomycetaceae > JB111. The sequence goes on along the minus strand of NZ_JBNDMZ010000007.1, from coordinate 139,755 downwards.
TCAGCGCCCCGGAGAACGACACGAGCTCGATGCTGCGCACGACCTCCCCCTCGAGCAGGCCGCTCGCGAGGGCCTGGTCGAGCGCGGTGTCGGCGCTGATGACGTCCTCCTCGGCGAGTGCCCGCAGCACGGTGTCGGCGGGGCTCACCTCGGCCCCGACCACCCCGTACGCGGAGTCGAGCGAGACCTCGACCCGGTCCGGGCCGGCCACGAGGACCACGACGTAGCCGGTGTCCGGCGGCGGGACCTCGCCCGAGTTGTCGTCGCGGTGCACCACCGAGACGAGCGCGGCCCCCGGGTAGGCGGACAGGGCGGCCCCCGCGGCCGCGCGGATGTCCTGGCCGCCGGGGCGCTGCTCGACCGGCTCGTCCTCCTCGCCCGAGGTCGGTGCCTCGGTGGGGGCGGCGGTCGGCGCCTCGCTCGGAGCCTCGGTCGGGTCCTCCGGGCGCGTGTCCGGCGTGGCGGTCGGGGTCTCCGTGGACTCCTCGTCGTCCGTGGTGGGCGCCTCGCCGGAGGACGGCGTCTCCGTGCCGTCGGGCGAGTCCGCGGGGTCCGTCCCGTCCTCGGTCGGCGACTCCGACGGGTCGGCGTCCGGGTCCGTGCCGGGAGGGGTGCTCGGGAGCGAGGGCGCCGAGGGGGCCGGGTCGTCCGCGTAGGGGGACCGGGAGCTGACGGACGGGCCGTCCGAGCAGGCGCCGAGGGTCAGGGCGAGCGCAAGCATGCCCGCAGGCACGACGAGGACCCGCGACATGGACCGCATGGCGACCACCTTGACGGACCGGACCGGATCCGTCGAGCGATAAGGGCGGGGAGTTCGCCCCATGTGACCAGGCTCGCAGAGGTGGGAGGTGAGCCCTCGCGTGCGACCGGCCGAGCCACCGTGCCCCTACACTCGTGCCGCCCGGGACCGCGGGCGACAGCCACCAGCCCACGAAGGACGACCATGGCCGCCGGCTCCGGAATGAAGTCCGTCATCACCGCTCTGTTCGCGAACCTCGGCATCGCCGTGCTGAAGTTCCTCGGCTGGCTGCTCACCGGCTCGAGCTCGATGCTCGCCGAGGGTGTCCACTCCGTCGCGGACTCCTCCAACCAGGCGCTGCTCCTCATCGGCGGGCGCCGGGCGACGAAGAAGGCCTCCGAGGTCCACCAGTTCGGCTACGGACGGGTGCGCTACGTCGCCGCGTTCGTCGTCTCGATCGTCCTGTTCTCGCTCGGCGGCCTGTTCGCGATGTACGAGGCGTGGCACAAGTTCAGCGACCCGCACCCGATCACCGACTGGAAGTGGGTGCCCGTCGCGGTCCTGCTCCTCGCGCTCGTGCTCGAGGGTTTCGCCCTGCGGACGGCCCTCAAGGAGGGGGCCGCGGTCAAGGGCGACCGCTCGTGGTTCCGGTACCTCAAGGAGTCCCGCTCGCCGGAGATCCCGACGATCATCCTCGAGGACACCGGGGCGCTCCTCGGCCTCGTGTTCGGTCTGTTCGGGGTCGGCATGACCCTCGCGACCGACGACGGCCGGTGGGACGCCATCGGCTCGGGCGCGATCGGCGTGCTCCTCGTCGTCATCGCGATCTTCCTCGCCCGCGAGATGATCTCCATGCTCGTCGGCGAGTCCGCGCTGCCCGAGCACCACGACGCCATCGAGCGGTCGCTGGTCGACGGCGAGGACATCGAGCGCATCATCCACATGCGCACCCTCCACCTCGGGCCCGACGAGGTGCTCGTGGCCGCCAAGGTCGCCGTCCCCGCGGTCGAGACCGCCGCCGACGTCGCACGCGCGATCGATGCCGCCGAGGTGCGGGCGCGGGACTCCGTGCCGCTGCGCCTCCAGATCTACATCGAGCCCGCGCCGTTCGATGAGGGGGCGATCCCCGCCGGGCGGGAGACCTGGGAGGTCGATCCCGCGCCGGACCCGGAGGGGGTCCAGGACTCCACCGGCGGGCACTGACGAACCGGCGGCGTCCGCTCACGTTCACCGGGCGGGACTGACGAACGGCCCGACGACGAAGGGCGCGACGACGAACGGGCCGGCGGTGACCGGTCAGGCGTAGTCGGTCACCTCGTGGGGGAGACGGAGCATGAGCGCCGCCGAGCGGTCCTCGAGCTCCTGCGCCGCCGCGAGCCTCTTCCGCTCGGCGTCCCGCCGCACGACGAGGACGGCCGCGAGGAACCGCTCCGGGTGCGTCCCGGGCGGTGCCGGGCGGGAGACGAATGGCTCGACCTGGGCGGCCAGCGAGCGGGCGACCCGGATACGCGTCTGAGGCGTCATCAGGGCCGTGCGGCCGAGCAGGTCGCGGGCCGCGGCCGCGAGGGTCGCCGGCATCGCGCGCACGGTGAGACCGTTCGCCCAGGTGCCGAGCTCGGGCGGCATGACGAGGGGGAGCCGGAGCGCCTCCGAGGCGCGCACGGACACGATGATCGTCCCCGCGAGCCGGTCGCCGAGCCGCTGCCCGCGCGCCGAGGCGAGGGAGGCGATGATCGCCCCGCCGCCGACGGTGAGCCACAGCTCGCCGACCCCCACGAGCGCGCGCACGGCGGAGTGCCGCAGCCGGACGGGTCCGCCGTCGTCGCGCACCACCCGTGTCCCGGTGGCGATCCGCCCGAGCGAGCGGCCGCGGCTGATCGCCTCGACCGTCATCGGCGCGACGACCCACCACAGGGCCATGAAGGAGATGACGAGGGTCTGCAGCTGAGCCTCGTTGATGCCGTCGTCGAGCAGCCCGACGACGATGAGCAGGGAGGCCAGCAGCCCGACGAGGTAGGCGAAGCCGTCGAGCAGGCCGGACAGCACGCGCGTGGCGAACCCGGTGGGCGCGAGGTCGAGCGCGACCGCCTCCGACGTGACGACGACGTCCCCGGCGAGCCCCGCCGACGTCAGCGCCCCGGCCTGGTCGCGCGGTCGTCCGCGACGGGCGGGGGGAGCGGGGGAGGCGGCCACGTGTGGCAGGGTACGACGCGTGGATGCCGAGGCGCTGGGAGCGGTGCGGTCCGGCCGCTGGGAGCGGCTCGACGACCTCGCCGGCCGGCGCACCCTGACCGGCCAGGAGGCCGACGAGCTCGTCCGCCTCTACCAGGCGACCTCGGCCGACCTCTCCCGGGTCCGCACGCGCTCGGCCGACGCCTACGTCACCGGACGGCTCTCGGACATGCTCGCCCGCGCGCGCGGGAGGATCACCGGGACCCACGAGATCAGCTGGCGGGCCGTGCGCGACCTGTTCCTCGTGACGATGCCGCTCGCCCTGTGGCGCGTGCGGTGGTGGACCCACGGGGTGACGGTCGCCTTCCTCCTCGTCGCGTTCGCCGCGGGCTGGTACTTCGCGACGACCCCCGGGGCGCTCGCCGAGCTCGGGTCCACGGCCCAGCTGGAGAGCTACGCCGACGAGCAGTTCGCGGCCTACTACTCGAACTACCCGTCCCACGACTTCGCCGCCCAGGTGTGGACGAACAACGCGTGGATCGCGGCCCAGACCATCGGGCTGGGCATCACGGGCGTCTGGCCGGTCCAGGTCCTCGCGCTCAACGCCGTCTCGATCGGGCAGTCCGGCGCGGTCATGGCCGTCCACGGCGACCTGTCCGTGTTCTTCTCGCTCCTCGCGCCGCACGGACTGCTCGAGCTGACCGCGATCTTCGTGGCGGGCGGGGCCGGTCTCAAGCTGTTCTGGACGATGCTCGTGCCCGGGGGGCGGCGCCGGCAGACGGCGCTGGCGGTCGAGGGACGCACGACGATCACGGTGGCGGGGGCCCTCGTCGTCGTCCTGCTCGTCTCGGGCCTGGTCGAGGGGTACGTGACCGGGACGACCGCCCTGGACTGGTGGGTGAAGATCGTCATCGGCGCGATCGTCTGGGTGGCCTTCTGGGTGTGGACCCTGTGGGCCGGCGGCCGGGCGCACCGTGCGCAGCTCACCGCCGACCTCGCCGACGACGACGCCGGCTACCGGGTCGCCGAGGCCGGCTGACGGCACCGTCGGCGCCGCGTCACGGGCACGCCGTCACCGGCTGTTCGTCACCGGCCGTTCGTCACGGGCGGGTCGCCGCGGTCAGGTCGTCACCCGCGGGTGGTCACAGGCGGCCGGCCGCCTTGAGCGCGAGGTAGGCGTCGGCCAGGCGCGGGGCGATCTGGTCGGGCAGGCCCTGGACGACGTCGGCGCCCGCCTGCCGTACCCGGGTCGCCACGGCCTCGCGCTCGAGCCCGGCGCGCTCCGCCGCGGCCGCGTCGTACACGGCGAGGGAGTCCGAGCGGTCCTGCCGCAGCTCCTCGACGGCCGGGTCCTCGACGCCGGCGACCACGACCGTGTGGTCCCGCGCGAGGCGGCGCACGACGGGCAGGAGGCCGGAGCTCATCGTCGAGGGGTCGATCGCCGTGAGCAGCACGACGAGCGCCCGCTGCGAGAGCGTCTCGCCCACCGTCTGCGCCACGGTGGTCCAGTCGGTCTCGAGCAGCGCGGGCTCCACCACCGCGAGGCCGTCCGCGAGGCCGCTCATGAGCCGGGGGCCGGCCATGCCGGTGATGCGGGCCCGGACCTCGGCGTCGACCGCGACGACGTCGACCCGGTCGCCCGCGTGCGAGGCGAGCGCCGCGAGCAGGAGGACCGCCTCGATGGACGCGTCGAGCCGGGGCTCGTCGCCGAGCCGCGCGGCGGACAGGCGTCCCGAGTCGACGACGACGAGCACCCGCCGGTCCCGCTCGGGCCGCCACGTCCGCACGTGCACGTCGCCGCGCCGGGCCGTGGCCCGCCAGTCGATCGACCGCACGTCGTCACCCAGGACGTACTCGCGCAGCGAGTCGAACTCCGTGCCCTGGCCGCGCACGAGCACGCTCGCCCGGCCGTCCATCTCGCGCAGCCGGGCGAGCCGCGAGGGCAGGTGCCGGCGCGAGCGGAACGCGGGCAGCACGCGGACGGTCGCGGGGACGTCGAGCGAGGCCTGCCGGGAGCCGAGGCCGAGCGGGCCGGTCAGCCGGACGGTGACCGCGCCGGCGACACGCTCGCCGCGGCGCAGGGGGAGCAGGACGGTGCGCATGCGCCGGCGCTCGCCCGGGGGCACGTCGAGCCGGTGGCGGTCGGCCCCGGCCCGGTCCGGACCGGCGTCCTCTCCGAAGCCCGCGGACGGGGGCCACGCGTCCCGCAGCGTGCCGCGGGCACGGCGCCGGGAGTCGTTGGACACCGTGAGCGTGACCGTCGCGGGGTTGCCCAGGCGCACGGCCCGGGGCGCGTCGCGCGTGATGCGCAGCGCCTTCGGGCTCGGCGCGAGCAGGGCGTCGCCGAGCACGACCAGGACGACGACCGCGATCCAGATCGCGAGCGTCACCCAGGTGGGGTGCAGCGCCACGGCCACCACCCCGAGCCCGGCGAGCGCCGCGGCGAGCGGGGTGGGGAGCATCAGCGCGGGACCTGGACCGAGGAGAGCAGGCCCTGGAGGACGCCCACGGCGGTGACGCCCTCGAGCTCGGCCTCCGCGTGGAGGGCGACGCGGTGCCGAAGGGTCGGGACCGCGAGCGCCTTGACGTCGTCGGGCGTGACGTAGGTGCGACCCGTGAGCCAGGCCCAGCCGCGGGCCGTGGCCAGGAGGGCGGTGGCGCCGCGGGGGGAGACCCCGAGGGAGAGCGCGGGTGAGGTCCGGGTGGCGCGCACGAGGTCGACCACGTAGCCGAGCACCTCGGGCGCGACCTCCACCCGGGCCACCTCGGCGCGGGCGACGGCCAGGTCGGCGGGACCTGCGACGGGGACGACGCCGGCGCCCGCGAGGTTGCGCGGGTCGAACGCGGCGGCGTGGCGGCGCAGGACCTCGATCTCCTCCTCCCGTGCGGGCAGGTCGAGGACGAGCTTGAGGAGGAAGCGGTCGAGCTGGGCCTCGGGCAGCGGGTAGGTGCCCTCGTGCTCGACCGGGTTCTGCGTCGCGATGACCATGAAGGGGTCGGGGAGGCGGCGGGCCTCGCCGTCGGAGGTGACCTGACGCTCCTCCATGGCCTCGAGCAGCGCCGACTGCGTCTTCGGGGGCGTGCGGTTGATCTCGTCGGCGAGCATGAGGTTGGTGAACACGGGGCCCGGCCGGAAGGAGAACTCGGCGGCGCGGGCGTCGTAGATGAGCGAGCCCGTGATGTCGCCGGGCATGAGGTCGGGGGTGAACTGGACCCGCTTGGTGTCCATCGACAGGGCGGTCGCCAGGGTGCGGACGAGGAGCGTCTTCGCGACGCCGGGGACGCCCTCGAGGAGGACGTGGCCGTCCGAGACGAGCGCGATGAGCAGCCCGGTCACCGCCCCCTCCTGGCCGACGACCGCCTTGCCGACCTCGGCGCGCAGGGCGCCGAGCCGGTCGCGGGCGGCCCGGGCCTCGGGCGACTCGTCGTGGCCGCGGGCGGGGCGGCCCGCGGGGGCCCCGGGCCGGGCCGGCCCGCCGGGAGCGCCGGGGGAGCCCGGCCCGGGACGGCCCGGCCCCCAGGCCTGCTGGTCACGCGGTGCGAACCGGTCGTTCTCGGGGTGGTGGGTCACGGTCGGTGAACCTCGCTCTCCAGGGTGTCCAGGTCGGTGGCCAGGCGGCCGAGGTCCGCGCCCGTGGTCGGCGGTGCGCCGTACAAGAGGTCGCGGACCCAGGCCTCGTCGCGTCCGCTCGCGCGGGCGACGGCGTCGGTGAGGTCGGTCCGGTGGACCGACGGGGGCAGGCCCAGGCGTCGGGCGAGCCGTGCCGCGGCGCCGCCGCGCAGCCCGGCGGCGGCGTGGGCGGTCGCGCCGTACCGGCGGTAGAGGGCCCCGCGCCCGCGGACGGTCTCGGCGGACCGGACGACCACGGGCAGGGGCTCGGGGATGACGCGGCCCAGGTTGCGCCCGCGCGCGAGGGCGAGGACGAGGACCGCGAACCCCGCCGCCCAGCCGACGTACAGCATCCAGCGCGGGGACAGCGGCTCCGGGGGCGGGGTCGCCGAGAGGTCGACGGCCTCGACCGGGTCGACGGGGGTGAACCAGTAGAGGTTCTCGTGGTGGCCGAGGGCGCGCAGCACGAGCGCCGCGTGGCCGTCCTCGTCGAGGCGCTCGTTCGACATGAGGGAGCCGTCGGCGAGCGCGCGGACGGCCGGCCCCTCCCCGTCCCACACGGCGTACGCGGAGGCGTCGTCGGGCGTGAAGCACGTGGTGACGTCGGCGCCGGAGCCGGCGAGGCCGCCGCGGAACGGGCCGATCCGGCTCGCCGCCGCGGCGTCGGGGTCCTCGCAGTCGGCCTGCACCGGGTCCTGGCTGCCGCCGCCGGTGGTCTCGAGCGGCGACCCGAGTCCGCGCAGCACGGGGGTCGTCGGGTTGACGAGGACGAGGTCGGCCCCCGTGCCGGCCAGCTGGGCGGCCGCGTCCTCGGTGAGCAGGCGGGCGTTCGTCACGAGCACGGTGGTCCCCTCGCCGGCGAGGGAGAGGACCTCCCGCTGGCTGTCGACGACCGCGACGTCCACGCCCTGGTCGCGCAGGATCTCGGCGGTGGCCTGGGCGCCCCCCGGTCGGGGGTTGTGCGCCGAGAGCGGGTCCGCGTCGCGCTCCGCGGAGCGGAGGAACATCATGAGCCCGAGGGCGGCGAGGACCACGGCGAGGATGCCCACGCGCAGGATCGTCCTGCGCCGGGACGTGCGGCGGGTCGGCGCGCCCGAGGTGACCTCGCCGATCTCGGGGACGAGCTCGTCGACCGTGTCGGACCGGTCCGCGGCGTCGGTCGTCGCGGCGTCCGTCGTGGGTACGGTGCCGCCGGACGCGTCCGCGCTCATCCGAGCACCCCGTGCAGCGAGGGCGGCAGCTCGGCGGCGCCGGCCTCGACGGACTCCTGCCCGGCGGGCCGGCGGACGCGCTGCACGGCGTCGTCGAGGGCCCGCAGGCGCTCGTCGTCGTCGTGGGCGGCCGTCGTGTCCCCGTACCGCACGGCGTCGAAGAGGCGCGCGCCCCAGGTCAGCTCGTCCGCGAGCCCGGGCACCGCGCGCGAGCCGAGGCCGGCGGCCTCGTGCGCGGTCAGCCCCGGGCGGTCCTCGATGAGGGCCCGCTCGTCGAGGGCACGGACGATCGCCCGGAACCGCTCGATCACGGCGAGCGAGTAGTCGCCCGCGCGGGCCGCCTCGTCCGCCGCGGCGCGCAGGTCCCGCGAGCCGCGCTCGTCCTCGAAGAGCACCCCGGACGCCGTCGGCACCTGGGGCCGCATGCGGGTCCGGACCGGTCCGGCGAGGACGAGAGCGATGACGACCACGGCGAGGATCGCCCCGACGACGACGAACGGCAGGAGGCTCGGGGAGACCGACGAGCCACCGCTCGTGATGCCCTCGAGCAGGCTGCGCAGGGCGTCGCCGATGCTGTCGAGCACGCGCGAGAGGAGGCCCGGCGAGGTGTCGTACATCCGGCGGGAGAGCTCGTCGACGGCCCATTCGTGCGCCTCGGGGGCGTCCGGCGTGACGGGGACCTCCGCGATCCGACCGGTGAGGAGGTCAGGCACGGTCCGAGGCGGCGCGGGCGAGCTGGACGTCGAGCCCCTCGCGCCGCATGCGCTGGTCGATGTAGACGAGCGACGTCACGCCGGCCGTGAACGGCGTGATGATGAGGTTGACGAGCACGGACACCACGGTGGTGAGCACGAGGACGACCGTGTCGGACAGTCCCGCGGCGCCGCCGAGCAGCCCGACGGGCAGCGAGACGACCCCCGCGATGACGATCGCGATGATGGCGGTGAGCAGGTACACGCCGACGAGCCGCCACGTGGACTGCGACGTCAGCGACCAGGAGCGGGACAGGGCGCGTCCCGGCCCGGCCTTCTCCAGGACGACCGCCGGGTAGGACAGTGACAGCCGGATCATGATGATGATCGCCGGGATCGACGACGCGAGCAGGGCGATGACGACGACGGCGACCGCCGTCGTGATACCGGTCGTCGAGCCGTCGAACGATCCGATGACGGCCGCGAGGAACGCGAAGGCGACCACCGACATGATGATGCCGGTGACGAACGCCAGGCCCGTCATGATGAGGCCGAGCAGGAGGCTGAGACCCACGAGCGAGAGGATCCGGCCCTTGACCGCCGTCCAGACCTCGCCGATCGACGCCTTCTTCCCGATCGCCGACCGGCTGACCGAGACGACGAGGGCGCCGGTCGCGATCAGCGAGGTCAGTGCCGTGACGATGCCGAGCGCGAAGCTCGAGAAGCCCTGCACGCCGGCCGACTCCTCGATGGTCATCGACTGCGTGGCGTTGACCGAGAGCCAGCTGGTCGCCAGGGACAGGACCAGCGTGAGGACGCTGACGACCCCGGCGTAGAAGAACATCGTGCCCGGGTTGTGCCGGACGGAGCGGAACGCACCCTCGAGGATCTCGCCCACGCCGAGCGGGCGCAGCGCGATGATCCCCGGCCGGCCGCCGGCGAGGCTGTCGGCCACCCAGGCGCCGGAGCCCGGGGCGTCGGCCGCCCCGTACTGGCCGTAGCCCGACGACGCCGTGCCCGGCGTCGTCCCGCCCGGGGCGCCCCACGCGCCCGGTGCGGGAGGACCCGCGGTGGGGCCGGCTCCGTACTGGCCGTACTGCCCCGTCGGGGGCTGCTCGACGGGTGCGGTGGGGTCCGCGCCGTACTGCCCGTACCCACCGGGGTCGCCGTCTCCGGAGGGGGACGAGGCCTGCCCGTCCCACCCGCCGTACGGTCCCCGCGGGTCGTTCCCCGCGCCGCCCTGCGTCATCCCGCCTCCGTCGTCGTCACCTGCGCGACATCGTGCCACGCATTCACGGCGCGCCCGCCGACTGAACTGCCCGGTCCGTGTAGGACACTGGGGCCATGAGTGCTCGACTCCTTGTCGTCGACGACGACGTCGCCCTGGCCGAGATGATCGGGATCGTCATGCAGTCCGAGGGGTTCGACGTCGTGCATGTCGCCGACGGCGCCGCGGCGCCGGAGACCTTCCGGCAGACGCACCCGGACATCGTGCTGCTCGACCTCATGCTGCCGGGGCTCGACGGCATCCAGATCTGCCGCATCATCCGCGCGGAGTCCGACGTCCCGATCGTCATGCTCACGGCGCGGTCCGACACGCTCGACGTGGTCGCCGGGCTCGAGGCCGGTGCGGACGACTACGTCCAGAAGCCGTTCAAGCCCAAGGAGCTCGTCGCCCGCATCCGCGCGCGCCTGCGCCGGCAGGAGGACGTGGACCCGGAGCGCCTGCGGATCAGCGACCTCGACATCGACGTGGCCGCCCACGAGGTGCGGCGGGGTGACGAGCTCATCTCGCTCACGCCGCTCGAGTTCGACCTCGTCGTGGCGCTCGCCCGCAAGCCTCGACAGGTCTTCACGCGCGAGCAGCTGCTCGAGACCGTGTGGGGCTACCGGCACTCGGCGGACACCCGGCTCGTCAACGTCCACGTCCAGCGCCTGCGCGCCAAGGTGGAGCTCGACCCGGAGAACCCCCAGGTCGTCGTCACGGTCCGCGGCGTGGGCTACCGGGCCGGGCCCGTCCAGGCGTGAGCTCGCCCGACGAGCCGACGCCGGCGGGGTCGGAGCGACCGGCCCCGACGTCGGAGGCCTCGACCTCGACCACCCACTCCCGCCCCTCCCGCGCGGAGGGGGCCGGCGGTGAGGTGCCGGAGGCCACCGGGACGGCGGGACGGACGCCCGCGCGGCCGGCACGCAAGAGGTCATGGCGCGCCCGGCTCCGCCGACGGGCCTTCGACCTCGCGCGCCGGTGGCGCGGCTCCCTCGCGGTCCGCGTCGTCACCGTGACCGCGATCGGGGGGATGCTGGGCCTGGGGATCATCGGAGCCGTGGTCTCGGTGGAGATCCGCGACCGGCTCTTCGACGCCCGGGTCGAGCAGGTCGTCGGTGACGCCGCCGACCGCGCCGCACGGGCCCAGGCGACCCTGGACGACTCGCTCTCCTCCACCCCCAGCGAGGCCCAGCAGGCCGCGACGGACATCGTCGACCTCAGTCAGGGAGCGGCTCCGGGGGTGATCGGCACGGTCATCACCCGCGACGAGGAGCACCAGTCCGGGCCCACGATCCTCGAGCCGACGAGCTCGGCCGCCATCCGCGACGTCATCTCCGCGGAGATGCACGCGGCCGTCGAGCCGGGGGCGTCGCTGCACTGGCAGTCCGCCACGGTGTCGATGGACGGCGAGGAGGTGCCGGCGATCGTCGTCGGGGCGCCCGTGGTCCTCCCGGTGGCTGGCGAGTACGAGCTCTACACCGTCTACGGGCTCCAGCCCGAGCAGCAGATGATCGCCGTCGTCACCTCCGTCCTCGGGGTCGCGGCACTCGCCCTGGTCGCCCTCGTCGCCGCGATCGCCGCCCTCGTCCTCAGGTGGGTGCTGCGGCCGGTGCGGCAGGCATCGCGCACGGCCGAGCGCCTCGCGGCCGGGCTCCTCGACGAGCGGATGGACGTCAGCGGCTCGGACGAGGTCGCCCGCCTGGGCGAGTCGTTCAACGAGATGGCCGACTCGCTCCAGCAGCAGATCAAGGACATGTCCGAGCTGTCCCGGCTGCAGCAGCGGTTCGTCTCCGACGTCTCGCACGAGCTGCGCACGCCGCTGACGACGATCCGCATGGCCGCGGACCTCATCCACGACCAGCGCGACGAGTTCCCCCCGCCGGTGCGCCGGTCGGCGGAGCTCCTCGTCGCGCAGATCGAGCGCTTCGACCACATGCTCGCCGACCTGCTCGAGATCTCGCGGTTCGACGCCGGCGCGGCGACCCTCGAGGTCGGACCGACCGACCTCGGCGAGCTCGTCGAGGGCGTGGTCGAGGGCCACATCCTGCTCGCGGAGAGCAAGGGGACGGAGGTCCGGGTGCACCGCGTGACCCCGGTCTGCATCGCCGAGGTCGACGCGCGCCGCATCGAACGGGTCCTGCGCAACCTGCTCGTCAACGCGATCGAGCACTCCGAGGGACGTCCCGTCGACCTCACCGTCGCCGCCGACGACCGGTCGGTCGCGGTGCTCGTCCGCGACCACGGCGTGGGGATGTCCGAGGAGCAGGCCGACCGGGTCTTCGACCGCTTCTGGCGCGGCGACACCGCGCGCACCCGCACGACCGGCGGCACCGGTCTCGGGCTGTCCATCGCTCAGGAGGACGTCGGCCTGCACGGCGGGACGCTCGCCGCCGCGGGGCGGCCCGGCGAGGGCGCCGCCTTCCTCCTCACGCTCCCACGCGAGGACGGGGGAGAGGTCGGTCCCTCGCCGATCGAGCTGTGGCCCGACGACGCCAGCGTGGAGCCGGCGCTCGCCGCCCCGCTCGTCGGGCTCGTCCCGCCGGCGCTCGACGCGCGTGGGGAGGAGCGATGACGGCGCGCCGGCTCCCGTCCCGGGCCGGGTCGCCGCCCGGTGCCGTACCCGCTTCCGCGTTCCGGCGCGCGGCGGCGAAGGTGCTCGCGCCGCTCCTGGCCCTCGCCCTGCTCGCCGGCTGCGCGCAGCTGCCCGGCTCGGGGCCCGTCGTCGCCGCCGACCCGACCGTCTCGGCCGCGCCGTCGCTCGGCCTGTACGCGCGCGGGCCGCAGGAGGGCGCGACCCCGGAGGAGGTCGTCCAGGGCTTCCTCGCGGCCAGCGCCACGGGGTTCGCCGACGACTTCTCGGTCGCCCGGGAGTTCCTCGGCGGGCAGGCCACGACCGGCTGGCAGCCCCTCGCCCAGGCGCGCGTCTACGCGGACCACGTGGAGCCGTCGATCGCGACGACGGACGACGGCGGGGTCTCGGTGAGCACCGAGCTCCTCGCGGTCGTCGACGGGTCGGGCCACTACACGGAGTCGGCGAGCGACCACGAGATCGTCACGGACTTCACGCTGGCCCGCGACGACGACGGCGAGTGGCGGATCATCGACCTCGAGGACGGCGTCCTGCTCTCGGCCGAGTCGTTCTCCGTGCAGTACACCGCCGCCCCGCTGTACTTCCCGGCGGCGGACGGCGAGACGGTGGTCGCCGACCTGCGCCACTACCCGCGCCAGCACCTGGCCGCCTCCCTCGTCCAGGGGGTCCTGTCCGGTCCCTCGGCCTGGCTCGAGCCGGCGGTCCTCACGCCCGCCCCGCTCTCGACCCGGCTCGTGCTCAGCTCGGTGGACGTGGCCGACGGAGTCGCCACGGTCGACCTCACCGACGACGTCCTCGAGGCCTCGAGCCGGGAGCGCGAGCTGCTCGTGGCGCAGCTGCGCCGCACGCTCGCGGCCGTGCCCGGCGTCTCCGACGTCACCGTCACAGTCGGGGGCAACGCGCTCGCGATCGGCTCGGTGCCGCAGCTGCCCGCCTACCCGTACAGGCCGCAGCCGCTGCTCGCGGTATCCGACGGCGAGCTCGTCGAGCTCGACGGCGGGCTGGCCGTGCGCGTGACCGGTGCCGCCGCGCCCCGCACCGGCGAGGCGTCGGCACCGGCGGGCTCGCCCGCCGACCCGCCCGACGGGCAGGTCTACCTCGACGGCCCGACCCGGATGATGGCGGCGCCCACGGCCGGCCGCAGCGCCCGCCTCGTCGTCTCGGGCTCGAACCTCGTCGCGCCGTCGATGGACCGCTACGGCTGGGCGTGGACCGGCGAGACGACGAACACCGGCTCCCTGCGCACCGCCGTGCCGAGCGGAGGCACGGCCGAGGTCGACGCCCCGTGGCTCGACGGGTCGGTCGTCCGGGCCCTGCGCGTGTCCCGCGAGGGGTCGCGGGTCGCGGTGATCCGGGAGCAGGGCGGCTCGGTGCTCGTCGAGGTCGCGGGCGTCCAGCGCGCGACGGACGACACGCCCCGCTCGCTCGGGACGGCCCAGGCCCGGGTCGGGGTCGGCCTCGTCGACGCGACCGACCTCGCGTGGATCGACTCCACCACCCTGGTGGTGCTCGGCCGCACGGCCACCGACCCCGGCCCCCGCCCCTACCTCGTCCGGATCGGCGGCGACACCGAGCCGCTGCCCGTGCTCCAGGGCGCGGTGTCGTTGACGGGCGGGCGCGGGGAGACCTCGATCGTCGTGCAGACGTCGGACGACGGGATCTACGAGCGCACGGGCGCCTCCTGGACGCGCGTGGCCGACGATCTCGCCGACCCGGCCTATCCGGGCTGACCCCGGCACGCGGGTCCACAGGCGTCGCACCGGCAGGGCGATCCACCGCCCGGACGGGTGCGGCCCGCGGGGGCGCGCATGCGGCGGCGATCCTGCCCGGGTGCGACCACCTGATCCCCGCGACCGCTCCCGCGCACGCCTGCCCGCGCCGCTCCTGGCCGCGCTCGAGCTCGTCGTGCCCGCCGAGTGCGCCGGGTGCGGGACGTGGGGCGTCGCGCTGTGCCGGACGTGCCGGCGCCTGCTCACCGCCGGGCCCGCGGAGTGCACGGACGGCGCTCCGCTGCTCGCCGGGTTCGACGAGCCCGTCCTGCGTGCCTGGTCCCTCGGCGACTACCACGGCCCGCTCCGTCGCATCGTCATCGACTGGAAGACGGGCCGGTGCGGCCACCTCCGGCGCGAGCTGGTCGACGCCGGACGGCTCGCCGGGTCACGGATGTGGCCCCTCCTGGCCGGCGACGTCCGGGGCGACGACGCCGGGGGCACGCTGCTCGTCGTCCCCGCCCCCTCAGGCGCAATGCGACGCCGGCACGGCATGCTCGTCGCCGTCGAGCTCGCCGACGCCGTGGTTGCCGGGCTGGCCGACGCCGCCGCCCGCGCAGCCGATGCCCCGTCGTCAGGTCCGACCCCGCGGGCGCGCCTGCGGATCGCGTCCGTCGACCTCCTGCGGCGTGCGGGTGGCCCGGCCCGGCAGCGCGGCTCGTCGGCCCGCTCCCGCGTGGCGAACCGGAGCCGCCCGCCCGACCTGCGCGCGCCGGTCCCCGCCGGCACCGCGGTGCTCCTCGTCGACGACGTGCTGACCACCGGCGCGACCCTCGCCGCCTGCGCGGAGTCCCTGCGCGGGGCCGGTGCGGACGTGCTCGGCGCCCTCGTCGTCGCCGGGGCGCGGGCTCCGGGCCGGTGACCTGCGACCGGGCACGCGCCAGGGTGTCCGCCAGGTGTCCGGGACGGGGCGAACCGGGTAACGTTGGTGCATGGAGCCACCCGGGACGCGGAGACGCGACGGGTGGCTGTTCCGTCCCCCGGGAGGGAGGAGGTCGCACGCACCCTGACCGGCGCCCACGGCGCCGGAGTTTCGAGAGGCGGGCCCGTCACGTCCGCCCCCGCACCGACCGATGGAGGTCACCATGGAGATCGTCGTCAAGGGCCGCGGCACGGATGTCGCCGACCGCTTCCGTTCCCACGTGGAGGACAAGCTCGCGAAGGTCACCCAGCTCGCTCCGCGCACGCAGCGCGTCGACGTCGAGCTCACGCTCGAGAAGAACCCCCGGCTGGCCGACCAGGCCGAGCGGATCGAGATCACGCTGCGGGACAAGGGGCCGGTGATCCGGGCGGAGGCGAGCGCCGCCGACCGGTACGCGGCGCTCGACCTCGCGACCGGCAAGCTGCTCGAGCGGCTGCGGAGGCACCACGACCGGCGCAAGGACCGGCAGCGGCACGCGAACCGTGCGCTGCCCGCCGCGCCCCCGCTCGACGTCGAGCAGCACGAGCCCCAGGACGGGCTGGCCGGCGACGCGCCGATCGCGGAGCACCCGGCCCCGTCGACGAGCCCCGGCGAGGCGGTCGAGACCCAGCTCGGTGACTCGCCGGTCATCGTGCGGGACAAGCTGCACAAGGCCGAGCCCATGACGGTGGACCAGGCCCTGTACGAGATGGAGATGGTGGGGCACCCGTTCTTCCTCTTCGTCGACTCCGAGACCCGTCAGCCCTGCGTGGTCTACCGCCGCAAGGGTTGGTCGTACGGCGTGCTCCGGCTCGACTCCACCTGCTGACCCGCGCTCCCGCCCGGCCGACCTGCCGGGCGGGGGCATGTCGGCGCCCGGTGGCACGATGGCGCGATGCCGGTCCAGCAGATGTCGATCCGTCAGGTGCGCCGAGTCGCGATCGCGGCGCAGGGCCTCGCCCGGCGCCGTCCCGCCTGGCCCGCGCGGCGGCATGTCGCTCGCGCGATCGCGGACACCGCGCTGCTGCAGATCGACTCGGTCAACGTCCTCGCTCGTGCGCACACGCTGCCCGTCCTCGCACGCGTCGGCCCCTACGACCCGGCGATCCTCGAGCGCGCGACGGGCCGCGCACCTCGCCTCCTCGTCGAGACCTGGTGCCACGAGGCCTCCCTCGTTCCCCCGCGCACGTACGCGCTCCAGGCCGCGCGCCGCGCAGCCGAGGAGGAGCGCTTCCGTGCGGACGAGTTCGGCGACCCGCGGGTGATGGCCGAGGTCGAGGCGGCGATCACCGACCGTGGGGCGATGTCGGCCACCGAGCTGCACGACGCGCTCGCGCACGACCGGGCGGAGAAGACCCAGTGGGGCTGGAACTGGTCCCCGCTCAAGATCGCCGTCACCCGGATGTGGCGCACCGGACGGCTCGCCGTGGCCGGCCGGACCGCCTCGTTCGAGCAGCGCCTCGACCTGCCGGAGCGGGTGCTCCCGCCCGCCGCCCTCGAGCCCGCACCGTCCTGGCCGGAGGCGGTGCGCGAGCTCACCCTCGCGGCCGCCCGCGCCCACGGGGTGGCGGACGTCCGGGCGCTCGCGGACTACCACCGGCTGCGTATCGGGACGACGACGACGGCGGTCGGCGAGCTCGTCGAGGACGGACTTCTCGAGGAGGTCGCGGTCCGCGGCCTGGCCCGACCCCACTACCGGCTTCCCGGCGCCCCGGCCCCGTCACCGGTGCGTGCCCGCGCGCTGCTGGCGCCGTTCGACCCGCTCGTGTTCGAGCGCGGGCGGCTCGCCGCCCTGTGGGGGATGCACTACCGGATCGGGATCTACACCCCCGCCCACCTGCGCACGCACGGCTACTACGTCCTGCCCTTCCTGCTCGGTGAGCACCTCGTCGCGCGCGTCGACCTCAAGGCCGACCGGGCGGCCGGCGCGCTCCTCGTCAAGGAGGTCCACGCCGAGGACCCCGGGCAGGTCCCCGACCTGCCCACCCGCGGTCCCGCGGCCTGGCCCGGCGCGGAGGAGATCGCGGCGGCGCTCGCGGCCGAGCTCGCCGAGGTCGCGCGCTGGGTGGGGGCCGACCGGATCGACGCGAGCGGCGCCGAGGGGGATCTCGCCGGGCCGGTGAGCTCCGCCGTCGGAGGCGTGTGAGGCGCCCGTGGCGCCGGAGGTGACCCGCCGTGCCCCGGGCCCGGTGCGGCACGCCTACCATGGCGGGTGGCGCGGCAGCTCGGCGCGCCCGCCCCGCCGGGGCGACGGACCACCTCACGGAGTGCCGCTGTGGCAACGATCCTCGACAAGATCCTGCGGATGGGCGAGGGGCGGGTCGTCAAGCGGCTCGGCACCATCGCCGACCAGGTCGACCTGCTCGAGGACTCCTTCGTCGACCTCACCGACGAGGAGCTGAAGGAGCAGACGACCGAGTTCCGGGAGCGCCTCGAGGACGGCGAGACGCTCGACGACATCCTCCCCGAGGCGTTCGCCGTCGTCCGTGAGGCCGCCCGCCGCGTGCTCGGCCAGCGGCACTACCGGGTGCAGATCATGGGTGGCGCCGCGCTCCACCAGGGCAACATCGCCGAGATGAAGACCGGTGAGGGCAAGACGCTGGTCGCCACGCTGCCGAGCTACCTCAACGCGCTCGAGGGCAAGGGCGTCCACGTCGTCACCGTCAACGACTACCTGGCCTCCTACCAGTCCGAGCTCATGGGGCGTGTCCACCGCTTCCTCGGCCTGACGACCGGCTGCATCCTCTCCGGTCAGACGCCCGCCCAGCGGCGCGAGATGTACGCGGCCGATATCACGTACGGCACGAACAACGAGTTCGGGTTCGACTACCTGCGCGACAACATGGCGCTGAGCACCGACGACCTCGTCCAGCGCGGTCACAACTTCGTCATCGTCGACGAGGTGGACTCGATCCTCATCGACGAGGCGCGCACCCCGCTCATCATCTCGGGCCCGGCCGAGGGCGACGTCAACCCCTGGTACGCGGCGTTCGCGAAGATCGCGCCGAAGCTCGAGGTGGACGTCGACTACGACGTCGACGAGAAGAAGCGGACCATCGGCATACTCGAGCCCGGCATCGAGAAGGTCGAGGACCTGCTCGGCATCGACAACCTCTACGAGTCGCTCAACACCCCGCTCATCTCGTTCCTCAACAACTCGCTGCGGGCCAAGGAGCTCTACCAGCGGGACAAGGACTACATCGTCGAGGGCGGCGAGGTGACGATCGTCGACGAGCACACGGGCCGTCGCCTGCGCGGACGCCGCTACAACGAGGGCATGCACCAGGCCATCGAGGCCAAGGAGGGCGTGAAGATCAAGGCGGAGAACCAGACGCTCGCCACGATCACGCTGCAGAACTACTTCCGGCTCTACGACACGCTCTCCGGCATGACCGGTACGGCCGAGACCGAGGCCGCCGAGTTCTCCTCGACGTACAAGATCGGCGTGGTGCCGATCCCGCCGAACAAGCCGATGATCCGCAAGGACGAGGGCGACCTCGTCTACAAGAACATCGAGCAGAAGTACAAGGCGATCGTCGCCGACGTCAAGGAGCGTCACGAGACCGGGCAGCCGGTCCTCCTCGGCACCACCTCGGTGGAGAAGTCCGAGCGGCTCTCGGAGCTGCTGTCGGAGGCCGGGGTCGCGCACGACGTCCTCAACGCCAAGCAGCACGAGCGTGAGGCCGCGATCGTCTCGGAGGCGGGCCGCAAGGGCGCCGTCACCGTCGCCACCAACATGGCCGGCCGAGGCACCGACATCATGCTCGGCGGCAACCCCGAGCACATCGCCCAGAACGTGCTGCGCGACCGGGGGCTCGATCCCACCGAGAACGCCGAGGAGTACGAGGCGGCGTGGGCCGAGACGCTCGAGGCCGCCCAGGAGCAGGTCAAGGACGAGCACCAGGCGGTGCTCGACGCCGGCGGGCTGTACGTCCTCGGCACCGAGCGGCACGAGTCGCGCCGCATCGACAACCAGCTGCGCGGCCGTGCCGGGCGTCAGGGCGACCCCGGCGAGTCCCGGTTCTACCTCTCGCTCGAGGACGACCTCATGCGGCTGTTCGGCTCCGGCCCGACCGCCCGCCTCATGGACAACGCGTCCTACCCCGACGACATGGCGCTCGAGCACAAGTGGGTGTCGTCGGGCATCCGGCGCGCCCAGGAGGCGATCGAGGCACGCAACTTCGAGCAGCGCAAGAACGTCCTCAAGTACGACGACGTGATGAACAAGCAGCGCACCGTCATCTACGAGCAGCGCCGCCGGGTGCTGCACGGCGAGGACATCGAGGACCAGGTGCGCACCTTCGCCTCCGACCTCGTGGACGCGATCGTCGACCAGCACGCGGGCGGCGGTGCGGCGGAGGACAGCGACCTCGACGCGATCCTCGGGGAGCTCGGTGCCTTCTACCCGGTGTCGGTGACCGAGGAGGACCTCGTCGACCAGGCCGGCCACCGTGACCGCGTGACGCCCGAGCTCCTGCGCACCGAGCTGCGCTCCGACATCTCGGTCGCCTACGACACCCGCGAGGAGGAGGTGGGGGAGGACCTCATGCGCCGCCTCGAGCGCCGCGTGGTCCTGTCCGTCCTCGACCGGCACTGGCGCGAGAACCTCTACGAGATGGACTACCTGCGCCAGGGCATCCAGCTCCGCGCCGCCGGTCAGCGCGACCCGCTGGTCGAGTACCAGCGCGAGGGCTTCACGTTCTTCCAGGCGATGAACGAGGCCATCCGCGAGGACACCGTCCGCTACGTGTTCAACCTCGAGATCAAGCCGGCCGGGCAGACGGCGGTCGACGCCTCCTCCGCCGCGGCCACGGCGGTCTCGGCCGCGGGCCGCGCGACGGCCGCTCCCCGCACCGGGGCGGCCGCTCCCCGCACGGGGACCGGCACCGCCGCGACCCAGAAGGCCGCGGCCGCCGGGTCCGCCTTCGCCGCGTCCGCGCTCGGCGGGGCCACGCCCGCGCCGCCCGTGCCCGGCGGAGGCGCGGCGGCCGGCGCCGCGATCGGCGCGCGGGGTGCCGCGTCGGCGTCCGCGAGCACGTCGGAGGACGCGTCCTCGGATGCCGGCGGGGCGCCGGAGGACTCCGCCTCGCTCGCCTCGGACGACGCCGCCGGGCTCGCCCCGGACGCCGCCGGCCTCGGCGAGGACGCCACGGGCGACGCCGACGACGCCCCGGCGGGCGAGGGGTCCGGCGCCACACCGACGGACGACGAGCTGCTCGGCCTGGACGCCCCGCGGCGCCCCACCGGGCTGACCTACTCGGGCACGAGCTCGGCGACGTCCGGTGCCGACGACGACGCGCCGACCCGTCGGCCGGCCCGAGGAGGCGACTCCGCCGCGGACGGCGACGGCGGGGCTGACGGGCTAAACCGCGCCCAGCGGCGCGCGCAGGCGAAGAAGGCCCGCAAGCGCGGCTGACGCAGGGTCCGGCCCCGAGCGGCCCGCGCCACCCCGACGACGGCGACCCACCACGGTGGGTCGCCGTCGTCGTTCGTGCGCCCGCCGGGCGACGCCTGCCGACCCGCCGGCGCCCGCCGACCTGCCGGCGCCCGCCGACCTGCCGGCGCCCGCCGACCTGCCGGCGCCCGCCGACCTGCCGGCGCCCGCCGACCTGCCGGCGCCCGCCGACCGGTCTCGCGGGCGCGTCCGTGCCCGCCCGGGCCGCGGTGTGACCTCCCTCCCGGCCGGCGGGGAATGAATGCGGGGGCGGCGACGTTGGCGGTAGTATCGATGCAAAAGCATCGAACCGAGCGAGCACGAGGAGGGGCGACATGCAGTTCGGAATCTTCACCGTCAGCGACGTCACGACGGACCCGACGACCGGCAGCACGCCGACGGACACCGAGCGGGTGCGCGCGATGCTCACCATCGCCGAGCACGCCGACGCCGCCGGGCTCGACGTCTTCGCCACCGGCGAGCACCACAACCCGCCGTTCGTCGCCTCCTCGCCGACCACGATGCTCGGCTACCTCGCGGCGCGGACCAAGAACATCATCCTGTCCACCTCGACCACCCTCATCACGACGAACGACCCGGTGAAGATCGCCGAGGACTACGCGATGCTCCAGGTCATCTCGGACGGGCGGATGGACCTCATGATGGGCCGTGGAAACACCGGCCCCGTCTACCCGTGGTTCGGCAAGGACATCCGCGAGGGCATCAACCTCGCGATCGAGAACTACGCGCTCCTGCGCCGGCTGTGGACCGAGGAGGTCGTCGACTGGTCGGGCAAGTTCCGCACCCCGCTCCAGGGCTTCAGGGCGACCCCCCGTCCGCTCGACGGCGTCGCGCCGTTCGTCTGGCACGGCTCGATCCGCAGCCCCGAGATCGCCGAGCAGGCCGCGTACTACGGCGACGGCTTCTTCCACAACAACATCTTCTGGCCGATGCGGCACACGAAGCGGATGGTGCAGTTCTATCGCGAGCGCTACGAGCACTACGGCCACGGTCAGGCTGACCAGGCGATCGTCGGGCTCGGCGGTCAGGTCTTCATGCGCGCGAACAGCCAGGACGCGAAGACGGAGTTCCGCCCCTACTTCGACAACGCGCCCGTCTACGGCCACGGCCCGACGATGGAGCAGTTCACCGCCGAGACGCCGCTGACCGTCGGCTCGCCCCAGGAGGTCATCGACCGCTACGGGAAGATGTGGGAGAACGTCGGCCACTACCAGCGCCAGCTCTTCCTCATCGACCACGCGGGCCTGCCGCTCAAGACGGTGCTCGAGCAGATCGACCTCCTCGCCACCGAGGTGGTCCCGGCCCTGCGCAGGGAGGCCGAGTCGACCCGCCCCGCGCACGTGCCTGCCGCCGCCCCCACCCACGCCGAGCGCGTCGCCGCCGCCCTCGCCGGCGGGACGGCCGGCGCGGCCCACGTGGGCGGCACCGGCGACGACGTCACCGGCCGCCGCGCCGAGGATCTGGAGGTCTGAGCATGACGTTCCCCTTCGACCTGCCCGACGACGACGCCGCGCGCGAGGCCGGCCCGGGCCCCCTGGGCGACGACCGCGCCGCGGCCGGAGCTCCCGGCCGGCGCATCGTGTCGGTCTCGGCCGGGACCTCGCAGCCGTCCTCGACGCAGATGCTCGCCGACCGGCTCGGCCAGGCCACCGTCACCGCCCTGCGGGAGCAGGGGGTCGCGGCCGAGGTGACGACCGTGGACCTGCGCGACCATGCCCACGACATCCTCAACGCGATGCTCACCGGGGTGCGGACGGGCGCCCTGGAGGACGCGATGTCCGCGACAGCCTCGGCCGACGGGCTCGTGGTGACGACCCCGGTCTACTCCGGGTCGTACTCCGGCCTGCTCAAGATGTTCCTCGACATCCTCGACCAGGGGGCGATCGACGGCACGCCGCTGCTCATCGGCGCGACCGGCGGGACCCCGCGGCACTCGCTCGCGATCGACTACGCGGTGCGGCCGCTCGTGGCCTACCTGCGGGGACGCGCGATGTCGACCGGCGTGTACGCCGCGACGGACGACTGGGCCGGCGACGCCGAGGGGCGCGACGGCGGCAGCCTGCCCGGCCGCATCGCCCGCGCCGGCGGCGAGCTGGCCACGGCCGTGGCGGCCGCCGACCCGCGGAACACGGCCGACGAGTTCGACGCCGTCCCCGACTTCTCCTCGATGCTCCGGTCGATGGGGGCCTGACCCCGCGACACCGACGGCGCCGGGCCCCGTGGCCCGGCCGCCCACCCGCTGCCGGACGGCCGTGACCTCCCCCCGGGGTCACGGCCGTCCGGTCGTCCGGGTCGCGCGTCGCCCGCCGGTCAGCCGATCTCGAGGGCCACGGCCCGCCAGCGCGAGCGGAACGCCTCGAGCCGGACGGCGGCCGCCCGCACCCGCTCGCCGTCGTGGAGGACGACGCTGACCTCGCGGGCACGCTCGCTCGGCGCGCACCCGTGCACGTGCCGGACGGCGACGTGCCGGACGAGTCGCGGGCGTCCCTGGAGGCGGCCGGCGAGCCCGACCCGCCGCGACAGCGACTCGTAGAGGTCCGGGGCGAGCCACCGGGACAGCTGCGCCGCCGACCGGGAGCCGAGCAGCGCCTCGACCGCGTGCTGGGCGATCCCGGCCGCCAGGCGGTCGAGCCCCTCGTCGGTCGACGGGGCATGCTCGCCGGTCGGCTCCTCCTCGAACTGCTCGGCGCCCCTGCGGCACTCGCCGCTGAAGCGCACCCGGTCCCACGGCCGCTCGTCGGAGGTGCGCGGGGCGTGAGGTGCCACGGCGGGTCCGGTGCGCGGCGTCGTGCGGGTGACACGGCCGGGGGCGTCGGGGACCGCCGCGAGCCGGGGTCCCGACGGGAGGGGGACCGGACGGAGCTCGTGGGTGGGCTGGGCGCTCATCGGGACTCCAGGGCGGCGGGCACCGTCAGGTGGGTGCCGGGGCGGACGAGATGGGGGTCGGCGCCGACCGCATCGGCGTTGGCCGCGTAGAGCTCGGGCCATGCCTCGGCGATCTCCGCACTGGTGGCCGAGGGGCCGAGGTGGTCCTCGGTGATCGTCCAGAGGGAGTCACCCGGCGCGACGGTGTACGCCGACGTCGCCGGCTCGTTCCCCGTGGGCTCGTCGCCCGCCGGCTCGGCCTCCGCGGGCGACGGGCCGTCGACCCAGGGCCCGCCGGGGGTGTCGGGGGCGTCCGGCACCTCCGGGAGGGTGGGGACCGCCGGCAGGTCGGGCCCGTCGCCGGTGCCCTCCGGTCCGCCCGTGGTCGCCCCGGCGGGCGCGACGGCCAGCCCCAGGGACAGGCCCGCCACCGCGCTGCCCGTGGCGACGCGCCGCAGCACAGGAGCGCCGATGCTGCCGACGAGACCTGTCAGCGATCGGCGCAGGTGGGCGCCCGCCCCCGCCCGCGGGAGCAGGAGCACGCCGAGGCCCGCGATCGCCGTGAGCGCGTACCAGGCGGCCGCCGCGGCGCCGGCCACGAGGAGCGGCCCCGCCACGAGGTCGGGCACGTCGTTCGCGCCGAGCACCGGCCGGGCGGCCAGGTCGACGACCGCCCTCCACCCGGTCCGGCCGAGCCCGACGGCGAGCGGGGCGGTCACCGCGGCGGTCGCCAGGAGGGCGAGGGCGGTGCCGCCGACCCGTGCCGGGCGCCCGTCGCCGGGCGGTGGTGCCGATCGCGCGTGCGGTCTCGGTTCTCTCGTGCGCTCGCTCCGTGCCATGTCGCCGCCGTCCCGCCGAACGTGTCCGTTCGTGCTCGTTCGTGTCGAATGATGGCTGAACGCTGGCACAGGTGTGACGAGATGCGCAAGGGTGTCGGCGTGTCGCGCGGGACGATGCCGTCCGGCGTTCGTGAGATCCGTGCGTCGTCCGGGCCCACGGTGGCGCGCGACGACCTAGGTTGGCCGGGTGGCGTGGGAGGACCTGCTGCTCGCGGACCTGTCCGGCGAGCTCGAGGCGGAACGGCGGGCGGAGCAGCTCGCGGAGGCGGGCGAGCTCGTCGAGGCGGAGGCCGCCACGGTCACGCTCGAGGTCCGCTGGCGGGCGCGCACGGGTGCCGAGCTGTCGATCGCGCTACCGGGTGGGGACGACGTCGCCGGCACCCTGCTCGACGCCAACGCTCACTGGCTGCTCCTCGCCCAGGGGGAACGCCGCGCCCTCGTCCCCGCGCACGCCGTGGTCGCGGTGCGCGGGCTCGGACGGACGGCGGGGGCCGCAGGCGTGGTCGCCGCCCGGCACTCGTTCGCCGCCGCGCTGCGCAGGATCGCGCGCGCCGGCTCGGTCGTGCGGCTCGACGACACGGCCGGCGGACGCACCGGCCGGATCGTGCGCGTCGGCGCCGACCACCTCGACCTGCTCACCGACCCGGGCGCGCACGTGGTCGCCGTCGCGCTCGCGGCCGTGCACGTGGTGCGGACGGCGTGACCACCCCGGCGCCGGGGCGGGTGGGTCAGCCCTCGGCCGACTCCTCGACCGCCTGGTCGGCCGGCCTCGCCTCCGCCTGCGCGTACAGGCGGGAGATGTACGCCTCGAGCTGGACGTCCTCGATGCGCCACAGTCCCTTGCCGCCGATCTGCACGCCGACGAGCTCCTTGCTCCGCAGGAGGGCGCGCACCTGCGAGACCGAGAGCTGGAGCTGCTCGGCGACGTCGGCGATGGTGAGGAAGCGGGCCACGGGTCCAGTATCGCCGCTTCGGCGGCCCGGCGCGTGCAGGATGTGGACGGAAGGTCGCGCGGCGCGTCGCGGTGCGGGGCTGTGGATGACGCCGGCGGGCCCGGTCGGGGGCCGGGACGATGGGCCGACGTGCCAGGTGAGCAAGGGGGAGCTCGGATGACGGAGAACGCGGGGACGGCCCGGCGGATGCGACGGCCCGGGTGGCGGGACCCACGCCTCGGCGTGGGCGTGCTGCTCGTGGCGGCCTCGGTCGGGATCGGCGTCTGGGCGGTCGACAGCGCGGGCGGGACGACCGAGGTGTGGGCGGCCGCCGACGTCGTCACCCCGGGCGAACGCCTGGCGGAGGCCGGCCTCGAGGTCGTCGAGGTCAACGTCGGGTCGGCGGGGGACCACTACCTCGTGGCCGACGGCGACCTGCCCGACCACCTCGTGGCCACCCGTCTCGTCGGGGCCGGCGAGCTCGTCCCGCTCGCCGCGACGGGTGAGGCGACCGAGCAGGACCTGCGCCCCGTCGTCGTCCCGGTCGGTGCCGCGCTGCCGTCCGGGCTCGGGGCAGGCTCGACCGTCGACCTCTGGCGCGCCCCGAGGGCCGCCGTCGGGGACCGCTCCGAGGAGGTCGCGCCCCCGGTCGTCCTCGCGCCCGAGGTCCTCGTCGTCGACATCGGCACCGAGGAGGGCGTGTTCGCCGCGACGGGCGGGGCGAGCGTCGAGCTCCTCGTCCCCGCCGAGCTCGTCGAGGACGTCCTCGGCGCGGTCGCCGCGGGCGAGGAGCTGACCGTGGTCCCGCACCACGCCGCCGGTGTGGAGGGCTCGTGAGCCACGGGATCCTGCTCGCGCTCACCGAGGGCGAGGCCGAGGTGGTGCGGGCGATCGACGCGCCCGGTTCCGGCGCGCGGGTCGTCCGGCGGTGCGCGGACCTGCCCGAGCTGCTCGGCGGGGTCGGGGCCGGGATCGGCACCGTCGCCGTGGTCGGCAGCCGGGTGGACGGGGTCGACCGCGCGTCGATCGGACGCCTGGTCGCGGCGGGTGCACGCGTGCTGCTCGTCGGCCCGGCCGCGGAGGCCGGCCGGCTCGCCCAGCTCGGTGCGCACGCGGTGGCGGCGGAGTCGGACGAGCCGGGGACGCTCGCCGCGATGGCGATCGCTCTCGCCCGAGGTGAGAACGTCCGGGGGCGGCCGGGCGAGCGGGTGCCCGGTCGCCCGGGGGACGGGGCCGCGGGCCCGGGCGGACACGCGCCCGACGGCGACAGGCCACCGCCGGCGGGCCTCCCGACCACGGTGGCGGTCCCGGACTCGGTGCCCGAGGCCTGGACCCGCGAGGGCGCCGGCGGCCCCAGAGGTCCTTCCGCACACGGAGGCGGGAGCGGGAGCGGGGCCGGGAGCGCACGCAGGAGCGGGGGTGACGCGGGCTCGGGCGGTGGTGACGAGGCGGCACCCCGGACACCCGAGCGGCCGACCAGCCGGCGCGCGCTGCACCGCCCCGACGCCCCGGCCCGGCCGGCCCTCGGGGAGGACGCCGGGCCGGACGGAGCGGCGACGCCGTCGGAGGCGGGCCGTCCGGACGCCGCGGCGGGCGGCACGGCGGCCGGCTCCCCGTCGTCCCGCCCCGCTGACCAGGCGTCTCCGGAGCCGACCTCGCCGGAGCCGACCTCGCAAGGTTCGGGCGCTTCGGGTTCGGGAGACCCGGGCGGCGACACGGACGACGCGGTCATCTCGGAGGTGCCGTGGTGGTTGTCCTCCGGCGGCAGCTCACCCACGGTTCCGGCGCCGACGCCCCCCGCGGGCACCCCCGAGGAGGTCGTGGACGAGGCCGGACCGCCGCCCGTCATCGAGCCCGAGGAGGCGCCGGGGCGGATCGTCGTGGTCTGGGGCGCGCGCGGTGCGCCCGGCCGCACGACCCTCGCCGTCAACCTCGCGGCGGAAGCCGCCGCCCTCGGCGTCCGTGCGGTGGTCGTCGACGCGGACACCGAAGCGCCGGCGCTCGCCCAGGTCCTCGGGATCCCCGACGACATCTCGTCGATCGCGGCCGTGACGCGTCACGCGACGCACGGCCGCCTCGACGCCGACGTCGCGCGTTCCGCCCTCGCCGAGGTCTCCGACAACCTCCGTGCGCTCACAGGCCTGACCAGGCCCGACCGGTGGCGCGAGCTCGAGACCGCATCGCTCGAGTCGGTCTGGGAGGTGCTCCGCGAGGTCGCGCCGCTCGTCGTCGTCGACGTCGCCGCCGGGGCCGAGCAGGGTGACGGGACGGACTTCGGACCGGTCCGCCACCAGGCCACGCTGTCGGCGCTCGCCGCCGCGGACGAGGTCGTGGTCGTGGGCGCGGGCGACCCGGTGGGAGTGCGCCGGCTCGTGCTCGCGCTCACCGACCTGCGCGAGCGGGACCTCGCCCCGGACGCCCGACGCAGCGTGGTCGTCAACCGCGTGCGCCGGGCCGCCGCCGGGCCCGACCACGAGCGCGCGGTCCGCGAGGCCCTGTGGCGCTACGGCGGCGACCAGGAGCCGGTCCTCGTGCCCGACGACCCGTCGACCGCCGACGCCGCGCTGCTCGCCGGCGCGACCTGGCGCGAGCAGTCGCACTCGAGCGCGGCACGCAAGGCGGTCGAGGCCCTCGCCCGGCGCGTGCTCGACCTCCCGGCGGGCAGCACCACGCGCTCGCGCTGGTGGCGGCGTGGCGCGCGACCCGCGCCGACCGTCGCGGGATGATCGCCCCGTGCGCATCTACCTGCCCGCGACGCCCGCCGAGCTCGCCGCCGACCCCGCCGCCACCCGCGCCCACGCCGTGACGGCCGACCTCGTCTCCGCCGTGCCGGACGAGGACGAGGAGGGGCTGGAGGTCATCGCCCTCCTCGCCGCCGCGGACGACTCCGTGCGCCGCCTCGCCGAGCTCGGCGAGGGCCCGCCCGCCCGGCGGGTCGTCCTGGCCGCCGACGTGCCCGAGGGTTCCGCGACGCCCGAGCCCGGCGACCTGCCGAGCCTCGTGCGGCTCGACGCCCCGATCGGCTGGGAGTCGGTGGCGGCGATCCACGTGGACGAGGAGTCCGCCGAGGTCGAGGTCGCAGCGGCGGTGGCCGGGGACGACGACGCGTTCGAGCGCGTCGCCGAGCTCGACCTCCTCTGGTTCGACCCTTCCGAGCGTGCCGCGATCCTCGGCGCCTGACCTGCGCGATCGGGGCGCCCGTCCGGCGTCCTGACCGACCGTCCGGCTCCCGGACCGGCAGGAGGGCCAGCGGCCGCGACGTTCAGTCGCCCGCCCGGACCGTCAGCGTCGATCCTCGTCCGTCGCCGCGGTGGCGCACCGTGACCTGGTCGGGGATCCGTTGCTTGAGCTCGGCGACGTGGCTGATGAGGCCCACCGTGCGGCCGTGGTCCCGGAGCGCGCCGAGCTCGTTCATCACCGAGTCGAGGGTCTCCGGGTCGAGGGTGCCGAACCCCTCGTCGACGAACAGGGTGCCGAGCTCGATGCCGCCGGACTCGGCGCCGACCACGTCCGCGAGACCGAGTGCCAGGGCGAGCGAGACGTAGAAGGTCTCCCCGCCGGAGAGCGTGCGGGTCGCGCGCGGGGCGTCGGTGTGAGTGTCGAGCACCTCGAGCCCGAGCCCGACCGCGCGGGCCCGGACGCCTTCCTCCCGGTCGTCGGTGCGTCGGAGCACGTACCGGCCCGCGGACATCGACGCGAGGCGGTCGTTGGCCGCGGCGAGCACCTCCTCGAAGCGGCGGAGGAGCACGTAGGTGGCGAGGGTGACGCCGGTCCGGGACTCGCGACCGGCTGCGAGGTCCGCCACGCGCACGAGCGGCGCATCGGCGAGAGCGCGGGCGGCGTGCCGCTCGAGCTCGGCCCGCAGCGTCTCGACGGCGCCGGTCGTGCTGGTCAGGGTGCGGCGCGCGGCGTCGTGGGCGGCGGCGGCCGCCTCGAGGACCGTGGCGGCGTCCTCGCGCGCGGCTGCCGCGGCCGCGGGGTCGGCGCTCGCGTCCTCCGCGAGACCGGCGATCTCGGTCTCCGCGAGGCCGGCCGTCACCCGGGCCGTCTCGGCCTCGTGGTGGGAGACCCGGCGCTCCGCGGCGGCCCGCTCGCCGTCGGGCAGCACGGCGGCGCGGGCGCTCGCGGCGTCGGCGAGCTCGGAGGCGGCGAGGTCCGCCGCGGCCCGGTCCCGGGTGTCCGCGGCCGCGCGGCGGCGGTCGAGGAGCGTCCGGACGGCCTCGGCGAGGCCGCGCGCCCGTGCGGCGCGGGTGCCGAGCGCCGCGGCCCGGTCCGCGACCGACCCGTGGGCGCCGCGGGCGGCGACGACGGCCTCCTCGTCCTCGGTGAGGGCGGCGCGCAGCGACTCGATGGCCGCGATCAGCGACGCCCGCTCGGTCTCGTCGGCCGTGCGGAGCTCCGCCTCCCGCGCCGCGCGGACGTCGTGGGCGGCCAGCGACTCGTCGAGCCGGACCACCTCGGCGGCCTGCTGCTCGGCGAGGCGCACGGCCTCCCGGGCGGCGGTGAGCGCCTGCGTGGCGTCGTCGACGCTCCGGTCCCCGGCGGCCTCCGCGGCGGCACGGACCTGCTCCTCGGCCGCGGCCCTCGTGGACGAGGCGGCCGACAGGGCGCGGTCGGCGCCGGCGCGCGACTCCTCGGCCGCCGCGAGGTCCTCCTCCCCGACGGGGCTGTCCGAGTCGGGGCTCGGGGCAGGGTGGTCGAGCGACCCGCACACCGGGCACGGCGCCCCGTCCGTCAGCTCGCGCGCGAGCCGGCCGGCGACCTGGTCGCGCCAGCGGGCGCGGAGGTCGTTCTCGTGCCCCTGCGCCTCCTCGGCCGTCGTGCGGGCCGCGTCGAGCGCCTCGGTCGCGGCGGCGAGCTCCGCGCGGCGCCGCTCGGCCAGGCGAGCGGCGGCGAGTCGCGTCTCGGCGTCGTCGGTCGCCGCGCGTGCCCCCGAGAGCTCGGCGGCGGCGTTCTGCGCCGTCGCCCGACGCTCGACGATCGCCGCCCGCGCCTCGGGCAGGCCGGCGAGGACGGTCGCCCGGTCGGCGAGCCGGCGGTCGAGGTCGCCGACTGAGCGCTCCGTGGCCGCGAGGCGCTCCCGGCGCGCGGCGAGCCCTGCCTCCGTCGCGACCAGCGCGGACAGTCGGCCCTGCTCGGCGGTCGCCCGCTGGCGCTCGTCCTCGAGCCGGTCGGCGTGCGCGGCGAGGTCGGTGTCGACCTCGGCGTCCGGGTCGGCGGCCGCCCCGGTGTCGAGACCGGCGTCGACCAGGACCGAGTCGACCAGGCCCGAACCGACGGGGCTCGTGCCGAGGGGGTCGTCGCCCCCGCCCTCCCCGCCGCGGGGAGCGTCCGCGACACGAGAACGACCCTCGACACGTGAAGCCTCGTCGTCGCGGGCCTCCCGCGCCTCCCGGACGCGCCGGTCGAGCCCCTGAGCCGCACCCTCGAGCGCCTCCCGCGCGCGGTCGGCGGCATCGAGCGCGACGACGACGGGCCGGGCGCCGGCGTGCGCGGCCAGGGCGGCGCGGGTGCGGGCGACGTCCTCCGCGGCCGCGGCCAGCTCGTCCCGGCCCGCGCGCAGGGCGGTGCGCCGCTCGATCGCCCGGGCGACCTGGCGCTCCGTGTCGAGCGTCTCCTGCGCAGCGCGGTCCGCTGCCCGGGCCGCCTCGTGCGCGGTTCCCGCGGCCGCCCGCTCGTCGGTGAGCCGCGCGAGCAGGGGCCCGACTATCGCCTCGACCCCGTCTGCGTCGAACGCCTCCGCGGCGGCCACGAGCGCCGCACGCTCCGTCTCGCCCGGCCGCGCGTGCTCGGCGACCGCCGAGGCGGCGCGGCCGGCGGACTGCGCCGCACGCTCCGTCGAGGCGCGAGCCTCCCGGGCGCGGTCCGCGAGGAGTGACTGGACGTCGTCGTACAGCGAGGTGGCGAAGATCTGCCGGAGCACCTGCTGGCGGTCGGCCACGCCGGCGCGGAGGAACCGCGCGAACTGCCCCTGGGGGAGCACGACCGTCTGCGTGAACTGCTCCTTGGTCAGGCCGAGGATCGAGCCGAGCTCGGTGCCGACCTCCTGGACGCCCGCCGAGACCGGCTCGCCCGGCGGGTCCTCGCCTGCGGGGACGCCCGAGAGGTCGTCCGACGCGAGCCGCCACAGGCGCGCCGTGGGGTTGACGGTCGTCGTGCCGCTCCCGCGCTGCTTGGGGCGCTCGAACGACGGCGTGCGGCGGATCCGGTAGACGCCACGGGCGGTCGACAGGACGAGGTCGACCACCGGCTCGACGCCGGGCTCCGCGTGCTGCGAGTGCATCCGCGAGCGGTGCGACCCCCCGGAGTCGGCCACGTCGCCGTACAGCGCGAACACGATCGAGTCGATGATCGTCGTCTTGCCCGAGCCGGTCGGCCCCTCGAGGAGGAAGAGGCCCGAGGCGCCGAGGGCGTCGATGTCGATCGTGTGCCGGCCGGGGAACGGCCCCACGGCCTCGATGGTCAGGCGGTGGAGCCGCATCAGGCGGACCTCCGCATCGCCTCGGCGGCCTCGACCGCGGAGCCGAGCGCGGCCCGCTCGGCGGCCGTCGCCTCCGCCCCGCCCGCGTCGGCCACGAACTGGGCGGCGATCTCGACCGGGTCCTCCGCGGCCGTCACCCGGACCGGGCCGCCGAGCGGCACGGCCCCCTCGGGCTCGTGGGCGAGGACGAGCAGGTGGGGGAGGTGGTCGAGGAGCCGGGCGCGCATGTGGGCGGGCCGCGCGGCGTCGGTGACGGTCACCCGCACGTGGTCCTCGGCGTGGTGGTCGAACGCCCCCGAGGTCAGCTCGTCGATCGTCCCGCGCAGCGTGGTCAGCCGGCGCAGCACGGGAGCCTCGACGAGCTCGGGCTCCGAGCCCGGCGCGCCGAGGTCGACGAGCACGCTCGACTTCACGTGGTGCTCCTCGGAGAACGAGAACGCCACCGGCGAGCCGGAGTACCGCGCCGGCACGTCCCCGCCGACCCGCTGCGGGCCGTGCAGGTGCCCGAGCGCCGCGTAGTCGATCGTCGCCTCGGGATGGGCGAGCGCGCCCGAGGGCACCACCTCGACGCCGCCGACCCTCAGGTCTCGCTCCGACTCGCTCGCCTGGCCGCCGGCCACGAACGCGTGCGCCATGAGGACGGCGGGCACCCGGGTGGGGTCCGCCGTTCGCCGTCGGGCGAGGTCCGCGTGGACGCGGCCCATGGCCGCGGTGACCACCCCCTCGTGGCTGCGCGGCGGCAGGAGCGGTGCGCCGTCCGGCCCGGCCTCGGCGAGGTCGGCGCGCGCCATGTCCGGGTCGAGGTAGGGGAGCGGGTAGACGTAGGCGCCGACCCCGCCGTCCGCGCCGGGAAGGATCGTCGGCCGTGCGACGTCCGCGACCCGGGTGCGGATCGACAGGCGCTCGTCGAGGAGCGCGGCGGAGAAGCCGAGCCGCACGGCCGAGTCGTGGTTGCCCGGCGTGAGGACCACGCGGGTGAGCTCGGTCAGCCGGGCGAGCGCCTCGGAGAGCTGCGTGATCGACGAGGTCGGGGGGATCGCCCGGTCGTAGACGTCCCCGGCGACGAGCACCGCGTCGACCCGCTCGGCGGCCACGACCTCGACGAGGTGGTCGAGGTAGGCCTGGTGCGCCTCGGTGAGGTCGACGCCGTGCAGCGTCCGGCCCAGGTGCCAGTCCGAGGTGTGCAGGATCCGCATGCGCTCACGGTAGGCGGAGCCGCCGACACCGTGCCGGCGTCGTCACCAGGGCGGGCGCGTCACGAGGGCGAGCGCCGGTGCCCGGTGCCGGGCCGGTTCTCAGTCCTCCTGGCCCGAGAGGATCTCGAGCACGAGGTCGTGGAGGTGCCCGTTGGTCGCGACCGCGTCGGACCCCCACGGGCCGTCCTCGCCGTCGAGCGAGGTGAACCGGCCGCCGGCCTCGGTGATGATCGGGACGAGCGCGACCATGTCGTGCAGCGCGAGCTCCGGCTCGGTCGCGATGTCCACCGCGCCCTCGGCGAGCAGCATGTAGCTCCAGAAGTCGCCGTAGGCGCGGGTGCGCCAGCACTCCTGCGCGAGCGAGAGGAAGGCCCGCAGCCGGCCGCGCTGCGCCCAGCCGCCCAGGGACGAGTAGGACAGGGAGGCGTCGGCGACCTCGGGCACGGCGGAGACGTGGATCTGCCTCGCCGAGGACAGGGAGCGGCCGGTCCAGGCGCCGGTCCCGGACCCCGCCCACCAGCGGCGCTGGAGCGCCGGGGCGGAGACCACGCCGAGCACGACCTCGCCGTCCTCGACCAGCCCGATGAGCGTGGCCCACACGGGGACGGCGCGGACGAAGTTCTTCGTCCCGTCGATCGGGTCGATGACCCACTGCCGCTGGGAGTGGCCGGTGGCGCCCATCTCCTCGCCGATGATCGCGTCGCGCGGGCGGGTGCGGGCCAGCTGGGCACGCACGAGCTCCTCCGCGCCGCGGTCGGCATCGGTGACGGGGGTGAGGTCGGGCTTGGACGTGACCTCGAGGTCGACGGCGCCGAACCTCGCCGTCGTGTGGGCGTCCACCTGGTCGGCGATCACGTGGGCGAGGCGCAGGTCGTCGTCGATACGCCTGGTGGGGCCGGTGCTCATCGCTCGACCGTACCCGGCCCGCCGTGCAACGCCGCCGCCAACCGCCGGAAGGACTCCAGGCGCGCCGCGCGCGCGTCCGCCGCCACGCCGTCCGCCGGGTGCGCGCCCGCCGTGCCGCCGCCCGCCGCGTCCGTCCCGGGCTCACGGGCCCCGACCACCCATGCGTCGAGCGCGCAGTCGGGGGAGTCGGCCGCGTGCGTGCAGCCGCGCGGGCACTGCTCGGCGGCCTCCGCGAGGTCGGCGAACCCGGCGAGCAGGGAGCCCGCGGAGACGTGGGCGAGCCCGAACGAGCGCACCCCCGGTGTGTCGATGACCACGCCCCCGCCGGGGAGCTCGAGCGCCACGGCCGAGCTGGAGGTGTGCCGGCCCCGGCCCGTGACCTCGTTGACGTGACTCGTGGCGCGCTCGGCGTCCGGGACGAGCGCGTTGACGAGCGTCGACTTGCCGACCCCGGAGTGTCCGACGAGCACGGTCGAGCGCCCGGCGAGCAGCTCGCGGACCTCGGTCAGGCCGTCGTCCCGGGCGGGCGTACCCGTCGCCCCGGAGCCGTCCGTCGCCGCGGGCACGTCCGCCGGCCCGGCCGTGTCCTCGCCCGCCGTGTCCATGCCCCCGACGACGACGAACCGCGCGTCGAGCGCCGCGTACGCCGCCAGCAGCTCCTCGGGCCCGGTCAGGTCGGCCTTGGTGAGCACGAGGAGCGGGTCCATCCCGGCGTCGTAGGCGGCCACGAGGAACCGGTCGATCATCCGGGGCCGCGGCGGCGGGTCGGCGAGCGCGGTGACGATCGCCAGCTGGTCGGCGTTGGCCACCACGGGCCGCTCGACCCCGACCGTGTCCCCGTCCTCGGCGCTGCGCCGCAGCACGGTCCGCCGCTCGCGGACGGCCACCATCCGGGCGAGCGTGTCGACGTCGCCGGTCACGTCTCCCACGAGGGCGACCTCGTCCCCGACGACGATCGCCGTCCGCGTCCGGTTGAGCTCGCGCGCCTTGACGGCGGTGACCCGGGTGCCCTCGGCCGTCCGGACGCGGTAGCGGCCGCGGTCGACCGCGAGCACGGTCCCGTCGGTGGCATCCTCGTGGGCGGGCCGGGTCTTCGTGCGCGGGCGCGTCCCCCTCCCGGGGCGGACCCGGACCCGCTCGTCGTCGGTCCCGACGTCCCGGCGGCTCACGCGCGCGACCTGCTCATCCCAGCAGCGCGTTCCAGCGCGGGACGAAGTCGGGGATGGTCTTCGCCGTCGTCCCCACGTCGCGGATCCCGACCCCGTCGACCCGCAGCCCGAGGATCGCCGCGAAGGTCGCCATGCGGTGGTCGCCGTACGTCTCGACCGTGGCGCCGTGGAGGAAGGCGGGCTCGACGACGATGCCGTCCTCGGTCTCGTGCGCCGCGCCCCCGAGCCGGCGCAGCTCCGTGACGATCGCGGCCAGGCGGTCGGTCTCGTGGCCGCGCAGGTGCGCGATCCCGTGCAGGTGGGTCGGGGTCGTCGCGAGGGCGGCGACGGCCGCGATCGTCGGGGTGAGCTCCCCGACGTCGTGCAGGTCGACCTCGATGCCGCGCAGGTCGCCCGCGTCCGGACCGGTGACGGACAGGACGTCCTCGGCCGGCCAGTCCACCTCGGCGCCCATCATCGCGAGCAGGCCGGGCATCGCGTCGCCCGCCTGCGTCGTGCTCGTCGGCCAGCCCGGCACCCGCACGGTCCCGCCCGTCACGGCGGCCGCGGCGAGGAACGGGCCCGCGTTCGACAGGTCCGGCTCGATGGCGACCTCGCCGCCGCGGACCGGCCCGGGGGAGACGACCCAGCGCACCGGCACGCCGTCCTCCTCGTGCACCTCGACCTCGACCCCGCGCTCGCGCAGCGTGGC
Source organism: Georgenia sp. Z1344 (assembly GCF_049856295.1). Lineage (GTDB taxonomy): Bacteria > Actinomycetota > Actinomycetes > Actinomycetales > Actinomycetaceae > JB111. Next base: position 104,270 of record NZ_JBNDMZ010000007.1, on the reverse strand, counting down.
CACCGTCATCGCGACGTGGGGGAGCGAGGGCATGGGTGCGCCGACGTGCCGCAGGTCGATCCCGCGCGCGAAGGCGGGCGCCACGAGGAGGAGGGCGGAGACGAACTGCGACGACGACGAGGCGTCGACGTCGACGACCCCGCCCTCGACCCGGCCGCGCCCGTGGACGGTCAGCGGCAGGACCTCGGACCCGGGCCCGCCGGCCGCGTCGACCTCGATCCCGAGCCCGCGCAGGGCGGCCACGAGCGGTGCCATCGGGCGCACGCGCGCGTGCGGGTCGCCGTCGAGCCGGGTGTCCCCGGGGGCGAGCGCAGCGAGCGGCGGGACGAACCGCATGACCGTGCCGGCGAGTCCGCAGTCGATCGACGTGCCGCCGACGACGGGGCCCGGCGTGACGCGCCAGTCGGTGCCGACGTCCTCGACGGAGGCCCCGAGCGCGCGCAGCGCCTCGGCCATGAGCAGGGTGTCGCGCGAGCGCAGCGGGCGGCGCAGGAGGGTGGGACCGTCCGCGATCGCGGCGAGGAGCAGCGCGCGGTTCGTCTGGGACTTCGAGCCGGGGACGTCGGCGGTGGCGTCCAGGGGGCCGCTCGAGCGCGGGGCGGGCCAGATGTCGGAGGTGGTCACGTGCCCAGGGTAGGGCCCCGGCCGGCGGCGGGACATGGCCGTCGCCGCCGGCCGCACCGGGCTCAGTCGGTGTACTTCTCCTTGACCTCGGCCTTGGCCGCGCGGATCTCGGCGCGCTGCTCGAGGCTGTTCCCGAGCTTCCAGCGCAGCGACGGCTCGCCGCCTCGGTCGGCGGCGGCGGTGAACAGGCCGCCCACGAGGCCCGCGTAGGCGAGGAGGTCGGACGTCATCTCCTTGCGCTCCTCGCCCTCCGCGGTCCACACGGGGTTGCGCGCGACGGCGACGGGGGCCGAGACGAGGGCGAGCGTGAAGGCCGCGGTGCGCGGCTTGCGGCCCGTGGCCAGCGCGAGCGCGGACACGGTGGTGACGACGCCGAGGGCGCGCGTGAGCAGCTCGGGCGCGGCCGTGACCTGCTCGGGGACGCCCAGCTTCTCCAGTGTCGGCCGGATGCGCTCCACCTTCTCGGCGTGCTTCTGCGGCTTGGTGACGGCCCCGATGCCGTCGGCCAGGAAGGGCGCGGCGAGCAGGGGGCGGGCGATGATCGCGTGGAGGCTCATGTCACCATTCTTGCCACATCCGGGGCCGCGAGGCACGCGGACGGAATACATCGGCACCGCCACCTGGTTGTCCAGGGCATGAGCATGGCGACCCTCGAGCGGCCCGTGGCCCGCCGCGGTCTAGTCTGGGCCGGGATGACCACCGACGACGCGCCGCGCACCGGCGCCGTGACCACGCCCGACGACGTCGGGGAGGATCTCGACCGCGCGCCCGCGGGCGAGAGCGACGACGACCGGGCCGCCCGGTTCGAGGCCGAGGCGCTCCCGTACATCGACCAGCTCTACGGCGCGGCGATGCGGATGACCCGCAACCCGTCCGACGCCGAGGACCTCGTGCAGGAGTCGTTCACCAAGGCGTTCGCCGCCTTCCACCAGTACCGGCCGGGGACGAACCTCAAGGCCTGGCTGTACCGGATCCTCACGAACACCTACATCAACACGTACCGCAAGAAGCAGCGCGAGCCCATGCAGACCGACGCCGACGCGGTGGAGGACTGGCAGATGCACGCGGCCGCCTCGCACACGTCGACCGGGCTGCGCTCGGCGGAGACCGAGGCGCTGGAGTCCCTGCCGGACTCCGAGGTCAAGGACGCGCTCGCCGAGCTGCAGGAGGACTTCCGGCTCGCGGTGTACCTCGCCGACGTCGAGGGATTCGCCTACAAGGAGATCGCCGAGATCATGGGGACCCCGATCGGGACCGTCATGTCCCGCCTGCACCGCGGGCGCCGCCAGCTGCGCGAGCTCCTGGCCGACCACGCCCGCGAGCTCGGTATCCGGACGGAGGTGACCAAGTGACCACGCCCTACGACGACGACGCACTCGCGGACCGCATCGTGCGGGCCGTCGAGGCGGACGTGCCCGCGGGCCCGTGCTCCTGCGAGGAGCTGACCGACCAGGTGTACGAGTTCATCGACGCCGAGCTCGGCGACGCCCACCGGGAGCGCCTGCGGCGGCATGTCCAGACGTGCGAGACCTGTCGCGGCGAGGTCGACGCCGCCGCGCACGTGAAGACGATCCTGCGCCGCTCGTGCACCGAGCAGGCGCCGGAATCGCTGCGCGCGCGCATCGTCTCGCAGCTCTCGGTCGTCAGCGTGACGGTCGAGCGCCGCTGAACGAGCGGGCTGCCCGCGGTGCCGCGCACCGCGCTGTGCGCGCAACCCGCGTCACGCACGGCACCGTCGCGCCCGTCCGCGCCGTGTGGGAGGATGGCCCGTCCAGTCCTCCCGCGCAGCGGGAGACCTCCGAGTCCTCGAGGAGCACTCATGTCCAAGCGCGGACGCAAGCGGAAGGCCCGCAAGAACGGCGCTGCCAACCACGGCAAGCGGCCCAACGCCTGATCGCGACGACGGCCCCCGGCGATGCCGGGGGCCGTTCTCGTCCGTGGGGGAGCGGGGCGGCGGGCGGTGCAGCGGGCAGGGGGCCGCGGGTCACCGACGATCCGGGACGACACGGCGGTGCCGCCTAGGCTGACCGCATGCGTGCCGCCACCGTCGTCAGCCAGGATCCGGACGAGCCGCTCGCGGGTCTCGTCGTCGGGGACGTCCCCGCGCCCGACGTGCCGGAGGACTGGGTGCGCGTGAAGGTGCGCGCCGCCGCCCTCAACCACCACGACCTCTGGTCGCTGCGAGGCGTGGGGCTGCCCGCCGACCGGCTCCCGATGGTCCTCGGCTGCGACGCGGCCGGCGTGACCGACGACGGCCGCGAGGTGATCGTGCACTCCGTCGTCGGCGACCCGGCGTGGGAGGGCGACGAGACCCTCGACCCGGCGCGGACCCTGCTCTCGGAGCGGTACCCCGGGACCCTGGCCGAGCACGTGCACGTCCCCGCGCGCAACCTCGTCGACAAGGCGCCGGAGCTCTCGTTCGCCGAGGCCGCGTGCCTGCCGACCGCGTGGCTGACCGCCTACCGGATGCTGACGACGGTGGGTCGGGTCCGCGCGGGGGAGACCGTGCTCGTCCAGGGCGCGACCGGCGGGGTTGCGGGCGCCGCGATCTCGCTGGCCCGCCTCATGGGCGCTCGGGTCGTCGCCACCTCGCGGAGCGAGGCCGGTCGCGCGCTGGCCACGGAGCTCGGCGCGCACGAGGTGCTGCCGAGCGGCGGGCGGCTCACGGAGCGGGCCGACCTCGTCGTCGAGTCGGTGGGCCGGGCCACGTGGGGGCACTCGCTGCGGTCGCTGCGTCCTGGCGGGCGGGTGGTCGTGTGCGGCGCGACGTCGGGCGACGCGCCCCCGGCCGAGCTGAGCCGGGTGTTCTTCCGGTCGCTGGCCGTGCTCGGCTCGACGATGGGCACGCGGGACGAGCTCGAGGCGCTCCAGCGCGCGCTCGTGGCCACCGGCGTGCGGCCGCGCGCCGAGGTGATCGGTTCCCTCGACGCCGTGCCCGAGGGGCTCGTTCGCATGGAGCGGGGCGAGATCGCGGGCAAGCTCGTCGTCGAGCCCGCCCCCTGACCCGTCGAGAGTGCGGTTCGTTCCCGTCGAGACTGCGGTTGGGAGCCGCCCTCACGTGTCGAGAGTGCGGTTGGGAGTCGCCCCCTACTTGTCGAGAGTGCGGCTGAGCCGGCCGAGACCGGTCAGGCCGCGCGGTCCTCGGCGCCGAGCCAGCCGTGCCAGCCCTCGTGGAGGACGAGCCACGCGAGCAGCCCGTACCCGGCCTGGCCCGGCACCACGCCGTTGCCGCCGTACATGTCCGCGAGCCACTGCTCGTGGGAGCGCAGCGGCTCGAACGTCTCGACGTAGGGCACGTGGCGGCGGCGGCACACGTCCGCGAACGCGTCCGAGACCGTGCCGAGCGCGCGCTCGTCGACCCGGAGCCGGGGCGGGGGACCGACCACGAAGGTCCGCACGTCCGAGGCCGATGCGGCGTCGAGGACGTTTGCGAGGTTGAGCCGCGAGCGCGCGGTCGAGACGCCGGAGGTGACGTCGGAGGCGGAGAGGCCGATGACGAGCCGGTTGTCGTCGAGGGCGTCGAACCGGCTCGCGGTCTCGCTCTCCCAGCGTGCGGCGAGGTTCGTCGAGGTCTCTCCGGGCACGGGCAGCGCGGCGACGAACGGGTCGACCTCGTGGCGCGTCCGCGCAAGGACGCGGCCGACCCAGCCCAAGGCCCGCGCGTCCCCCTGTCCCGCCACCAGCTCGTCGCCGAGCACGCAGATCCGCACGCCGTCGCTCATACCCCTCCTTCACCGGGCCCCGTCGTGCACGGGGACGCTCCATCCTGCCCCACCGCTGACACGCCGCGGGCGGCCACCCCGTGAGGAGCGGCCGCCCGCGGCGTCGTCGCTCGACCGTCAGCGCGCGAACGCGTCGGCCACGAGCTGCGCGTTCTCGGCCGCGTGGGTCTTCGCGGAGCCGGCCGACGGGGAGGCCGCCGCCGGGCGCGAGACGAGCTTCATCGGACGGCCGAACACGTGCAGGTTCGCCGCGAGGAAGGGCCACGCGCCCTGGTTGGCGGGCTCGTCCTGGACCCACACGAGCTCGGCGTCACCGAACGGCTCGATCGCCCGGAGGACGTCCTCGGTCGGGACCGGGTAGAGCTGTTCGAGACGCACGATCGCGGTGCGGGTGTCGCCGGCCTTCTTCCGGGCCGCCGCCAGGTCGTAGAACACGCGCCCCGAGCACAGCAGCACGCGGTCGACCTGTCCGCCGCCCGCGACCACCTGCTCGTCGACCTCGCCGATGACGCGCTGCAGCGCGCCCTCGGTGAAGTCCTCGACCGACGACGCGGCCGCCTTGAGGCGCAGCAGCTGCTTGGGGGAGAAGACCACCATGGGGCGGCGGGGCTGCGCGTACGCCTGCTGTCGCAGGAAGTGGAAGTAGTTGCCCGGCGTCGAGGGCTGGACGAGCAGCATGTTGTCCTGCGCCGCCAGGGTGAGGAAGCGCTCGATGCGTGCCGAGGAGTGGTCCGGCCCCTGCCCCTCGTAGCCGTGGGGGAGGAGCAGGACCAGCGAGGAGGACTGCCCCCACTTCTGCTCGGCCGAGGAGATGAACTCGTCGATGATGATCTGCGCGCCGTTGGCGAAGTCGCCGAACTGCGCCTCCCACAGCACGAGGGCGTCGGGCCGCTCGATCGAGTAGCCGTACTCGAAGCCCATCGCCGCGTACTCGCTGAGCGAGGAGTCGTAGATCCACAGCTTTGCCTGGTCGGGGGTGAGGAAGCGCAGCGGCGTCCACTCCTTGCCGTCGACGTTGTCGTGGAAGACCGCGTGCCGCTGGACGAACGTGCCGCGCCGCGAGTCCTGGCCCGCGAGGCGCACCGGGGTGCCCTCCATGAGCAGCGAGCCGAAGGCGATGAGCTCGCCCATGCCCCAGTCGATGCCGCCCTCCTTGGCCATCTTCACGCGCCGCTCGGTGAGCTGCTTGAGCTTGGGGTGCAGGGTGAAGCCCTCGGGCACCCGGGCGTGGGCCTCGCCCACGCGCTCGACGACCGCGGGGCTCACCGCCGTCGACCAGCCGACCATGAGGCCGGCGTCCTCCTGCTGGGCCGACGGCTTCTCGAGGCCGGCGACCGAGTCGCCGCCGTCGCGCCCGTTGCGGTCCTTCGACGCCGCGAAGCCCTCGTCGAGGGTGCGCTGGAACTCCGCCATCGCCTCGGCGCTCTGCTCCTCGGTGATGTCGCCGCGCCCGATGAGGGACTCCTGGTAGAGCGTGCGCACCGACTTCTTCTCGTCGATGAGGCGGTACATCACCGGCTGCGTCATCGAGGGGTCGTCGCCCTCGTTGTGGCCGCGCCTGCGGTAGCAGACGAGGTCGATGACGACGTCCTTGTGGAACTCCTCGCGGAACTCGAACGCGAGCTCGGCCACCCGGGCGACCGCCTCGGGGTCGTCGCCGTTGACGTGGAGGACGGGGATCTGCAGGCCCTTGACGATGTCGGACGCGTAGTAGGACGAGCGCGACGACGACGGCGAGGTCGTGAAGCCGATCTGGTTGTTGACGATGACGTGGACCGTTCCGCCCACGCGGTACCCGGGCAGCTGGGAGAGGTTGAGCGTCTCGGTGACCACGCCCTGCCCGGCGAACGACGCGTCGCCGTGGATGAGCACCGGCAGCACCGAGAACCCCTTGTCGCCGAGGTCGATGCGGTCCTGCTTCGCGCGGACCACGCCCTCGAGGACGCCGTCGACCGCCTCGAGGTGGGACGGGTTCGCGGCGAGGTAGACGCTCGTGACCCCGCCGTCGGGCGACTCGTGCTTGCCCTCCGTGCCGAGGTGGTACTTGACGTCCCCCGACCCGGCGAGGTCGAAGTTGCCCTCGAACTCGCCGAAGATCTGGGAGTAGGACTTGCCGGCGACGTTCGCGAGCACGTTGAGCCGGCCGCGGTGGGGCATGCCGATCGCGACGCTGTCGAGCCCCTCGGCGGCGGCGCCGTTGAGGATCGTGTCGAGCAGCGGGATGAGCGACTCGCCGCCCTCGAGGGAGAACCGCTTCTGGCCGACGAACTTCGTCTGCAGGAACGTCTCGAAAGCCTCGGCCTTGTTGAGCATCGAGAGGATCCTCAGCTGCTGCTCCGAGGACGGCTTCGCGTAGGGCCGTTCGAGTCGCTCCTGGAACCACGTGCGCTGTGCGCGGTCGGCGAGGTGCATGTACTCGATCCCGACCGTGCGGCAGTACGCGTCCCGCAGGTTGTTGAGGATCTCGCGCAGCGTGGCGCGGTTGCTCCCCCCGAACCCGCCGGTGGGGTATTTGCGCTCGAGGTCCCACAGGCTCAGCCCGTAGTTCGTGATGTCGAGGTCCGCGTGCATGCGCTGGCGGTAGGAGATCGGGTCGGTGTTCGCCATGAGGTGGCCGCGGGACCGGTAGGCGTGGATGAGCTCGGCGATGCGGGCGGGCTTGCCCAGCTCGGTCTCGGCGTCGAACTCCGTGTCCTTCTTCCAGCGCACGGGCTCGTAGGGCACCTGCATGGCGACGAACACGCGGTCGTAGAAGCCGTCCTCGCCGAGCAGCTTCGTGGCGATCGCCCGGAGGAACTCGCCCGACGCCGCGCCCTGGATGATGCGGTGGTCGTAGGTCGAGGTGAGGGTGAGGATCTTCGAGACGCCGAGCCGGGCGATCGTCTGCTCGGAGGCGCCCTGGTACTCGGCGGGGTAGTCCATCGCGCCGACGCCGACGATGACGCCCTGCCCGTTCATCAGGCGGGGGATCGAGTGGACGGTGCCGATGCCGCCGGGGTTGGTCAGCGTGGCGGTCGTGCCCTGGAAGTCCTCGACCGTCAGCTCGTTCGTGCGCGCCTTGGCCACGAGCGCCTCGTAGCCGGCGACGAACTCGGCGAAGTCGAGGGTGTCGGCCTTCTTCACGCTCGGCACCACGAGGGTCCGGGTGCCGTCCGGGCGGGGCAGGTCGACGGCGAGCCCGAAGTTGATGTGGGCGGGCCGGACGAGGGCGGGCTTCCCGTCCTCGGTGCTCCCGTAGGAGTTGTTCATGTCCGGCACCTCGGCGAGCGCCTCGACCATCGCGTAGCCGATGAGGTGCGTGAAGGACACCTTGCCGCCGCGCGAGCGCGTGAGGTGGGAGTTGATGACGAGGCGGTTGTCGACCAGGACCTTCGCGGGGACGGCGCGCACCGAGGTGGCGACGGGGATCTCCAGCGAGGTCTCCATGTTCTTCGCGGTGCGTTGGCTCGCCCCGCGGAGCTTGACGACCTCGTCCTCACGGCCCTCGCTGTTGTACCGGGCGATCGGCTTGGACGAGTCGCGGTAGGTGGCCGTCGCGGCCTGCGCCTCGACCGGCGGGGCCGGCGGGAGGTCGCCGCGGACGACCTGGACGGCGGAGTCGGTCGGGCGGCCCTGGGGGTCGGCCGGCCGGGTCTGCGGCTCGGGTGCGGACGAGACGTGCTCCGTCGGGGCGTCCTGCGGCGCCGGAGCCTGCTCGGCCCGACCCTCCGGGGCCGGGGCCTGGGCCTGGGCCGGGGCCTGCGCCGGAGCCGCCGGCGTCGACCGGACGGGGCTGCCGGCGGCGGGAGCCGCGGGCGCGGCAGCAGGCGCGGCGGGCACCTGAGCCCGGGCGGCAGGGGCCGGCTGCGCCTGCGCGGGCTCGCCCGCCGCGCGCTCGGCGAAGAACGTCTGCCACGACTCGTCGACCGACGTGGGGTCCTGCCGGTACCGCTCGTACAGCTCCTCGATGAGCCATGCGTTCGGGCCGAAGTTGTCGTGATCCTGGGTGGACACCGTGGGAAACCGCCTTGTTCCGAGTCGTGGGGGAGCGCGTTCTGCCGCCGTTCAAGGTTAGGGCGAAGCAGTGCCGAAACCCCAGCCACGCGCGGTTTCGGGCCGGAGTTCGGGTGTTCGCGGGCGCCGCGGGGGCCCACGTCCCAAGCAGCGGCAAAGACCCACCCTGGGGCGTGCCGTGCGATGGTCCCGATCGTCCTGCTGCCGGACTGTGGACGGGCGGTCCGGGCGGTGCGCGACCCTCGGTACCCTGGTGCGCGTCGGGCGGGTGTGCTTGGTCACCGAGCCGCCGGATCCCTGGACCGGACCGACCCCGGCAGTTATCGTTTCGTGATCAACCGCTTCCGCGTGCGGGCCTGCCCGCGCCGCCGGGGCGGACCCGCGCCCGTCGCCCCCGCTGGAAGGTCCCTGTCGTCATGCCTGACTCCGCCACCTCGAGCCCCCGGCTCAGGCGACGGGACCTCCGGTCGGTCGGCACCATGACCGGCCCGACGACGACGAACCCCCAGGTCGGACCGGACACCGACGCCGCGGACCTCGGTACGCCGGCCACCGCCCCCGCTCGTGAGACCGCGGCGGAGCCGTCCGGCTCGTCGGTGCCCGCCACCCGCGTCCGTCGCCGTGACCTGCGCGCGACCTCGACGTCCGTGACGGCCCCCATGCCGACCACCGACCAGGCAGCCGGCCGGGCTCCGGAGCCGGGAGCGGACGCCGGACGCCCCGTCGTCGGCCCGGGTCGCTACCCGACGCGTCGGGAGCTGCGCGCCCGGGCGGCCGCCGCACCGGCCACCACCACCCGGTCCGCCACCACCACCCGCTCGGCCACCACCACCCGCTCGGCCGCCACCACTCCCTTGGCCGCCACCACTCCCTTGGCCGCCACCACCCCCTCGACGGCTACCACCCGCCGCGAGCGCCGTGCCGCCGCGCGTCGGCCCGCGAGCCGGCAGGGGATCGCCGGCCTCGTGCGTGCGGGTGCCCGCCACCGCCGCCCGCTCGTCCGGACCTCGGTGGTCGCGGCGGCGGCCGTCGGCGTCGTCGCCGTGGGTCTCCCGATCGTCCAGCAGTCCGCAGCGCCCGCCGAGGCCCAGCTCCAGTCCGGCCAGCCGGTCACCGCGCTGACCGCGCCGACCTACTCGGTGCTCACCGACGGCGCGGGGCAGGACACCACCGTCGCGTCGGAGCTGCGCGAGTCCGACGGCGCCGGCGCGCGGGCGACCTACGCGGCCGCCAGCCGCTCGGAGGCCCGCGACGACCTGCGCTGCTCGCCCGAGCTCGCGGCGTCCGGCGCCCGCGCCGCGCTCTCGGAGGGCTCCGGCACCGTCATGCCGATGACGGCCGACACCTACCGCCTCTCGTCCCCGTACGGCTGGCGGACCCACCCCATCTCGGGCGGCCGGAGCTTCCACCCCGGGGACGACTTCGCGGCTCCCTTCGGCACCCCGATCTACGCGGTCGCCGACGGCGTCGTCACCCACGCCGGCCCCGGCATCGAGGGCCGCTCCGGGACGCTCGTCATCATCGAGCACGAGGTCGACGGCCAGGTCTTCGAGACGTGGTCGACCCACATGTCGCCCTCCGGCGTCCACGTGACGGTGGGCGACGAGGTCTCGGCCGGCCAGCACTTCGCCGACGTCGGCTCGTGGGGCAACTCCACCGGGCCGCACCTGCACCTCGAGGTGCAAGTCGACGGCGAGACGGTCGCTCCGATCGAGTTCCTCGAGTCCCTCGGCGCGGTCGACCCGTCCCAGGCCTGCTGACCGTGGCCGGGCACCTGTTCGACGGCGTCGGACCGGTCGCGATCGCCCACCGGGGCGGGCGCCTGGAGGTCCCGGAGAACACGGCGGCCGCGGTCGCCCACGCCGCCGCCCTCGGAGTGGTGCTCGAGACCGACGCCCGGCTGACCGCCGACGGCGAGGTCGTCCTCTTCCACGACGACGACCTCGCGCGCACGACGTCCGCGACCGGACCGATCGAGGACCTCGACCTCGCCCGCGTCCAGGAGCTGAGCGTCGAGGGCGGGGGAGCGCCCGCGCGGCTCGCCGACGTCCTCGCCGCGCACCCCGACCTCCGGCTCAACATCGACGCCAAGACCGACGAGGTCGCCGCGCCGCTCGTCGAGGTCGTCGCCGCAGCCGGCGCCGCCGACCGCGTGTGCCTCGCGGCCTTCTCCGACGCGCGGCTCGCCCGCATGCGTGAGCTCCTGCCGGTCCCGGCGTCGCTCGGGCCAGGAGACGTGGCGCGTCTCGTCGTCGGGTCCGTCCTCCCGGTCGTCGGCCCGATGCTCGCGCGGCGCGTGCCCGGCCCGGACGCCGGCGTCGTGGCCGTCCAGGTTCCCGAGCGCTACCGGGGCGTCGTCCCCGTCGTCACCCGTAGGTTCGTCGCCGCCGCGCACCGGCGCGGGCTCCAGGTGCATGTGTGGACGGTCAACGAGAAGGTGGACATGGAGCGGCTGCTCGACCTCGGCGTGGACGGGATCATCACCGACCGCCCGACCCTGCTCGTCGAGGTGCTCTCCGCGCGCGGCCCCTGGCACTGACCGGTCCGGCACGCCCGAACGGGGGGGGGCGCGTGCTCACTCGTCGGGAGGACGTCCGCTCGCTCGCCGAGAAGAATCCCCGCACTCATCGCGGGTGGGCGCGAAAGTACCCCCGACTGGATTCGAACCAGCGACCTTCTGCTCCGGAGGCAGACGCTCTATCCACTGAGCTACGGGGGCATACGCCCGCAGGCGCCCGGACATCCTATCCCGCCCACGGCGTGCCACGGTCGCAGGTGAGAGTGCTCCCGACCACGTACCCTGTCCACCGGCGGCCGCACGGGCCGCGGCGGCCACGGCCGCACGAGGTCGAGCACGAGGGGCGCACGGATGGCGGCACGGACGGGGGGTCGGTCCGACACCCGACTCATCGTCACGATGATCGTCTCGACCCTCGTCCTGCTCGCGGTCATCATCGGCGGCACGCTCGTCCTCGACGGCGCACGCGGGCCGTCGATCGACGACCGTAACCTCGGCCCGCGCATCCCCACCAGCGTCGTCTACACCGACGACGGCGCGGCCACGACCTACTCCCTCACCGGCGACTGGGAGACGTGGGACGGGGCCACCACCGCAGGAGCGGTCGAGGGCTGGCAGGGGACCTACTCGTCGGGCTCCGACTCCGTCGCCTACGGGGCCGCCCGGTTCACCTCGCAGGAGGACGTCGACGCGTTCACCGAGCAGCTCACCAGCGAGCTCGAGGCCGCCGGAGCGACGGTGCGCAGCGAGGGCGAGACGAACACGGACGGCACCGGGACGCTGCGGATCCTCGACACGGCCGACCCGAACGCGCCGGTGCAGTACCTGTGGGACAACGGGCGCGGCCTCGTCTTCACGCTCGCCGGCGAGGACTGGCCCGTCTACGAGATGTACGTCGCCCACGAGCTGTAGCAGGGCTCGCACCCGGGAGGGCCGGCCCGGCGCGGAACGGCGCCCGCGCGGAACTACCCTGGGGGCGTGACCCCAGAAGCACTCGCCGACCTCATCGCCGCCCAGCTGGCGGCCCTCGCCGCCGACGGCACGATCGCGCTGCCCGCGGACGCCGTCCCCGCCACCGTCAAGGTCGAGCGACCCCGCCAGCGCGAGCACGGCGACTGGGCGACCAACGTGGCGATGCAGCTGGCGAAGAAGGCGGGCACGAACCCGCGCGAGCTCGCCACCCTGCTGGCCGAGCGCCTGGCCGGCCAGGACGGTGTCGCCGCCGCCGAGGTGGCCGGTCCCGGCTTCCTCAACATCCGGCTCGAGGCCGGCGCCGCCGGCGAGCTCGCCCGGACGATCGTCGAGTCCGGCGCAGCCTACGGGCGATCGGAGAAGAACGCGGGCCGCCGCATCAACCTCGAGTTCGTCTCGGCCAACCCGACCGGTCCCATCCACATCGGCGGCGTGCGCTGGGCCGCCGTGGGGGACTCGCTCGCCCGCGTCCTGCAGGCCACCGGCGCCGAGGTCACCCGCGAGTACTACTTCAACGACCACGGCGCGCAGATCGACCGCTTCGCCCGCTCGCTGCTCGCCCGCGCCCGCGGCGAGGAGGCACCGGAGGACGGGTACGGCGGCCAGTACATCTCCGACATCGCGGACGCGGTGACGGCCGACGCCGTGGCGGCCGGTGAGCCCGAGCCCGCGACCCTGCCCGACGCCGAGGCGCAGGAGGCCTTCCGGTCCCGAGGCGTCGAGCGCATGTTCGGCGAGATCCGCTCGGCGCTGCACGACTTCGGGGTCGACTTCGACGTCTACTTCCACGAGGACTCCCTCCACGAGTCCGGTGCCGTCGACCGGGCGATCCAGCGGCTGCGCGACGCCGGCCACATGTTCGAGGCCGACGGCGCCACCTGGCTGCGCACCACCTCCTTCGGCGACGACAAGGACCGCGTGGTCGTCAAGTCCGACGGCGAGACCGCCTACATCGCCGGCGACATCGCGTACTACCTCGACAAGCGTGAGCGCGGCTTCGACGAGGTCGTCATCATGCTCGGCGCCGACCACCACGGGTACGTCGGCCGCATGATGGCGGTCTGCGCGGCGTTCGGCGACGAGCCCGGGGTCAACCTCCAGCTGCTCATCGGCCAGATGGTCTACCTGCTGAAGAACGGCGAGCCCCTGCGGATGTCGAAGCGCGCCGGCACGGTCGTCACGCTCGAGGACCTCGTCGACGCCGTCGGCGTGGACGCCGCCCGCTACTCGCTCGCGCGCTCGTCGACCGACTCCTCGATCGACCTCGACCTCGACCTGCTCACCGAGCGGTCGAACGAGAACCCCGTCTACTACGTCCAGTACGCGCACGCCCGCACCCGCGCCGTCGCACGCAACGCGGAGGAGCACGGCGTGCGCCGGGACCTCGGCTTCGCGCCCGAGCTCCTCGACGACCCCGCCGACGCCGCGCTGCTCGGGGTGCTCGGCTCGTTCCCGCAGATCGTGGCCATGGCCGGCGACCTGCGCGAGCCGCACCGCGTGGCTCGCTACCTCGAGGACCTCGCCACCGCCTACCACCACTGGTACGGCCAGGTCCGCGTCACCCCCCGCGGCGAGGGCCCGGTCGAGGACGCGCACCACACGCGGCTGTGGCTCAACGACGCCACCACCCAGGTCATCGCCACCGGCCTCGGGCTGCTCGGCGTCAGTGCCCCGGAGCGCATGTGAGCGGGGAGGCGGCGGGGACGTCCCCGGTGGACCTGTCCGCGCTCGTCGCGCCCGAGCCCGACGGCTCGGTCGCCGGCCCGTGGTCGACCACGACCGAGCGCGACGACGCCGGCGCCCTGACCGTCGGGGGAGTGGCGATCACCGACCTCGCCGCCGAGCACGGCACCCCGGCGTACGTCCTCGACCTCGCCGACCTGCGCGGGCGGGCCGCCGCCTACGCCGACGCGTTCGACCGGCACTTCGCCACGGAGCGCGGCCTCGCGGGCGCCGACGTCTACTACGCGGGCAAGGCGCTGCTCACCGTCGGCGTGGCGCGGCTCGTGCACGCCGCCGGACTCAGGGTCGACACCTCGACCGGCGGGGAGCTCGCCACCGCGCTCGCCGCCGGCGTGCCCGGCGCGGACATCGGCCTGCACGGGAACAACAAGTCCGACGACGAGATCGCCGCGGCGATCGACGCCGGGGTCGGCCGGCTCGTCCTCGACTCGCTTGCCGAGATCGACCGGGTCGCCATGATCGCCGCCGAGCGCGGCACCTCGGTCCCCGTCATGGTCCGGGTGACCACGGGCGTGCACGCCGGCGGGCACGAGTTCATCGCCACGGCCCACGAGGACCAGAAGTTCGGCCTCTCGCTCGCCTCCGGGGCGGCCCGCGAGGCGGTCGACCGGATCCTCGCCCTCCCGGCGCTCGAGCTGATCGGCCTGCACAGCCACATCGGGAGCCAGATCCTCGACCTCGCCGGCTTCGAGGCCGCCGCCCGCGCGGTGCTCGAGCTGCGCGAGGACGTGCGCCGCGAGACCGGGCGCGTCCTGCCCGAGGTCGACCTCGGCGGCGGGTACGGCATCCGGTACACGGGTGCCGACGCGACCCCGCCCACGCCCGACGAGGTCGCCGCCACCCTCGCCCGCGTCGTCGCCGCCGAGTGCGCGCGCCTCGGCTCGCCCGTCCCGCGCGTCTCGGTCGAGCCCGGCCGCTCCGTGGTGGGCCCGGCCGGACTCACGCTCTACCGGGTCGGCATCGTCAAGGACGTCGCCCTCGACGGCGGCGCGTCCCGGCGGTACGTCGCCGTCGACGGCGGCATGTCGGACCACGTCCGCACCGCGCTCTACGAGGCCGAGTACACCGCGGCGCTCGCGGGCCGGCCCGGGGACGCCGCCCCGGTCGCGACCCGGGTGGTCGGCAAGCACTGCGAGTCCGGCGACATCGTCGTCCGCGACGTCGCGCTCCCCGGCGACGCCGGCCGGGGTGACCTCCTCGCCGTGCCGGCCACCGGCGCGTACGGGCGCTCGATGTCCAGCCAGTACAACCTCGTCCCGCGCCCGCCCGTGATCGGGGTCGAGGACGGTCGCTCCCGCGTGATGGTCCGGCGCGAGACGATCGACGACCTCCTCGCCCTCGACGCGGACCGCACGACCGGGGACTGACGGCCCGTCGCCGCTGCTCCGCTCCCGGACGGGCCACGGCCGCCGGGGCGCGCGCACCTATGCTGGCCCCCGGCCCCGCAGGCGCGGGGCGGACCAGTCGCCCGACCCGCCAAGGATGTGAGTGCCCCCGTGGCCACCCCGCCCACCGACGTCCGCGTCGCCCTGCTCGGTGCCGGCACCGTGGGCGCGCAGGTCGTGCGCCTCCTCGCCGAGCGCGCCGACGACCTCGCCGCCCGCGCCGGCGCCCCGCTCCGCCTCGTCGGCATCGCGGTGTCCGACGCCGACAAGGAGCGCGAGCCCTGGATCCCGCGCGACCTGCTGACGACCGACGCCGAGGGGCTCGTGCGCCGGGCGGACGTCGTCGTCGAGCTCATCGGGGGCATCGACCCGCCGCGCGCGCTGGTGCACGCCGCGCTCGAGGCCGGCGCCTCCGTGGTGACGGGGAACAAGGCGCTGCTCGCCGCCCACGGGCCCGAGCTGCACGACGCGGCGGCCGCCGCCGACGTCGACCTCTACTACGAGGCCGCCGTGGCCGGGGCGATCCCCATCGTCTACGCGCTGCGCGAGTCGCTCGCGGGCGACACCGTGACCGAGGTGCTCGGCATCGTCAACGGCACGACCAACTACGTGCTCGACGAGATGGTGACCAACGGCCTCGGCTTCGACGACGCCGTGGCCCAGGCGCAGGCCCTCGGCTTCGCGGAGGCCGACCCGACCGCCGACGTCGACGGGCACGACTCCGCGGCGAAGGCGGCCCTGCTGGCCTCGCTCGCGTTCCACACCCGCGTCCCGCTCGAGACCGTCCCGGTCGAGGGGATCCGGTCCATCACGGCGGAGGAGATGACCGCCGCGCAGGACCACGGCTGGGCGCTCAAGCTCCTCGCCGTCGCCCGGCGCACCGGGTCGCCCGAGGGCATCTCGGTGCGCGTGGGCCCCACGCTCGTCCCCGCCGACCACCCGCTCGCCTCGGTGCGCGGCGCGTTCAACGCGGTCGTCGTCGAGTCCGAGGCCGCGGGCCGGCTCATGTTCTACGGACAGGGCGCCGGCGGCGCGCCGACTGCCTCGGCCGTGCTCTCCGACCTCGTGGCCGCGGCCGGCCACGTGGTCGGGGGCGGCCGTGCCCCGCGGGAGTCCGCCTACGCCGACCTCGCCCCGCTGCCGCCCGAGCGGCAGAAGGTCACCGCCTGGTTCGACCTCGACATCGAGGACCGGCCGGGGATGCTCTCGATGGTCGCGGCGGTCCTCGCCCGGCACGGCATCTCGATCGAGGCGGTCCGCCAGGCCGCGCACGCCGAGCCGACCGCCTACGGTGACGAGCTCTACGACGTGTTCGACGATGCCTACGACGGCGCCTCGCCCGCCCGGGCCACCGCCGCCGACCGGGAGAGCACGACGCTCTCGATCACCACCCACCGCACGGACGAGGCCACCCTCGCCGCGTGCCTCGCCGAGCTGGCCGAGTCGGACGGTGTCCGAGCGGTCCTGCCCGTGCGCCGAGTCGAAGGAGTCTGACGTGGCCCAGCCGTGGCGCGGCATCATCACCGAGTATGCCGACCGGCTCCCGGTCGAGGGCGACACGCCCGTGAGCCTGGGCGAGGGCGGCACGCCGCTCGTCGAGGCACCCGCCCTGTCCGAGCGCACCGGTGCCCGGGTGTGGGTCAAGGTCGAGGGCGCGAACCCGACCGGGTCGTTCAAGGACCGCGGGATGACGACCGCGATGACGAAGGTCCTCGCCACGGACGCCGAGGTCGTCGTGTGCGCGTCCACCGGTAACACCTCCGCCTCGGCGGCGGCCTACGCGGTCCGCGCCGGCCTGACCTGCGCCGTGGTCCTGCCGGCCGGGAAGATCGCCGCCGGCAAGCTCGCCCAGGCGGCGGTCCACGGGGCCACGCTCCTCGCCGTCGACGGCTCGTTCGACGACTGCCTGCGCATCGTGCGGCAGATGGCGGAGGACTACCCCGTGGCACTCGTCAACTCGGTCAACCCCTTCCGCCTCCAGGGGCAGAAGACGGCCGCGTTCGAGATCGTCGACGCCCTCGGCGACGCGCCGGACATCCACGTCCTCCCCGTCGGCAACGCGGGCAACATCTCGGCCTACTGGATGGGCTACAACGAGTACGCCGGGCGGACCACCGCCGCCTCGATGGCGGGGACCACCGAGGGGCGTGCCCCGGTGTCCACCCGCGTCCCGCAGATGTGGGGCGTCCAGGCCGACGGGTCCGCCCCGTTCGTCAAGGGCGCGGTGGTCGAGCACCCCGAGACGGTCGCCACGGCGATCCGCATCGGCAACCCCGCCTCGTGGGACCTCGCCGTCGCCGCGCGGGACGACTCCGGCGGTCGCATCGACTCCGTCACGGACCACGAGATCCTCGAGGCGCAGGCGCTGCTGGCGGCCGAGGTCGGCGTGTTCTGCGAGCCGGCCTCCGCGGCCTCCGTCGCCGGCCTGCTCGCCGCCGCCCGCCGCGGCGAGGTCCCGGCCGGCGCCCGCATCGTCTGCACCGTGACCGGCAACGGCCTCAAGGACACCGAGACGGCGCTCGGCCACACCGGCCTCACCCTCACCGAGGTGCCGGGAACGGTGGAGGCGGCGGCCGAGGCGCTCGGTCTGCGCCCGTGAGCCGCGTCGTCGCCGACGCCGTCGCCGTCCGGGTCCCGGCGACCTCCGCCAACCTCGGCCCCGGGTTCGACTCGCTCGGGCTCGCGCTCGGACTCCACGACGACCTCGAGGTCCGCGCGACGACGGGAGCCGCCCGCGTGACGGTGACCGGGGAAGGGGCCGACTCCCTGCCCGAGGGGGAGGACCACCTCGTGGTCCGCGCGGTCCGGCTCGGCCTCGAGGCCGCCGGCGCCCCGCAGGTGGGCCTCGACCTGCGCGCCACCAACCGGATCCCGCACGGCCGGGGGCTCGGCTCCTCGGCCGCCGCCGTCGTCGCCGGCCTGCTCGCCGCGCGCGGGCTGCTCGACCCCGGCGCGGGCGAGGCGGGCGGCCCGCTCGACGACCCCTCGGTCCTCGCGCTGGCGACGGAGCTCGAGGGGCACCCGGACAACGCGGCGCCCGCCCTGCTCGGCGGCGCCACCGTGGCCTGGATCGACGACGACGAGGGCCCGACCGCGGTCCGCCTCGCCCTCGCCCCGGCGATCGACCCCACCGTGGTCGTCCCCGTGGACCGGCTCTCGACGACGACCGCGCGTGCCGCGCTGCCGGCGTCGGTCCCGCACGCGGACGCCGCGCGGACGGCCGGGCGCGCGGCGCTCCTCGTCCACGCCCTCGCCGGTGCGCCGGAGCGGCTGCTCGCCGCGACCGTCGACTGGCTCCACCAGGAGCACCGCCGGGCCTCGATGCCGGCGACCCTCGCGCTCGTCGACGAGCTGCGCGCCCAGGGACTGCCCGCCGTCGTCTCCGGTGCCGGCCCGTCGGTCCTCGTGCTCGCCCCGGTCGACCCGACGCCCGCGCGGCTGCTCGTGGCCCGCGGCTGGCGCGTCGTCGCCCCGGGCGTCGATCTCGTCGGCGCGCAGGTCCGCACGATCGACGCCTGACGCCTCACCGATGACGCCCGGGGCCGGTGGGGGAGATCTCCCCGCCGCCTCGGGCGCGCGGGGCGCGCCGACGGCGGCACGGCCTGTTATCATCAAGCCACCGGCACGTGCACGACAGGCGGTACGCCACGCGCGCCCCCGTGTCCCACGCAGCCGGTCAGCCTCCACGATTCCGACCGCATCCGAGCGTGTCGTGCAACAGGAGCGCAGACCTATCTCCCCGGCACCGAGCCGGGTGTGCAGCGCACCCGCTGTCAGCGGGTGCCGACCGAGGAAAGGCACCTCGTGACAGACACCATCGACGCCGCCCGACAGGGCGCGCTCACCACCCTCAAGCTCGCGGAGCTGCAGGCCATCGCGTCCCAGATGGGGCTCAAGGGCACCGCCCGCATGCGCAAGGGTGACCTCGTCGAGGCGATCCGGGCCGGTCGGTCCGGCTCGTCGACCTCGACCGACAAGCCGTCGGCCCCCGCCGACGCACGGGCCGCGGCGGCCGGCGCCCCCGAGGCACCCGCCGCCGACGACCCGAGCGCCGCCGAGACGGCTCCCGCCACCGCCGGCGGCGCCGTCGACGAGCGCCCCGAGCCCCGCCAGCGGCGCTCCCGCCGGGCCACCTCGGCCCCCGCGAGCCCGACCGCCCGCGCCGCCGACCCGGTCCCGGACCTCGGCATCGCGCTGCCCGACCGCTCCGCCCCCGCGGCGGCCGCCGAGGGCGGGTCCTCCGCCCGGGCCGCGTCGGACGGCCCCGACCAGGCCTCCGAGCGCCGGGAGAACGACCGCTCCGGCGGCTCGCAGCAGGGCCGGGACCGTAACGGTGGCCGCGGCGACGACCGCAACGGCGGCCGCGACGACCGCAACGGCTCGCAGCAGGGCCGCGACCGCAACGGCGGCAACGACCAGCAGCGCCGCGGCGACTCCGGCACGCCCGACTTCACGCTCGACGACCTCGGCGAGGCGGCCTCGCGGCGCCGGGAGAGCTCCGGCCAGCAGAATCAGCGCGGCAACGCGGGCAACGGCGGCAGCGGGAACGACTGGGACGACGACGGCGGGCCCGGCGGGCGTCGTCGTCGCAACCGGGACCGCAACCGCGACCGGCGTCGTCGTGGCCGTGGCAACCAGGACCAGGACATCGTCGTCGAGGAGACCGAGGTCTCCGCGGACGACGTGCTCCTGCCCGTGGCCGGCATCGTCGACATCCTCGACCAGTACGCGTTCGTGCGGACCTCCGGCTACCTCCCGGGCTCGAGCGACGTCTACGTCACCCTCAACCAGGTCAAGAAGTTCGGGCTGCGCCGCGGCGACGCCGTGACCGGCGCTGTGCGGCAGACCGGCGAGGACGGCAACGGCGGGCAGCACGGCGGCGGTGGCGGCCGCGGCGGGCGGAACCAGAAGCAGAAGTTCAACCCGCTCGTGCGCCTCGACACCGTCAACGGCATGACGGTGGAGAAGGCCCGGCAGCGCCCCGAGTTCGGCAAGCTGACCCCGCTCTACCCGCAGGACCAGCTGCGGCTGGAGACGACCCCGAAGGCGATCACGCCGCGGGTCATCGACCTCGTCTCGCCGATCGGCAAGGGCCAGCGCGGGCTCATCGTCTCGCCGCCCAAGGCCGGCAAGACGATCATCATGCAGCAGATCGCCAACGCGATCGCCGTCAACAACCCCGACGTGCACCTCATGGTCGTCCTCGTGGACGAGCGCCCGGAGGAGGTCACGGACATGCAGCGCCTCGTCAAGGGCGAGGTCATCGCCTCGACATTCGACCGGCCCGCCTCGGACCACACGGTGGTCGCCGAGCTCGCCATCGAGCGGGCCAAGCGGCTCGTCGAGCTCGGTCAGGACGTCGTCGTGCTCCTCGACTCGCTCACGCGGCTCTCGCGCGCCTACAACCTCGCCGCACCGGCGTCGGGTCGGATCCTCTCCGGCGGTGTCGACGCCGCGGCGCTCTACCCGCCCAAGAAGTTCTTCGGTGCCGCCCGCAACATCGAGCACGGCGGCTCGCTGACGATCCTCGCCTCCGCGCTGGTGGAGACCGGCTCGAAGATGGACGAGGTGATCTTCGAGGAGTTCAAGGGCACCGGCAACATGGAGCTGCGCCTGTCCCGCCAGCTGGCGGACAAGCGGATCTTCCCGGCGGTCGACGTCAACGCGTCGGGTACCCGCCGCGAGGAGCTGCTCATGGGCTCCGAGGAGCTGAAGATCATGTGGAAGCTGCGCCGCGTCATGGGCGCGCTCGACCTCCAGCAGGCCTCCGACCTGCTGCTGGGCAAGCTGCGCGAGACCACGTCGAACGCCGAGTTCCTCATGACCGTGCAGAAGAACACCCCCACCACGCCCTCGAACTCGGACCCCGACTACGCGATCCAGTAGTTCGGCGCGACCCACGTCACGGGCGGCCCCCCTTACCCGGGGGCGCCCGGACTGGCAGAATGTCCCGTCGGCCTCCGGTTCACGCCTCGCACCAGCGCGGCGACCCGGTACGTCGTGAGACCCCTTGGAGTAGTACATGAAGCAGGGAATCCACCCCGAGTACGTCGCCACCACGGTGACGTGCACGTGCGGGAACACCTTCGAGACGCGGTCGACCGCCACGTCCGGCTCGATCAACGTCGAGGTGTGCAGCGCGTGCCACCCGTTCTACACGGGCAAGCAGAAGATCCTCGACACCGGCGGCCGCGTGGCCCGCTTCGAGGCGCGCTACGGCAAGAAGAAGGCCACCAGCTAGCTCCCACGACGCGCCGGTGGTGGCGCCGCCCCACGGCGGCGTCACCACCGGCGCTCGTTCGTTCCCACCCACTTCTCGACGCGACCCAGGCCCACCGGGAGGCCCCATGAGCACCCCCGAGCTGGACGACGCCCTCGCACCGCTGCTCGCCGAGCACGCCGAGCTCGAGGTCGCGCTCGCGGACCCGGACGTCCACGCCGATGCCGGCCGGGCCCGCTCGCTGGCCCGCCGCTACGCCGAGCTCGGCCGCGTGTCCGCCGCCGCGGCTGCCGAGACCGCCGCTCGGGAGGACCTCGAGGCCGCGGCGGAGCTCGTCGAGCTGGCCGAGGGGGAGGACGCGGACCAGATGCGCGCCGAGCTCGGCGATCTCGGGTCCGTGCACGCCGCCGCCCTCGAGCGCCTGCGCGAGGTCCTGCTCCCGCGCGACCCGGACGACTCCCGCGACGTCATCCTCGAGATCAAGGCCGGCGAGGGCGGGGAGGAGTCCGCCCTGTTCGCCGGCGACCTGCTCCGGATGTACACGCGCTACGCCGAGCGACGCGGCTGGACCACCCAGGTCCTCTCCCTGACCGAGACCGGCCTCGGCGGGGTCAAGGACGTGGCCCTGTCCGTGCGCACCCGGGGCGACGTGGCACCCGAGGACGGTGCCTGGGCGAGCCTGAAGTACGAGGGCGGCGTCCACCGCGTCCAGCGCGTGCCCGTCACCGAGTCCGCGGGCCGCATCCATACCTCCGCCGTGGGCGTCCTCGCCCTCCCCGAGGTCGACGACCCCGGCGAGATCGAGATCGACGTCAGCGACCTGCGGATCGACGTCTACCGCTCGTCGGGGCCGGGCGGCCAGTCCGTCAACACGACCGACTCGGCCGTCCGCATCACGCACGAGCCCACCGGCATCGTCGTGTCGATGCAGGACGAGAAGTCCCAGCTCCAGAACCGCGAGGCCGCCATGCGCGTGCTGCGGGCCCGG
Organism: Georgenia sp. Z1344; assembly: GCF_049856295.1. GTDB lineage: Bacteria > Actinomycetota > Actinomycetes > Actinomycetales > Actinomycetaceae > JB111. The sequence goes on along the minus strand of NZ_JBNDMZ010000007.1, from coordinate 82,105 downwards.
CTGCTCGCCGAGCGCAACGCGAAGCTCGAGGCCGAGGCGGCCGACGCCCGCCGCTCCCAGGTGCGCACGGTCGACCGCTCCGAGCGGATCCGCACGTACAACTTCCCCGAGAACCGGATCGCCGACCACCGCACCGGGTTCAAGGCCTACAACCTCGACCAGGTGCTCGACGGCGAGCTCGGGCCCGTCCTCGCCTCCGCGGTCGAGGCCGACGAGGCCGCCCGCCTCGCCGACGCCGCCGGGTCGTGACCGCGCCGGCGCCCACGTGGCGCGCCGCGGTGCGGGCCGCCGCCGGGCTGCTCGCCGACGCCGGGGTGCCGAGCCCCGAGGTCGACGCCCGCCTGCTCGCCGAGCACGTCGCCGGCCGGTCCCCGCTGCTCATGGCGCCGGACCCGAGCGCGGACCAGCTCGGCGCGCTCGCGCACCTCGTCGAGCGCCGCGCCGGGCGCGAGCCGCTCCAGCACCTCACCGGCACGATGCACTTCCGCCGCCTCGAGCTCCACGCCGGTCCGGGCGCCTTCGTCGTCCGGCCCGAGACCGAGCTCGTCGCCGGCGCCGCGATCGAGGCCGCGCGAGCCGTCGCACGGAAGGGGCGCCGGCCCGTCGTCGTCGACCTGTGCACGGGCTCCGGCGCCATCGCGCTCGCCGTCGCCACCGAGGTGCCGACCGCGCAGGTCGCTGCCGTCGAGCTCTCCGCGGAGGCCCTCGCGATCGCCCGCCGCAACGTCGAGCGCCACGCGCCCGGGGTGCGGCTCGTGGCCGGCGACGCGCGCGACGCGCTCCCGGAGCTGGACGGCACGTGCGACGTCGTCGTGTCCAACCCGCCCTACGTGCCCGACGACGCCGTGCCCCGCGATCCCGAGGTCCGTGACCACGACCCGGCCCGCGCCCTGTACGGCGGGGGAGCGGACGGCCTCGACGTGCCCCGCGCGGTGCTCGCGCGGGCGGCGGCGCTGCTCGCGCCCGGCGGGGTCGTGGTCCTCGAGCACGCCGAGGAGCAGGGGGCGGCGCTGCGTGCCCACGCGGACGCGCTCGGGCTGTCCGACCCGCGCACCCACCGCGACCTCACCGGCCGGGAGCGCTTCCTCACGGCGGGGGCGCCCCTGCGCCCCGCCCGCGGCGTGGAACACTCGGCCTCGTGACCGTCTTCGACACGTCCTCCGCGCGCGAGCGCGCGGTCGGCCTCGACGCCGCCGTCTCCGCCCTCGGCCGTGGTGAGCTCGTCGTGCTGCCGACGGACACCGTGTACGGGGTCGGGGCGAACGCGTTCGACCCCGCCGCCGTCGAGGTCCTCCAGGCCGCCAAGGGCCGGGGCCGCGACAAGCCGCCGCCCGTCCTCGTCGGCGACCTCGCCGTCCTGCCCGCACTGACCACGGACCTGCCGCCCTCGGCGCACGCCCTGGCCGAGCGGTTCTGGCCCGGCGCGCTCACCCTCGTGTGCCGCGCGCAGCCGGCGCTGAGCTGGGACCTCGGGGACACCCGCGGGACCGTGGCGGTGCGGATGCCCGACCACGCCCTCGCCCGCGAGCTCCTCGGCCGGGCCGGCCCCACGGCGGTCTCCTCCGCGAACCGGACCGGCCGGCCGGCGCCGTCGACCTGCACGGACGCCCGCGAGCAGCTGGGGGAGTCCGTGGCCGTCTACCTCGACGGCGGGGCGGTCGGCGGCGGGCAGCCGTCGACGATCCTCGACCTGACGGGCGACCGGGTCCGGGTCCTCCGCCTCGGGGCGCTCTCCCTCGCCGAGCTCGCCGAGGTCGTGCCCGAGCTCGCCGAGGACGAGGCCTCCGGGCCGGACTCCCACGTGGGGGCGGACGCCTCCGGACAGGACGCCTCCGGGCCGGACGCCGGCGCGGGGCCCGACCCCTCCTCCGGGTCCGACACCGATGCGGGAGCGCCCGCCCCGGCATGAGGACCTACCTGCTCGTCGCAGCGCTGGCCGCCGTCGTCACGTACCTGCTCACGCCGGTCCTGCGCCGGCTCGCGGTCCGGATCGGCGCGCTGACGGCCGTGCGGGACCGGGACGTCCACGCGGTGCCCACGCCCCGGCTCGGCGGGCTCGCGATGCTCCTCGGCTTCGCCGCCGCGATGGTCCTCGCCTCGCGCATCCCCTACCTCGAGGCCGTGTTCGCCCAGTCCTCCCAGGCGTGGGGAGTGCTGCTCGGCGCCACCGTCATCTGCCTCATCGGCGTGGCCGACGACGTGTGGGACCTCGACTGGCTGACCAAGCTCGCGGGGCAGTTCCTCGCGGCCGGTCTCATGGCCTGGCAGGGCGTCCAGCTCATCACCTTCCCGATCTTCGGCCTCACCATCGGGTCCTCCGCGTTCTCGCTCATCGCGACGGTGCTCATCGTCGTCGTCGTGGTCAACGCCGTGAACTTCGTCGACGGGCTCGACGGGCTGGCGGCCGGGATGATCCTCATCGGCGCCTCGTCGTTCTTCCTCTTCACCTACCTGCTGGCGCGCGACGCCTCGCCCGGGAACTACGCCAACGTGGCCTCCGCGGTCCTCGCCGCGCTCGCCGGCGTCTGCCTCGGGTTCCTCCCGCACAACCTCCACCCGGCCCGCATCTTCATGGGCGACTCGGGCGCGATGTTCCTCGGCCTCGTGCTCTCCGGGGCGGCGATCATCGTCACCGGCCAGATCGACCCCGCCGCACTCTCGACGAGCCGGGCGCTGCCCGCGTTCGTGCCGATCCTCATCCCCGTCGCCGTTCTCGCGGTCCCGCTGATCGAGATCGTCACGTCGGTCGTGCGCCGGGTCGGCGCGGGACGCTCGCCCTTCGCCGCCGACGCCTCGCACATGCACCACCGGCTGCTCCGGCTCGGGCACAGCCACCGGGCCGCCGTCGGGATCCTCCACCTGTGGACCGCGGTGGTGTCCGGCACGGCGGTCTCGCTCGCCTTCTTCCAGCTCGAGCAGGTGGCGATCGGTGCCGGCGCGGCCGTGCTCGTCGCGCTCGTGCTCACCGCGCGCCTCCTGCCCACCTACCGCAAGCCCACCTCCCGGAGCTCCCAGTGACCGACCACGCCCCCCGCGACCCCGCGACGAACGACGACGCGCACGACGTCGACGCGCACGACGTCGACACCCCCGTCGCCGCGCACGCGCCCGACGTCCCCGACGACGCCCCCGGCGCCGACGTCCCCGACACCGACGAGCCGGGGGGCCCGCGCCGGGCCGACCCCAACGACCCGGCGCTGCCGCCCGAGCTGTTCACCGGCATCCTCAAGCGCCTCAGCCTCTTCCTTCTCGTCGTCGCCGTGGGGTCGATCGGGATCGGCATCCTCGTCGGCGGCTCGCGGGGGATGTGGGGCGGCGTCATCGGGACCGGGCTCGCGGCGATCTTCGCGGTGACCACCGTGGTCGCGGTGCGCGCGGCCGCCAAGCGCCCCCTCGACCTCATGGTCATCGCGGTCATGGGGTCGTGGCTGCTCAAGACCGTGCTCGTCATCCTCGTGCTGCTCGCGGTGCGCGACGCGGAATTCTTCCACCGCGGCGTCCTGTTCGGTTCGGCCGCCGTGGCCGTCCTCGGATCGGTCCTCATCGACTCCCACGCCGTGATGACGGCACGCATCCCCTACACCCAGCCGTACTCGCGGACCGCCGACCAGGACTGACGCCTGCGCCGGCGCGCAGCGCCCCCGAACGTGACCCGTGTCGCTCCACCAGGGGCGGGATCGGGGGTGGAGGGGCCGGGGCGATGGGTTAGTCTGACTGCCGTCGGCGCGCCCCGAGGAAGCACTCGGCAGGTCGCCGCCACGCCGCCCACCAGGAACCCGGGAGACGACCTGTGCTGAATGCGTTGACGAACGCCGCCACTGCCGCGCACGTCCGCATCGTCACCGCCGAGGGGGGCGAGGGCTGGCACGCCCCCGGGCTCACGGAGTTCTTCCCGGAGCCCTTCCTCTTCGAGGGCACGCCGTTCGCCATCAACCGGATCATGCTGGTCCGTTTCATCGCGGCGATCGCGGCCGTCCTCATCATCTGGCTCGGCACGCGCAAGCTCCGGCTCGTCCCGGGCCGCGGTCAGTCGATGATGGAGCTCGTCCAGGAGTTCGTGCGCCGCAACATCGCGTTCGACTCGCTGGGGGAGCGGCTCGGCCGGAAGTACACGCCGGTGCTCACGGTCATCTTCGTGTCCGTGCTCTTCTTCAACCTCACCGGCGTCATCCCGTTCCTCAACATCGCGGGCACGTCCGTCGTCGGCCTGCCGCTCACGCTCGCGATCATCGCCTGGATCGCGTTCATGTACGCGGGCATCAAGGAGCTGGGCGCGAAGAAGTACTTCGGCGGGCAGCTCTTCCCCGCCGGCGTGCCGAAGCCGATCTACGTGATCCTCACGCCGATCGAGTTCATCTCGACCTTCCTGCTGCGGCCGGTCACCCTCACCGTGCGTCTCCTGGCGAACATGATGTCCGGGCACATCCTGCTCGTGCTCTGCTTCTCGGCCACGCACTACTTCTTCTTCCAGGCCTCGGGCGCGCTCGCGGCGATGGGTGGCGTCACGCTGATCGCCGGCCTCGCGTTCACGCTCTTCGAGATCTTCATCGGGGCGCTGCAGGCGTACATCTTCACGCTGCTCGCCGCCGTGTACATCCAGCTCTCCGTGGCCGACCACTGATCCAGGCCGCGCGCCCGGCCCCGGCCGGCACCGACCCTTTCCCGACCGATCTCCACCCACACAAGTAAGGAACCACCACATGGACGGCTCGCTCTCCGCAGTTGGTTACGGCCTCGGCACCATCGGCCCCGGCATCGGCATCGGCTACCTCGTCGGCAAGACCCAGGAGGCCACCGCTCGTCAGCCCGAGGTCGCGGGCCGCCTGATGACCAACATGTTCATCGGCGCCGCCTTCGCCGAGGCGCTCGGTCTGCTCGGCCTCATCGCGGGCCTCATCTTCTGATGCCCGCCGGCGGCAACGTCGTCGCGGAGGTGAGGGACGGCATCGACCTCCTCATCCCCGCCTGGTACGACATCATCTGGTCGCTGGTGGTCGTCGCTGTCATCGCCTTCGCGGTCGTCCGCTGGGGCGTGCCGCGTCTCACCGGCATCCTCGACGAGCGCTCCGAGAAGATCGCCGAGGGCCTGCGCAAGGCGGAGGACGCCGAGGCCATGCTCGCGAACGCCGAGGAGTCCTCGGCCAGCGAGCTCGCCGAGGCGCGCCGCGAGGCCGCCGGGATCCGCGAGCGTGCGAACGCGCGCGGCAAGGAGATCGAGGCCGAGGCGCAGCGCAAGGCGCAGGACGAGGCCGAGCGCACGACCTCCGCGGCCGAGCGTCAGATCGAGGCCGAGCGCCGCCAGGCGGCGCAGAGCCTGCGCACCGACGTCGGCTCGCTCGCCGTCGAGCTCGCCTCCCGCATCGTGGGCGAGTCCCTCGCGGACTCCGCCGCGCAGTCGCGGGTGGTCGACCGGTTCCTCGACGACCTCGAGGCCCGCAGCTCGGCCGGCGCCACGCCCGGCACCACCCGCACCACCCAGGAGGGCTGACCCTCATGCGCGCCTCCAGCTCCGTCGCACTCGGGCAGGCCCAGGGCCGGTGGGACCCGGTCGTCCGGGAGGCCCACGACGCGTTCGACCTCGCGGGGTCGATCTTCGCGGTCGCGGACCTGCTCGCCGACAACACCGCGTTGCGCCGTGCCATGACCGACCCGTCCCGCTCCGGCGAGGACCGGGCCGCGCTCGCGTCGCGCATCGTCGGCGGGGCCGTCGACGGTCGCGTGAACGACCTCGTCGCGGGGCTGGCGCGCGACCGGTGGTCCGAGGACCTCGACATCGTCGAGGCTCTCGAGATCCTCGGCCAGGACACCGTCCTCGCGGCGGCGGAGCGCGGCGACGGGCTCGACGCGCTGGGCGCGGAGCTGCTCGACGTGCGCGGCGTGATCTCCGGCTCCCCGGAGCTCGAGGTCGCCCTCGCGGAGGAGTCGCGGGACCTGGCCGGTCGCCGGGAGCTGCTCGCGCGGGTCATGGGCGACCGCGTGTCGCCGCAGGCCCTGCTCATCGCGCAGCGGGCCGTCGGCTCGCGCCACGAGCGCACCGCTCTGACGGCGCTGGCCCACGCGGCCGAGCGCGCCGCGGAGCGTCGGGCACGGAAGGTCGCCCGCGTGACGGCGGCCGTGCCCCTGACGGGCGAGCAGCGGGACCGGCTGGTCGCCGTGCTCGCCGCTGAGCACGGCAGCGACATCGCCCTGCACGTCGACATCGACCCCGCGGTCATCGGTGGTCTGCGTGTCGAGGTCGGGCACACCGTCCTCGACGGCACCGTCCGCACGCGCCTCGACGAGGCCCGCCGGCGCATCGCCGGTTGATCGACCCCACGCACGAAGACAACCGGGACCGCACGGGACCGGACAAGGTGAGGAAACTTGAGATGGCAGAGCTGACGATCCGCCCCGACGAGATCCGGGCGGCGCTGGACAGCTTCGTGAGCTCCTACGAGCCGGGGGCCGCGAGCACGGACGAGATCGGCCACGTGATCTCCGCCGCCGACGGCATCGCGACCGTCGAGGGACTCCCGGGCGCGATGGCGAACGAGCTGCTCCGCTTCGAGGACGGCACGCTCGGCCTCGCGATGAACCTCGAGGAGCGCCACATCGGCGTCGTCGTGCTCGGTGAGTTCACCGGCATCGAGGAGGGCCAGGAGGTCCACCGCACGGGCGAGGTGCTCTCCGTGCCCGTCGGCGACGGCTACCTCGGCCGCGTGGTCGACCCGCTCGGCACGCCGATCGACGGCCTCGGCGAGATCGCCGACATCCAGGGCCGCCGCGCCCTCGAGCTCCAGGCCCCGGGCGTCATGGCCCGCAAGTCGGTCCACGAGCCGCTGCAGACCGGTCTCAAGGCGATCGACGCGATGATCCCGGTGGGGCGCGGCCAGCGTCAGCTCATCATCGGCGACCGCAAGACCGGCAAGACGGCCATCGCGCTCGACACCATCCTCAACCAGAAGGCCAACTGGGAGTCGGGGGACCCGAGCAAGCAGGTCCGCTGCGTCTACGTCGCCGTCGGCCAGAAGGGTTCGACGATCGCGGCCGTCCGCAAGACGCTCGAGGACGCCGGCGCGCTGGAGTACACGACGATCGTGGCCTCGCCCGCCTCCGACCCGGCCGGTTTCAAGTACATCGCCCCGTACACCGGCTCGGCCATCGGCCAGCACTGGATGTACGACGGCAAGCACGTCCTCATCGTGTTCGACGACCTGTCGAAGCAGGCCGAGGCCTACCGCGCCGTCTCCCTCCTCCTGCGCCGCCCGCCGGGCCGCGAGGCCTACCCGGGTGACGTCTTCTACCTGCACTCCCGGCTGCTCGAGCGCTGCGCCAAGCTGAACGACGAGCTCGGCGCCGGCTCGATGACGGGCCTGCCGATCATCGAGACGAAGGGCAACGACGTCTCGGCATACATCCCGACGAACGTCATCTCGATCACCGACGGCCAGATCTTCCTCCAGTCGGACCTGTTCAACGCGAACCAGCGTCCCGCCGTCGACGTCGGCATCTCCGTCTCGCGGGTCGGTGGCGACGCCCAGATCAAGGCGATGAAGAAGGTCGCGGGCACGCTGAAGATCACGCTGGCGCAGTACCGCGCGATGGCCTCCTTCGCGATGTTCGCCTCGGACCTCGACCCGACGACGCGCCGCCAGCTCACCCGGGGTGAGCGCCTCATGGAGCTGCTCAAGCAGCAGCAGTCCTCCCCGTACCCGGTCGAGGACCAGGTCGTCTCGATCTGGGCCGGCACCAACGGCTACCTCGACGACGTCGCGGTCGCGGACGTCTCCCGCTTCGAGTCCGAGATGCTCGACCACATGCGGTCGTCCACCCAGGTGCTCCAGTCGATCGTCTCGAGCGGGAAGCTCGAGGACGAGACGGTCGACGCCATGCGCGCCGGCATCGAGGAGTTCCGCTCCGGCTTCACCACCGGGGAGGGCAAGCTCCTCGAGGAGGTCGAGGGCGAGGAGGAGTCCGAGGCCGAGGTCGCGCAGGAGCAGATCGTCAAGGCCAAGGCCTGATCCATGGCGGGACAGCAGCGCGTCTACAAGCAGAAGATCCGGGCGACCCAGACGCTCAAGAAGGTCTTCCGCGCGATGGAGCTCATCGCGGCCTCGCGGATCGGCAGGGCCCGCGACGCCGCGCTCGGGTCCGACCCCTACACCCGGGCGCTCATCCGCGCGGTGTCGGCGGTCGCCTCGCACGCGGACCTCGACCACCCGCTGATCTCGGGCCGGCAGGACACGACCGACGTCGCGGTCCTCGTGGTCACCTCCGACCGCGGCATGGCCGGGGCCTACTCGGCGACGGTGCTGCGCGAGGCCGAGCGCCTCGTCGAGGACCTCGAGGCCGAGGGCAAGACCCCGCACGTGTACGTGTTCGGCCGCCGCGGCGAGAGCTACTTCAAGTTCCGCGGCCGTCCGATCGTGCGTACGTGGACGGGCGAGTCCGACAGCCCGTCCGTCGAGGTCTCCCAGGAGATCGCGCGGGCGCTGCTCGACGCCTACCGGGCGGAGCCCGGCGAGGGCGCCGTCAGCGAGGTGCACGTCGTCTACACCCGGTTCCAGTCGATGGTCACCCAGGTGGTCCAGCGGCGCCGGGTCCTCCCGCTCGAGGTCGTCGAGGGGGTGGCGGAGCCGGAGCACAAGGCGCTCCCGCTGTACGAGTTCGAGCCGAGCCCCGAGGACGTCCTCGACCAGCTGCTGCCCATGTACGTGTCCGACCGCATCCGGGCGCAGCTGCTCATGGCTGCCGCCTCCGAGCTGGCCTCCCGCCAGCGCGCCATGCACACCGCCACCGAGAACGCGGAGGACATCATCCGCGACTACACGCGTCTGGCGAACCAGGCGCGGCAGGGTGAGATCACCCAGGAGATCTCCGAGATCGTCTCGGGCGTCGACGCCCTGAGCAACGGCTGACCGCACCGACCACCGACCTTTACGAGCACCCGAGACCGAGGACACCACTCATGACCGCCACCCAGTCCGAGACGCCGCAGGCCACCGCCGCCGGCGTCGGCCGCATCGCCCGAGTGATCGGTGCCGTCGTCGACGTCGAGTTCCCGGCCGGCCAGATCCCCGAGGTCTACAACGCGCTGAAGACCACCCTCCAGCTGCCGGGGCAGGAGCAGGCCGCCGAGATCACGCTCGAGACCGCCCAGCACCTCGGCGACAACCTCGTGCGCGCCATCGCCCTCAAGCCGACGGACGGCCTCGTCCGCGGCGGCGAGGTGCGCGACACGGGCGCCCCGATCTCCGTGCCCGTCGGCGACGTGACCAAGGGCCACGTCTTCGACGTGACCGGCGAGCCGCTCAACCTCGCCGAGGGCGAGACCCTCGAGGTCACCGAGCGCTGGCCGATCCACCGCAAGCCCCCGCGGTTCGACGAGCTCGAGGGCTCGACCACGATGTTCGAGACCGGCATCAAGGTCATCGACCTCCTCACCCCCTACGTCCAGGGTGGAAAGATCGGCCTGTTCGGCGGCGCCGGCGTCGGCAAGACGGTCCTCATCCAGGAGATGATCCAGCGCGTCGCGCAGGACCACGGTGGTGTGTCGGTGTTCGCCGGTGTCGGCGAGCGCACCCGTGAGGGCAACGACCTCATCGAGGAGATGGACGACGCCGGGGTCTTCGACAAGACCGCCCTCGTGTTCGGCCAGATGGACGAGCCGCCGGGCACCCGCCTGCGCGTCGCCCTGTCCGCCCTGACGATGGCGGAGTACTTCCGCGACGTCCAGCAGCAGGAGGTGCTGCTGTTCATCGACAACATCTTCCGCTTCACGCAGGCGGGCTCCGAGGTCTCCACGCTGCTCGGCCGCGTCCCCTCGGCGGTGGGCTACCAGCCGAACCTCGCGGACGAGATGGGCCAGCTCCAGGAGCGCATCACCTCGACCCGCGGCCACTCGATCACCTCGCTGCAGGCGATCTACGTGCCCGCCGACGACTACACCGACCCGGCGCCGGCCACGACGTTCGCGCACCTCGACGCGACGACCGAGCTCTCGCGCGACATCGCCTCGCGCGGTCTCTACCCGGCCGTGGACCCGCTGACCTCGACCTCGCGCATCCTCGCGCCGGAGTTCGTGGGCCAGGAGCACTACGAGGTCGCCACCCGCGTGAAGTCGATCCTGCAGAAGAACAAGGAGCTGCAGGACATCATCGCGATCCTCGGCGTCGACGAGCTCTCCGAGGAGGACAAGGTCACGGTGGCCCGCGCGCGCCGGATCGAGCAGTACCTCTCGCAGAACACCTACACCGCCATCAAGTTCACCGGTGTCGAGGGCTCCACGGTGCCGGTCGCCGAGACCGTCGAGGCGTTCAAGCGCATCGCGGACGGCCAGTACGACCACGTGCCGGAGCAGGCGTTCTTCAACATCGGCGGGATCGAGGACCTCGAGCGCGCATGGTCCAAGATCCAGGCCGACGAGCGCTGACGTGGCGGGCAACGGATCGCTGACGGTCGACGTCGTCTCCCCGACCGGGGTGCTCTGGTCGGGCGAGGCGTCCTCGGTCGTGGTGCCCGCCGCGGCCGGCGAGCTCGGCGTGCTGCCGGGCCGCGAGCCCGTCCTCGCCGTGCTCACGCAGGGGACGGCCCGCGTGACGTCCGGCGGGTCCACGGTCAGCCTCGACGTCCACGGCGGTTTCGTGTCGGTCGACGACGACGTGGTGACGGTGGTCGTGTCCGACGCCTCGACCGGCGCCGGGTCGCTCTCGGTCGAGGGCGCCGCGGACGACTCGACACTCGCCTAGGTCGCGATGCCGCGCACCGGATGGTTGGTGGTCCTCGGGATCCTCGCCGTCCTCGTGCTGTGCGCGGCCGTGGCGTGCGCGGTGCTGTGGCGCGCGCTGCGTCTCTACCGCAGGGGCGGCACCGTCGAGTGCCGCCTGCGCGTGGGGGAGGACCGCTGGCGCCGCGGGCTCGCACAGCTCGGGGCGCGTCAGCTCCTCTGGTACCAGTTGGCGTCCCTCTCGCCCGGACCGCGGCTGCGGATGGAGCGCTCGGCGCTCGAGCTGCTCGGGCACGACCGGCGGCCGCCGGACCCCGGTGGCCGCGCGGTGGTCGAGACCCGGCTCTCGGACGGGCGGGTGACCGCCGAGCTGCGCATGGCGCCGTCGGCGATGCAGGGTCTCATCGGGTGGAGCGAGGGCGCCCCGCCCCGGGTCCGCGAGACCTGAGCCGCACTCTCGAACGGTCGGTGGGGTGCGGGGCGCGTGATCCGCACCGCCCGTCCCAGCCGCTGCTCCCTGCGCCGCGGGGCCCGGGGTAGCGTGGCTCGCTGTGCGTACCGTCTTCGCCCGCTGCTCCGTCGACTACTCGGGACGGCTCGCGGCGCACCTGCCGCTGGCCCCGCGCCTCATCATGGTCAAGGCCGACGGCTCGGTCCTCGTCCATTCCGACGGCGGCAGCTACAAGCCGCTCAACTGGATGACCGCGCCGTGCACCCTCAAGGAGCGTGAGCCCGACGAGGCGGAGGCCGCCGACGGCACCGCCCTCGTGTGGGAGGTCAGCGCCGCCAAGACGGACGACCGGCTCGTCGTGCGTCTCCATGAGGTCATCTCGGACACGAGCGTCGAGCTCGGCGTCGACCCGGGCCTGGTCAAGGACGGCGTCGAGTCCCATCTCCAGGCGCTCCTCGCCGAGCAGGTCGAGCTCCTCGGCGACGGTCACCGGCTCGTGCGGCGCGAGCACCCCACGCCCATCGGCCCCGTCGACCTCCTCGTGCGCGACCCGGCCGGCGCCGCCGTGGCGGTGGAGATCAAGCGCGTGGGCGGGATCGACGGCGTCGAGCAGCTCACCCGCTACCTCGAGCTCCTCGGCCGGGACCCGCTGCTGAGCCCGATCTCCGGGGTGTTCGCGGCGCAGCAGATCAAGCCGCAGGCCCGCACGTTGGCCGAGGACCGGGGGATCCGGTGCCTCGTCCTCGACTACGACGCGATGCGCGGGGTCGACGACGTCGACTCGCGCCTGTTCTAGGGAACGCCGTGACCACGCTCGCCCCCGGCACCTGGCTCGCGCCCGACGCAGCCGCCCTCGTCACCGCGCACGAGTCCCTGCTCGACGACGACGCCGCGGCCCGCGCCTTCGCCGCCGAGGTCGGGCGCGTGCGGGCGCAGGGGCGCACCCCGGTGGTCGTCCTCGGGCCCGGGGCCGACACCACGCGCGCGGGCGTCGCGCGCCGGGCGGAGCTTTCGCGTGCCGCTACGGAGCTGGCCGACGACGAGGGCGCGGTGTGGCTCACCGGCCGCGACCCGCTCGGCGCCGCGCGCGCCGCGGGGGGCGGCGACGTGGGCGCGACCCTCGCGGCCCTGCACCACGCGCTGCTCGGTCACGGCGCCGCGGCGGAGGCGCTGCGGGACGCGGGCGCCGGCGTCGTCGGGACGTCCGTCCACCTCGAGGTGACGCGCGCCGCCGATCCCGGGTCGGTGCACGACCTCGCGGCGGCGCACGAGGTCGACCTCGTGAGCAACCACCTCGTCCTCGGCCCGCTGCTCGACGGCACGTACCCGGTCGAGGCGCGCGCGGCCACCGCGCCGGCCCCCTGGGACCACGTCCGCCCCGGCGACCTCGTCGCGATCCGGCGGGGGCTCGACGTCCTGCTCGTCGAGCACGCGGGGACGCGCACGGTGCGGCGGGCCGGCGGACGGTCGGGCGCCGGTGGGGGAGCGGCTGCCGGCGGAGGGGCGGGCATCCCCGCGGACGCACGGGGCGGTGGCCCGTCCGCGCCTGCCGCCGTCGTGCGCCGTTCCGACGCGCCCGGCGCCGACGACGTCGAGCTCGTCCACACCGCCGAAACCCCGGGCGGCCGCTCCGTGGACGCCGGCGGCCTGTACGAGGTGCTCACGGCCCTCGACAACGCCTACCTCGGCACCCCGTTGCTCGCGCTCGTCGCCACGGGGACCGGCGAGGTGGGGGACGGGGACGGGCTCGCCGCGCACGAGTCGGCCGCCCGCCGCGCCGCGGAGGACGGTGCGGACGTGCGCGGGATCGTCACGGTGGTGCGCTGATGGCCCGCAACCGGCGTTCCGGCAAGCGGCCGTACTCCTCCGAGCACGTGCCGCTCGACATGGACCGGCTCGCCTCGGTGCCGCGGCAGGAGGCCGGTCCCGGCGGCGAGGAGTTCAAGGTCCGCACCGTCCGCTCGTCGGACAAGACCTACCGCTGCCCGGGCTGCGACCAGGAGATCCTGCCCGGGACCTCGCACGTGGTGGCCTGGCCCGCCGAGCACATCTGGGGCGTGGACGCCGGCGCGGAGGACCGTCGGCACTGGCACACCGCCTGCTGGCGTGCCCGGGGGACCCGGCGGCCGACACGGCGGCGCTGAGTCGGGTCGCTCGGCGGGGCTGAGCCTGCTCGCCCGGCGTACGCGGCAGCCTCCGTCGCCCGCGGCCCGGCAGCGATCCGCGACGGTCCGGCGTTGCCTCCCGTCGACTCCGCACCTCCACGGCTGGCCGCGGCGGCCGAGCGGTGGGACCCTGACGGCATGAGCATGCTCGCCGCCCACCCCCACGGCCCCGCGGACGGCCTCCCGCTCGTCCTCCTCCACGCGTTCCCGCTCGATGCGCGCATGTACGACCGCGCCCTGTCCCACCTCGGCGACGTCCCGGTGCTCGCGCTCGACTCGCCCGGCTTCGGCGACTCGCCGGGCCCGGCCGAGGTGGCCGACGCCGTCGACTGGGCCGGCGGCCCCTCCCTCGAGCTGGTGGCCCGGGCCGTCCTCGCCGCGCTCGACGCGCGCGGCGTCGACCGGTTCGTCGTGGCCGGCACCTCGATCGGCGGCTACGTCTCCATGCGGCTCGCCGCGCTCGCCCCGGAGCGGCTCTCGGGCGTCGGTCTCCTCGACACGAAGGCGGCCCCGGACACCGACGAGGCGCGGGCCAGGCGCGAGCGCCTGGCCGCCGACGTCCTGGGGCCGGCGGGGGTGTCCGCCGTCATGCCGACGCTCGGTGGCCTGCTCGGACCGACGACGGCGGATCGTTCGCCGGAGCTCGTCGACCTCGTCGCGCAGTGGGCGGGGGAGGCGACCCCGGACGGCGTCGCGTTCGCCGCGCGCGCGATGGCGGAGCGGCCCGACTCGCTCGCCGACCTGCGCGCCCTGGGGGAGCGGGGCGTCCCGGCCCTCGTGCTGCGCGGGGTCGAGGACGGCCTCGCCTCCGACGACGACGCCCTCGACATGGCCGAGGCGCTGCGCACCGAGGTCCTCGAGGTCGACGGCGTCGGGCACCTCGCCCCGCTCGAGGACCCGGAGGCGGTCGGCCGGGCGCTGCGCGACCTCCACGAGCGGGCGGCCACAGCGGCGGCGTGACCGCCGGAGCGGCCGAGGACGGTGCGGTCGGCCGGAGGGCCGAGGGCCCTGGCGGCGCGAGGTCCGGGGCGGCCGTAGGGTGACGCGGTGACCACCGCGAAGATCCGCCCCGCGACCGTCCTCGACGCCGAGGCCCTGGCCGAGCTGCACGCCCGCGTCTGGCGCGCGACCTACGCCGACTCGGTCGACGCCGCGTGGCTCGACGCGCGCCTCGCGCGGTACCCGGAGATGTGGGCGGAGCTCCTCGCGGAGGACGAGGCGGCGCCGACCTGGCTCGCCCACCGCGACGGACGCGCGGTCGGGTTCGCCCGCGCCACCGCGGTCGGTGCCGGTCACGTGCGCCCGCTCGAGCTCGAGTCGATCTACCTCGACGTCGACGAGCAGGGCAGCGGCACGGCCGACAACCTCATGCAGATGGCGCTCGGTGACGCGCCGGCGTCCCTGTGGGTGTGGGACGGTCAGGCCCGGGCCCGGGCGTTCTACCGCCGCCACGGGTTCGTCGAGGACGGGGAGACCGGCGCGTTCGGGCCGCTGCCGACCGTGCGGATGGTGCGCTGAGCGGAGGCGTCAGGCGCGCTGCTCGTCGTCGGCGGGGGTGTCGGCGGTGTCGTTCGCCGAGGAGGTGCGGTCCTCGGCCGGTGACGCCGCGTCCTCGGCGTCGGTCTCGGCCCCAGCGGCGTCGTGCTCGGCTCCCGAGGCATTCTCATCGGCGTCCTCGTCCGCGGGCTCCTCGGTCGTCGGGTGCTCGACCGTCGCGTGGTGGTCGGCGGGCCGGTCGTCGTCGGACACGTCGTCGGTGCCTTCGGATGTGGATCCCAGGGCATCGGCGTCGGCGGTGCGGTCCGTCGTCGGGCCGGGGGCGGCGGCCGCCGCGAGGGCGTCGTCGGCCCGGGCGGCCGCGGACGTGCCGTCCGTGGCGCCGACCTCGACGACCTCGTGGAGCGCGCGTCGGATCTGCTCGAGGTACTCGGTGAGCAGGGTGTGGCGCTGCTCGAGGCGGGCGACCTCGACCCCGGCGCCGATGCGCGACCGGTCGGCCTCCTCGGCGGCGTCGCCGCGGGTGCGCTCGGCCTCCTCGCGGGCCTCGGCGAGCAGGCGCTCGGCCTCCTCGGTGGCCTCGGAGACGCGGAACCGGGCCTCCTCGTCGGCCTCCCGGGTCACCTCCTCGGCGAGCGTGAGCGCCTGGGCGGCCCGACGCTCGGCCTCGTCAGCCCGCTGCTCGGCCTGCTCGACGGCCTGGACCCGCGCGATGGTCGCCGCCTCGTGCGCGGCGGCGAGGTCGCGCTCGGCACTCGCCCGGGCGGACGCCAGCTCCTCGGCGGCAGCGGTGCGGGCGAGCCCGAGCTCGCGCTCGAGGTCGGCGCGCCGCGTGATCTCCTCGGCCTCGATCTCGCGGCGGATCGACGCCACCCGGCGCTCCGCCGCGGTCAGCAGCTCCTCCGCCCGGACCTCGGCGTCCTGCACGCGGGCCGCGGCCTCGGACTCGGAGCGGGAGGTGAGCAGGTCGGCCGCGCGCCGGGCGTCGCCGAGGACAGCCGCCGCCTCGCGCTCGGAGCGCTCGCCGAGCCGGTCGGCCATCGACTGCGCGCGTTCCGTCGTGCGACGCGCGTCCTTCTCCGCCTGCTCGACGACCTCGTTGGCCTGCTGCTCGGCCGCCGAGAGCAGGTGGGCGGTGCGCGAGCCGAGCCCGGCGTAGGTCGGCGTCCCCGACTCAGCCAGCTGGCCGCGGACGTCCTCGAGCTCCGTGGTCAGGCGCAGGACGCGGGCGTCGAGGCTCTCGACGTGCTCGCGCGCGGCACCGAGCCGGCTCGTGAGGTCGTTGATGCGGTGGTCGACCTGGGCGCGGTCGTAGCCCCGCATGACGACGGGGAAGCTGGCCTGCTCGTCCATGACGGTCCTCACGGTCGGGGAGCGCCCGGGTCGTGCTGCGGGCACGTCACGGGCAGGTATCGGCGACCAGGGTACGTCGCCGCCGGGCGGCCGCGCCCGGGCGTGGGCCGTCACACCCTCCGCGCGCGGCTATCACGCCGTATCCTGTCCAGTCGACCCGTGTCGCCGCCGGCGGCCGCCGACCGGAAGGACGCCCGCCCCGTGATCCGACGCATCCTCGCGGCCCTTCTCGCCGTCCTCGGCGTGACCGCGATCGTCCTGGCGGTCATGTCCGCCACCACCTGGAAGGACGAGGACCACCTCACGGCGACGCTCCCCGAGCGGCCGGGCACGCCGATCCTCACCACGGACCCGGGCGTCCTCGAGATGGGCGCCGACCAGGTGACGATCACGTTGACCGCCGACCCGGGCGAGGAGATCTGGTACACGATCACGCCCACCGACCGGGTGACGGAGTGGGTGGGGGACGGCGAGCGCACGTCCGTCAGCGGCCTGCTCTCGCGCACCGAGCTCGACTCGAGCACCGCGGGCACCGAGTCCCCGGTCCCGCACCCCGGCGGCTCCGACATGTTCCGGGACGCGGAGACGGCCACCGGCGAGGTGGAGATCGAGTGGACCGCCGAGCCGGGCCGGCACACCCTGTTCGCCGTGGTCGACGGCGAGGCCGACGCCCCGTCGATCACCCTGTCCTGGCCCCGCGAGGTGTCCACCCCCTACCTCGTGCCCGGCCTGATCGTCGGCGGCGTGCTCCTGCTCACCGCGCTCGCCCTGCTGCTGTGGCCGTCCCGGCGTCGGGACGTGGGCGTCGCGGGTGACGGCGAGGGCGTTGCCGTCCCGGTCTCGCCCGAGCCGGCCGTCGACGACGACGTGGCGGCCACGCGCGCGGAGTCCGGCGCCTACGCCGCGGCGCCGGCCGCGGGGCACCCGACGACGGACCCCTACGCCCCCTCCGTCGACACCAGCCACGGGGCCGAGGCGGACGGGACCGACGACGACGAGCGCGGCGCGGCAGAGGACCGGTCCGAGGCAGCCGGGTCCGACGACCGATCCGGCGACCGATCCCGTGACCGCGCGGAGGGTGCTCGCGAGGCGGGCACCACCGCGTCGGGCGGCCGCGGTGCCGCGGCAGCCGTCGCCGGTAGCGCTGCGGCCGGGGCCGGTGCGGCCCTCGCCGGAGCGAGCAGGTCCGCCGGCGGCCGTTCGTCGTCGTCGCCCTTCGCCCCGAAGGACGACGAGACCGAGGACATCCCCGTCGCCGACCCGGTCGACGTCTCGCCCGAGGCCGTCGACGCCGCGCTGAGCGCGGACATGGCGGACCTCGCGCGCCGCGAGCGCGAGGGCGAGTCCTTGCGCCGTCACGAGCGTCGCGTGCTCGCCGAGGCGCGACGCGAGACCCGCGAGGACCTGAGGACCGGCGTCGACACGCCCGTCCGCGACGAGCTGCGCTCGGCCGGGTCGGCCCGCGGCGCCGGGATCCTCCCGTACTCGCCCCGCGCGGACGAGCTCCGCGTGGCACCGGGCGACGACGCCGCGCAGGCCGAGGAGACCCCGACCGCCCCGGTCGAGGACCAGGCGCTCGCCGACGCCGAGGCCGCCCGCGCCGCCGGTCGGCCCCTGTCCCGCCGCGAGCGGCGCGCGCTGGACCGTCGGGCACGGCTCGGCGGCCCGGCCGGCGCGGCCGACGCTCCCGCCCTCGGCGGGGACGAGTCATCGACTGCGACCGACGCCTCCACCCCCACCGGCGTCGGGACGACCGAGCAGACCACGACCGACGACCCCGCCGCGCCCGGCACCGACCGGGCGGCCGACGGCGACGACACGACCACCCCGACGCCCGGCCACGGCCGGTCGACGGACGACGAATGGCGCGACCTGTGGGGCTTCGGCCCCAAGGACGCCACCGAGAACCGGAGGTGACGCGATGAACCGCCGCACCACGACCACCCTTGCCGTCCTGCTCTCGGCCGGCCTGATCGCCGGCTGCACCGAGGGGGAGGAGGAGCTGCCGACCCCGGACGCGTCGTCGGAGAGCCCGTCCGACTCGGCCGGCCCCGCGCTCGACCAGGAGACGATGCAGGTCGTCCTCGACGGCATCTCGACCTCGGTCGAGGAGGCCGACGAGGCGCAGGACCCCGAGCTCCTGCGCGAGCGCGTGATGGGTCCGGCCCTGCGCCTGCGCTCGGCCGAGTACCGGATCGCCGAGGCGACGGGCGGCACGGTCCAGCCCGACCCGCTCTCGCTCGACACCCAGGTCGACATCGTCGGCGGCAGCCAGGAGTACCCGCGCGTGGCGATGGCCGTGAGCCAGATCCCCGACGGCTCGAACCTGCCCCTGCTGCTCACGCTCGCCACCTCCGACGTGCGGGACAACTACCGCCTGTGGTCGTGGGTCGAGCTCTTCCCCGGCGCGACGGTCCCGGAGACGCTCTCCCCGGACGTCGGCGCCGACGCGCTCACCCCCGACGACGACTCGCTGGCGCTGAGCCCAGCCGAGGTCGTCGACGCGTACGCCCAGCTGATCTCGGACCCCGAGGGCTCTCAGGCCGACACGTTCGCGCCCGACGAGTTCCGCTCGGACGTGTTCGCCGAGACCGCCGGCCTCAACGAGGCGGTCTCCGCCGCGGGGAACGCCACCGTGTCGGCGGAGCCCGTCGTCGACGGCCCGCTCTCGCTGCAGACCGTCGAGGGCGGCGCGATCGTCGTCGGCGTCATCCGCACCACCACCACGGTGACGAAGACGGAGCCCGAGGGCACGCTCACCGTCGGCGGCGTGTTCGGCGACCTGCTCGGCAACGACGGCGTGGTCGAGGACGAGGTGAGCGCGATCGCCCAGGTGTCGGTCGCCTTCCACGTCCCGTCCGCCGAGGCGGAGGACCAGACGATCGAGGTCCTCGGCGCGACGTCGGTGCTCACCGAGGCGGTCGCGTCCGGCCAGTCCGTGGTCGAGTCGCCGTCGGAGTCGCCGACGGAGTCCGGCTCGGAGTCCGCCTCCGAGGGCTGATCCCGCATCCGCCGGGCGCGCGGCTCCTGACGGCAGGGGCGGGTGCGTCCGGCTGATCGCCGGCCCTGATGTGGGCGCCGGTCGTCGTCGTGCTCCGCTGTGGGCCAAGACTGCTGCGCGAGGCGGCCGGATCGGGGGACAATGGCCGCATGTCTCAGCCCTCGCTCTACGGTGCCGTCGACCTGTCCGCCCTTGCTGCGCCCGCCGCCCCGGCCGGGGGTGGTGCCGCGCCCGCCACGGACCCGAACGGGCTCGTCGTCGACCTGACCGAGGAGCTCCTCGGCGAGGTCGTCCAGCGCTCCCAGGAGCTGCCGGTGCTCGTCGCGATCCTCTCCGCGCGCGCCCAAGGGTCGGACGACCTGCGCGCCACGCTCGAGACGCTCGTGCGCGAGCAGGGCGGCCGGGTCCAGCTCGCCGTGGTGGACGGCGACGCGCAGCCGCGCATCGCGCAGGCGCTGCAGGTCAGCCAGGTGCCGTCCGTCGTCGCCCTCATGGGCGGGCGCCCGATGCCCCTGTTCACCGGCAACCCGCCGGCGGACCAGCTGCGGCCCGTCATGTCCGAGATCCTCACCGTCGCCGAGCAGAACGGGCTGACCGGCCGCCTGCCGGTGGGCGAGGGGGACGAGGCGCCCGCCGAGCCGGAGCCCGAGCCGCTGCCGCCGCTGCACGCCGAGGGCGTGGCCGCGATCGAGCGGGGCGACCTCGACGCCGCCGCCGAGGCCTATCGCAAGGCGCTCGCGCAGAACCCGAAGGACGCCGAGGCGATCTCGGCGCTCGCCCAGGTCTCGTTGGCCCGCCGGCTCGCGGAGGTCGAGGACCCGCAGGAGGCGGTCGCGGCCGGGAACGCGGAGGGAGCCGGGGTGGACGCGCAGCTCGTCGCGGCCGACGTCGAGATCGTCTCCGGCGATGCGACCGCCGCGTTCGGCCGGCTGGTCGGCGTGGTGCGCCGGACCGCGGGGGACGAGCGCGAGACCGTGCGGAAGCGGTTGCTCGAGCTGTTCGACGTCCAGGGGACGGCTGATCCCGAGGTCGCGAAGGCGCGTCGCCTGCTCGCCAGCGCGCTGTACTGATGCCCGCTGCTGCGTCGGCGGTCGTCGTCCGGCCGTGCACGGATGCGGACCTTGAGGTCCTGGTCCGCGTGTGGCCGACCTCCGGCGTGCACGAGGCGCACGTCGCGCGGGCGGCGTCCGGCGATGCCAGCTACCTCGTCGCGTGGGACGGCGAGGAACCGCTCGGCTCGGGATTGGTGCGGTGGACCGGGCCGGTCGGGGAGAACGCCGCGGCAGCGTTCCCGTCCGCGGTGGAGATCTGCCACCTCCAGGTGCGTGAGGGGGCTCGCGGCCGCGGCGTCGGAACCGCGATCATCCACCGTGCCGAGGTGCTCGTCGTCGACGCCGGCGCAGTGACCGTCGCGGTTGGTGTGTCGGTCGACAATCCCGGAGCCGAGCGGATCTACGAGCGCCTGGGGTACCGACGCGCCGGCGTCAAGGACGTCTCGAGGTACTCCTGGACCACGCCGTCGGGCGAGGTCCGCCACGAGGTCGAGGTCGACCGGCTGCTCGTCAAGGAGCTCGCCTCACCTCAGGTTCGAGGTGACGCCGCACCTGCCGCTCAGCCCTGAGGCGTCGCCTCCC
Source organism: Georgenia sp. Z1344 (assembly GCF_049856295.1). Lineage (GTDB taxonomy): Bacteria > Actinomycetota > Actinomycetes > Actinomycetales > Actinomycetaceae > JB111. The sequence goes on along the minus strand of NZ_JBNDMZ010000007.1, from coordinate 61,299 downwards.
CGCCGACCGGCTCCAGCCAGATGGCCGACAGCGCCGGCACCCGCAGGGTGATCGACCGGGACCGGCCGCTCCACGGGGTGTCGGTGGCGACCTGGTCGCCGGTGTTGAGGATCCCGGAGCCGCCGAACCGTTCGTCGTCGGTGGTGAGGATCTCGCGCCACGCGGAGCTGCCCGGCACGTTGTCCGGCACGCCCACGCGGTAGTCCTCGTGGGCGGTGCCGGCGAAGTTGACGACCACCATCACGTGGTCCGTGCCGTCGGCCGAGCGGCGCAGGTAGGTGAGCACGTTGTGGTCGCCGTCCCCGGCCTCGATCCACTCGAAGCCCTCGGGCCGGAAGTCCTGCGACCACATGGCGGGCCGCTCGCGGTAGACGCGGTTGAGCTCGTGGACGAGCTGGACGATCGCGTCGTGCTCCGGCTGCTGGGCCTGCGCCCAGTCGAGCCCGGTTCCCTCGTTCCACTCGGCGCCCTGGGCGAACTCCTGCCCCATGAAGAGCAGCTGCTTGCCCGGGTGGGACCACTGGTAGCCGAGCAGGGCGCGCACGCCGGCCCGCTGCTGCCAGTAGTCGCCGGGCATCTTCGCGAGCAGGGACCCCTTGCCGTGCACGACCTCGTCGTGGCTGATCGGCAGGATGAACTGCTCCGAGTAGGCGTAGACCATGGAGAACGTCAGCTCGCCGTGGTGGTAGCGGCGGTTGATCGGCTCCTCCGCGAGGTAGCGGAGGGTGTCGTTCATCCACCCCATGTTCCACTTGAGGCCGAACCCGATGCCGCCGGCCGAGGTCATCGCGGTGATGCCGGGCCACGCGGTGGACTCCTCGGCGATCATCATCACGCCGGGCGAGCGGCGGTACGCGGTCGCGTTGGTCTCCTGGAGGAAGCTGATCGCCTCGAGGTTCTCGCGCCCGCCGCGCTCGTTGGGCCGCCAGCGGCCGGGCTCGCGGGAGTAGTCGAGATAGAGCATCGAGGCGACGGCGTCGACGCGCAGGCCGTCGACGTGGAACTCCTCGAGCCAGTACGTGGCGTTGGCGACGAGGAAGTTGCGCACCTCGCGGCGCCCGTAGTTGAAGACGTACGTGCCCCAGTCCGGCTGCTCGCCGCGCAGCGGGTCCGGGTCCTCGTACAGGGCGGTCCCGTCGAAGCGGGCGAGCGCGAAGGAGTCCTTGGGGAAGTGCGCCGGGACCCAGTCGACGATGACGCCGATGCCCGCACGGTGGAGGGTGTCGATGAGGAACCGGAGCTCGTCCGGCGTGCCCATGCGGGAGGTCGGGGCGTAGTAGCCGGTGACCTGGTAGCCCCACGACCCACCGAACGGGTGCTCGGCCACGGGCATGAGCTCGACGTGCGTGAAGCCGAGGTAGGTGACGTGCTTGACGAGCTCGTCCGCGAGCTCGACGTAGCTGAGCCCGGGCCGCCACGAGGCGAGGTGGACCTCGTAGACCGAGATCGGTCCGGCGTGCGGGTCGGAGGCGGAGCGCGCGGCCATCCACTCGTCGTCGCGCCAGGTGTACTCCGTCTCCGTGACGACGGACGCCGTGGCGGGCGGGACCTCGGCGCGGCGGGCCATCGGGTCGGCCTTGTCGACCCAGTGACCCTCGGGCGTGCGGATCTGGAACTTGTACCGCTGCCCGGCCGCGACGCCGGGGACGAACAGCTCCCACACGCCCGAGCCACCGAGCGAGCGCATCGCGTGGCGGCGGCCCTCCCAGCCGTTGTGGTCGCCGACCACGCGGACGGCCTGCGCGTTGGGGGCCCAGACGGTGAACGAGACGCCGGTGACCTCGCCGAGGACGGAGGGGAAGCGGCGCACGTGTGCGCCGAGCGCCGTCCACAGGGTCTCGTGCCGGCCCTCCGCGATGAGGTGGAGGTCGACCTCACCGATCGTGGGCAGGAACCGGTAGGGGTCGTCGACGACGGTCCGCTCGCCGGCGTGCGTGACCTCGAGCCGGTAGTCGGGCACGGCGGTGCCGGGCAGGAGCGCGGACCAGATGCCGCCGTGCTCGTGCTCCGCGGGGACCCGTCCCTCGGCGGTGACGATCGTGACGGCGTCGGCGAGGTGCGCGAGGGCGCGGATCGTCACGCCCTCGGCACCGGGGTGGGCGCCGAGCACCGAGTGCGGGTCGTGGTACGTCCCTTCCGCGACTGCGGCGAGGACGTCTGCGTGGACGGCGGCGGGTTCGGCGCTCATGCCGTCATTGTTCCCCACCGCGTCGCCCGGGGCGCTTCGAACGGACAGGAGAGTGCGCAGGCCGTCGAGCGGGACGTCGAGCCAGTCGGGGCGGTAGCGGGCCTCGTAGTCGATCTCGTAGAGCGCCTTGGCGACCTCGGAGGCGTCGAGCAGCGGGCCGCGGACGGAGCGGCCCGCCACGGACTCCCAGCCCGCGACGAACGAGCGACGCGCGCCGGCGGCCCACGCGCGCGTGGCGGCCGGTTCGGCGCCGGCCGCGCGGGCGGTCCCCGCGGCGTAGTCGAACGAACGCAGCATCCCGGCGACGTCGCGCTCCGGGGTGTCCGGCAGGCGGCGGTCCGCCAGCGACCGCAGCGGCTCGCCCTCGAAGTCGAGCACCACCCAGCCGCGGCCGGGCACGTCGAGGACCTGGCCGAGGTGGAGGTCGCCGTGGATGCGCTGGAGCACCGGCCAGTCGGCCTCGACGCCGCCGGCGACCGCGGAGCGCACCTTCTCGGCGAGCCCGCCCACCTCGGGGGCGCTCGCGCTCGCGCGCGCCAGGCGCTCCTCGACCTCGGCGGTGAGCGAGTTGCGCGCCCCCGAGCCGGGGACGGCGGTGCCGAGGGTGAACAGGTGCCGGTGGATCTCTCCGACGACGGCGCCGAGCGCACGTGCCCGCGCGCGGAAGTCGGTCCCGGTGCGGGCCGACTCGACGGCGACCTCCCACGCGTCGTCCGCGCCCGCGAGGAACTCGGTGGCGACGGCGACGTGCCCGGAGGCGTCCCGGCCGGCCGCGTCCTGGCCTCCGTCCTCGTCCCCGGTCCGCCACGTCCCGGCGAGCGCGCCGACCACCCGCGGCACCGCGGTCGATCCCGCGCCGGACACGGCGGCGGTGAGCTCGGCGTCGGGGTTGGCCCCGGCGTCGAGGACGCGGAAGACCTTGACGATGACCGGGGCCGCGTCCTGACCGGCGGCCGGGCCGACGACGATCGAGGAGTTCGACTGCTCGCCGGTCAGCAGCCGGCCGTCGCCGGCCGGCAGGGTCGCCGTGTCCGCGGGCTCGGCGTCCAGGCCCGGGGCGTCGACGTCACCCGCGATCGCGCCCAGCACGAGCCGGCCGAACAGCGGGTCCTGGGGTGCGTCGTAGATCCACCGCTCGCCGAGCTCGGAGTGGGTGGTCCGGGCCACGAGCCCGGCGTCGTCGGCCAGCGGCTCGCCCCGGTAGGTGAGGGGGACGAGGTAGACGACGCGCTCGGGCCCGGCGTCGTCGCGGAGCATCCACCACTCGATGCCGACCTCGCCGTCCGGGTCCTCCAGGCGGGCGGAGCCCACCTTCGACAGCACCGGGTCCGCCCCGCCGCGGTACCACCGCTGGCGGGCGATCCACGGGGGGAGGAACGTCTCGAACCCGGGGGTGACGGTCGGCATCAGTGCTCCTTCGTGTCCGTCGGTTCCTCGGTGCCGGCGCCGCTCGCCTCGTGCCCGGAGGTGCTCTCCTCGCCGCGCTCGGCCGCGTCGCGGGCGGCGACCGCCTCCTCGACCGGGGACAGCTCGGCGCGGTCGTCGGGCAGCGGTGGGGTGGGCCCGGCGGTGATCCCGGCGTCGAGTCCCGGGAACATGCCGGTGGTCGGCCGGCGCGTCGGCATCGGCGGCGTGCTCGGCGCGGTGCGCGGCGACGACCCGGGGTAGGAGGGGCCGGTGGCCACGCTCGGCGGCCCCTGGAAGTCGGGGTGCGGCTCGTCGGTCCGGCCCTCGAGCGGCGCGGCCGGCGAGGTGCCGGGCCGGGTGAACTCGAGCCAGAAGAAGTCCCGCGAGCCGAGCGTGAGCTCGAGCGTCCCGTCGGCGCCGACCGCCGGGAACCGGGCGCCGCCGAACACGTCGGTCGCCTCCCAGCCCGCGTGCTCGGGGATCTCGACCTGAGCGGTGCGCGGTGTGTTGGCGAGGTTGGAGACGCACAGGACCGTGCTGTCGAGGCTCGAGCGGGTGAACGCAAGGACGGCCTCGTTGTCCACGTCGCGGGGGACGAAGTCGCCGTCGCCGAACACGGGGAAGCGCCGGCGCACGTCGAGCATGCCCCGCACCCAGTGCAGGAGCGAGGTGGGCTGGGCGAGCTGGGACTCGACGTTGACGGCCGTGTACGTGCTGACGAGCGACTGGACGACGGGCAGGTAGAGCCGCCCGGGGTCCGGCGCGGTCGAGAACCCGGCGTTGCGGTCGGGCGTCCACTGCATCGGCGTGCGGACGGAGTCGCGGTCGTTGAGCCAGATGTTGTCGCCCATCCCGATCTCGTCCCCGTAGTAGAGGTAGGGGGAGCCGGGCAGGGACAGGAGCAGGGCGTTCGCGAGCTCGAGCTCGGCGCGGGAGTGGCCCAGCAGCGGGGCGAGCCGACGTCGGATGCCGACGTTCGCGCGCATGCGCGGGTCCTCGGCGTACCAGCCGTACATGGCCGCGCGCTCCTCCGTGCTCACCATCTCGAGCGTGAGCTCGTCGTGGTTGCGCAGGAAGGTCGCCCACTGGGCGCCCTGGGGAAGCTCGGGCGTGGCCGCGAGGATGTCCCGGATCGCCGAGGCCCGCTGGTCGCGCAGCGCGTAGAAGATCCGCGGCATGACCGGGAAGTGGAAGCACATGTGGCACTCGGGCGCCTCGGGGGTGCCGTAGTAGTCCACGACGTCCTCGGGCCACTGGTTCGCCTCGGCGAGCATGAGCGTGCCGGGGAACTCGGCGTCGATCATCGTGCGCAGGGAGGCGAGGAACTCGTGCGTGCGCGGGAGGTTCTCGCAGTTGGTCCCCTCCTCCTCGAAGAGGTAGGGCACCGCGTCGAGCCTGAAGCCGTCCACACCCCGGCGCGCCCAGAACCGCACGACGTCGAAGATCGCCTCCTGCACCGCCGGGTTCTCGTAGTTGAGGTCCGGCTGGTGGGAGAAGAACCGGTGCCAGAAGTACTGGCGGCGCACCGGGTCGAACGTCCAGTTCGACTCCTCGGTGTCGACGAAGATGATCCGGGCGTCCTGGTACCGCTCGTTGGAGTCGGACCACACGTAGTAGTCGCCGTACGGCCCGTCCGGGTTGTTGCGCGAGGCCTGGAACCACGGGTGGGCGTCCGAGGTGTGGTTGGCGACCACGTCGATGAGGATGCGGATCCCGCGGGCGTGCGCCTCGGAGATCAGGTCGTCGAAGTCCTCGAGCGTGCCGTACTGCGGGTCGACCGCGGTGAAGTCGGCGACGTCGTACCCGCCGTCGCGCTGCGGGGACGGGTAGAACGGCGGGATCCACAGGCAGTCGACGCCGAGCCACTGGAGGTAGTCGAGCCGCGAGGTGAGCCCGCGCAGGTCGCCGATGCCGTCCGCCGTGCTGTCGGAGAACGTCTTGACGTAGACCTCGTAGAAGACGGCGGTGCGGTACCACTCCGGGTCGTCGGACAGCCCGGGGCGGCCCGCGCCCACCGCGTCGTCGGGCAGGTCGGGGATCGTGGGCGCGCTCATCGCAGCACCGTCAGCACGTGGGCGGTGCGCTCGGAGGGCGTGAGGCGCACGTACGGGCTCGCGCCCCACTCGTAGACGGCGCCGTCGAGCTCGTCGCGGACGGTGAGCACGTGGGCGTCCGGGCCGGTGCCAGGGGCGACCTCGATGCCGAGGGCCTCGAGGTCGAGGTGGACGAGGCCGTCGCGGGTCGTGAACGGGTCGAGGTTGGCCACGACGATGACCGTGTCCTGCTCACCCGTGGGCGACTGCTCGGCCGGCAGGTGCCGCGAGAACGCGAGGATCTGGTCGCTCGTGGTCTCGTGGATCGCCACGTTGCGCAGCCGCTGCAGGGCGGGGTGCTCCCGGCGGGCGCGGTTGAGGGTGCGCAGCAGCGGGGCGATGCCGCGGACCTCGTCCTGGCTGTGGTCGCGGGCCTTGAGCTCGTACTTCTCGTTGTCGACCTGCTCCTCGGCGCCCGGCCGCGGCACGTTCTCCACGAGCTCGTAGCCGGAGTAGATGCCCCACGTGGGCGAGCCGGTGGCCGCGAGGACGGCCCGCACGGCGAACGCCGCCGCGCCGCCCTGCTGCATGTACGGCGTGAGGATGTCGTGCGTGGTCGGCCAGAATGCCGGGCGCATGTGCGTGTCGGTCTCGTGGGCCACCTCCACCAGGTAGGTCTCGAGCTCCTCCTTGGTGGTGCGCCACGTGAAGTACGTGTAGCTCTGGTGGAAGCCGATGGCGCCGAGGGTGCGCATCATCGCCGGGCGCGTGAACGCCTCGGCGAGGAAGACGACCTCCGGGTGGCGCGCGTGGAAGTACGTGAGGATCCGGTGCCAGAAGTCGAGCGGCTTCGTGTGCGGGTTGTCGACCCGGAACAGGGTGACCCCGTGGTCGATCCACGTCTGCAGGACGTCCCGGACGGCGGTGTAGATGCCCTCGGGGTCGTTGTCGAAGTTGAGCGGGTAGATGTCCTGGTACTTCTTCGGCGGGTTCTCGGCGTACGCGATCGACCCGTCGGCGCGCGTGGTGAACCACTCGGGGTGCTCGGCGACCCACGGGTGGTCCGGCGAGGCCTGGAGCGCCACGTCGAGCGCGACCTCCATCCCGAGGCCGCGCGCACGCGAGACGAAGTGGTCGAAGTCGGCGAACGTGCCGAGCTCGGGGTGGATCGCGTCGTGCCCGCCCTCGGGGGAGCCGATGCCGTAGGGGGACCCCGGGTCGCCGGGCTCCGCGCCCAGGGTGTTGTTGCGGCCCTTGCGGTTCGTCGTGCCGATCGGGTGGATCGGGGTGAGGTAGACGACGTCGAACCCCAGGTCCGCGATCCGCGGCAGGTCCTCCTCCGCCGTCCGCAGCGTGCCCGAGACCATCTGCCCGGTGGCCGGGTCGCGGTAGGCGCCCGTCGAGCGCGGGAAGATCTCGTACCAGGAGCCGACGAGGGCCTTGAGGCGGTCGACCTGGAGCGGGTAGGTGGCCGACGGCGAGAGGAGGTCCCGCAGCGGGGCCGCCTCGAGGACCGCCTGCACCTCGTCCGAGGTCGCGCGCACCATGCGCTCGCCCGGGGTGAGGGAGTCGTCGGCGAGGGTGGCCGCGGCGCGCAGGAGCACGTCCCGGTCGGCGGCGGGGCGGTCCTCCTCGGCGGCGCGGGTGAGCACGATCGCGCCCTCGGCGAGCATGAGGTCGACGTCGACGCCCGCCTCGATCTTCACCGTCGCGTCGTGGATCCACGTGCCGACCGGGTCGGACCACGCCTCGACCCGGAACGACCAGTCGCCCGGCTCGTCCGGCGTCAGCCAGGCCTCGAGGCGGTCGAGACCCGGCGCGACGTCGACCATCCGCGCGCGCGAGTGCTCCGAGCCGTCCGGGCGCAGGAGCACCGCGGTGGCGCCGAGCAGGTCGTGGCCCTCGCGGAAGACGGTCGCCGAGATCGGCAGCGCCTCCCCGGCCGTGGCCTTCGCCGGCCAGCGGCCGTCCTCGATGACCGGGGCGACCTCGACCACGGGGATCCGTCCGATCGGCACGAAGGCTGCGGGCGCGGGCGGACGGGCGGAGGCGGGCCAGGGGGTCAGCGGGCCGGTCGACCCGGGCGCGGAGATGGACGCGGGAGGCTGCGTGTGGCTCACGCAACCAACCTACCGAGTCGCTCGCGCGCGTGCGTCCGCTCACGCTCCCGGCGGGTGCCCCCGTGCATCGAGATTGCGGTTCGTCGTCGTCGAGATTGCGGTTCGTGCGCGTCGAGACTGCGGTTCGTGCACGTCGAGACTGCGGTTCGTGGACGTCGAGACCGGGCGGTCTCACGTGGTCGGGGCCCCGACCGCACGCTCGACGAACGGGCGCCCCTGGTCGAGCGCGGGATGCGCGCACCACCCGCAGTCTCGATGAATCTGGTCGAGAGTGCGGCTCGGGACGCCCTGCGGCAGCCACGGTGGCCGGCCCGGGTGAACGTCGTGCGACCTCTCGGAGGACGCCCTGCAACACGACAGAAACGGGACAAGCGAACGGATAGGCTCGTCCCCGTGAGAGCCATCCGCCGTTTCACGGTCCGCACCGTCCTCCCCGAGGCGCTCGCGCCTCTCGACACGCTCGCCACGAACCTGCGCTGGTGCTGGCACGAGCCCACCCGCGCCCTGTTCGAGTCGTTCGACCCGACCGTGTGGTCGGAGGTGCACGAGGACCCCATCCGCCTCCTCGGCGCGCTCCCGCGCACGCGTCTCGACGAGCTCGCCGCCGACCCCGAGGTCGTCGCCCGCGTCCGCGAGCTCGACGCCGACCTCGCCACCTACATGAGCGAGCCCCGCTGGTTCCAGACCGAGGGCCCGGCGGACAAGCCCGCCGCGATCGCCTACTTCTCTGCCGAGTACGGCATCACCTCCGTGCTGCCGCAGTACTCGGGTGGCCTCGGCATCCTCGCCGGCGACCACCTCAAGTCGGCCTCCGACCTCGGCGTGCCGATCGTCGGCGTCGGGCTCCTGTACGGGGCCGGCTACTTCAAGCAGTCCCTCACGCGCGAGGGCTGGCAGCACGAGACCTACCCGCTGCTCGACCCGGACAACCTGCCGCTCGTCCTCCTGCGCGAGCCCGACGGCACCCCGTCGCGCGTCGAGCTCACCCTGCCGGGCGGCCGCACGCTGCGCGCCCAGGTGTGGGTCGCGCAGGTCGGCCGCGTCCCGCTGCTCCTGCTCGACTCCAACGTCCCCGACAACGACGAGCGCGAGCGCAAGGTGACGGACCGCCTCTACGGCGGCTCGGCCGAGCACCGCCTCGAGCAGGAGCTGCTCCTCGGCATGGGTGGCGTGCGGGCCGTGCGCCTGTACTCCCGCCTCACCGGTGCGCCGGAGCCCGAGGTCTACCACTGCAACGAGGGCCACGCCGGGTTCCTCTCGGTCGAGCGCATCCGCGAGCACGTCCAGGCGGGCGGCCTCGACTTCGGCGCCGCCCTCGAGTCCGTCCGGGCCGCCACCGTGTTCACCACGCACACGCCCGTGCCCGCCGGCATCGACCGGTTCTCCCGCGAGCTCGTCTCGACCTACTTCGGCGGCGACGCCTCGATCCCCGGCGTCGGGCTCGACGACATCCTCGCCCTGGGCGCCGAGGACTTCGAGGGCGGCAACCCCGAGGTCTTCAACATGGCCGTCATGGGCCTGCGCGTCGCGCGCCGCGCCAACGGCGTGGCCAAGCTCCACGGCTCCGTCTCGCGCGGCATGTTCGCTCAGCTGTGGCCGGGCTTCGACGTCACCGAGGTGCCGATCACCTCGGTGACCAACGGCGTCCACGGGCCGACCTGGGTCGATGCCTCGTTCGCCGCGAAGGCGACGAAGCGGCTCGGCGAGCGCTCGCTGACCTTCGGCGAGGGCTGGGAGCGCACCGAGGCCGAGGGCGGGTTCTCCGACCTCGAGCTGTGGGAGACCCGCAACGAGCTGCGCGGCAAGCTCGTCACGAGCGCCCGCGAGCGGCTCCGCAAGGCGTGGCTCGACCGCGGCGCCTCGCCCGCCGAGCTCGGCTGGACGGCCGACGCGCTCGACCCGAATGCGCTGACGATCGGGTTCGCGCGCCGCGTCCCGACCTACAAGCGGCTCACGCTCATGCTCAAGGACCCCGAGCGGCTCACTCGCCTGCTCACGGACCCCGAGCGGCCCGTCCAGATCGTCGTGGCCGGCAAGTCGCACCCCGACGACGAGCCCGGTGTCGGCCTCATCCAGAAGTTCGTCACGTTCGCCGACCAGGTGGGCGTGCGCGACCGCATCGTGTTCCTGCCGAACTACGACATCGCGATGGCGCAGACCCTCATGCCGGGCTGCGACGTGTGGCTCAACAACCCGTTGCGCCCGCTCGAGGCCTCGGGGACGTCGGGCATGAAGTGCGCGATCAACGGCGCGCTCAACCTCTCGATCCTCGACGGCTGGTGGGACGAGATGTACGACGGCGTCAACGGCTGGGCGATCCCCACCGCCGACGGCGTGGAGGACACCGAGCACCGCGACAACCTCGAGGCGGCCGCGCTGTACGACCTCCTCGAGAACGTGGTCGTGCCCCGCTTCTACGACCGCGACGAGGACGGTGTGCCCGCCCGCTGGATGGAGCAGGTCCGCCACACGCTCGCCACGCTCGGCCCGAAGGTGCAGGCCACCCGGATGCTCCGCGACTACGTCGAGGAGCTCTACACGCCGGTCGCGGCGGCGGGCCGACGGCTCGACGGCGCCGACGAGTACCGCGGCGCCAAGGAGCTCGCGCGCTGGAAGCGCAAGGTCCGCTCCGCGTGGCCGGCCGTGCGCGTCGACACGGTCGACGCGCACGACGTCCCCGACGTCGTCAAGGTCGGCGACTCCATCAAGGTCTCGGCCACGGTGGCGCTCGGGGAGCTCGCGCCGGAGGACGTCCTCGTGCAGGTCGTGTCCGGTCGGGTCGACGACTCCGACGAGCTCGGCGACCTCACCGTCACCCCGCTCGCGCACCGCGGCAGCATCGACGGCCGGCACACGTTCGGCGGCGACGTCACCCTCGACACCGCCGGCGCGTTCGGCTACTCGGTCCGGGTCGTCCCGCAGCACGAGCTGCTCGACGGCGTGACCGAGCTCGGTCTGGCGGCCTCCGCCCAGGGCTGATCACCACGACGACGAACGGGGGCCCGGCCGTGCGGCCGGGCCCCCGTTCGTCGTTCGTGGGGTCGCTCAGTAGTCCATGTGCATGGCCGCGCGCACCTCGGCGAGCGTGGCCTCGGCGACGGCGGTGGCCCGCTCGTTGCCGTCGTGCAGGATCTGGGTGAGCTGCGCCGGGTCGTTCGCGTAGGTGGCGCGGCGCTCGCGGATCGGGGCGAAGTGGTCGTTGACGGCCTCGGTGACGAGCTTCTTCAGCCCGCCGCCGCCCGCGTCGCCGAGCTCGTCGGCCACGTCGACCGGGTCGCGGCCCAGGCACAGGGCCGCGAGCTGGACGAGGTTGGACACCTCCGGCCGGCCGGCGGGGTCGAACGTGATGTGCCGGTCGGCGTCGGTGACGGCCTTCTTGATGATCTTCGCGGTGGTGTCGGCGTCCATGCCGATCTCGATCGTGTTGCCCTTGGACTTGCTCATCTTCTGCCCGTCCATGCCGAGCAGCAGGGGGACGGGGGAGAGCAGGGCGTCGGCCTGCGGGAAGACGGGCCGCTCGGGGTCGACCCGGCCGTAGCGCTCGTCGAACCGGCGCGCGATGAGCCGCGTGACCTCGATGTGGGGCAGCTGGTCCTTGCCCACGGGCACGAGGTTCGCCTTGCAGAACAGGATGTCCGCGGCCTGGTGCACGGGGAACGTGAGCATGAGCCCGGACATCGGCCGGGTGGACCCGGCGAGCTCGTCCTTGACGGTCGGGTTGCGGCGCAGCTCCGCGTCGGTCACGAGCGAGAGGAACGGGAGCATGAGCTGGTTGAGGGCCGCGATGCTCGAGTGCGAGAAGATCGTCGACCGCGCCGGGTCGAGCCCGACGGCGAGGTAGTCCGCCAGCATCTCGAGCACGTTGGTGCGCAGGTCGCCCACGCCGTCGCGGTCGTAGATCACCTGGTAGTCGGCGACGAGGATGAACGACTCGACGCCGAGCTCCTGGATCCGGACGCGGTTGGCGAGCGACCCGAAGTAGTGGCCGATGTGCAGCTGGCCGGTGGGTCGGTCGCCGGTGAGCATGCGGTAGCGCCCCGGGTTCTCCCGGAGGTCGGCCTCGATGGCGTCGCTGCGCGACTGGGAGCGCGCGAAGGTGGCGGAGTCGGCGCCCGAGAGCTCGTCGGTGGTGTCGGTCGTGGGAGGTGCGTCGGTCACCGGCCCAGACTAGGCGCTGCGCGGCGGCCGGCCCGTGGGGCGTCCGTCGGTCGATGTCCGGGCGCGGGCGGGAGGACGCCCCGAGCACCCCCTCGGGGACCGCGACGGTCAGGCCTCGAGGACGCGGTCGACGAACGCCGTGACGTCCGCGAGGACCTCCTCCTTGTTCGTCTCGTTGAAGATCTCGTGCTGCGCGCCCGGGTAGGTCCCGCTCTCGGTGGCGGGGCCGGCGATCTCGGCCACCCCTTCCCGGCTCGGCCCGATCGGCACGAGCCGGTCCTCCTCGCCGTGCAGGTAGAGCAGCGGCAGGTCGCCGAGCGATCCGTGCGCGGAGATCCGCGCCATCGCCTCGTTGAGGGCCTCGAGGGTCTCGCGGCGGAAGTCGCCGTGCCACACGAGCGGGTCCTCGGCGTAGATCCGCCCGATCTCCGGGTCGCGGGACAGCGTGGCGGGGTCGATGGGCGTCGGCGGGATCGGGTCCTGGGCGAGCAGCTCGTCGACCACCGCCCAGCTGCCGATGACGGGGCCGGACAGGACGAGCGCGGTCAGCTCCTCGGCGTGCAGCTGGGCGTACCGGGTCGCGATGAGGCCGCCCATCGAGTGGCCGATCATCACGAGCGGGACGTCCGGGTGGTCGGCGCGCGCGGTCGAGACGAGCTGGTGGAGGTCGGCGACCACGTCGTCGTAGTCGCGCACGAGCACCCGCTCGCCCTCGGACTCGCCGTGCCCCGCGTGGTCGAGCCCGTAGACGACCGCGCCGTGCGCGCCGAGCGTGGCGGCCACCCACTCGTAGCGGCCGATGTGCTCCCCGTAGCCGTGCACGAGCACCGCCGCGTAACGGGGATGGTCGACCCGCCACACCCGTGCGGCGACCTGTCCGGCATGTCCCTCGTACGTCCACGCGTCCATGCGTCCTCGTCCCGTCGTGCCCTGCCCGCCCCGCCGCATCCGCGACGGGGAGACCGGCGTCGTCGCCGGAGGCTGTCGTGAGGTCAGCGTAGCAACGGCGCCGACGCCGGGCGGGTGACGTAGACGCGCATCGAGAGCGGGTCGAGGCGGACGACCTCGCCGGGGGCGGCCGTCAGCGACCAGGGGTCGGAGTCCTCCTCGGCCTCGGCGAACGAGGGGGCCTCCCAGCCCGAGCTCCACGCGAGCTCGTAGTCCGCCCCGCGGCCGACCGGGAGCCGGACCGACTCGTAGTCCAGCGAGCTCGAGAGCACGAGGAGGACGTCGGCGTCCCGCCCGCCGCCCGAGCGCAGCATCTGCAGGACCCGGGCGCGCGGGTCGTGCCACCGGTGCGCCCCCATCTCGGTGGCGTCCGCGCCCAGCCAGGCGAGGTCGGGCACGGGGTCGCCGTCCGTGGCGCGGCCGGTGTAGAAGCGCTCGGGGCGCAGGACCGGGTGCTCGCGGCGCAGCCGCAGGAGGTACCGGGCGGTGGCGAGGAGGTCCTCGCGCCACCGGCCCAGGTCCCAGTCGAGGTAGGACAGCTCGTTGTCCTGGCAGTAGGTGTTGTTGTTGCCGCGCTGGGTGCGACCGATCTCGTCGCCGGCCGTGAGCATCGGCGTGCCCGGCGAGAGAAGGAGGGTGCCGAGCAGGTTGCGGATCGAGCGGCGGCGCAGCGGCAGCACGTCGGCGGCGGGGGAGTCGCCGGGGACCGGGCCCTCGGCGCCGTGGTTCCACGAGAGGTTGTCGGTCGTCCCGTCGCGGTTGTCCTCGAGGTTGGCCGAGTTGTCCTTGTGCTCGTAGGCCACGAGGTCGGCGAGCGTGAAGCCGTCGTGGGCGGTGACGTAGCTGATCGACGCGAGCGGGCCGCGGCCGCCGGGGACGTCGCCGTAGCCGAACATGTCGGCGGAGCCGGACAGGCGGGTGGCGAGGTCGCGCAGGTCCCGGCCGGTCCCGCCCTTCGCGGCTGCGCCCGGGTCGGCGAGCCAGAACGAGCGCACCGAGTCGCGGAACCGGTCGTTCCACTCGGCGACCGGGGCGGCGAACTGGCCGGTGCGCCAGCCGTCCGGGCCGAGGTCCCACGGCTCGGCGATGTGCTTGACCTCGCGCAGGACGGGGTCGGTCGCGAGCGCCACGAGCAGCGGGTGGTACGGCGTGAACTGGTCGGCGTTGCGGCCCAGCGTGACCGCGAGGTCGTAGCGGAACCCGTCGATGCCGACCTCGCGCACCCAGTAGCGCAGCGAGTCGAGCACGAGGCGGACGACCTCGGTGCGGCGCATGTCGAGGGTGTTGCCGCAGCCGGTGGTGTCGAGCATGCGGCCGCGGTCGGCGTCGTCGTGCAGGTAGTAGTCGCTCGCCCCCAGGCCGCGCCAGGACACGGTGGGGCCGGCCACGCCGCCCTCGCACGTGTGGTTGTAGACGACGTCGAGGAGCACCTCGATGCCCGCCGCGTGCAGGAGCGCGACCATTCCCTTGACCTCGGCGAGCACGGCGGCGGGGCCGGCGGCTCGCGCGGCGGGGCTCGCGTAGGACGGTTCGGGCGCGAGGTAGCCGAGCGTGTTGTAGCCCCAGTAGTTCGTCAGGCCCTTGGCCGTGAGGTGGGGCTCGTCCATCTTCGCGTGGATGGGGAGCAGCTCGATCGCGGTGATGCCCAGGGAGCGGAGGTGGGCGATCGTCGCCGGGTGGGCGAGGCCGGCGTAGGTCCCGCGCAGGTGCTCGGGCACCCCGGGCAGGTGCATCGTCAGGCCGCGGACGTGGGCCTCGTAGATCACCGTGTCCCGCCACGGCGTGCGCGGGGCGGGGACGGCTCCGTCGAACCGGTCGTCGACGACGACGCCGTGGGCCGCGTCCGCGACCGAGTCCCGGGGGTCGGGCGAGCCGGTGCCGTCCACGGGGACGAGGTCCTCGCCGACGACGTGGGCGTACAGCGCGGGCGTGAGCCGCGGCGCGCCGACGACGGCGCGCGCGTACGGGTCGAGCAGGAGCTTGGCCGGGTTGTGCCGCTGCCCGCGCGGCGGGCTCCACGGCCCGTGCACCCGGAAGCCGTAGCGCTGACCGGCGCGGACGCCCGGGACGTGGCCGTGCCAGACGCCGTGGACGGGGCCGCGCAGCGTGTACCGGCGCTCGCTGAGCCCGCCGTCGGAGGCGACGTCGACGAGGCAGAGATCGACCCGGGTGGCGCGCGAGGCGAACACCGCGACGTCGACCCCGTCACCGACGAGGTGGACCCCGCGGCGGTCCGGTCGGCTCGCCGGGGAGGGCGCGGGAGAGGCGCCGGCGTCCTCGTATAGCCGGGGGGCGGGCGCGCGGTCCGCGGTCGGAGGGGAGTGCATGGGACCCACCGTCCTATCCAACCCCAGCGGACGGTGGCGGCGCGCCGCGCGACCCTGTCACTGCTCATCGAGACTGCGGGAATCTCCCCGCACCCGTGGGCTTCTACGCTGGGGACCGTGCGCCACTACCTCGACCACGCCGCCGCGACCGACCTCCTGCCCGAGGCCGCCGGGGCGCACGCCGAGGAGCTGGCCCGGCAGGTCGCGGCGCCGGGGAACCCGTCGAGCGGTCACGCCGCGGGGCGCGCCGCCCGGGCCCGCTGGGAGGAGGCGCGCGAGCGGATCGCCGCCGCCCTGGTCGCCGACGCCGCCGAGGTCGTCCTCACCTCCGGCGCCACGGAGGCCGACACCCTGGCGATCACGGGCGTCGTCCGCGCCGCCCACCTCGCCGGCCGCACCCCGCGCTGCGTCGCGCACTCGGCGGTCGAGCACCCCTCCGTCCTGCGCACCGCCCGCTACCTCGAGGACGACGGCCTGACGGTCGCTCACCAGCTCCCCGTCCACCCCGACGGCCGGCTCGACCTCGACGCCGCCCGCGATGTCCTCTCCTGCCCGCCGGCCCTGTTCTCCGTCACGGCGGTGTGCCACGAGACCGGCGTCGTCCAGCCCCTCGCCGAGCTCGTCGGCATCGCGCGCTCCGCGACGAGCACGGAGCGCCCGCGCGGCGTCCCCGTCCACACCGACGCCTCCCAGGCGCTCGGCGTCCTGCCCGTCCGGTTCCACGGCGGCGACCTCGACGCGATGACGATCGCCGGCCCCAAGGTCGGCGCGCCCGTGGGGACGGGGGCGCTCATCGCCCGCCGCGACCTCGAGCTCGCCCCGGTCGGCGGCGGGGGAGGGCAGCAGCGCTCGGTCCGCTCCGGCACGCTCGACGTGGCCGGCGCGGTGGCGCTCGCCGTCGCCGTCGAGCACGCCGTCGCCACCCGCGAGGCGCACGCCGCCCGGCTGTCCGCCCTGCGCGCCGACCTCGTCTCCGGGATCGCGTCGCGCATCCCGGGTCTCGTCGTCTCCGGCCCCGACCCGGACCGGCCGGAGTCCGCGGAGGTGAGCCCCGCCGTCGTGCACGTCCGCATCCCCGGCGCCGACCCGGACGCCCTGCTCCTCGCCCTCGACGCCGCCGGGATCGACGCCTCGCCCGGCGCCGCCTGCACCACCGGCGTGCTCGGCGCGAGCGACGTCCTCCTCGCGATGGGCCTGTCCGAGGCCGACGCCCGCACCGGGCTGCGCCTGTCGATGGGGCGGACCACCACGCCCGACGACGTCGCCGCCGTGGTCCGGGCCCTCCCCGGCGCCGCGGAGGCCGCCCGAGCGGTGGGCGCGCTCTCGTCCTGAGCCGCCGCGGCGATCGGCGCGGTGCGCGACAATGGTGGCCGCCCGAACGACCCCCTGCGCGGCGCCCCGGCGGCCGCGCGAGACGGAAGGACCCCCATGCGCGTGCTCGCCGCCCTCAGCGGAGGGGTCGACTCCGCCGTGGCCGCCGCCCGCGCCGTCGAGGCCGGCCACGAGGTCGTCGGCATCCACATGGCGCTGTCCCGCAACCGCGCCGAGCACCGCTCCGGCTCGCGGGGCTGCTGCTCGATCGAGGACGCCTCCGACGCCCGCCGGGCCGCCGACATCCTCGGCATCCCGTACTACGTGTGGGACCTGTCCGAGCAGTTCGACGACCTCGTGGTCAAGGACTTCCTCGAGGAGTACTCCGCCGGCCGCACGCCCAACCCGTGCGTGCGCTGCAACGAGCACGTGAAGTTCTCCGTCCTCGCCGACCGCGGCCGCGCCCTCGGGTTCGACGCCGTGGCCACGGGGCACTACGCCCGCCTCGAGCACGACGGCGCCGGGCCGCGCCTGTTCCGCTCCGCCGAGCCGGACAAGGACCAGTCCTACGTGCTCGCCGTGGCCGGCCGCGAGGGTCTGTCCCGCGCGCTGTTCCCGCTCGGCGACGTCGCGGCGAAGGCCGACGTCCGGGCCGAGGCCGAGGCGCGCGGCCTCCCGGTGGCGGCCAAGCCGGACTCGTACGACATCTGCTTCGTGGCCGACGGCGACACCGCCGGCTTCCTGCGTGAGCGCCTCGGCGAGCGGCCGGGCGAGATCGTCGACACCGACGGCGCGGTCCTCGGGGAGCACACCGGCGCCTACGCCTACACCGTGGGCCAGCGCAAGGGCCTCGGCCTGAACCGCCCGGCGCCGGACGGGAGGCCGCGCTACGTCCTCGACGTCGACACGCGGGCGGCGCGCGTCGTCGTCGGGCCCGCCGAGCTGCTCTCCACCCGGCGGATCGACGCGACCGACGTCGTGTGGCTCGCCGAGGACCACCCCGCGGAGGTCCCCACCGAGGCTGCGGTGCAGATCCGCGCGCACGGCGCGGCGCACCCGGCCGTCGTCACGCGCACGGCCGGCGACGACGGCGAGACGCTCGCCGTGGAGCTGCGCGAGCCGATCCGAGGCGTCGCCGCCGGTCAGAGTGCCGTGGTCTACCTCGGCGACCGGGTGCTCGGCCAGGCGACGATCAGCGGCCGGGGCTGACCGAGGAGGGACGCCGCGGCCCGTTCGGGCCTACCGTGGGGTCATGCTCGCGGACCTGCCCCTCGCCCGATCCACCGTCGACCAGGCCGCCGAGCGGCGCGACGAGGACGGCCTCTACGAGCGGCTGCGTGAGGACCCGACGACCCGGGTGCTGCTCGTGTCCCAGGGCGAGGTGGCGGTCGCCGACGACGCGCTCGTCCTGCTCGCCCCCGCCGACGTCCCGGGAATCACCTGGACCCCGGAGCACGTCCACCTCCTCGGGGCCGACGACGAGCACACCTACCTGTCCGTCGTCCTGCCCGACGAGCTCGGCCGCGAGCGGGACCTCGACGGCGTGCCGATCGTCGAGGACGCGGCGCTCGTCGAGCTCGTGCACGGGCTGCAGACACTCCACCTGCGCGACGTCGGGGACGCGCTGAGCGACCGCGACGCCGGGCTGGCCACGACCGCGGTGGCGCTCGGCGCTTGGCACCGCCGCCACCCGCGCTGCCCGCGGTGCGGGGAGCCGACCGAGGTCCGCAGCGCCGGGTGGATGCGGTGGTGCGCCCAGGACGAGGTGCCGCACTTCCCGCGCACCGACCCGGCCGTCATCGTCGCCCTCGTCGACGACCGCGACCGCCTCATGCTCGGCCACGCCGTGCACTGGCCGCAGGGCCGGTTCTCCACGCTCGCGGGCTACGTCGAGTCGGGGGAGTCCGCCGAGGAGGCCGTGCGGCGCGAGATCATGGAGGAGTCCAACGTCCGGGTCGTCGAGATGGAGTACCGCGGCTCGCAGCCCTGGCCGTTCCCGTGCTCGCTCATGCTCGGCTACACCGCGCGCATCGAGGGCGTCGAGGACGCGCGGCCGGACGGCGAGGAGGTCACCGAGCTGCGGCTCTTCACGCGCGAGGAGCTCGAGAGCGCGGTGCGCCTCGGCGAGGTCTACCTGCCGATGCGCAGCTCGATCGCCCGCTCGCTCATCGAGGACTGGTACGGCGGAGAGCTCCTCGGCTGACCCACCCGTTCCGTCGAGATTGCGGTTGGTGCCCGTCGAGATTGCGGTTGGGAGCCGCCGAGATTGCGGTTCGTCGTCGTGCAGCGGGTCGAGAGTGCGGTGTCGATCTGCCGAGAGTGCGGCCGCACGTAGTACTCACGCCTCGAGGCGCTTGCGGACCTCGCTGAGGGAGGGGTTCGTCGCGGTCGTCCCGTCCGTGAACAGGACGGTGGGGACGACCTCGTTTCCGTCGTTGACCTCGGCCACGAGCCTCGCGGCGTCCGGCGTCTGCTCGATGTCGATCTCGGTGAACGCGATGCCCGCGGAGGTCATCTGCTTCTTGAGGTTCCTGCAGTATCCGCACCAGGTGGTGGTGAACATCGTGACCGAGCCGGGCTGGGGGGCGGTGACCGTCATCGTCATCCTTCGGAAGGGGGTGAGGCGTCGTGCGCCGACCGGCGGGGGCCGGTCCTGCCTGCACCAACACAGTACGCCGTCCGAATTCTTCCCCGTCGGCGTGTCGTGCCCCGTGCCGACGTCGCGCCGTGACGTCCGTCCGTCCGTGCCGGCGCGCGACCGCGCGCCACGGCACGACGCGCCACCGCACGCCACCGCCTGCCCGTCCACAGGCCGGCCCGGCGGTGTCGTCGCCCCCTGAGAGACTGGACCCGATGTCCGCGCCGCTGAACGATGCCCTCGATCCCACCCGTGTCCCCGCCGGATCCGACCTGGCCGGCTCCGACCCGGCCTCCGGAGCGCCCGAGCCGGAGGACCCCGCCCGGCTGCTCGACGCGCTCGACCCGGACCAGCGGGCCGTCGCCGAGCACCTCACCGGCCCCATGTCGGTCCTCGCCGGCGCGGGCACCGGCAAGACCCGCGCCATCACCTACCGCATCGCCTACGGCGTCCGCACCGGCGCCTACGACCCGCGCCGCATGCTCGCCGTCACCTTCACCGCCCGCGCGGCCGGCGAGCTCCGGTCGCGCCTGCGGGACCTCGGCGCGGGCGCCGTCCAGGCCCGCACCTTCCACTCCGCCGCGCTGCGCCAGCTCTCCTACTTCTGGCCCCGTGTCGTCGGCGGACCCGTGCCACAGATCGCCCCCCACAAGGCGAGCCTCGTCGCGGAGGCCGCGGGGCGCCTCGGCCTGGGGGCGGACCGCGTGACGGTGCGCGACCTCGCGGCCGAGGTCGAGTGGGCCAAGGTCAGCCTCGTCACGCCCGAGGACTACCCGCGCATCGCGGCGTCGAAGGACCGCGACGAGGTCGGCGGCCACGATCGCGCGACCATCGCCCGCCTCCTCGAGCTCTACGAGTCGGTCAAGACCGAGCGCGGCGTCATCGACTTCGAGGACGTGCTGCTGTCGATGGTCGCGATGCTCCTCGAGCGCACCGACGTGCGAGACGAGGTGCGCGGCCAGTACAACCGGTTCGTCGTCGACGAGTACCAGGACGTCTCGCCCCTTCAGCAGCGCCTCCTCGATCTGTGGCTCGGGGACAGCAAGGAGCTGTGCGTCGTCGGGGACGTGAGTCAGACGATCTACTCGTTCACCGGCGCGACCCCCCGCTTCCTCACCGAGTTCCCGCGGCGCTACAAGGGCGCCGCCGTCGTCCGTCTCGTGCGGGACTACCGATCCACCCCGCAGGTGGTGCGGGTCGCCAACGAGATCCTCGCCCGCGCCGGCAGCGACCGGGACCGTGCCGCGGTCGAGCTCGTCGCCCAGCGGCCGAGCTCGGTCCCCGTGCGGTACGAGACCTACGACGACGACGCCGCCGAAGCGGCGGGGGTGGCCCGCCGGATCGGTGAGCTGCAGAAGGAAGGGGTGGCCCTGAGCGAGATGGCCGTCCTGTTCCGGACGAACGCCCAGTCCGAGGCGTTCGAGCAGGCGTTCGCGGAGCGCGGCATCGGCTACCTCCTGCGGGGCGGCGAGCGGTTCTTCTCGCGGCGCGAGGTCCGCGACGCGATCGTCCTCCTGCGCGGTGCCGTCCGGTCGATGGCGGACGCCGAGCTCGGGCCGACGGTCCGGGACCTGCTGTCCGGCGCCGGATGGTCGCCCGAGCCGCCCGCCCAGCGCGGTGCCGCCCGGGAGCGGTGGGACGCGCTCGACTCGCTCGTCCAGCTCGCCGACTCGCTCGCGGCGACCCGTCAGGCCGACCTCGGGGACCTCGTCGCGGAGCTCGACGAGCGCGCGTCCGCGCAGCACGCCCCCACGGTCGAGGGCGTCACCCTTGCCTCCCTGCACGCGGCGAAGGGCCTGGAGTGGGACGCGGTCTTCCTCGTCGGCGTCTCCGAGGGGCTCATGCCGATCTCCCACGCCGACGACTACGCCGAGATCGCCGAGGAGCGCCGGCTGCTGTACGTGGGCGTGACCCGGGCCCGGGAGCACCTCCAGCTGAGCTTCGCGCGTGCACGCCAGGCCGGCGGGCGGGCGAGCCGCAAGCGCTCGCGGTTCCTCGACAGCATGTGGCCCGAGGAGGAGCGCGGTGGCCGCGGCGGCGGCGACCGGTCGAGCAAGAAGGCTGCGGCCAAGGCCCGGGCCGAGAGCTTCGCGACGGAGCACCCCGAGGCGGTCGAGCTCTTCGAGCGCCTGCGCACGTGGCGCTCGGAGGCCGCGCGGCTGCGCGGGTGGCCCGCCTACTCGGTGCTTCCCGACGCGACGCTGCAGCAGATCGCCGTCCACCAGCCCGCTGACCTGCGCCAGCTCGGACTCATCCGGGGCGTCGGGGCCACGAAGCTCGACCGCTTCGGCGGCCAGGTGCTCGCCGTCGTGCGCGGCGAGGAGGTCGACGCGGAGGAGTGGCTGAGCCGCACGGAGGGGTGAGCAGGACGGGGCGCCCGACGGTCGTCCGACACGTACCCAGGACCGCCGCCCGGACCGCCGCGTGGCGATCTCGAAAGTCCGTCCGTTAATTCCCTTGTGCCTCGGATGGGGGCCGCCTACTGTCGCTGTTGTCCGTGTCGAACGGGATCGGGTCTAGCCAGCCACGACGATCCCCTGGTGAGGAGAAGGAGGTGCTCGAGATGAGGAACAGCAGCTACGCGATCGGTATCGATCTCGCCGTGTCCGCTGTGAACGCGCGCAATGCGTTCGCGAGCACCTCCGCGTGCGCAGGTGGCGTCGCCGCTGCGGGCCTTCGTGATCGCGGCGCCGATGCTGCCGGGGAGAACTCTGCGTTCCCCCGTCCGCGGAACCTCGCGCGCCCCACGGCGCACCTCCGTCCCGACCTGGGCTGACACGCTCCGCGTGCGCCGTCGGGACAACCCGACGGCCTCGTCGCCGTCCCCCACCAGGAGACCGACGCACCACCGGAGCACCCGATGACCACGCAGACCACTGCGTACCTGGCCCCATCCATCAGGACCGACGCGACGACGCGCCCCACCACCGCCTCGATCGGCCTCGCGCGCCCGTCGCACAGCACCGACGAGGGCGACCCGGCGGCCCTGCCCTGCCTCACCTCTGACGACCCCGACCTGTGGTTCGCCGAGCGGACCACCGAGGTCGAGCTGGCCAAGTCCATGTGCGGCCCCTGCCCCCTGCGGGAGGCCTGCCTGGCCGGCGCCGTCGAGCGCGGTGAGCCGTGGGGCGTCTGGGGCGGCGAGGTCTTCGTCGACGGCGTCGTCGTGGCCGTCAAGCGCGGCCGCGGTCGTCCGCGGAAGAACGCCGCCGCCTGAGGGACGAGTGAGGGGCGGGCGGGCGCCCGGCACACCTGCCGAGCGCCCGCCCGTCACCTGTGTGCTGCCGCCCGTCACCCGCGCGGGCTGGGAGCCCGACGACGAACCCCTCACGACGACGAACCCCTCAAGACGACGACCGGTCGCCTCGTGAGACCTCACCCGGTGACCCGCTCATCCCGTGACCCCGGACCCCCTCGTGGGCTCCGGACCGGTGCACCCGCAGTCCGGGTGCACCGGCCACTCACGCCGCAGCTCGGCCCCGTCGAGGTCGAGCTCGACCGACGCCCCGGTCAGCGCGGGCCGCCCGCCCGGCGCCCGCAGGAGCTCGAGGGCGGCGCGCACCGCGGTCCCGGCCGCCCAGCTCGCCTGCGTGTAGGGCTCGGCCTGCTCCGGCAG
Source organism: Georgenia sp. Z1344 (assembly GCF_049856295.1). Taxonomy (GTDB): domain Bacteria; phylum Actinomycetota; class Actinomycetes; order Actinomycetales; family Actinomycetaceae; genus JB111. The sequence continues at coordinate 38,553 of NZ_JBNDMZ010000007.1, read as the reverse complement.
GACCCGCAGCTGGGTGGCGACCGCCGGCCACGCCCGCTCGGACCGAGCGCGGGCGAGGTCGAGGCACCGCGCGCACGGCCCCCGGCCGGGGACGACGAGCGGACCGACGGTCGTGGCGAGCTCCCCGACGACGACGACCAGATGCGGTACGTCCTCCTGCGTCAGGCGGCGGAGGAGGGGCGGGTCGCTCACGCGGGAGGTCGTCACCACCACGAGATCGGGCCAGGTGCCCGCCGGGGCGCCGAACCGGAGCAGCGGTGCGGCGGAGCGCAGGTCCTCGGCGACCCGCGACTCCCGCGGCCGGCCGACGTCGGTCGACCGGTAGGGGAGGACGTCGGTCGACAGGACGGGGGAGGGGTCCGAGAGCAGCAGGGTGCCGACCCCGGCCGCGGCCAGTCCGGCGGCCGTGAGCGCGCCGGTGCGCCCGAGGCCGGTGACGCCGACGACCGCGGATGCGAGCGCGTCGACAGCACCGGCCGCTCCCGCGATACCGGCCGCCCCAGCGAGACCGGCCGCCCCCGCGAGCCCCGCCCGCTCTCGCCACTGCGCGTCGCCGGTCGTCCCGTCTCCCGCGGGGCGCAGGGAGGGAGACCCGCCGTGCGCCGTCCGCCCGTCGACCGACGGAGGTTCCGTCACCACTCCGGCGCGCGTGAGCAGCTCGACGAGGCGGTCCACCCGGGCCGAGCTCACGCCCGACGCCGCACCCCGGCGGCGCAGGTCCTGCCGCGAGGGGGAGCCGGCCAGGGCCTCGATCAGCTGCTGCTCGGCGCCGCTGAGCCCCTCGAGCACCACGGCGCACCGAGGGTCGCTCCCGACCTGCGAGGAACCGGCTCCCCGCCACAGCACGTCCATCCCGGACACCAGTCGCATCTCGACCACCCCCGGGGCAGACGCTGCCACCCGGACGGGGGCGCGCGCCCGGGTCGTCCCCAGGTCGCGCGGGCTGTGGACGGCGGTGCGTCAGCCGCCCGGAGGGGCCTCGTCGTCGGAGCCATCCCCGCCCGAACCGTCCGTTCGGGAGTCGCCTTCGCCCGAGCCGTCCCCGGTCTCGCTCGAGCCCGCGTCTTCATCGGAGGCATCGTCCGAGGCCGCGCCGTCACCCGCGCCGTCGCCCGCGTCGCCACCTGCTTGCCCGTCGCCGTCCTCGGCGAAGAGCTCGGCGAGGAAGGAGTCGACGTCGGAGGTCTCCTCGGCGGCCTTCTCCCGCCCGGCGGCGAAGCCCTCGGGGTCGGCGAGCTCCTCGGCCGTGGGCAGGACGTCCGGGTGGGACCACAGCTCGTCGCGGGCCTCCTGGCCGCGCTCCGCGCCGTAGAGCTCCCACAGGCGCGCGGCCTCGCGCAGGCTGCGCGGCCGCAGATCGAGGCCGACCAGGGTGGAGAAGGTCTGCTCGGCGGGGCCGCCGGCCGCCCGGCGCCGGCGGAGCATCTCGCGCAGCTGGACCCCGTGCGGCAGGTGCGGGGCGACGGCGCGGGCCGTCACCTCCTCCACCCAGCCCTCGACGAGCGCGAGCAGCGTGGCGAGCCGGCCGAGGGCCGCCTCCTGCTCGGGGGTGTCGTCCTGGTCGAACACGCCGCCGGACATCGCCCCGCGCAGCGCGTCCGGGTCGGTGGGGTCGACGGACCGAACCGCGTCCTCGATCTTCGAGGTGTCGATCGTGATCGCGCGCGCGTAGGCGGTGACGGCGTCGACCACCCCGGCGCGCAGCCACGGGGAGTGCGCGAAGACCCGGGCGTGCGCGAGCTCGCGGACGGCGAGGAAGTGGCGCACCTCGTCGAGCGGGATCTCGAGCCCCTCGGCGAACGCGGCGACGTTCGCGGGCACGAGGGCGGCGCCGGGGTCGGCGAGCAGCGGGATCGAGATGTCGGTCGTGCCGACCACCTCGCGGGCGAGCGTGCCCACGGCCTGGCCGAGCTGCATGCCGTAGACGGCCTGCCCGATCTGGCCGAGCAGCCCGCTCTCGTCGCCAAGCTGCGCGCCGAACGCCTTGATCTCCTCGGGGGCGTCCTCGAGCTGCTTGCCGATGGCCCCCGCGAGCGCGTGGGACATCGAGGCCGCGACCGGCTCGGCGAGCGAGCGGAACATCGGCAGGGTGCGCTCGACCCAGGCCGCCCGGGTGAGGGCCTCGCGCGGGCCGCCGGCCGGCGGGAGCTCGGTGGCGACGTCGAGCCACAGGTCCGCGGCGCGCAGGGCCGCGCGGACGGCGTCGGCCTCGGCGGACGTGACCGCAGGGTCGCCCTCCGCGGTGGCGGTGCGTCGCGCCAGGTCGGTGGCGAGCCGCCAGTTGACGGGGCCGCTGCCGTCGGGCCGCATCATCGCCTGGACCTGCGCGATGAGCGGGCCGAGGGACGCGGCGTCGCCGGGCAGGCCGGCCGCCTGGCCCATGGCCGCTGGGTCCATGCCGGCGCTGCGCATCGCCTGGACGGCCTGCGCGGCGGCCTCCGGGCCGAGCATCGAGGAGAGCATCTCCTCCCAGCTGCTCCTGTCGGCGTCGCCGTCCTCGGGCTCGCGCGGGGCGGGGTCCTGGCTCATGGCACTCCTCGGCTTCGATCGGACTCCCACGGTAGTGCGCCGCGAGCCCCGCGCCGCGCCCGGTTCGCCCACGGCTAAGGCCGGCGCGCGACCGCGCGGTGCCCGCCGGAGGCATGATGTCCGGGTGCCGAACCCGAACCACCTCTACCCGTCGGGCGACGACGCCTACGCACCCTCGCGCGCGGACGGCCCGTACGCGGTGGGCCCCGACGCCCACGACGGCCCCGACGACGCGCCCGGCCCGCTGACCGCCCGCACCCTCACGCTCGCGATCTCCGGCGGCCTGTCGGTCCTGCTGCTCCTCGTCATCATGCTCGTCCCGCTCCCGTACGCGGTCGAGCGGCCCGGTCCGACCGTCGACACGCTCGGTGAGCTCGACGGCCACCCGCTCATCACCGTCGACGGCGCGGAGACCTACCCCACCAGCGGCGAGCTGCGCCTGACCACGGTCTCCACCGTCGGCGGCCCCGGCCACCCCGTGACGGCCGGCGACGTCGTGCGTGCCTGGGTGCTCGGCTCCGAGACCGTGGTCCCGCGCGAGGCGGTGTTCTCCCCGTCGGAGACGTCGGAGGAGATCGCGCAGCGCGGCGAGGCCCAGATGCTCTCCTCGCAGACGAACGCCACCGTGGCCGCGCTGACCGAGCTCGGGTACGACATCCCGATGACGCTCACGGTCTCGGCGGTCGCGGAGGAGTCCGGGGCGGCGGGGCAGATCGAGGTCGACGACGTCATCACCGGCATCGCGGCGCCCGGCGGGCAGGTCGAGGACGTCGCCGACTATCAGCAGCTCGTCGGCACCCTGGGGGAGGTCCCGCCGGGAGAGACGGTGCAGGTCCGGGTCGAGCGCGGTGGCGCGGAGGAGGTCGTCGAGGTCGTGACGACGGCGCCGCCGGTGGACGCCTCGGGCGCGCCGGTCCAGGAGGGCTCGCTCCTCGGCGTCGGGATCCTGCCGGACCCGGACGTCCCCGTCGACATTGCGTTCGACATCGACCGGATCGGCGGCCCGTCGGCCGGCACGATGTTCGCGCTCGCGATCATCGACATGCTCACCGAGGGCGAGATGACGGGCGGGGAGGAGATCGCCGGGACCGGGACGATGGATCTCGCCGGCCGCGTCGGCCCGATCGGGGGCATCCGCAAGAAGATGGTCGGCGCGGTCGACGACGGTGCCGAGTGGTTCCTCGCCCCCGCGGCGAACTGCGCCGAGACGGTGGGCTACGTGCCGGACGGCCTGCAGGTCGTCCGCGTGACCACGCTGGCCGAGGCACAGACCGCGGTCGAGGAGATCGCGGCCGGACGCGGCGACGAGCTGCCGGGCTGCGAGGCCGTCGGCGACTGAGGTCGAGCGCCGCGCGGCGCTCGACGGCCGTCCGTCGAGGGCCCGTACCGAGGGCGGCGACCGGCCGGCCCCGAGATCGCCCGCCCGCGCCCGCTACTCGAAGGTCGCCGCCAGGGCGTGGACGAGTCCCGGCACGGCGTCGGGGGAGCCGGCGACCATCGTGTCGTCGTCGTGGGCCCGGGTGCGCAGCGCGCACCAGGACTCCCCGCTGCGCAGCACGCCGACCGCCATCCGCACGTCCTCGCGGGCCGGGTGCGCACGCAGGGCGGCGAGCGACTCCTCGGGGTCGCTCGGCAGCCCGGCCTCGGCCTCCGGCGGCACGACGATCCGCTCGACGACGATCGCGGCCCCGGCGACCTCGTCCGGCCAGGCCAGCCGGCCGAGGAGCTCGTCGAGGGTGTCCGCCTCCGGCAGTCCCTCCTGCTCGACAGCGAAGAGATGCTCGGGGTCCGCGCGCCCCGCCAGCACCGCCTCGACGCCGAGGCTCGACTCGATCGACGGGTCCGCCGCGAGCGCCTCGCCCGTGCGCACGAGCGCCGCGACGACGACGGGCCCGTCCCACCCGGACCGCGCGGCGTGCCGCTCGAGGTCCATCACGGCGGCCCGCACGGCGGAGGTCCGCGGCGTCGGGGCGTCCGCGCCCTCGCCGGGCGAACCGGCACCGGGCGGGGGGTTCGTCGTCGGGCCGTCGTTCTCGGGGGTGGCGGGGCTCGCGGCGTCGGTCATGGAGCCATCCTCGCCCACCCGGCGGGGGTGTCGCCGTCGTGCGTCGGTCCCCGGTGCTGCGCCGTGCGCGAACAACGTGGTGAGCGCCTCCCGGGCGCGCCTCGTCGCGGTCGTCCCACCGCTTACCCTGGGGGAGACCGTCGACAGTCGTGGGTCCCGATGCCGGGTCGCGCGACCGCACATTCGTGAGGTGCCTTCCGCGTGACCATTCCACCCATGTCCCGACCAGGCCGCGCGCAGGGCCCACGGCCCTCCTCCGGGTCCAACGAGCGCACGATCGGCACCCTCGCGATGACGATCATCGTCATCGGCGTGCTCGGCGCCCTCGTGTTCGCGTTCGCGCAGGTGTGGACCGAGCTGTCCTGGTACTACCAGGTCGGGTACGAGGGGGTCGTCTACCGCGAGTGGGGCTCGCGCGCCGTCCTGTTCCTCATCGGGCTCGTCGTCACCGCGGCCGTCGTCCTCGCCTGCCTGGAGATCGCCTACCGGTCGCGCAAGGTCTATGCGCCCACCACACCGGAGGAGCGCAACCTCGACCGCTACCGCGGCATGATCGAGCCGCGCCGCCGCCTGCTGTTCCTCGCGGCCGCGCTCGTCCCGGGCGTGTTCGTCGGCATGCGTCTGCAGGCCGCCTGGCGCGAGATCCTCCTGTGGCTCAACGGTCAGTCGTTCGGCACCACGGACCCGCAGTTCGGCCTCGACATGGGGTTCTTCGTCTTCACGCTCCCCGCGCTGCGGGCCCTCCTCGGGGTCGTCATGACGATCGTCGTCCTCGGCCTCGTCGCCACGGTGGTCGCGCACTACCTGTACGGCGGGCTCTCGCTCGCCCGCAAGGACAGCCGCGTCTCCCGCGGCGCCCGGGTCCAGCTCGGCGTCCTCGCCGCGATCTTCGCCCTCCTGCTCGGCGCCTCGTACTGGCTCGACCGGTACTCGCTGCTCGTCGGCAACAACCAGCGGTTCTCCGGTGCGTCCTACGCGGACGTCAACGCCGCGCTCCCGGGCCGTGGCGTGCTCGCCGCGATCGCGGTCCTCGTCGCCGTGATGTTCGTTGTCGCGGCCGTGCGTGGCACGTGGCGCCTGCCCGCCGCCGGGGTGGCGATGATGGTGGTCGCGGCGATCGTCGTCGGGACCGCGTACCCGGCGATCGTCCAGCGCTTCGAGGTCGAGCCGAACGCCATCGAGGCGGAGTCCCCGTACATCCAGCGCAACATCGAGGCCACACGGGCGGCGTACGGGCTCGACGGGGTGCAGTCGGAGGCCTACGAGCCCACGACCGACGTCGAGCGCGGCCAGCTCGGCCAGGACAGCGCCGCCACCACGCAGATCCGTCTGCTCGACCCGAACCTCGTCTCGCCGACCTTCGACCAGCTCCAGCAGATCCGCCAGTATTACGGCTTCCCGCCGCAGCTGAGCGTCGACCGGTACGAGCTCGACGGCGAGATGCAGGACACGGTCATCTCCGTCCGCGAGGTCAACCACGACGGCCTCAGCGCCGAGCAGCGCACCTGGGTCAACGAGCACACGGTCTACACCCACGGGTTCGGGGTGGTCGCGGCCCAGGGCAACTCGGTCGACTCCGACGGGCGTCCGCTGTTCTTCCAGGAGGGCATCCCGTCGGAGGGCGCGCTCGGCGACTACGAGCCGCGCGTGTACTTCGGGCAGGACACCGACTTCTACTCGATCGTCGGCGCGCCCGAGGGTACGGACCCGTGGGAGCTCGACTACCCCGCGGACTCCGCCCCGAACGGCCAGGTCAACTCGACCTTCACCGGCGACGGCGGCCCGTCGATCGGCAACATCTTCGAGCGCGCGATGTTCGCCATGCGGTTCGGCGACGTCCAGCTGATGTTCTCCGACCGCGTGACCTCGGAGTCCCAGATCCTCTTCCACCGCGACCCGCACGAGCGCGTGGCCCGCGCCGCCCCGTACCTCACCCTCGACTCGCGGGCCTACCCGGCGGTGGTGGACGACGACGACGATCCCGAGACGCCGTCGCGGCTCGTGTGGATCATCGACGGGTACACGACGTCGAACGACTACCCCTACTCCGCGCGGGAGTCGCTCGAGGAGGCCACCGAGGACTCGCTGTCCGAGGGGCAGGCGGGTGTCGCCGGCACCGCCTATGTGCCGGAGCAGGTCAACTACATCCGCAACTCGGTCAAGGCCGTGGTCGACGCCTACGACGGCTCGGTCACGCTCTACGAGTGGGAGCAGGAGGAGGGGGAGAACCCGGACCCCGTCCTCGAGGCGTGGCAGTCCGTGTTCCCCGAGAGCAACATCCAGCCGATCTCAGAGATGAGCGGCGACCTCATGGCGCACATGCGCTACCCGGAGGACCTGTTCAAGGTGCAGCGCTCGCTGCTCGCCGAGTACCACGTCACGGACGCGGCGACCTTCTACTCCGGCTCGGACTTCTGGAACATCCCGACCGACCCGACGGCGTCCGACAACGGCGTCCAGCAGCCGCCTTTCTACCTCACGCTGCAGATGCCCGGACAGGACGAGGCGACCTTCTCGCTCTCGACCGCCTACATCCCGGGCGGTGAGAACCCGCGGAACGTGCTGACGGGCTTCTTCGCCGTCGACTCGGAGACCGGCGACACCCCGGGGGAGGTGCGGGACGGCTACGGGGACCTCCGACTGATCGAGCTCCCGAGGAACTCGACCGTGCCGGGACCCGGGCAGGTGCAGAACAACTTCAACTCCAGCCCGGAGGTCTCCACGGAGCTCAACCTGCTGCGGCAGGGCGGGTCCGACGTCCTCCTCGGCAACCTGCTCACCCTGCCCGTGGGTGGCGGCCTGCTCTACGTCCAGCCGGTGTACGTCCAGTCCTCCGGCGGCACCGCGTACCCGACGCTCCAGCGCGTGCTGGTCGGCTTCGGCGACGAGATCGGGTTCGCCCCGACCCTCGACGAGGCGCTCGACCAGATCTTCGACGGCGAGTCCGGCGCGGCCACGAGCGAGGGCGCGGGCGTCGAGTCCCCGTCCGAGGGGGCCGAGCCTGAGGAGCCCACGGGGTCCGTCGAGGTCCCGGCGGCGGCACAGCAGCGGCTCGACGAGGCGCTCGCCGAGATGCAGACCGCCCTGGCCGAGTCGAACGAGGCCATGGCGGCCGGCGACTGGGCGGCGTACGGCGAGGCGCAGGAGCGGCTCACGGCGGCCGTCGAGGAGGCGATCGCCGCGCAGGACGAGATCGCGTCGGCCACCGGCGGCGAGTCGGTGGGCGAGTCCGCCTCCGAGGCGCCCTCGGCCGGCGTGGAGACGCCGAGCGAGTAGGACAGGCGGGATCGCCTGACGAGGACGGCCCCCGACGACGAGCTGCGTGCTCGTCGTCGGGGGCCGTTGTCGTGGGAGGTGGGCGTGCTCGACCCGGGGTTGCTCCACGCGAGCCGGCTCCACCGAGCTCCACCGATGGGGGGGGGAGGGCGGCACGAATAGGCCCTGATTCGTGCCGGTTGCCCCCCACCGGTGAGGAGGAGCGTCGGAGCCAATGGTGAGCGGACCCACGTCCACGCCGGTTGAGTCCCCGTTTCCCGTGTCGTAATGTTGAGGAGTCGCCGCGGGGTGGAGCAGTTCGGTAGCTCGCCGGGCTCATAACCCGGAGGTCGCAGGTTCGAATCCTGTCCCCGCTACTACGCGCCAGGCGCACACGAAGGCCCGGACCACATGGTCCGGGCCTTCGTGCATGTGTGGGGCGATCCGGCCGGGTGCACCTCGCCGCGCACCCGGCCGAGCGCCGTCAGACAGTCGGGATGTGCTGCTTGCGGAACTCGTTCGCCTGCTCGTACGACTCGAGGCCGGCGTCGGAGCCGAGGCCGGTGGCGACGAGCGACCCGCACGCCATGCCGAGGCGCGCCGCCTCCTCGACGGGCTCGCCGTCGAGCAGCCCGCGGATGAAGCCGGCGGCGAAGGCGTCGCCGCAGCCGGTGGTGTCGACGACGTCGACCGTCGTGGTCGGGTAGCGCACGTCGATGCTGTCGCCCGAGCTGATCGACACGCCCTCGGCGCCGAGCGTGATGATCGCCGTGCCCACGCCGCGGTCGAGGAACCAGCGGGCGGCGTCGGCGTAGGTCTCGGCGCCGGTCAGCAGCAGCGAGTCGTCGTCCGAGGGCAGGATGTAGTCGATCAGAGGGAGGATCGGGTCGAGCGCCGCGTGGTCGGACGCCCCGCCGTCGGTGGGCAGGAGGTCGACAGTCACGGTGATGCCGCGGTCCTTGGCCCGGCGGAGGAACTCGACCGACGTGTCGCCGTCGATGCCCGGCATGAGGCCGACCCCGCCGAGGTGGATGTGCTCGATGCCCTCGAGGATCGAGTCCCCGAGGTCGTCGGCGGAGATCTGGCCGTTGGCGCCGACCACGTGCAGCGCCGGGCGCGAGCCGTCGCGACGGATGTTGAGCATCGACGCGGACGTCGGGGCAGCGGCCGAGCTGCGGAGCCCGGAGACGTCGACGCCCTCGCGCGTCATCTGGTCGCGGACGAACTGACCGAGGGCGTCCTCACCGACGACGCCGGTCGTCGCGATCGGCACCCCGAGGCGGGCGAGGTTGACGGCCGGGGCGGCGGCGGTGCCGGCGACGGTCAGCTTGATCTCGTCGAGCAGGGTGAGGCCCTGCCCCTCGGGGATGGCGTCGACGTAGCGGCCGAGCACGTCGGCGATGTGCAGGCCGATGGTGCGGACTCGAGCGTTGGACACGGTTCCTCCTGGGCGTCGTCGGACGGAGTAACCGCGCGGGGGCGCGGACCTTCGAGTGTATGACCAGGTGAGGCGGGGGATCCGGGACGTTCGGCCGTGGGGCGCCCGTTGGCCTTGGCTAGCGGGCGCCCGACGCCGAGGAGCCGGGTTCGGTCAGGGCAGCCGTCGCCCGCGGAGCAGGCGGGCGACCGTGCCGCCGATGCTGCGACCGGAGACGGGGCGTCCGCCCGGTGCTCGGCGCCGCGCGGTGGGGCCGGGGGCGGGACGGGTCGTGCGGCGCACGAGCCTGGAGATGCGGCCGAGAATCATCGTTCGCTCCATCCATGAGGTTGGTGGTGCCGGACGTGCACCGTAAGCACGCCAGGTCCGCCCTGTCGCGGCGAGAGGCACGGGAGACCGCGGTGGCCGAGGCCCCACCGCCGGCGGCGTCGGCTCAGCGGCGGCGGAGCTCGCGGAACCGGTAGCGCGTGCCTGTGGACGACGTCAGCCAGCCCACGGCCGGCTCCCGGGCGACCTCGACCCACTCGGCGGGGTCCAACATGGGCGCCCGCACGAGGGTCGGGTCGTCGCCCAGCGTGACGTCGATGTCGGTGATCACCGCGCGGCGCACGTGCGGCAGGGCCGCGGCGTAGACCTGGCCACCGCCCATGACCCAGCCGTCCTCCCCGGCGAGGTCGAGCGCCTCGGCGAGCTCCGGCGTCGTGCGGGCTCCGGGGAAGTCCGCCGGGTCACCGGAGGTGAGGACGACGTTGAGCCGCCCCGGCAGGGGACGGAAGCGTTCGGGCAGGGAGGCCCAGGTGCGCCGCCCCATGACCACCGTGTGGCCACGGGTGACGGTGCGGAAGTGCGCGAGGTCCTCGGGCACGTGCCAGGGCATCGCTGTGCCGTCGCCGATGACGCCGTCGAGGGACTGCGCCCAGATCGCGCCGGGGCCGGTCACGAGGTCGGGGCCGGGTGCGAGGGTGCCGGGCTCGTCGTCGTCGGGGATGGGCACGGTCAGACGGCGACAGGTGCCTTGATGGCCGGGTGGTGCTCGTAGCCCTCGACGACGACGTCGGCGATCTCGTGGTCGAAGATCGACTTCCGCGGCGCGAGGCGGAGCGTGGGGAACGGGTACGGCTCGCGGCTCAGCTGCTCGGTCACCTGGTCCACATGGTTGTCGTAGACGTGGCAGTCGCCGCCCGTCCAGATGAAGTCGCCGACCTCGAGCCCCACCTGCGCGGCCACCATGTGGGTGAGGAGCGCGTAGGAGGCGATGTTGAAGGGCACGCCGAGGAAGAGGTCCGCGCTGCGCTGGTAGAGCTGGCAGGACAGCTTCCCGTCGGCCACGTAGAACTGGAACATCACGTGGCACGGCATGAGCGCCATCTTGTCGAGCTCGGCCACGTTCCAGGCCGAGACGAGGATGCGGCGCGAGTCCGGGTTGGTGCGCAGCTGCTCGAGGACCGCGCTGATCTGGTCGACGTGGCTGCCGTCCGGCGTGGGCCACGAGCGCCACTGGACGCCGTAGACGGGGCCGAGGTCGCCGTCCTCGCCGGCCCACTCGTTCCAGATGCGGATGCCGTTGTCCTGGAGCCAGCGGACGTTGGAGTCGCCCGAGAGGAACCACAGCAGCTCGCCGACGATCGACTTGAGGTGCACCTTCTTCGTCGTCACCAGCGGGAACCCCTGGGCGAGGTCGAAGCGCATCTGGTGGCCGAAGACCGAGCGTGTGCCGGTGCCGGTGCGGTCGGACTTCCTGGCGCCGGTCTCCATGACCAGCCGGAGGAGGTCCTCGTAGGCGGTGCTCACGGTGGTGGGGCCGACGGTCGCGGGTGCAGTGGTCGTCACCGGGTCATCGTAGGTCGGTCGGGCGGCGAGTCGACAGGGCCCGGCCGGGTGCGGCGGAGTGGCACGCACGACGGCGGCGCGGCACGAGCGATGGCCCGGCGTGTGCGCGCGGAGGGGGAGCACGGTGGCCCGGCGTACGACGGCGTACGACGGCGGCCGGACGCGTGGTGCGTCCGGCCGCCGTCGGGGTCGGTCCGGCGTCGTGCGAGGCGCCGGGGGCGATCAGGCCTGCGCGGTGTGCTCCTGGGGTGCGGAGTCGGTCGCGGAGCCGGTCGACGCGGCGTCGATCGTGGTCGAGCCCGTGCCGTGCGTGACGGCGATCTTGCGGGCGCGGTTCTCCTCCGAGACCGGGATCCGCAGCGAGAGGACGCCGTCGGCGTAGGTGGCCTCGATGCGGTCGAGCGCCACGCCGTATCCGAGCGTGAGCTGGCGGGCGAACGTGCCCGAGGGCCGCTCGTGGGTCAGCCACTCGGCCCCCTCCGGCGCACCGGCGGTGCGCTCGGCGCGGACGGTGAGCGTGCGGTCCTCGACGTCGACGTCGATCGACGCCGGGTCCACGCCCGGGAGGTCGATCGTGGCGACGTAGGCATCGCCGGAGCGGTAGAGGTCGAGCGGCATGCCGGGCGAGCTCGGCGCCTGACGCATGGGGTTGAGCATGCGCTCGAGCTCGCGGAACGGGTCGGCGGTGCGGTAGGTGGCCATGGGTGGGGTCCTTCCTCGGTCGGGGCCGGGTGGGTCGCCCGGCGTCATGACCCCATTGTTGCGTCCCTGAGTGGATGCGGGAAGCAAAGTTGAGTCTCGTTCGCTCAAGGCTGACGGGTGTGCGCGGCGGTGCGGCTGTGCGGAGGCCCGTCGAGGAGTCGGTTCGCCGCCGAAGAGTCGGTGGACGTGTCGAGTGGAGGGGCGGCGGCCGGTGTCTCGGCGCGTTGACAGTCGGCTCGGCGCGTTGACCCATGTCTCGGCGCGTTGACAGTCGGCTCGGCGCGTTGACAGTCGGCTCGGTGCGTTGACCGACTGCTCGGCGGGAGACCGACGGTTCGGTGCGTTGACCGACTGCTCGGCGGGGGAGGGAGAAGGAGCAGGAGCAGGTGCGCTCAGGCGTCGTCGGCGAACCGCTCCGGCGGCGGGCCGAAGGCGGCCTGCGTGCCCTTGACGACGTCACGGCCCAGCGCCCGCGCACCCCGGTAGCCGAGCACCATGCCGATGCCGAACGGCGCGAGTCGGCCCAGCGCGAGCTGCATCCCGCGGTTGGCCCCGGCCTTCGTCAGCTGCCGGGTGAGCGCCCGGTTGACCGACCGCACGCTGCCCGACGAGAGCTGACCGAGCGCGGTGCGGGCCCAGCCGATCCCGCTCAACCCGATCTGCCCGGACACGAGCTTCGAGCCTTCCTCGCCGAGCAGGGCGGACAGCAGGAGCGTGCGGCGCTTCTCGACGTCGTCGACGTGGATGCCGTGCACCTCGGCCACCGCGAGGACGTAGCGGGCGGAGGCGTCGACGAACGCGGCGACCTGGGCGCTCGTCATCCCGACCGCCAGCGCGGTGCCGAGGACCGGGAACGCGGCCGTGGCTCCGACGGCCCCACCGATCCGCGCGACCGACCGCACGTAGTCGCGCTCGAGCTGCTTGAGCAGTCGGCTCGGGCTCTGCCGCCACATCCGCTCTCGCAGCTTGCGCACCTTCGTCCGCGCGCGGCGGCCCTCGACCCGGACCGCGGTGTCGACGAACCGCTTGAACCGCCCGGGCGTGACGACCTCCTCCGTGGTGTCCGTGCCCGACGCCGGTCGGTCACCCTCGTCCGTCACGCTGACGGCCCGGTCGGCACCGGGGGTCTCGTCGTCGGGCGAGGTCGTCGCGGGCAGGTCGGCGTCGTTCGAGGTCCGGTCGGCGGCGCTCATCGCGCGGCCCCGTCGGTCCCGGCGGCCATGCCCGAGGCGGAATCAGCACCCGCGCTGGGGGCGGAGGTGGAACCCGTGCCGGAGGCGGAGTCGCCACCAGCGCCGTCGGCCGCATCGACACCGTCCGCAGCTCCGGAGTCGGTCACCGTCAGCGTCGTCCGGGTGCCGGCCCGCAGCGTGCGCCCCACGGTGCAGTGGCGCTCGATCGCTTTGTCCATCCGCTCGAGGAGCCGTTCGCGCGCGAGCGGCTCGAGGCTCGCCAGGTCGAGGGCGAGGTCGACGTGCAGGTCGGTGTACCGGTTCTCGGCGTCGTCCTTGTCACGTCGGACCCGGGTGACGACCTGCGCGTCCTCGCCGAGGGCGTGGGTGATCCGGTGGTCGGCCGAGAGCGACTCGCAGGCGGCGAGCGCGATCTGGAGGAGCTCGCCGGGCGTGAAGGCGTCCGGGGCGCCGTCGCCGCCGATCCGCACCGAGGCGCCGCGCGAGTTGGTGCCCAGCGCGGTCCGCACGCCGGTGCGGGCGACCGTGAGGTCCGGGTCGTCGGCGGCAGGGGTCGCAGGTGTCGCGGAGGTCGCGGGCGTGCGTGGCTCGGCGGTCATGCCGTCGATCGTGGCACGCGCGGCGCGGACGCGCGCGGCCGAGGGACTGCGCCGCCCGTGCGCGGTGCTCTAGGTTGGGGGGCGTGAACGCCCGCCGCGCAGAAGCCCCAGAGCTCGTCGCCCCCAAGGCAGTCATCATCACCCTCTTCGGGGCGTCCGGTGACCTCGCCCATCGGATGGTGCTCCCCGCGATCGCGGAGATCCGCGTCCGCGGGCTCATGCCGGAGCAGTGGGCGGTCATCGCCTCGGCCCGCGAGCCGCTGACGGACGAGCAGTTCCGCGAGCGCGTCCGCGAGAGCCTGGCGGAGAGCCCGGGCGGACTGCCGGAGGACGTCGACGAGATCCTCACGCACCTGTACTACGCCACCGGACGTTTCGGCCCGGGCGACGAGTCCGAGCTGCCCGAGGTCATCGACGGCATCTACCGGGACATGTGGGCGGCCGCCAACGAGGAGCCCCTCGTCGTGCACTTCCTCGCCGTCCCGCCGAGCGGCTTCCGCTCCGTGACCCGGGGCCTCGCCGAGCACGAGCTCATCACCGAGTCCACCCGCGTGGTGTTCGAGAAGCCCTACGGCACCGACCTCAAGTCCTTCGAGCAGCTCGACCGGGACGTGAAGAAGGTCCTGCGCGAGGAGCAGATCTTCCGCATCGACCACTTCCTCGGCAAGGAGGGCGTGCAGACGATCTACGTGCTCCGGTTCGCCAACCAGCTCTTCGGCTCCGAGTGGGACCGGCACTCGGTCAAGCAGGTGCAGATCGACGTCCCCGAGGACCTCGACGTGGCCGACCGCGTCGACTTCTACGAGCAGACCGGCGCCGCGCTCGACATGCTCGTCACGCACCTCTTCCAGGTCGTCGGCCAGGTGGCGATGGAGCCGCCGTTCGACATCCGCAACCCCGAGCAGATCCTCGTCGAGCGCGAGCGGGCGCTGCGGGCGCTGCGGCTCGACCCCGAGGAGGTCGTGCTCGGCCAGTTCGAGGGGTACCGGGACCTCGAGGGCGTGCCGGACGACTCGACGCAGGACACCTTCGTCGCCGCCCGCGTGTGGGTCGACACCGACCGCTGGCGCGGGGTCCCGTTCCTCCTGCGTACGGGCAAGCGGATGGCGGTCAAGGCCCAGCGGATGACTCTCGTGCTGCGCCGCCCGGACGGCCCGCTGTTCGACGAGGGCCTCGAGCCCAACACGATCGAGGTCAACTTCGCCGGAGCCGGCGCGGTCTCGCTCAACATCACGGTCAAGACCCCCGGCCCCGAGCTCACCTTCTCCTCGGGCCGCGCCCAGCTCGACCTCAACGACGTCCCCCGCAGCGAGGCCCTGAGCCCGTACGCGTCGCTCATCCACGACGTGCTGCTCGGCGACCGGTCCCTGTTCACGACCGCTGACGGGCTCCGCGCCGCGTTCGAGGCGTTCGCCCCGCTGCAGAACGGCGAGCGTCCCGAGCCGCAGCCGTACGCGCCCGGCTCGTGGGGACCCGCCGCGGCCGCCGAGCTCGCCTTCCCGCACCGGTGGATGCTCGGTCAATGACGGAGGGACCCCCGGCCGACGACGCGATCGACCTCGCCCGCAGCTGGGCCGAGGCGAGCGCCGCGGGGGAACGCCCGGAGGAACGGGCCGCGACCCGGCGCCTCGCCGACCTGCTCGCCGACCCGGCGGGCCTCGACCTCGCGGTGCGGTTCGTCGACCGGGTCGCCCGGCCCGAGGACCTGGCCGTCGCGGCGCGTGAGCTGTCCCGCATCGGCTCCGCGTCCGGGGCCACGTTCCTCTCGGGCCTCGACCGGGCGATGCTCGGCGCGGGTGCCCGGGTGGGCCGGCTCGCCCCCTCGGTGGTCGTGCCGCTCGCCCGGCGTCGCCTCCGTCAGCTCGTCGGCCACCTCGTGGTGGACGCCACCGACGCCGCGCTGACGGACCGGCTGCAGCGCGCCGCCCGGGACGGGGAGCGGCTCAACCTCAACCTCCTCGGTGAGGCGGTGCTGGGGGAGACCGAGGCCGCGGACCGCGCGCGCCGCACCCTCGACCTCGTCTCGCGGCCCGACGTCGAGCACGTCTCCGTCAAGGTCTCCACGCTGGTCCCGCAGATCTCGACCTGGGACACCGAGGGCACCGTC
The DNA here is from genome assembly GCF_049856295.1 of Georgenia sp. Z1344. Lineage (GTDB taxonomy): Bacteria > Actinomycetota > Actinomycetes > Actinomycetales > Actinomycetaceae > JB111. The sequence continues at coordinate 22,835 of NZ_JBNDMZ010000007.1, read as the reverse complement.
GAGCGGGTCGGCGAGCGGCTGCGGCCGATCTACCGCGCCGCCCTCGCGCGCGAGCAGCACGTGTTCGTCAACCTCGACATGGAGGAGTACCGGGACCTCGACCTCACCGTCGAGGCCTTCACGTCGATCCTCGCCGAGGAGGAGTTCACCGCCCTCTCGGCCGGCATCGTCCTCCAGGCCTACCTCCCCGACTCCGCCGCCGCGCTCGACCGCCTCGTCGCGTTCGCCCGCGGCCGCCGGGACGCCGGGGGAGCACCGATCGGGATCCGGCTCGTCAAGGGGGCCAACCTGTCCATGGAGCGCGTCGAGGCCGAGCTGCGCGGGTGGCACCAGGCGCCGTTCACGACGAAGGCCGAGACCGACGCCGCCTACCTGCGCCTGCTCGATCGCGCCTTGCGCCCCGAGAACGTCGGGGCCCTGCGCATCGGCATTGCCTCGCACAACCTCTTCCACGTGGCCCACGCCCACCTGCTCGCTGCCGGGCGCGGGGTCGCGGACATGGTGGACGTCGAGATGCTCCAGGGCATGGCGCCCGCCCAGGCCCGGGCCGTCGCCGCGGACGCGGGCCGCATCGTCCTGTACACGCCGGTCGTCGCCCCGCAGGACATGGACTCCGCGATCGGCTACCTCGTGCGCCGCCTCGAGGAGGCGGCCGCGCCGGAGAACTTCGTCCACGCGTTCGCCTCCGGGGACCCGGGCGAGCTCGAGGCCCAGGAGCGCGACTACGTCGCCGCGGCTGACGCCTCCGCGTCTCCGGCCCCCGCTCCGCGCCGCACCGGGGCACCTGTCCGCTCCGACACCCGGTTCGTCCAGGCCGTCGACACCGACCCGGCGCTCGCGGCCTCCCGCGTCTGGGCCGCCGAGCACCTCGCCGCGCCCCGGCGCGAGCCGTCCTCACCGGCCCCGACGAGCGTCAGCGCCGTCGACGACGCCGTCGCCCGGGCCCTCGAGGCCCGCGCCACGTGGGCGGCGCTCGAGCCGGGCGAACGGGCGGGCGTCCTGCGAGCGGCCGCGGACGACCTCGAGGACCGCCGCGGCGAGCTCGTCGGACAGGCCGCCGCCGAGGCCGGGAAGCTCGTCGACGAGTCCGACCCGGAGGTCTCCGAGGCGGTCGACTTCCTCCGCTACTACGCCGACCGCGCGGAGGACCTCGGCTTGTTCGCCGACCACCTCGACACTGACGGCGCGCGCTTCGAGCCCGACCGGCTCGTCGTCGTCACCCCGCCGTGGAACTTCCCCGTCGCGATCCCCACGGGCGGCACCGCCGCGGCGCTCGCCGCCGGCTCGGCCGTCATCGTCAAGCCCGCGCCGCAGACGCCGGTGCTCGCCGAGATCGTCGTCGACACCCTGCGCACGGCGCTCGAGCGCGGCGGCCTGGACCCCGACGTCGTCCAGTTCCTGCGCGCCCGCGAGAACGAGGTCGGGCAGCGGCTGATCACCCACGAGGACGTCGACCGCGTCGTCCTCACCGGGTCGACCGAGACCGCCCGCCTCTTCGCCGGCTGGCGCGCCGGCCGGCCCGGCGGCCACGGCGTGATCGCCGAGACGTCAGGCAAGAACGCGATGGTGATCACGGCGTCGGCGGACTACGACCTCGCCGTCGCGGACCTCGTGCGCTCGGCGTTCGGGCACACCGGGCAGAAGTGCTCGGCCGCCTCCGTCGCCGTCCTCGTCGGACAGGCCGGCACGAGCGACCGCCTGCGCCGTCAGCTCGTCGACGCCGTGTCCTCCCTGCGCGTCGGGATGCCGGACGACCTCGGCGTGACGACCGGCCCCCTGACCGAGCCCGCATCCGGCCGGCTCCTGCACGCGCTCACCGAGCTCGACGAGGGGCAGAGCTGGCTCGTGCGCCCGCGCCGGCTCGACGGCGAGGGGCGCCTGTGGTCGCCCGGCGTCCTCGACAACGTGGCCCCGGGCTCCCGCGCGCACCTCACCGAGTTCTTCGGCCCAGTCCTCGCTCTCGTGCGCACCGAGACCCTCGACGAGGCCATCGAGGTCGTCAACCGGACCGACTTCGGGCTCACCTCCGGGCTGCACTCCCTCGACCCCGAGGAGATCGAGCGCTGGAGCGACCAGGTCGATGCCGGGAACCTCTACGTCAACCGCCACTGCACGGGCGCGATCGTGCGCCGGCAGCCGTTCGGCGGCTGGAAGGACTCCTCGGTCGGCCCCGGTGCGAAGGCGGGCGGACCGAACTACGTCACCCAGCTCGGGTCGTGGATCGAGGACGGTCTGCCCGCGCGGGCCGCCGAGCCCTCGCCCGAGGTGCGCGCGGCGCTCGCCGACCTCACGGGCATCGTTCCCGTGCAGTCGGAGCGCCGCTGGCTGCGGGCGGCCGTCCGATCGGACGCCTACGTGTGGGAGCACGACCTCGGCCGCGAGCAGGACCCCACCGGCCTCGAGGTCGAGTCGAACGTCCTGCGCTACCGGCAGCTCCCGGTCCTCCACGTGCGGGCGGGGGCCGACGCGCGCACGGTCGACCTCGTCCGCCTCCTGCTCGCGGGGGAGGTCACGGGCACGCTCGTGCGGGTCTCGCTGCACCCCGAGCTGTCGGCGCACCTCAAGTCCTGGGCCACCGAGGGCGAGCCCGCCAGGCGCGCGCTGCGCCGGCTCACCGAGCACGTCGCCGCGGCCGAGGGGGCCGACGCGTTCGTCGGGCGGCTGGCCGGCGGCCGGGGCCGCGTGCGCGTCCTCGGCTCGGAGCGCGAGGAGCTGGCGGACCTGGTGGCCGACGTGCGTTACGACGTGTCGACCGCGCCCGTCCTGGCCACCGGACGCCGCGAGCTGCTGACGATGCTGCGGGAGCAGGCGGTCTCGACGACCCTGCACCGGCTCGGCCACCTGCCCGCAGGCCGCTGACGCCCTCCCCGGTCGGGGCCCGGGCGGCCCACGTCGGCGACGCGCCGGGCGGACGCCGGGGACACGTCCGACGGCGAACGACGACGGCCCTCCCGGGGGGTTCGTCGTCGTCGGCGGAGGGCGTCAGCCCTGCTCGTCCGCCTGCTCCGCGAGGTAGGCGATCCCCACACGGCGCTCGGCCTCGAGGACCGTGTCGACGGCGCCGACGACGGCCGACTCGATCTTGCGGCCGAGCAGCGGGATCGAGCAGGTGACGTCCCCGCGGTAGTCCAGCGCCGTCGAGCCGCCGGCGATCGGCCGGAGCGCCTGGGTGCCGTTGACGCGGGCCGGGACGCCCGAGACGTTGAGCCCGAACTCCGCCGTGCGGCCGCCGTCCGCGCCCGGGGCCGACCACTGCTCCTCGATGCGGACCACGAAGCTGTCACCGACCAGCCCGCGGTAGGTCGCGGGGATGATCGTCGTCGGGATCGTGGCCTCGACGTCGAGCGTGAACGAGCCGTCGTCGCCCGAGGTGATCGACGCCGTGTGGCGGGTCGCGCCGGCGGCCCGCACCCGACGGTCGGTGAAGTCCTTGTCCGCCAGCATCCGGGCGACCTCCTCGGGGGAGGCGGGGAACTCGACGGTGTGGTCGAAGCGCATGCGTGCTCCATCTCTTCCAGGGTCTGGTTCCAGGGTAGGCGCAGCCGGGCCGCGGCACGGATCCGAGTCCGGACCCCGGCGAGCCGCGCGGCGGGGTGCGGGCAGCTGGTCCGCAAGGCGTCCGGCCCGCCGTACGCTGGGGCTCGTGCCGACGCTGTCCAACATCCTCACCGACTCGCACCCGGGCTCCCCGGGGGACGTGGAGTGGCTCCACCAGCTCGTGGGGGACTGGCAGGTCATCGCCGACCTCGCGTTCGCCGACCTCCTGCTGTGGGTGCCCGACGGCGAGGACGGGTTCGTCGTCGCCGCCCACTGCCGCCCGCAGACCGGCGCGACGGTCCACTACGACGACGCGGTCCGGTCCCGTCCGGACCGCCAGCTCGCCGAGCTCGTCCGGCACGCGATGACCGACGGCGGGACCCACACGCGGGAGTTCGTGCGCGACGACGGCCGGCAGGTGCGCACCGTCCTGCAGCCGGTGCACCACGACGGCCGCTACGTGGCCGTCCTCGGCCGCGAGCAGGTCGTCTCGCCCGCGATGATGCGCTCCCGCATCGAGGTCGCCTACATGGAGATGGGCGACGCGCTGGCCGCCATGGTCTCGAGGGGGGAGTTCCCCCAGCCCGGGACGCCGTCGGGCGACCGGCACGGGACCCCGCGGGTCGGCGACGGCGTCATCCGGCTCGACCTCGAGGGGCGCGTGACGTTCGCCAGCCCGAACGCGCTGAGCAACGTCCACCGGCTCGGTCTCATCGGCGACCTCAACGGCGAGGTTCTCGCGGAGGTCCTCACGGACCTGCTCGAGGAGGCCGGCGCGATCGAGGAGACGCTCGCCGTCGTCGTCATGGGCCGGGCCGCCTGGCGGACCGAGGTCGAGGCCGGGCGGGTCATCCTCTCCCTGCGCGCGATCCCGCTCACCGACAACGGCGAGCGGCGGGGGGCGGTGCTGCTGTGCCGGGACGTGTCCGAGATGCGCCGCCGCGAGCAGCAGCTGCTGACCAAGGACGCGACCATCCGGGAGATCCACCACCGGGTGAAGAACAACCTGCAGACCGTGTCCGCGCTCCTGCGGCTCCAGGCCCGGCGCAGCGGGAACGAGGAGACCAGGGAGGCGCTCGGGCAGGCCGAGCGGCGGGTGACGACGATCGCCCTCGTCCACGACACGCTCGCCCAGGGGCTCGACGAGGTGGTCGACTTCGACGACGTGTTCGGCCGCGTGTTCGCGCTCGCCGCGGACGTCGCCGTGCCCGACGCACACGTCACCACCCGGATGGACGGTCGGTTCGGGCTCGTGCCCGCGGACGTGGCCACGGGTCTCGCCGTCGTGCTCACCGAGCTCATCACGAACGCGGTCGAGCACGGCCTGTCCGGCCGTCCGGGGACGGTGGTGGTCCGGGTCGAGCACCACGAGGAGAGCCTCGAGATCTATGTGACCGACGACGGCGTGGGGCTCGCCGAGGGCAAGGTGCTCACCGGCCTGGGCACGCAGATCGTCAAGACCCTCGTGGCCGGGGAGCTCGGCGGCACCATCGAGTGGCGCGGCGGGACCGACGGCGGGACCGAGGTCCACCTGAAGGTGCGGGTCGGCCGGCCGAGGTCGCTGGGATCGGGCCGGACCGACCGGCTGGGTCGCCCGCTGCGGTAGGCGCGGGAGGCGCCGGAGGCGCGGGGGAGGTCAGCCGGCGCGGCGGGCGCGGGCGGTGCGGCGCTTGAGCGCGCGGCGCTCGTCCTCGGAGAGTCCGCCCCAGACGCCGGAGTCCTGGTTGTTCTCCATCGCCCACTTGAGGCAGGTGTCGACCACCGAGCAGGAGGCACAGACCGCCTTCGCCGCCTCGATCTGGACGACGGCCGGGCCCGTGTTCCCGATCGGGAAGAAGAGCTCCGGGTCCTCGGTCAGACATGCGGCTCGGTGACGCCAGTCCACTTGTTCCTCCAAGCACGCACGGCTGCCCGAACCGGTTGTCGGGGGTGTTCGCCGTGCGATGTATGTAGTCGCTGCGAGCACCAACAATCCCACGCGCACCATCGCCCCACAAGGCTCCGTCTCGCGCCTTGCTCAGGTGAGCAGCGTGGGTTTGCTCACAGCATGACGGGCGTCTCCTCCCCGTCCGTACACCCGCCGGACACGTCGTGGTAGCCGACGCTCGACGACCTAGGGTGGCGCCGTGCCGACCCCGACGAGCTCCCCGACCGTCCCGACCTCCGTCCGCATCGTGCAGGTCGTGTGCCTCCTCCAGGCGGTGGCCCTCCTCGTCGTGGCCGGTGGGCTCGTGGTCGACCTCGTCTCGGGCGAGGTGGTCGTGCGCTCGACCGTGGTCATGCTCGGGGTCCTCTACGTCGCGGTGGCGGTCCTCCTCGTGCTCGGTGCCCGTGCGGTGGGGCAGGGGCGGGCCGCGGTGCGCGGCGCGCTGATCACGTGGTGGATCCTCGCGGGTGTCTCGGTGCTGACGATCGGCCTGCCGCTCGCCGGTGCGATCGCCGCGGCGCTCACCTGCCTCGTCGGCGTCGGGGCGATCCTGTGGCCGGCCTCCCGGGCGTTCATGCGCTACCGCCCGGCGCGCTGACCCCGCCTTTCGTCGAGATTGCGGTTGGTGCGCGTCGAGATTGCGGTTCGTGGTCGAGAGTGTGGCTCAGGGCGTCCTTCGTCGAGATTGCGGTTCGTGCATGTCGAGATTGCGGTTGGGTCCCCAACCGCACTCTCGATGAACCCGGTCGGGGTGTCCGTTTCGGTCGAGAGTGCGGCTCGGGGTCGAGAGTGTGGCTCGTGCACGTGGGGGCTCACCCGCACCCTCGACACAGGGGGCGGGTCATCGGCCGTCCGGGTCGAGGGCGCCGTGCACGAGCTGGACCGGCGTCGCGCGGCCGGAACGGACCAGTGCCGCCCGCCCCGGAACTGTTGCTGCGAGTGGATCGGCGCCGTCGCCGAGACCGCCGGGCACGAGCCGGGCCGACAGCGGCAGATCCGGGCGGAGCACCAGGAGCGCGCCAACCGGCCACGTCGACAGCGGCGGGCGGTGCGCGGAGAGCACGGCCAGGGTCGCGGCGGCCGCGACCACCCGCGCGCCGCGCGACGGGAGCGCGGCGACCTCATCGAGCTCGGGGCCGGTGAGTCGGTCGAGGTCGTCGACCACGACGACATCCCCGACGACGACATCCTCCGCGCCGACCGCCGCTGCACCGACGTCAACTGCGTCGACCGTGCCCGCGCCGACCGCCGCTGAGCCGACCGGGCCCGTGCCGCCGCCTGTACGTACCCGGACGACCCGATGACCGGCACGGGTCAGGCGCCCGGCAACGTTCCCCAGCGCGGTCGACCGCCCCGATCCCGCCGGCCCCACCACGAGGAGCGTCCCGCCGGGCGGGAACGGCACGGCCACCGGACCTGCGTCGTCGCCCCCGACGCCGACACACACCTCGGTACCGGCCCGTTCGGCCGCGGTGAGCGCCAGGTCGGTGGCCGTGCGGGGGAGCGGGCGGAGGAGAGGAACGCCTGTCCCTGTCGTCACGCCCCCGACGTCCCCCGCGGGTTCCCCGGGCAGCGCCGGTGCGGCGTCGACGACCTGGACCACCCGCTGACCGGCCGGCCGCACGAGCACCGCCCGACCGGGCACCGCCGCCCCGACCGTCATCGCGCGGTCGACCCCGGCGAGCGTGGCCTCCGTGACGTCGCGCGGGCTGAGCACGAGCCGGGCCCGCCCGACCTCCGCCCACCGGGCCGAGGCGCTCGCCGGCGCCCCGGCGAGCGCAAGATGGTGACCCCGTGCGAGCACCGACCGCAGGGCGACGGGCAGGGCGGCGAGCGACTGGCCGGGCCCGAGCGCGGTGTCGAGACGGTCGAGGAGAAGCTCGACGTCGTCGACGAGCAGCACCTGACCGGGAGTCGAGTCCGCCGACCCGAGCAGCTCGAGCAGCCGGAGCACCAGGCGCGGGTCTCCGGTCGGGGCGATCGTCGCCGTGGCACTACCGGACCCGACCGCGGCCGGCCCGCCCACCACGTGCACGCGCCGACCGGCCGCCCCCGCCGCGGCGCCCAGCGCGCGCAGCGCGGTCGTCCGCCCGGTGCCCGGTCCGCCGAGCACGAGCAGCGCCGACCCGTCCCACTCCCACGGCTCGAGCGTGAGGCGATCCGGCTCGTCGACGAGCGCCGCGGTGGTCGACGAGATCGGCGCCCCGGTCGCGGGGTTGATCCCGCCCGGCCCGATCCGCTCCGGAAGCGCAGGTGCCCAGGGCACGGCGGGTGGCGCCGCGCCGTCGGCGGCCGCCCGGATCGCCGCCACGGCATCGGACGGGAGCCCCGATCCCGCCGGCCCCAGCCAGGACACCTGGACCTCCTCGGGCACCCCGGTGCGTAGCACGGCCCGACCCGGCACGGCGGGGAGCTCGGCGGCCCGCGCGGTCCCGACGACGTCGCGCGAGTCCGCGGCCTCGAGTACCCGCAGGCAGAGCCGCACCGTGATGTTCGCCCGCACGTCCGGCCCGACGATCCCCGACGGGCGCTGCGTGGCGAGCACGAGGTGCAGCCCGAGAGAGCGCCCCTGGGCGGCGAGCCGGACGAGGTCGGCGAGCAGGGCCGGATGATCGTCGGCGAGTGCCCGGAACTCGTCGACGACGACGAGCAGCCGCGGCATCGCGCCCCCGCGCGCGTGCAGGTCGGCGACGTCCTTCGCCCCGGCCTCGGCGAGGACGACCTCCCGGCGGCGCAGCTCGGCGCCGAGCGAGGCGAGTGCCCGGAGCGTGGCGGCGGGCTCGAGGTCGGTGAGGACCGCGGCCACGTGCGGCAGCGGGGCGAGCGGTGTGAACGCGGACCCGCCCTTGTAGTCGACGAGGATCATCGCGAGGTCCGCCGGTGACCGGGTGGCCGCGAGCGCCACGAGCCAGGCGGTGAGCGCCTCGGACTTGCCCGCGCCCGTCGCCCCGGCCACGAGGGCGTGCGGCCCGTCGGCGACGAGGTCGATCGCCACGGGCCCGTGCGCCCCCAGGCCGACGGACGCCCGCAGGCCCGACGACACCGACCAGCGGCGGCGCACCGCGGCCGGTGTGACCGGTCCGAGCAGGTCGGTGAGGAGGACGCTCGTGGGCAGCGCGTCCCCGGCCGCCCCGGACGTCTCGAGCGCCCGGGCGTGCCGCCGCGACCAGGCCGGCGAGACGCCCGCGTGCTCGTCCGCGCCGATGGTCGCGGTGCGCCACGCGGGTGGCCGGCCGTCCGCGACCACGAGGACGAGGTGGCGGCGGTCGCGGGGCGGGTCGGGAGCCCGGTCACCGGGTCCGGCCACCACCACCGACACGTGCCACGGCGCCCCCCGCGGACCCGCACGGGACCCGGCCCCGGCGTCACCGACCGGCCGGCGTGACGACGGCACCACCCACCCGGCGGGCACGTCCGCCGTCGCGGTCGGCTCGTGGGTGAGCACCTGGGCGAGCAGCCAGCGTGCGAGGCGGGCGGCGCCCGGCCCCGTGAGACCGACGGCGTCCCCCGGGTTCACGCGCAGCTCACCCCGACGACGACGCACCCGCGCGGCGCCCGACGCGATCCGCAGGACGAGGACGTCCCCGGGCCCGTCCGTGGGCCGCACCCCGGCGCCCGCGAGGAGCAGGACCTCGGCGGCGCCCGGCCGGGGCGGTACGCGGGCGCCCGGCTCGCGCTCCGACAGCAGCCAGATCCCCACCGCGACCAGCGGGACGGCGAGGATCGCGAACCGCCACGGCCCGGCCGAGGAGCCCATGAGCAGGGGCACCATGACGAGCGGCGCCAGCAGCATCGGCGCGAGCCGGGCGAGCGCGCGCAGGCCCCGGCGGCCACCGGGCGGGAGGACGACCGGCCGCGGCGCGACGAGCCGCCCCGCGCCAACGGTCACGCGCACCGCGCCGGCGCCCGCGAGGAGCACCGATCCGAGGGGGACCGACTCCCAGCGCGCGCCGACCGCGCGCCCACCTCGCCGCTCACCGATCCGTCGACCCGCCCGCCGGGTGCCGTGCCGGGACCCCGGGTCGCGCGCCTCGACCCGGCCGGACCGTGCCCGCAGCTCGAGGTGGTCCCGCGAGAGCCGGGCGTCCCCGAGATCGACCCGGTCCGGACCGCGACCGACCCGGACGGGGGAGGGTCCGACGGCGACGATCCGCCCGACCCCCGGCCCGGAGTCGACCACCGCGAGGCGGTCGGCCGCGAGCACGGCGGACAGGTCCTCCGGGTCCGTCGCGGAGGCAGGGGGCGGCTCGGGCATGCCACCGACGATCCCGCGCGCCGCCGACCGCTCGCCGCGCCCCTGTGGACAGCCGCGCGCGAGGCCGCAGGTCACAGGCGCGGGTGTCCGTGGACCTCCGCGGCCCCACGCGCCCTCCGACGAACCTCCGTGGCCCCGCGCACCGGCCTCACACACCGCCGGCCCGTCCGCCCGTCCGGCCCGACGTCCTACTCCGCCCCGAGCGCCGCCACCGGCGAGACCCCCAGCGCGCTGCGCGCCGGCAGCACGGACGCGACCACGCCCGCGACCAGGGCGACGACGAGCGTGAGCCCGAGCCCGGCCCACGGGACGGCGAGCGTGGCGAGCTCGGTGGCGGCGAGCAGGCACGTGATGCCGACCCATCCGGCCGCGAGCCCGAACGCCGCGCCGACCCCCGTCCCGACCACGGTCAGCAGCACCCCCTCGGTGGCGAGCGCCCCCCGGACCTGACGCCTGGTCATCCCCACGGCCCGCAGCGTCGCGATCTCCCGTCGCCGCTCGACGACCGACAGCGAGAGCGTGTTCGCGACGCCGACGAGCGCGATGACGACCGACACGGCCAGCAGGCCCACGACGACGACGAGCACCCGGTCGATCGCCTCGTCGTACACGAGCCGCTCCTCGCCGGACCCCTCGACCGCGACCGACGCCCCGGCCGTCGCCGTGGCCCGTCCGGCCTCGCGGACGTCGGTGACCACGTCCTCGACGTCCGCCGCGTCGTCGATGCGCGCCCACACCGCAGAGGGAACCGCGTCGGGGAGGAGGGAGCGAACGGCGTGCTCCGTCAGCAGCGGCGAGTCCCCGTGCTGCGTGACGACGACCGTCATCTCCCGCTGCGTGGACTCGTCGAGCTCCCACGTCTGCGGGTCCGGCAGGCCGACGAGCACCGTGTCGCCGCCCTCGACGCCGAGCTCGCGCGCCCGGGACGCCGGCAGCACCACGGACTCGTCCGTCAGCCCCTCGGGCAGCCCGTCCCGCAGGACGTCCTCCGCCTCCGGCGGCACGCCGTAGACGATCGAGCCGATGCCGACCGCTCCCGCGTCGCCGGCGGCAGTGCCCGGGCCGACCTCGATCACGAGGTCGGCGGACGTCACCTGCATCGTCGCGGCCAGCCCGGGAACGGACTCGACCGCCGCGAGCACGTCCTCCTCGAGCGCGACCGGCCCGTCGGAACCGTAGGCGGGGTTGTGGACGGCCACGTCGACGGGGAACCGGGAGGACAGCTCCTGCTCCAACGACGCCCGGACGGACTCGGTCCCCGTCGTCACCCCGGTGACCAGGCCGATCCCGATGACCAGCGCCATCGTCGTCGCGGACGTCCGGCGCGGGTTGCGGGTCGCGTTCGCGGTGGCGAGGCGCACGGTGGCGCGCGCCGGCCCGGGGGAGAGCACGGCCAGGACCGCGCCGAGCACCCGCGCGACGAGCGGGACCACGAACACGAGCCCGACGAGCAGGCCGAGGCCGAGCAGCGCGACGCCGAGCACGAGCAGGCCGATCATCAGCAGGATCGTCGAGTCGGCCGGGGTCCCCTCGCCGAGCTGCGCAGCGACGACGAGCGCCCCGGTCATCGCGGCCACGCCCGCGGCGGCGAGGGCGATCCCCCAGGCCCGACGCGCCGGCGAGCCGCGCAGGAGCGTCGGCGCCTGCGCGGGCCGCATCGCCTCGACGGGCGCGACGGCGCTCGCCCGCCTTGCCGGGGGCAGCGCTGCGAGGACGGTGACGACCGTGCCGACGACGACTGGGAGCGCGATCGTCGTCGGGCTCGGCCCGACCGTCCCGGCGAGTGGGATGCCGAGGTCTCGCCCGGAGTCGCTCCACAGCCGCAGCGCGAGCGCCATGACGCCGAACCCGAGGGCGGCGCCGACGACGCTCGCGACCACGCCGAGCCCGGCCGCCTCGGCGAGCACGGAGGCCCACACCTGCCGCCGCGTCGCCCCGACCGCCCGCAGCATCGCCAGGGTCCGGGCCCGCTGGGCCACGAGCACCTGGAAGGTGTTGGCGATGACGAGACCCGCGACGACGAGGGCGAGGCCGGCGAACAGGAGCGTTGCCATGCCGATGACGTCCCGGAACCCGAAGACCTCCTGCAGGCGGGCGTCGACGTACTCGTCGGCCGTGACCGTCACGGCGTGGTCGCCGCCGGCCCCCGTGCTCCGGGCGACGTCCAGCACCCGGGACGCGACGGCGTCCTCGTCCGCCCCGGGCTGTGTCGACAGGCCGACCGCCCACGCCCCCGTGCCGTCGCTCGCGTGCGCGAGCTCGAACGCGGTCGTCTCGGGCACGTAGATCGTCGTCGTCGGTATGCCGAGGACCGGGCTGAGGTCCTCGGCGATCCCGACGACCTCGACCTCGGTCCCGTCGACCTCGACCGGGTTGCCGTCCGAGTCGACGGTCTGCGCGCCGACCTCGAGCGGGTCCCCGATACCGGCGGCGGCCCAGAGGCTCGCCTCCTCGCTGAGCACGACCTCGTCCTCGGCGGTCGGCCACGTCCCGGCCACGAGGTCGACGGGCGGCTCGGCCCCGGGCTCCGGTGCGGCGGCGAGCGGGAGCCAGGTGGCGGAGTCGCCCGCGCCCACGCCGACCCAGGTCGTGAACGTCGGCGTGGCCTGCGCGACCCCGTCGACCTCCCGCAGGGCCGAGAGGTCCTCGAGGTCCACCTCGACCCCGTTGAGGACGATGTCGGCCTGACCGAGAGCCGCCCGCAGGACCCCGCGGGCGCCGTCGTCGACCGCGCGGCCGGTGAGCAGTGCGAGCGTGAGGAACGCCGACGCGAGCACGATCGCGAGCCCGGCGGCGGCGAGGCGGCCGACCGAGTGCCGTGCCTGCCCCGCGGCGAGCCGCAGCATCACGCCACCTCGTTCTCGGGTCGCAGGGCATCGAGGCCGGCGAGGACGGAGGACGGTGTCGGGTGGTCGATGTCGCCGCGCACGAGGCCGTCGGCGATGAGGACCACGCGGTCGGCGTGCGCGGCGGCGCCGGGGTCGTGGGTGACCATGACGACCGTGCGCCCGAGCTCGCGCACCGAGGTCCGCAGGAGCGCGAGCACCTCGGACCCGGTGCGCAGGTCGAGGTTGCCGGTGGGCTCGTCGGCGAGGACGACGTCGGGCCGGGTGACGAGCGCGCGGGCGATCGCGACGCGCTGCTGCTGCCCGCCGGACAGCTCGGCAGGCCGGTGCGTGAGGCGGTCGCCGAGCCCGAGGACGTCGACCAGCTGGACCAGCCACTCCTCGTTCGCGTCGCGTCCGGCGAGCTCGAGGGGCAGGAGGATGTTCTGCCGCGCCGTGTACATCGGCAGCAGGTTGAACGACTGGAACACGAAGCCCATCCGCTCGCGGCGCAGGAGCGTGAGCGCCGTGTCCCCGAGGGAGGTCAGCGCGGTGTCGCCCAGGTGGACCGTCCCCGACGTCACCGAGTCGAGACCTGCGAGCAGGTGGAGCAGGGTCGACTTTCCCGACCCGGACGGCCCCATGATCGCGGTGAACGACCCCGGCGCGATGTCGAGGTCGACGCCGGCGAGCGCGGTGACGGAGGCGTCCCCGCGACCGTGCACCTTGCGCAGGCCGCGGGCGCGGAGCACCGGGGCGTCGCCGGGGGAGTCGGTGCGCGGGTCGGCACCCGTGTCGTCGGCACCCGTGCGGTCGGGCGTGGTCTCGGCGGTCATGGCGGTCCTTGTCGCTCCGGCGCCGGGCCTGGTCCCGGCGCTGCCCCGACGGTACGAAGGCGGGAGGTGCGTCGTCGTCGGCCCCTCGTCCGGTCCGGGCGTCATCCCGGGGTCGTACGCGCGGGCGGCCGGGTCACCCGGCCCACCTACCGCAGTCCGGCCCGCCTACCTCGCCCCGGCCCACCTACCGACCCGGCGTGACGAGCCCGGTCTCGTAGGCGAGCACCACCGCCTGCACGCGGTCGCGCACGTCGAGCTTGGTGAGGATCCGCCCGACGTGCGTCTTGACGGTCGCCTCGGCGACGAACAGCTCCGCCGCGATCTCCGTGTTCGACCGGCCGCGGGCGATGAGGACGAGCACCTCGCGCTCGCGGTCGGTCAGGGCGTCGAGGACGGCCGGCGGAGTGCGGTCCTCGGCGGGCAGCAGGTCGGCGACGGTCGCGATGAGGCGGCGCGTCGAGCTCGGGGCGATGACCGCGTCGCCCGCGTGCACGGTGCGGATCGCGGCGAGCATGTCCTCCGGCGGGGCGTCCTTGAGGAGGAAGCCGGACGCGCCGGCGCGGATCGCCTGGAGGACGTACTCGTCGAGGTCGAACGTCGTGAGGATGACGACCTTCGGCACCCGTCCTCCGCCGGCCGCGCGCTCGGCGAGGCCCCGCGTGGCCGCGAGCCCGTCGAGGTTCGGCATCCGCACGTCCATGAGGACGACGTCGGCCTCGACGCCGGCGAGCATCCGCAGGGCCTGCGCGCCGTCGCCCGCCTCGCCGACCACCGTCATGTCCGGCTGGGAGCCGATGACGAGCGCGAAGCCCGCGCGAACGAGCTGCTGGTCGTCGACGAGCACGACCCGGATCGGGTCGGCCGCCTCGGGCGGGGGGACAGCGGTCACGCGGGGGTCCTCTCGGTCGGTCCGGCGGGTCCGTGCCCGACGGCGGAGCTCGCCCCGGGCGGTGCACCCGCCTCGGCGAGGGGTCGGGTCGGGGTCGTGGTGTGCTCGGTTCCGGCCGGGCGGCCGGTCTCGGGACCTGCCTCGGAACTCGTCGCGTCGACGGCGGCGCTCGCCGACGCCGCCGCGCCGGGGCGGACCGGCAGCTCGAGGCGGACCCGGAAGCCGCCCCCGGGTCGCGGCCCGGCACGCAGGGTGCCACCGAGCACGGAGGCGCGTTCGCGCATGCCGACCAGGCCCTGCCCCTGGCCGTCGCCGCGGGCGGCGGCGCCCCGCCCGTCGTCGTCGATCTGGAGGGTGAGGCCGTCGTCGGTCCACTGCACGAGCATCGTCACCGCGACTGCCGGGCCCGCGTGCTTGAGCACGTTCGTCAGGGCCTCCTGCGCGATCCGGAAGACCATGAGGCCGGCGCCGGCGGGGAGCGGCCGGGAGGCACCGAGCCGGATGACGGAGACGGCCAGGCCCGAGTCGCGGACCTGGTCGACGAGGCGGTCGAGGTCCTCGTCGACGGGCTGGGGGACGAGCGCGGCGCCGGAGTCGTCGGCGCGCAGGACCCCGAGGATGCTGCGGATGTCGCCGAGGGCCGCGCGGCCGACCTCGCCGATCGTCGTCAGGGCCCGCTCGGCGGCCACGGGGTCGCTCGTGGAGGCGTAGCGGCCGCCGTCGGCCTGGGCGATGACGACGGACAGGGTGTGGGCCACGACGTCGTGCAGCTCGCGCGCGATGCGGGTGCGCTCGTCGGACACGGCGAGCCGGGCGTCGCGGTCCCGCTGCCCCTCGGCGAGCCGCTCGATCTCCTCCGCCCGGGCGCGCTCCTGGATGCCGGTGCGGCGCAGGAGCCCCAGGCCCCAGGCGCCGGCGGCGAGCCCGGCGGCCGCGAGTGTGACGACGAGGAGGGTGGGGCCGCTCCACAGCCGGGGCACGCCGAACGCGACCGCGAGGACCACCGCACCTGCGACGGCCCCGGCCATCGCGAGGCGGTGGCCGAGCACGGTGCCGTGGACGGTGACGGAGTACAGGGAGAGCAGGACGAGGACGTCGACGGGGTGGAAGGGCACGCCGACCACGACGTGGGCGAGCGCGCCGAGGTAGACGACCACCGCCGACGCCTCCGGGGCGACCCGCCGCCATGCCACGGCCGCGCACATCATCAGGGTGTCGAGCCACATGAGGACGAGGCGCGCCTCGTCGCTCAGGGTTCCGAACCCGTACCCGGGGCGGCTCGCGAACCCGAGGACCAGCGAGGCGAACCCGACCCCGAGCGCCGCGAGCACGGCGATGAAAACGTCCCTGTGCCCGGGCCACGGCACCCGGACCATGAGCGCGTCGCGGCCGGGGGCGCGCAGGTCCGGGTCCGCCGACCCGGCCGGCGGCGCAGCCGCGTCGTCCCCACTCATGCGGACGACCCTAGGCATGCGGACGGGCGGGTGCGTCCGTCCGCCGTCGGAGGGGGCCGTCCGTCCCCGGGACTACGCGCCGCCCGGCTGAGGACGGGACCGCGTCACGCCGCCGTCGGGTCACGAAGCAGCCGGCTCAGGACGCGACCGGCTCGACCAACTCGGCAGAGTTGTTGCGCGGCGTGTTGACGTCCCGGGAGACCTCGTGCCATGTGAGGTCCGGGGTGCCCGTGCCGAGCACCGCGAGCGCCTCGGCCGGGTCGGTCACCGTCGGGTCGAGCCAGACGTCGATGTCCGCCGGCTCGAGGATGACGGGCACGCGGTCATGGAGCTCGCGCATCTCGCCCTCGGCGGCGGCGGTGAGGATCGTCGTGGTGCACAACCAGTCGGCGTCGGGCTCATCCTTCGGCCGCCACCACGAGAACAGGCCGGCGAAGGCGATCGGTGCGCCGTCGGACCGGGTGATGAAGTAGGGGGTCTTCGGGCCCTTCCCGGACTCGGGCGCCTGCCACTCGTAGTAGCCGTCGGCGAGGACGAGGCAGCGGTTCTTCTTCAGAGGGGCCTTGAAGGAGGCCTTCTCCGCGACCGTCTCGCTGCGCGCGTTGATCATCTTGTTGCCCACCGACGGGTCCTTCGCCCAGTGCGGGACGAGCCCCCAGCGCGCGACCTCCATGCTGCGCCGCGGGCCCTCCGCCTCGCCGGACCCCTCGTGCCCCGCGATGCGTCCCTCGGCATCGACGAGCCGCTCGACGACGATGAGCACGTCCTGCGTCGGCGCCACGTTCCACGACGGCCGCAGGCTTGCCACCTCCTCGGCCACCTGGGTCACGTCGAAGACGTCGGCCAGGTCCTGGGCCTGCTTGAAGCTCGCGTAGCGCCCGCACATGCGACCAGCGTGCCACGGGGGTCCGACGACGGGGTCACGTCGTCGGCGGGCCGCCCTCGTCGCCCCGGCCGGCGTCGTCGGTGCCGGCGTTCTCCGAGGTGCCCGTGTCCTCCCTGGTACCCGCGACCCGCCCGGTCCCTGCCGCCCGGGCGCGCGCGGCCTCCCGGCGCAGGTGGTCGCGCTCCGGGACGCTGCTCGCGCGCTCGGCCGCCTCGTCGTAGAGCCGGGCGGCCGCCGCGGGCTCGCCCGCCCGGCGTCGGAGGTACGCCTCGGCGGCGGTGCGGCGGGGGAGGTCCGCGTCGATCGCGGCCAGCGCCGCGAGCCCGGCTTGCGGACCGTCGGCCTCGCCCACGGCGATCGCGCGGCCGAGCCGGGCCACGGGGTTGTCGGTGAGGGCCACCAGCTCGTCGTACCACTCGACGATCTGGACCCAGTCGGTCTCCTCGGCGCTCGCGGCGTCGGCGTGCAGCGCGGCGATCGCGGCCTGGGCCTGGTACTCGCCGAGGCGGTCCCGCGCGAGGGCAGACTGCAGGAGCGCGACGCCCTCGGCGATCGCCGCCCCGTCCCAGCGGGACCGGTCCTGCTCGGTGAGGGGGACGAGCCGACCGTCGGGTCCGGTGCGGGTGTCCCGCCGCGCGTGGTGGAGCAGCATGAGCGCGAGCAGCCCGCGCACCTCGGGCTCGTCGCTGACCGCGGCCAGCTGACGCGCGAGCCGGATCGCCTCGGCCGCCAGGTCGACGTCGCCCGCATACCCCTGGTTGAACACGAGGTAGAGGGTGCGCAGGACGGTCGTCACCGACCCGGCCTCGTCGAGCCGCACCTCGGCGACCGTGCGCTTGGCGCGGCTGATGCGCTGCGCCATCGTCGACTCGGGCACGAGGTAGGCCTCGGCGATCTGCCGGGTGGTCAGGTCGCCGAGCGCCCGCAGCGTGAGTGCGACGGCGGAGGACGGCGTGAGCGAGGGGTGCGCGCACAGGAAGTACAGCCACAGCGAGTCGTCGACCCCGGACGCGGGACCGGGGAGCGGCTCGGCGTCGACGACCTCCTCGCGCCGGGACCGCGACACCTCCGACCGCGTGGCGTCGAGGAACGCGCGCCACCCCACCGTGACGAGCCAGGCGCGCGGGTCCCGCGGCGGGTCGTCCGGCCACGTGCGCCACGCCGTGAGGAGCGCCTCCTGCACGGCGTCCTCGGCGGAGGCGAAGTCGGCGCCGCGCCGGACGAGAGCCCGCAGCACGTCGGGGGTGAGCCGTCGCAGCAGGTCCTCGTCCGGCACGTCGTCACCCACGGTCAGCGGGCCTCGCGGGTGATGATCTCCGCCGCCTCGGCGGACGTGACGGCCGGCGCGACGAACGGGCGCAGCTCGAGCCACTCGCCGAGCGGCTCACCGCCCTTCCCGGGCGCCGCCGAGAGCTCGCCGGCCAGCTCGAGGGCCCGCTCGTGGGTCTCGACGTCGACGATCACCCAGCCCGCCACGAGGTCCTTCGTCTCGGCGAACGGGCCGTCGGTGCGCGGCGGGCGCCCCTCGCCGTCGAACCGGACCCACGAGCCCTCGGGGGACAGCGCCTGGCTGTCGACGAGCTCGCCGCTCGCGCGCAGACGCTCGACGTAGGCGTCGCAGTAGGCGAAGTGCGCGTCCATCTCGGCCTCCGTCCACTCGCTGATCGGGGCGGCGTTCGCCGGGGTCGGGGCGCCGCGGTAGTGCTTGAGCATGAGGTACTTGGCCATCTCGGTACTCCTTCTCATCGGTGCGGCCCGGGTCGGCCGCGTCACCCGGGGGACGGAGCCGCCGGCCGGTTCTCGACATCGTCGTGCGGGTGCGTGTCGGCCGGTCGCCGGGCGGGGCGCGGGCGGACCGGGGGTTCGTCGTCGTCGGGCGTGGTCCTGGGTGGTCCTCGTGGAGACCGTGGCACTGCCGGCCGGCCCCGTCCACCCGTGTGGGCGGCCTGCGCAAGGATGTCCCCATGAGCGAGACGGGGACGACGACGCCGGACGCGGACGCGCAGGGCACCGAGCCCGCGAGCGCCGAGGAGCGGCAGCGCTGGACCGAGCTGGTCGAGCAGGTCGAGGCCGCGCGGTGGGCGTACTACATGCGCGACGCGCCGACCCTTGCGGACGCGGAGTACGACGCCGCCTACCGCGAGCTCGAGTCCCTCGAGGCCGCCCGTCCGGACCTGCGCACGCCGGACTCGCCGACCCAGTCGGTCGGCGGCACATACTCCACCGACTTCGCCGCCGTCACCCACGCCGAGCGCCTGTACTCCCTCGAGGACGTCTTCTCGCTCGAGGAGCTCGCCGAGTGGTTCGCCCGCATCGGCGCCGAGGTGAGCGACGCGACCGGCGCGGAGGCCGACGAGGCGCCCGACGTCCCCGTCACCTGCGAGGTCAAGGTCGACGGGCTCGCCGTCAACCTCACCTACGAGGCCGGCCGGCTCGTGCGCGCCGCCACCCGCGGGGACGGCGTGACCGGCGAGGACGTCACCCTCAACGTGCGCACGCTCGAGACCGTGCCGCAGGTGCTGACCGGCGGGCCGCACCCGGCGAGCATGGAGGTCCGCGGCGAGGTGTTCTTCCCCGTCGCCGCGTTCGCCGAGCTCAACGCCGCCCTCGTCGAGTCCGGCAAGGCGCCGTTCGCCAACCCGCGCAACTCGGCGGCCGGGTCGCTGCGGCAGAAGGACCCGCGGGTGACGGCGTCGCGGCCGCTCGACTTCCTCGCCCACGGGGTTGGGGCGGTCGTGCCGGGGGACGACTTCGAGAACCCGACGACGCAGCACGGCTTCTACGAGCTCCTCGCCTCCTGGGGGCTGCCGGTCTCGGAGGCGACGCAGCTGCTCTCCGGCCGCTCGGCGGTCGAGCGGTACATCGCCGAGCGCGGCGCGGCCCGGCACGAGGGCGCCCACGAGATCGACGGCGTGGTGGTCAAGGTGGACGACCGCGCGCTTCAGCGCCGCCTCGGCCACACCTCGCGGGTCCCGCGCTGGGCGGTGGCCTACAAGTTCCCGCCCGAGGAGGTGACGACGAAGCTGCTCGACATCCGCGTCAACGTGGGCCGCACCGGTCGAGTGACCCCCTACGCGGTGATGGAGCCCGTGCTCGTGGCGGGCTCGACGGTGGCGATGGCGACCCTGCACAACGCCTCCGAGGTGGCGCGCAAGGGTGTGCTCATCGGGGACACCGTGGTGCTGCGCAAGGCCGGCGACGTCATCCCCGAGGTGGTGGCGCCGGTGGTCGACCTGCGGGACGGGAGCGAGGTCGAGTTCGTCATGCCGGCGCAGTGCCCGAGCTGCGGGACGCGCCTCGCGCCGGCGAAGGAGGCCGACGTCGACCTGCGCTGCCCCAACTCCCGCTCGTGCCCGGCGCAGCTGACCGAGCGGGTCGAGCACGTCGGCTCGCGGGGTGCGTTCGACATCGAGGCGCTCGGGTACGAGACGGCGCTCGCGCTGACCAACCCCGACGCCACGCGGGAGCCGGACGCACCGGGCGGGCCCACGGGCGGGCGGGAGCCGGCGCTCGCCGCCGTCGCCGCGGGGTTCGCGCTCGTGACCGAGGCCGGTGAGGTGACGTCCGCCGAGGACGTGCCGCCGCCGCAGGAGCCCGTGCTCGCCAACGAGGCGGGCCTGTTCGACCTCACCGCCGACGACCTGCGCGACGTGTTCGCCTACCGGCCCGAGCTCGCACGCGACGAGGAGTCCGGGAGCTCCGCGTTCGTGCCGACGGGGAACTGGGTGCTGCGCCGCGTGTTCTGGACGCAGCGGCAGGTCAAGCGCTTCAAGACCAAGGACGACGAGGTGGTCGAGCCGCGCCCGTCCGGCACCACCGAGAAGCTGATCGCCGGACTCGCCGAGGCGAAGGACAAGGACCTCTGGCGGGTGATCGTCGCCCTGTCGATCCGGCACGTCGGCCCGACGGCGGCGCGTGCCCTGGCCACCGAGATGGGCTCGCTCGAGGCGATCTTCTCCGCCCCGCTGGAGCGGCTCGCCGAGGTCGACGGCGTGGGGCCGACGATCGCGCAGTCCGTGCTCGCCTGGTACCACGGCGGCGTCGTTGCGCGTGCGGACGACGACTCCTCTGACGTCGAGAGTGCGGCTCAGGGTGTGGATGGCGACGCTGCTGTGGTCGAGAGTGCGGATGAGGGCGCGGCTGACGCCCCCTCCGTGGTCGAGAGTGCGGGTGAGGGGGACGATGTCGGCAGCGACGACGTCGACAGCGTGGACGCCGCCTGGCACCGCGAGATCGTCGAGCGGTGGCGGGCCGCCGGCGTGCGGACCGAGCAGCAGGTCGACGAGTCGGCGCCCCGCACTCTCGAGGGTGTGACGGTGGTGGTCACCGGGTCGCTCGAGGGGTTCACGCGGGACTCGGCGAAGGAGGCGATCCTCGCGCGCGGCGGCAAGGCGTCAGGCTCGGTCTCGAAGAAGACGCACGTGGTGGTGGCCGGGGAGAACGCGGGCTCGAAGGAGACGAAGGCGCGCGAGCTCGGCGTCCCGGTGCTCGACGAGGCCGGCTTCGTCACGCTTCTCGAGGGCGGCCTCGACGCAGCCCTCCCACCCGCCTGACCCTTCCCTGGTCGAGAGTGCGGGTCAGCAAATGCACGCTCACCTTCATTGGTCGAGAGTGCGGTTCAGTGGACCGGGCGTCGGCCCGGCGAGCGTTGGCGGCGAGCTCGCCGGCGCGCGGTCGGCATCAGTTCGAGGACGGGTTCGCGCGCGACGAACTCCTCTGTGCCGACCGCGCTCGCCAGCGTGGTCACGACCTCGATCGGATGTCCGACCTGTATCGCACGGAAACGCACGATCTCGTGACCGGCCGCCAGGAGATCCTGTTCGCGAGCCTCCTGGCGCGCGAGTACGTCCGCGACCTCGTCGTCGTCGCCCGAGTACTTGATCTCCCCATCGAACTCGATGAGCAGCCAGCGCGGACTGCCGTCCGGCAGTGTGCCGATCCTGAGCGCGAGGTCCACGAAGTACACCTTCTCGCCGCACCAGATCTCGAGCTGTGGCACGACGTCGCGGCGGCCCCAGGTGAGGATGATCCAACGGACGACGGACTCGAAGGCGGACTCGGACCAGGGGCTCGACCACTCGATCACGGCGCGGGCGCGGAGCTTTCCACGAGTGCCCCGGGGTAGTCGGTCGATCTCGGCCAGCAGGGCACGGCGCTCCTGCCGGGCCTCGGCCTCGACCCGCACACGGTCGCATCGATCGGCGCTGCTGACGATCGCGAGATGATGATCGACGACGACAAGTGCCTCCTGCGCGGCAGTGAAGCGAGCGGCATCGAGTACGGTCCGCCGAGGTGTCGTCACCGGGAGACCATGAACGGTCGTGAGCTCGTCGGTCGAGTGCGCGAATCGATGACGTTCGACGTCGACCGCGCTTTCAGTAGCCCGTCCCTGGCTGATGAGGACGTGTACCCGGTCGGGGATGCTGAGCGTTCGGAGACCGTGCAGGATGGCGGCCGAGCTCAGCGTGAACGCGTGCGGCGTCGACAGCTTGTGGTGCACAGCGACGATCCTGGCCCGGTGCTCGAGACGAGCCCGTTCCGCGCGCTCGGTCATCTCTGGTACTGCCGCGACCGCACCGCGGCGCAACCTCACCGGCGCCGGACGCGGGAGCGGTGCGGTTGCCGGGTCGTCCGCGGGCGTGCTTGGCGCGAGGGTGGGAGTGCCCGAGCGCGGTGACGGGGAGAGCTGGACCGTCCCGTCGTTCGTCCGTGCCCAGACATGTGGGAGCGGCGGGGGCTGCCATCCAGGAAGTTCCATGCGAAGACTCTCCCGACAGTGAGGGCCCCTCAGGGTGTCGGGGACCCTGGCCTGTGGGTAAGTCGGTCAGCACCGTGCCTGTGGTGCGCGCGTGCGTGCCCGACACGCCACCTCACCCGCACTCTCGACACGTGGAAGCGCGGCTCAACCGCACTCTCGACACATGGGGACGTCGCTAAGCCGCAATCTCGACGACGACCAACCGCTGTGAGTGTGGGGGTGGCTGGTCTGGGACTGGCTGGCAGGGTGGTGGTTGGTCGTTCCGCTCGTGGGTGTGACTCGGCGAACCGCAGACCCCTTGTTGGGGGTGTCTGGAGATTGATCTGTCCGCCCATGGGTGGGGTGGCCGGCACCGTCCTGGCCCATCTCGGAGACCTGATCAGAAGGTTGTCCGCCACTGGTGTGGCGTGACTCGTCACAGTGTTGTCCCGAGGTGACTCCTACCCAGAACGGCACCGGCCACCAGCG
>NZ_JBNDMZ010000006.1:0-262332 GCF_049856295.1 Georgenia sp. Z1344 | reverse complement strand
GAACGGCAGGCTCGAGCACCTGCGCGGCTCGGCCCTCGGCTTCCGCAACCTGACCAATTACATCGCCCGATCACTACTCGAGACGGGCGGATTCCGACCCCAACTACACCCTCGAATGTGAAGAGCCGGTTTCGCGCGGAAACAGCCGAAGCTCAATGCTGACAAAGTGGTGCCCCTGAGACTGATCTTGCCGCTGGCGACCGCGCCCATATCTGAGACGACCACGAGGTCACCGCGCTGCACCACTATCCGGGACTCAACTGTGCGCAATGTGTCCTTCGCAGGGCATGCACACGTCTCATGACCTTCTAACATCGGCCGTGGCGAAGAGATGCTGGCTGCAAATCTACGCAGGCGTGGTGATACTCGGTCACTTCTCGAGACACGATTCGTCATCAGATGTGCGTATGTGTATGCGGTTAGTGCCGGATGGAGGATGGTGGCGATGTCGACGTTGAGGGCGCTGCTTCACATAGTCTTGATGCATCTTCGTGTCGCCCCCCGTGCACTATGGACGAGGACCAGAGCCAGGGTCAGCAGCAGGAGGCTCCCGTGGTGCTCAGCGACGTTCTTGGCCTGGCGGCGGCGGGGTGGGGAGTCGTCATGGCGATCGCCCCGACTCTGCAGATTCACAGGATGCTGCGAACTCGGTCCGCCGACGATGTATCACTCGGCTATTTCGCCCTGCTCATCCCGGGCTTCCTGCTGTGGGCCTTCTACGGACTGGCCCGGCACGACTGGCCGCTCGTCATCCCCAACACGGTAGCCACGGCCGTGGCACTCGTGACCATCGCCGTTGCGGCCCAACTCAAGAGGAGCAGCGCGCAAGCCGAACCGGACGTCTGAGTCGCACCTCTCGACCGCGAACGGACCCGGCAGGGCAGTCCGGTCGGCCCGAAGCGATTGACCATGCGGATCAGAATCGGCGCGACCTCCTCTGCCAGACGCGCGACAGCCTGGCAGGCTCCGGACGGGAGCGAGATCAATGTCCGAGCTCAACCGCCCTGACGCCCGCGCACTCCTACCGACGGAGAAACGGCCGGCTCCCCGCATCCGGGGAACCAGCCGCTGACGAGTCGCTGTCTCACGAACCACTCGAGTGGAGCTAGGGGGATTCGAACCCCCGACCTTCTCATTGCGAACGAGACGCGCTACCAACTGCGCCATAGCCCCATGCTCCCCGGCGGGCCGGTGAGCGAAGAAAAGTCTAGCACCGCGCAACCCCCTCACCAGCGCCTCGATCCGTGTCCTGCGTCATGCCGAGGGGCCCCGACGACGACGAACGCCACCGCTCGGCAGGGCCGGCCGCAGGTGCGGGTCAGGCGCCCTTCGCCCGGCGGCGCGCGAGTGCGGCGTCGAGGTCGAGGACGGGGGCCTTCGGTGCGTCCGGAGCCGGGGCGTCGGCGCCCGAGCCGGCCACGACGGACCCGGCCGAGCTCGGCCGGGTCGGGCGCAGCGGCACGCGGGCGGACGGCGCGACGGGCGGCTCGAAGGCCGGGGCGGTACGGCGCTGCGCACCCGAGCCGTCGCCGGACCACCGCGAGGCAGGCACGGGCACCGGCGTCCACGCGCCCGGGGCGTCCTCGGTGCGGGGGGCACGAGCAGGACCGTCCTCGCGGACCTCGCCCGACCGACCCAGGGGCTCGGCGGCAGGCTGCGGGTCGCTGTGGGGGGTGAGCTGCGCGGAGGCGACCGTGGCCCAGGTGCGGGCGGCGACGCCGTCGGGGGCGGACGTGGCGGCGCGCCCGGCGGGCGTGGCCTCCTGCTCGTCCGTGTCCGTGCGCTCGGCGTCGGCACGGCTCTCGGCGTCCGTCGAGCCGACCGCGGCGGGCAGCTGTGCGCGGGTCCGGTCCTGGCCCGCCCCGGTCGCGCGCTCCTCGGCGCTCTCACCGGCCTCGAGCTCGCCGGCCGCGCGCGGACGGCGGGCGAGCTCCTTGAGCTCCCCGTCGATCCGACGGATCTCGGCGCGGTCGACCGAGTTGAGCATCCGCCGCTCGCCGGCCGCCCGGACCGACAGGGCCACGACGGCGACGAGCAGCAGGCTCGGCACGATCGCGGCCGCCAGGTGCCAGCCGGCGTAGTGCACGAGCGCCCAGGCGGCGACGGCGAGCAGTCCGAGGACCACCTGGTACATCGTGCGGCGGTTGCGGGCAGCGTCGCGTCGACTCATCCGGGCAGCCCGCTGCGAGCGGGCATGGGCGAGGTCGCGGGCACGCCGCGCCGGCTCGGAGAGGCGGGGCTTGATCGTGCTCATGGCGCGTGACTCCGGTCCGACGGGTAGCAGCAGCGGTGCGGTGGGTCGGTCGGCCGCGCTGCGCGCGACCCGACCGGGATGGCCGGGCGAGGCCCGACCCCGGCGCCCGCCGTCACCGACGGTCGCCACGACCCGCAGCCGGTCGGAGTACCGGTCCTCGAGCCGCGTGGCGGCCATGAGGCGACGGCGGTCCGCGACGGCGGGCAGCGCGTAGACCAGGAGCATGACCACCGCCGCGGCGAGGACGTAGCCCTGAAGATCCACGAATCCCACGCTAGGTCGGCGCGCGGGCAGGATCCGGGAGGCGCGCGGACGTGACAGCGACCGCATTCCGCACCGTTGCGCCGAATCGGACGGCGCCCCTGGCTACGCTGCGACGAGCCCCCCGGGGCCGATGCAGCCGGGCGCCCGCCGCCCCGCATCCCCACCCGACGATCACAGGAGCTCCAGCCCTATGCGCACCACCACCCGGAGGATGACCGCCAGCGTCGCGCTCGCCGCGGCCGCCGCCCTCACGCTCGCCGCCTGCGGGAGCGACGGCGAGGACGCGACGCCCGCCGAGGAGCCGACCTCCGAGGAGGCACCGGAGGAGGAGGAGACCACCGAGGAGACCGAGTCGGAGTCCGAGGAGACCCCCTCCGAGGACGAGGAGTCGGAGTCCGAGGAGACCCCCTCCGACGACGCCGCCGGCGGCGAGTCCCCGAGCGAGTCCGCGAGCGACGAGGGCGGTGCGTCCGCCGGCGCCGGTTCCGCTGCTCCCTGGGCCAACGAGGTCACCGAGGACGGCGAGCTACTCGGCACGATCGAGGCCGGCGACGTGACGGTCGACGTCTACCAGGTCGGCACCGGCCAGGCGACGCGCTCGAGCATCTGGGCGGACCCGGACACCGACGAGCCGATCGTCAACGAGGGCGACGAGGTCCTCATCCTCAACTACGTCGTCACCAACAACGGCGACCCGATCACCCTGACCTACGGGCTGGTCGACGCGGGCCTGAGCTACGACACCTGGCCCTACATGCAGCAGCCGTCCGTCTCCGACACCGACCTGCTCGAGGAGAACGGCGTCAACGACAACGCGGTCAACGGCGACTCGCTCGGCGAGGACACCTACGTCCTCGGCACCGGCGAGCAGTACTCGGTCGGCGAGGTCATGCTCTACCAGCCGGGCGAGGCCTTCACGGTCGAGGTGTCCTACGAGCCCCGCGACGACGCCGGCGAGCGTCTCGGCGAGGAGTTCGAGGGCGAGCTCACCGGCACCGTCGAGTAGTCCGCCGCCGGCGCCCCGCGCGCCGCGCACTCACCGGCCCCGTCCCGCACCCGCGGGGCGGGGCCGGTCCCGTTCCACCGCCGGGCCGGGCCGGGTTCGACCGGCGCCTCGCCCTCGGGCCGTTCGGTCCCGCGTCCTCGGGTCGGTCCCGCGTCCTCGGGTCGGTCCCGCGACCTCGGGTCGGTCCCGCGACCTCGGGTCGGTCCCGCGACCTCGCGTCAGTCCGTCCCGCCCGACGACGAACCGCCGTCGAGATGGCGCCGCACCGCCCCGGGCCCGCGCCCGTGGTCCCCGGCCAGCAGCGCGAACGAACGATGGTCGCGCCAGTCGCCGTCGACGAAGATGAGCCCCCGCCTCGGGCCCTCCTCCGTGAAGCCCAGCTTGGCGACCACGCGCAGGCTCGCCGCGTTCTCCGGCCGCACGTCGATCTCGACCCGGTGGATGCCGAGCTCGTCGATGAGATGGTCGGCCACGAGCGCGACCGCCCGGGGCGCGATCCCCCGCCCGGCCACGTGCCTCGACACCCAGTACCCGATCGATGCCGTCCAGCTGGACCCGCGCGTGACCGGCTGGGCCGTGACGGCCCCGACGATCTCGCCGCCGAGCACGACGACGAACGGCAGCGCCTCCCCCGCGCGTGCCGCCCTGCGGTTGGCCACGACCTGCTCACCGACACTCATCGGTCGCCCGGGCGCGGGTGACCCGGCCATCCACGGCTCGAGCCAGGCCCGGTTCGACTCGAGCAGCGCCTGCCAGGGGCGTCGGTCGCGGCGGCGCAGGCCGCGCAGCACCAGCTCGTCGTCGTGCAGCTCGACGGGCCAGGTGGTAGGCGTGGGCACGCCTGAGAGGGTACGGCCCGCCCACGTCGGGCACCGCCGCGCCACCGCCTACGCCGGGGGCGAAACGGTGGCATCTTCCCCCCTGGTCGCCGCGCCTCGGACCCCGATCCTTGGCATGATGGTGGCCATGCACCGGCGCATCCTTGACCTTCCGCGCGTCGACCATCTCGAGGTCGACGACGCGAAGCAGATCCTTCGGGCGACCGTCAGGGACCACCGCGCGCGACGGCAGGACACCGACCGGGCCCGGGACGGGATCGCGATCGCCCGCCACGTGCTCCCGCTGCTCGACGGCGCACGGACGGTCGCGCACCACGTCTCCCGCCGTGCCGAGCCGCCGTCGCTCCCGACGATCGAGACCCTGCACGAGACGGGCGTGCGGATCCTCCTGCCGGCGCTCGGGCCGGGGCTCGCCCGGGCCTGGGCCACCTTCCGCGGCACCGACGACCTCGCGGAGCGCGCCCCGGGCCGCCCGCTCGAGCCCTCCGGCGACCCGATGCCATCCGAGGCGATCGCGGAGGCCGACGTCGTCGTCGTCCCCGCCCTGGCCGTCGACCGACAGGGCAACCGACTCGGGCAGGGCGGTGGCTGGTACGACCGGGTGCTCAAGCACCTCCCGCCGAGCACGCCGGTCTGGGCCGTCCTTTTCGACGACGAGCTGGTCGACGGCCCGCTCCCCCACGGCCCGCAGGACGTCCGGGTGGCCGGCGTCGTCCAGCCCTCGGGGACCACGAGCCTGCTGCCGCCCGACGACCCGTACGAGACGACGGCCAGCGGGGACAGCGCACCCGCGCGCGGGGCCTGATCCCGGCGCTCAGCCGCCGGGCGTGAGGACGAACCGGTCGTCCTCGGCCTCCTCGACCGCCGCCCGGCTGAACGCCCACGGGAAGGTCTCGCCCTCGGCCCACGCCTCGGCCTGGTCCGTGTAGTGCGCCGAGGCCGGGTGCCCGCTCGTCCCCGAGGTGGTCACCCAGGTCGAGGCGTCGAGGTCCGCCATGTCGACGACCATCCGCATCGACGGTCCCGCGGTGACCGCGTAGCTCGGCCGCCCGTACTCGTCGCGGGCCGAGGTGCTGTAGCTCGTCGCGTTGACGACCGCCGAGCCGCCGGGCACGCCGACCGGCTCGGGGTTGACGTACCGCCGCACGAGGCCGGGCACCCCGTCCCCGCCGAGCACCGGGTGCTGCGGCGCGAAGACATGGAGGTCGCCCCAGCGCCAGGTCGACGGGTCCTTCCCGAGGCGGGCGGTGAGCTGGTGGCGCCCCTCGACGAGCGCCTGGCCGAGGATCTCGTCCCGGGTCTCGACCACGTTGACGGTGGTCCGGTCGTCCCAGTGGCGGTCCGAGGGCTCGGCCAGCATCTGCTCGAGCACGAGGAGCCAGCGGTCCCCACCGTTCGGCGCCTGCGCGTCGGGCAGCTCGTCACCGAGGGTCATCGCGAGGATCTCGACCCACACGGCGTTGAAGTAGGCGGCGCCGGCGGAGTCCACGTCGTTCGGGTAGCCCTGCTCCGCCCAGTC
Organism: Georgenia sp. Z1344; assembly: GCF_049856295.1. Classification (GTDB taxonomy): domain Bacteria; phylum Actinomycetota; class Actinomycetes; order Actinomycetales; family Actinomycetaceae; genus JB111. The sequence goes on along the minus strand of NZ_JBNDMZ010000006.1, from coordinate 256,450 downwards.
CTCGAGGAGGGCGACGGCCTCGGCCACGAACGGGTCCTCGACGTCGACCTCGAGGAGGTAGGGCACGACCACCTCGCCGAACGGGCTGGCGTCGTCGAGCATGATCTCGTTCGCACCGTCCACGGTCAGCGGCTCACCCGCGGCGAGCCGCTCCTCGAGGAGCGTGCGGATGCGCTGCGAGCGGTACCCCGCGTCGTAGTCCCCCGTGAGGAACGGCTCCGTCCCGGGCGGGAGCACCGCCTGGTTCGCGGCGACGACGAACCCCTCGGCCGGGTTGAGCGCGGCGGGCATGTCCTCCGGCGCGACGAACCCCTGCCAGGCGTAGCGCTCGTCCCACCCGGGGCGCGGCCACGAGCCGTCGGCGGGGAGCTCGGCGTCCGGGACCTCGCCGCGCACGGGGATCCGGCCGGGCGCCTGGTAGCCGATGTCGCCGTCGGCGGTCGCGAACACGATGTTCTGGCTGGGGACCTCGAACAGCTCGGCCGCGGCCGCGACGTCCTCGGCGGTCGCGGCGCGATTGAGGGCGAACACCGCGTCCCCGGTCCGGCCGGGGGTCAGTGCCGTCCACTGCAGCGCCACCGAGTACCCCTCGAAGTGCGCCTCGGGCGAGTCCTCGGGCACGGGGACACCGGCGGCCGCCCGGGTGTCGCCGAGCACCTCGGAGACGATCGGCCCCGCCTCGGTGGACAGGACCTCGAGGGTGACGGGGTCCCCGCCGTCGACGAGGATCGTCTCCGTGCGTCGCTCGAGCGCGAGGCGCTCCTCGCCGCGGAGGTAGGTGCCGTCGGAGAACACCCGCTCGAGCGTGAGGTCCATGACGTCGGCGCCGAGGTTCGTCAGCCCCCAGGACAGCTGGTCGTTGTGGCCGATGATGACGCCCGGCATGCCGGCGAACGAGAAGCCGGTGACGTCGAACGTGCAGTCCGCGTCCAGCTCCACGCAGTGCAGGCCCACCTGGTACCAGAGATTGGGCTGCTCGAGCCCGAGGTGCGGGTCGTTGGCAAGGATCGGCTCCCCCGTCGCCGTGTGCTCCCCGGCCACGACGAACGAGTTGGACCCGATGCCGTCGCCCTCGCCCAGGAGCACCGGCACGGCGTCGAGCGCGCTGCCCGCCGAGCTCACGGCGTCGCCCGCCCGGTGCGAGGTCAGTGAGGAGGCTGTCCCCGCGATCGGGTCGGTGACGGCGCCGCCCAGCGGCCCGGCCCCCGGGATCGGGGCGGCGCCCGGACCGGTGTCGACCTCTGTGCCGGCCTCGGCACCCGGCACGGCTTGCGCGTCCGGTGCGGCGTCGGCGTCCGTCTCCTCGGTCGGCGCCTCCGAGTCACCCGAGGGACTCTCGCCGGGCTCCCCCGACGGGCTCTCGCCGTCCCCCGGAGCCGGGGCGGCGGACGCCGACTCCCCGCCCCCGTCGCCGCCCTCGGGAAGGATCGGGGCGTGCTCCTCGGCAGGGTAGGCCGGGAACAGGCCGTCGACGACCTCGACGTCGCCGAACATCGGCCGCAGGGCGCCCGCGCGCGCCACCTCGTCGTTGTAGTTCCCGCGCAGGTCCCAGGCCATGGCCTTGAGCCAGGCGAGCGAGTCGACGCCCGTCCACGGGTCGATGTCCTCGACGTCCGTGCTGAGGGACAGGACGGTGTACTCCAGGCCGAGCCGGGAGGCCTCGCGGCCGTCGAGGTAGGCGTTCACGCCGTCGGCGTAGGCCGTGTACAGCGCTCGGGACTCCTCGGTGAGCAGCTCCCACTCCTCCTCGGCGACCTCCCGCCAGCCCATCGTGCGGATGACCATGTCGGCCTCGACCGCAGCGGGGACGTCGCCGACGAGCTCCGAGAGCCGACCGGAGGTGACGTGGCGCCGGTAGTCCATCTCGAAGAACCGGTCCTGGGCGTGCACGAACCCGAGCCCCGCCATGAGGTCCTCGTCGGTCTCCGCGTACAGGTGCGGCACGCCCCGTTCGTCGCGCAGCACCTCGACCTCGGCGGTGAGGCCGGGCACCTGCTGCTCCCCCGAGTGGTCCGGCAGGGGTCGCCGGACGAGGTAGGTCGCTACCGCGACGACCGCCACGGACAGGACGAGCACCACGGCGAGAAGACTGACGAGCGCGGTGCGCCACCTGGAGGACGAGGATCGGGCTGCCACCGCCCGAGCGTATGGCGCGCGGGTCGACCGGCGACGCAGGTCACTGCGCGCGTCGAGCCGACGGCGCTAGCATTGGCACTCGACGGGGCCGACTGCTAGCGCCGCCCCACGAGACCGGAGGTCCTCCCAGGTGCCGACGTACGCCTACCGCTGCACGCTGTGCGGCCACGAGCTCGAGGCGAAGCAGTCCTTCACGGACGACGCCCTCACGATCTGCCCCGAGTGCGGCGGCGCCCTCCGCAAGCTGTTCAGCTCGGTCGGCGTGGTGTTCAAGGGCTCCGGCTTCTACCGCACCGACTCGCGCTCCGGGTCCGGCTCGAGCGGATCCGGCTCGTCGTCGAGCGTCGCCGGTTCCTCGTCGAGCTCCTCGTCCGACTCCTCGACCGGCACGACGCCGGCACCCGCCTCCGCGTCGACGTCCGGCTCCACGGGCGCCGGCTCGGGGTCCTCGGGTTCGGGGTCCTCGGGCTCGGGCTCCTCGGGCACGGCAGCGGCCGGCTCCGCCGCCTGACCCACCCGGGCGCACAACGCGCCCTGCCGAAGCCCCGTCCACAGGCGACGACGCCGCGGCGGCCTCCTGCTCTCCCCGCTGCCTAGCGTCGGAGCATGACGAGAGCCACCTCCCCACCCTCCCGCAGCGCCGGGGCCCGCCTGCGCCGCGGCGCGTGGCGCTGGCGCCATGCCGTCGCCGCGGTGTGCCTGGCCGGGGCCGCGTCCGTCGCGATCGGCGAGCTGAGCCCACCACCTCCGACCACCACGACGGCCGTCGCGCTGAGCACCGACCTGCCGGCCGGCCACGTCCTCGGCCGCGGGGACGTCGGCACCCGCGACCTGCCCGTGGGCGACGTGCCGGCAGGGGCGCCGGCCGACGTCGAGGCAGTGGTCGGCCGCCCCCTCGCCGTACGGCTCACCGAGGGCACGGTTCTCGGCGAGGGGATGCTCGCCGGCGCCGGGGTGGCCGCCGCGCCGGGCGAGGTGGTGGTCGCGGTGCTCGTCGCGGACGACGGGAGCGCGCATCTCGCCGAGCCAGGGCTGCGCGTCTCGCTGCTCGCCCCGCCCACCGACGGCGGACCGGCCGAGGTCGTGGCCGAGAACGTGCTCGTGCTGGGCGCCGTCGAGGACGAGGAGGGTGGTCTGCTCGGCGGCGGCGACGAGAGTGACGTCACTCGCATGTATGTTTCTGCAACGCCGGACACCGCTACCCTCCTCGTTGGCTCAAGTGCCTGGACCCCGCTGAGCGTCGTGCTCGGACCGAGCTGACCGGGGGCCGGCGTGAGCCGGCGCGCACCCGGCGCCACTCTCGTCACCCCCCGGTCCCACCCGCACAGATCCTCGGAGGTCAGCATGCTCAACGGTTTCAAGGAGTTCATCTCCCGCGGCAACGCGATCGACATGGCGGTCGGCATCATCATCGGCGGTGCGTTCACGCCGATCGTCACCGCCATCACGGACAACGTCCTGCTCCCGCTCATCGGCGCGATCTTCGGGCAGCCGAACTTCGACACGATCGGCCAGTTCGTCGTCAACGGCGCCACCATCTCGCCCGGAACGATCGTCACCGCGCTCGTCAACTTCCTCCTCATCGCCGCCGCCCTGTACTTCGCGGTGGTCATGCCGATGAACAAGCTCGCCGAGCGTCGTAAGACGGACGAGGAGGAGCCGGAGGAGAAGGCGGACGACGTGCTCGTCCTCGAGGAGATCCGCGACCTCCTGCGCACCCGCAACGTCTGACCGGTACCTCCGCGTCACGCAGGTCCGGCGTCGCCCACCGGCGGCGGACCGACGGCCCATCGCCCCCCGCGGGGCGGTGGGCCGTTCCCGTTCCTGCCCCGGGCAGCGTCCGCGGCACCGCCCCCGGCACGAGCGACGGCGCTCGCGGCGCCCCGGAGGTCCGAGGCGTCCCAGCTGTCGGAGACGTCAGAGGCGGCCGAAGTGCGGTGGGACCTCGCGCAGGAGCCGCTGGTCGGCGGCCGAGGGCGGACCGGACGACGACACAGGCGCGTCGGCCGCAGCGGTGTCCTCGACCGGCTCGGGCGCGTCGAACGCATCCTCCGGCCGGACGAGGTCGCCCTCGGCCAGCCGGCGCCGGTCGGCGGCCGACAGGGCGATGACCCGTCGGCGTCGTCCGGTCACGGCCAGGTTCCGTCGGTGCCCTGTCCGGCAACGTCGTCGGCGTCCGTGCCCGTGGCCGGCGCGGCCGGGGACACCCCGGAGTACGCGCCGCGGCGGGCCGCGACCTCGTCGAGCACCACGCGGCGCAGGCGGTCGGCCTCAGCCTGCGGGTCGAGGAAGATCGAGACGGTGAACGCGCGCTCGACGCGCCAGCCCGCACGCGCGAGCACGGCGCCCCGGTCGAGGCGGCGGCGCAGGCTGTGCTCGCCGGCGTCCTCCCCCGCGTCCGTGAGCACCGCGACGAGGCGCTGCCCCGGCAGGTCCGGGTGGCCGAGCGCGAGAGGCACGTCGACCGCCCCGCGCAGGTCCTCCTCGATGACGAGGCCGAGCCTGCGCAGCCGTCGAACGAGGTCGCCGAGGATCTCGTCCCGGGTGTCCTCCTCGGGCGACCCGGTCGTCTCCGCCGCCCGCACCTCGCCGTACGTCTCCTCGCGCAGCCAGGCCGGCACGGGATCGGGGGTGTCGTCGTCGGGGGTGTCGTCGTCGTGCGCCGCCTCGCCGGCGACCGGGTCGGCGAGGTCCTCCGCGACGGGGCGCTCGTCGCCGTCGTCCTCCGCGTCGACGGCGCCCCCGTCCACGGCGTCGAGCCGGGCCGTCGCCCCCGGGTCCACCCCGGCGTCGTCCGTCGGCCGCTCGGCGGCGACGGCCTCGGCGTCCGCGCCCGACGACGCGGCGTGCTCCACCTCGGCGTCGGGTGCCGACGCGCGCTCGGTGCCCGTCGTCGATCCGTCGCTCGCTCCGGCGACGACCTCGGGATCCGGGCCGGCCTCGCCCGCGGGCGGGGCGCCGACCGCCTGCTCGCCCGCGACCTCGGTCCCGCCGGAGGCCCCGCCCGCGGCGTCGGCCGGTGCCCCGGCGTCGGGCACGGTCCCCGCACCGCCGGCGAGGTCGAGGAGCTCGGCGAGCATGTGCGCGCCCTCGTGGTGGATACGGGTGCGGTCGATGGCGCCGGGGCCGATCGTCGAGACGACGACCAGCGACTCCCGGGGCGCGGCGAGCGCCGTCACCATCCGGGTCCGGCCGTCGGGGCCGGACAGGTCGCCGAAGCGGTGGACGAACCGGCCGTGCGCGTTCGCGCCGAACCCGACCGAGAGCACCACGACGTCGCGGCGCAGACCGCCGGCGTCCGCGAGGTCGGCCACGACGAGCGGCTCGACGAGCCGGGGGTCGAGCGCCGCCTCCAGGCCGGGGTCCTCGGCCGCCGCCTGGGACAGCGCCTCGCGGACGCGCGAGGCGTGCCGCGGGGACGGGGTGACGACCGCGATCGAGGCGAGCGGGGCGTCGTGCACCTCCCGGCTCACGGCGTCGACCACCGCGCGGACCTCGGCGTCGACGCTCTCGACGACCTCCTCGCCCGGCGGGGGCGTCCCGTAGCCCTCGACGAGCTCGAGGCGGACGCCGCCGTCGGGGCGGACGGACGGGACCGGGGCGACGGAGTCCTCGTAGCCGTGCGTGGCGAGCAGCCGAGCCGCGCCGGGCACGAGGGGCCCGCGCACGGCGGGCAGCTCGACGGCGGGCAGGACCTCGGCGAGGGCGTGGGTGGCGCCGCCGGGGTGACGGCGCACGTCCCCGACGACGACGACCTGCCGCGCCCGGCCCGCCACCGAGGCGACCTGCGCGAGCGGCAGCAGCTCGGTGCCGTGCAGCACGACGAGGTCGACGGTGGGGCCCGGCGGGATGATCTGCGCGACCAGGAGCGGGGCGGCCGCCCGGACGGGCCGGATCGTCGGCGCCACCTCGGGATGATCGGCGAGCGCCCGGCCGAGGGTCGCCCCCCGGTCGGCCGCGAGCTGCTCCCACAGGTGGGCCGCCTGGGTCCGGTGGGTGCGCACCGCGCGGCGCAGCCGGTCGGCGGTCGCGGACCGCACGGCCGGGACGAGCGTGGCCCGCTGCTCCGCCTCGCGCCGCTCGAGGTCCGCGAGGTCGGCGGTCAGCTCGGCGGGGTCGCGCCCGGCGAGCGCCGGCTCGTCGGCGAGGACCTGCTCGAGCACGGAGCTCCACCACGCGAGGTCGAGCTCGTCCGCGACGAGGTCGTCCGGCACGGCCCGCTCGACGAGGTCGTCGACGAGCTCGCCGAGCCCCTCGGCGCGCAGCTCGTCGACGAGACGGGTCCGCTCCGGCAGGGTCCGCAGCGCGGTCGTGTCGGCCTCGAGGGCGTCGATCCGTCGCCGCAGCTCCGCCAGGTCGAGGTCCTCGAGCGCGACGGTGTCGTCGTCGGGCTCGAGGACCGCGCCGAGCGCGGCCACGTCCTCGCTCGTCTCGCGCTCGAGCTCGCGGATGTCGGCGAGCCCGTCGGGCAGCCGGGGCCAGCCGCCGCCGGTGGAGTGGCGCCGCCAGATCTCCCGCTGCTCCTGGACGCGCAGCAGCTCGGCGTGCAGGTCGGTGACCGACCGGCCGGGGCGCACGAGGTCACGGGCCTGCCGCGTGAGGCGACGGCGCATCCCCGCGGACAGCTCGACCTCCTGGCTGCGGCGCTCGTTGCGCGGTGCCGTCGCCGCCACCATGTCGGCGGCGGAGTGCTCGAAGATCTGCGGCAGGAAGACGTCGAGCGCGTCGGCCACGCCGTCGAGCATCGCGAGCTGCTCGCGCCATTCCCGCAGGGTGGTGGCCCGTCTGAGACCGGTCTGCACGGCGGTGCTCTGGACGAGGTCGTCGACGGCCGGGAGCTCGACCCGGGTGAGCCGCTGGACCCGGTCGAGCGCGTCGGCGGCCTGCTGGTTGGTGGTCAGCCGCGCGCCGTACCAGGGGGTGCTCGAGCGGCGCAGCGTGAAGGCGCCGAGGATCGCGGCACGCGAGAGCCGGACCGCGGCCCCGCGTCGGGCGTCCCCGGTCAGCGCCCGCAGGTCCTCCCCCGAGATGCGGGCACCGGTGCGGGGTCCGGGCGTGCGGGCGGTGAGGCGGGCGAGCGCCTGCAGGGCGTCGAACAGCGAGACGCCCCAACCGTCGTGGCGGCGGTGGAGGGAGTCGAGCTGCTCGCGCACGCCGGCGCGCGTGGCCCGCAGCTCCTCGCGCGTCCGGGCCACCGTCGCCTGGTCGACCGTGACGGCGGGCGCCTCCATGCCGCGGCGGATCGACCGGGAGGCCTCCTCCCGCCAGCCGCCGTCGGCCCGCAGGTCGAGGACGAGCTCGCCGAGGCCCAGCTCGTGCAGATGGGCGACGGTCGACCGGCCGGTGCGCCGGTCGCCGGGGACGTAGGCGACGGTCCGGCCGTCGGCCGCCGAGGCCGCGAGGATCGCCGCGACGACGCCCACGTCGTCCGCGCCGGGCGGGGCGTCGACGACGAGCTGGTACCCCTGCGTGACGAGGCGCACCGCGCGCTCGCCGGCCACCTCGACGTCCCCGACCGCGCGCTCCTCGTCCGGGTCCGGGTCCGTCCCGTCGTCGGGCGGGAGGGTGGTCGCGAGCGTGCTGCGCGCCTCGAGGTCGCCGGCCAGCGCGGCCACGACGTCGGACGAGGCGAGGTGCGGGACCATCGACTTCAGGTCCTCGACCGCGACCTGTCCCGGGTGCAGGAACGTGCCGACGACGACCCGGTCCTCGATCTCCAGGCCCGGCAGGTACCGCGCGGCGAGCTCGGCCACCCCCGCGAGCGCCTCGCGCTGGCTCGAGGCCGGTCCCAGCGCCGGGAGGTGGTCGGTCGGCTCGCCGGGCAGGCCGGCCTCGGTGAGCGCGCGGGCGAGCACGGGGTTGAGCTCGACGGCGCGCTCGAGGGTGAGCTCGACCTCGCCGTCGGCCGAGACCGGCTGCAGGCGGACGCCGCGCAGGAAGACTGGCGTGCGGATCGTGCGCGCGAGCGGGGCCTCCGCGCCCTCGTCCGCGCGTCGGCCGGCGGGCGGCGCGGTCGGGTCGAGGTCGGCGTCGTGCTCGTCGCCGTCGACCACCGGGGGCGGGAGCGCCGACCAGGTGGCGACCCCGGTCGCGAGGTAGGTCGGGGCCACCCCGAAGCGCTGGGCGAGGTCCTCGGCCCGGGCTCGGACGAGCCGGGCGTGCTGGTGGGCCGCGACGGCGGCGTTGCGCTCCCGCACGAGGTTGGACAGGCGCGTGGGGCGACCCGCGTAGAGCTGGGCGGTGCCGCCGGGGTGGGCGTGGGTGAGGTCGAGGACGGCCTCCCCGAGGTCGTCGTCGTCCCCCAGGCCCTCGGCGCCGAGCGCGGTGAGGTCGGCGACCCACCGCTCGACGGCGCGGGCGACGACGGCGGTCCGGCTCGAGCGGCGCTGCGGCGACGGCGTGCCCGCGCCCTGCCCGGACGCGTCGGACGCCTCCTGCGCCGCCCCCGCACCACCGTCCGGGTGCTGCTCGGGGACGTCACCGTTCGCCGGGTCCTCCGGCGTCGAGGGGGCTGCTCGCCCCGGGCGACGGGCGGGCCGGTCGTGGTCTCCCCGGGCCACGGTCCGCTCGCGCGAGCGGTCGCTGTCCCGGCCGCGGCGGAAGGGCGGGATCGGCGGAGGCGTCATCCCACCAGGGTAGGCGGGGCACCGGCGTGGGGCGCGGAGCACGGGCGCACACCGCCGGAGATGTCGTGCCGCGACGTCGTGCGGCCCGGGCGCCGCACGGATCCTCGCCACGAGTCTCGTCGTCGGGACCTCGCAGGGTGCGGACATGAGAACGGAGCGTGACGCGCAGGGGGGGGCAGGCGTCACGCTCCGTCGAGCACCCATTCTGCCGACGTCGACCGGTCCGCGCAAGCCCCTGAAGGTCGTGCGCGTCACGTCGGCGCCGCGGCGCTCGTGCCCTCGGGCGGATTCGAACCGCCGACACCCGCTTTAGGAGAGCGGTGCTCTATCCCCTGAGCTACGAAGGCCAGAAGGCCCGCCAAGTTTATCGCGCCCGGGCCGCCCGCCCCGCGCGGACCGACCACATGGCGGCCCGGACTGACGGAACGGCATCCCGTGTGGCAGGCTTCACGTCAGGCGCAACGTCGCGCCACGACGATCGGGGGCACCGATGATCGCAACCGTCTCGACGACGCCGACCGCGCTCGTGATCGAGAAGGTCCTGGACACACCGATCGACGCGATCTGGCGCGTCCTGTCCGTGCCCGCCCTCCACGTGGCGGCCGACGCCAGCGACATGCTCCGCGGGGCGCGCTCGCCGCGGCCGATCGAGGCCCTCGGGGACCAGTTCACGATGGACATGCAGCACGGCCAGGAGGGCGCCCACTACGTGACGGTCAACACCGTCAGCGACTTCATCCCCGGACGGTCGATCGGCTGGATCGTCAACGCGCCGGATCGTCGCCTCGGCTGGGGCTGGCGCTACGACCTCACCGCCGTGCGGCCGGGCGGCACGCGCACCCGCGTCCGGCTGACCTACCACTGGGGCGACGCCTCGCCGGAGGCGCTCGCGTCGATCGGCGTCCCCATGCCGGCGATCCCGGCCGAGGTCCTCGAGCGCGGGCTCGAGCTGCTCGAGGTCGAGGCGGCGCTGACCCCCGCGCCGGACGTCGACGAGGGCGCCCCGCCGGTCGCCGGGGCGCCCGGGATCAGCCCCTCCGCGCGGACGTTGCCGCCGTCCGAGCCGCTGCCGGTGCCGGACGGCGCGGAGGATCCGGAGCCGGCCACCCCGGTCGCGGCGCGGGCCGCCGAGGTCTGACCGTGCCCGCCCCCGCCTCCCGGCTGGCCCGGAACTACGCCCCGCTGCCGGTGACGGTGGTGCGCGCGGAGGGTGCCTGGGTCGAGGACGCGGACGGGGCGCGGTACCTCGACCTCCTCGCGGGCTACTCGGCACTCAACTTCGGGCACCGGCACCCGGACCTCGTCGCGGCGGCCCGCGCCCAGCTGGGTCGCTCGACCCTGGTCTCCCGGGCGTTCGACCACGACCTGCTCGAGCCGTTCGCGGCGGCCGCCACGGACCTGACGTCCACCGAGATGCTGCTGCCGATGAACACCGGGGCCGAGGCGGTCGAGTCGGCGATCAAGGTGGCCCGTCGGTGGGGCGCGCAGGTCCGTGGCGTCCCGGCGGAGCGGGCGACGATCGTCGTGGCCGACGGCAACTTCCACGGCCGGACGACGACGATCGTCTCGTTCTCCACGGACCCCGACGCCAGGGAGGGCTACGGCCCGTACACGCCGGGCTTCCGCCACGTCCCGTTCGGGGACGCCGAGGAGCTGGCGGACGCGGTCGACGACGACACGGTCGCGGTGCTCCTCGAGCCGGTCCAGGGCGAGGCCGGGGTGGTCGTGCCGCCGGCCGGCTACCTGCGGGCCGCCCGCTCGATCACCGAGGAGGCAGGGGCGCTCCTCGTGCTCGACGAGATCCAGTCGGGCCTCGGCCGCACCGGCGCCACCCTCGCCCAGGACCTCGAGGGGGTCCGCGCGGACCTCACCACGCTCGGCAAGGCGCTCGGCGGCGGGATCGTGCCCGTCAGCGCCGTCGTCGGCCGTGCGGACGTGCTCGGCGTCCTCACCCCCGGCAGCCACGGGTCGACCTTCGGCGGGAACCCCCTCGCGTGCGCGGTGGGGATCGCCGTGTGCGAGCTGCTGGCGGACGGCACGATCCAGGCCCGGGCGACCCGCCTCGGCGAGCTGCTGGGGGCCCGCCTCGACGCGCTCGTGGCCGACGGTCTGCTCGCCCGCGCGCGGCGCATCGGGCTGTGGGCCGGGATCGACCTGCCGGGCGGCCTCACGGTGGACGGACGGCGCGCCGACGGGCACGACCTCTGCGTCGCGCTCGCGCGTCGCGGGGTCCTGGCCAAGGACACGCACGGCGCCACCGTGCGCCTCTCCCCTCCCCTGACGATCGACGAGGCCGACCTCGAGGCCGCGCTCGACGCCCTGCGCGCGGCGCTCGTGGAGCTCGCGGCCTGACGGACGCTGAGCCAGGCCCGTTCCGTCGTCCCCCGCCGGCGCGCCCCTGGACCGCGCCGCGCATCGGCCTGGTCCGGGGCCGGGTCCCGCGGCTAGGCCGGGTCCGGGGCCGGGTCCCGCGGCTAGGCCGGGTCCGGGGTCAGGCCCGCGTCCTCCACCCGGGACGGCGTGACGATGACGGGACACTTGGCGTGCCCGAGGACCGCCTGCGAGGTGGACCCGAGGACGAGTCCGGCGAAGCCGCCGCGCCCGCGGCTGCCGACGGCGAGCAGGTCCACCTGCTCCGAAACCTCGGCGAGGACCGCCGCCGGGTTCCCGTCGACGGCCCTGCGGTGGACGGTGATGTCCCGGCCGGCCAGGAGCGGCTCGACGACCTCGTCGATCGAGGCACGCACGTCCGCGAGGATCTCCTCGTGGTCGACGGTCGAGGGGACCCAGGCCATCGCCGACGCCCCGGCCGTCAGTGGGACGGCGGCGACGGCGTGGACCTCGGCCCCGAAGGACTCGGCGAGGTTGAGCGCCACCGTCACCGCGAGGCGGGCGGAGGGTGAGCCGTCGACGCCGACGGCGATCCGCCGGATCGGCACGAACGGCTCCTCGCGCGGCGCGGGCACGACCACGGCAGGGCTGTGGGCGTGGGCGGGCACCGCGGACGGCACGGCGCCGAGCAGTCGGTCGGTGAACCCGCCGCCCCCGCGCGTCCCGCACACGACCGCCCGCGCGTCCTTCGACAGCTCGATGAGCACGCCCGACGGGTCCCCGGGGTCGACCGAGGTGCGCACGGGAACGCCGTGGTGGGCCACGCGGGCCGCGGCGTCGTCGACGACCGCCTGGGCGGCCTCCCGCACGCTGGCCTCGTCGACGACGACGGTGCCCGCGCGGCCGGCGGCCATGTAGCTGGGGAGCCGGTACGCGCAGACGATGTGCAGCCCGAGCCCGCGGACCGCGGCGACATGGGCGGCCCAGTCCAGGGCGCCGAGGCTGATCTCCGAGCCGTCCACACCGACGACGATGTCCTGCGTCATGGCACTCACCCTTCCTCGCGACGTGTGCAGGACCATTGTGCCGCCTGAGGAGCGATCGGCGACCGGACCAAGGTCACGAACGGGGGCGCATCTCCCGTGCGCTGCGCGGTCGGGCCTCGCCGTCGGGGTTCGTCGTCGGGCATCGAGCTCGACGACGACGGCACGACGACGACGCCCCGCCCCGCTCGAGGCGGGACGGGGCGAGGTCGGTGGTGCGGTGGTGTCAGCCGACGCGGATGTAGGTCGGCGCGCCGAGCCAGGAGTTCGGGCCCACGCGGGTGCCCATGCTCTCGTTCCAGGCCCCGATGTTCTGTCCGTCGCCGATGTAGATGGCGACGTGGCCGGGCGTGTAGATGATGTCGCCCGGACGCGCCTCGGAGGCGGGCACGCGGGTGCCGGCGGAGAGCACGGCGGCCGGCGTGCTGCCGACCTCGTGGCCGAGCTGGCGGTAGACGTAGCTGACGAAACCGATGCAGTCCCAGCCGGACGGGCTCGTGCCGCCCCAGACGTAGGGCGCACCCTGGTACTGGAGGGCGATCGAGACCGCGGCGCTGCCCGAGGCGCTGGCCGCGGGGGCCGGGGCCGGCTCGGCGGCGGCCTGCGTGGCCGCCTCGGTCTGGGTCTCGGCCTGCGGCGCCGCCTCCTCGACGGCGGGCTCCGGCGCCTCCGCGCGCTCGTCGGTCCGGGAGGCCGCGGCCTCCTCGCGCTCGACGGGCTCCGGCTCCGGCTCGGGGGCCGGCTCCGGCTCGGGGGCCGGCTCCGGCTCCGGCTCGGGGGCCGGGGCAGCGTCGGCGGTGCCGAAGACGCTGGCGGTCTCGACGTCGTACGTGGCGTCGGCGGCGACCGTCAGGGCGGCGTTCGTCGGGACCACGCGGTCGGAGACCTGCGAGATGCGCTCGGTGGACTTGGAGCCGGCCTCGACCGCGGGGTCGGCGGCGGCGGAGGTCGCGGCGACCGCGACGATCATCGAGGCGGAGACGGCCGCGAGGGCGGTGCGGCGCGCGGGGAGACCCTGGAACGTGGTGGTCATGGATCAGCCCGCCACTCGGATGTAGGTGGGGTTCGCGCGGTAGATCGGCGACTCGTGGGTCGGCGTGCCCGGGTTGCGGGCCGCGATGTGGTTGCCGTCGCCGGTGTAGATACCGATGTGGCCGGGCCACCAGACGAGGTCGCCGGGGCGGGCCTCGGCGGCCGAGACGACCTGGCCGGCGCCGCGCTGGGCCGCCGAGGAGCGCGGGATCGAGATCCCGGCCTGGGCGAACACGTAGGAGGTGAAGCCGGAGCAGTCCCAGCCGCTGGGCGAGGTGCCGCCCCACACGTAGGGGACGCCGACGTACTGGCGGGCGATGGCGACGATCGAGCTGCCGGCGGCCGACGGGGCGGCGGCCGGGGCCTCGGGCTCCGGGGCGGCCTCGACGGCGGGGGCCTCGGCCGGCGCCTGCTCGGCGACGGGGGCATCCGCGGCGGGCGCCTCGGCGACCTCGGCCTGCTCCTCGGCGACCTGCTCGCGCTCGGCGTCGCGGGTGGCGGCCTCGTCCTCGCGGACGACCGGCTCGGGCGCGGGCTCCGGCTCGGGGGCCGGGGCGGCGTCGGCGGTGCCGAAGACGGACGCGGTCTCGACGTCGTAGGCCGCGTCGGCGGCCACGGTCAGCGCGGCGTTCGTGGGAACCACCGCGTCGGTGACCGAGGCGAACGTGCCCTGGGTCTTGTCGACGGCCGACTCGGGGGCGGGGGACGCTGATGCCGACGAGGCGGCGACCGCGACGACGATCGACGCCGAGACGGCGGCGAGCGTTGTGCGGCGGGTAGTGCTCTGCACGATGGGGGACCTCTCCTGTGACCTCTACGGGGTGAGCTGTCGGGTTCGGACTGGGAGAGCGTCCGGCGCAGCCCGGAAGGCCGCGCTTCACCCCAAGACCGGTCGCCCGGCCGTACTACCTGGTTCCCCCGCCCCTGCCGCGGTGGTTCGCACCTACCCGGGGCGGCGACAGGGCTCGAAGTCCGTCCGGGTGCGCCCCCAGCGGGAGGCACGGGTAGGACAGTAACCATTCCGAGACCAAAAGTCACACCTCGGTAACGACACTGTGTGGAACGTCACGGAATGGACACGCGGCCCCGGTCAGGTGCCGGAATTCCGCGGAATCGTGCGGGAGATCGCGCCGTCACGCTCTGTCCACACCCCGGCCACCTGAGGGTTTGACCCGCCCTTGGGGCGGACCCGAAGGTCACGGAACCACATCGGCCGTGACCTGCGCGGGCCGAGGACACGCCCGGCGCCGGGGCGGGAGACACGCCCGGGGGCGGGGCGGGAGCGGCTCGTCGGGGCCGTTCGTCGCGCGGAGGCGTCAGGCGACGACGGCGAGGTGACGACCGTCGGCCGGCGTCATCTCGAGCACGAGCTCCTGCCCGGCGTCGAGCTCGAGCACGTCGTCCCGGCGCGTGACCGTGATCGACGCCCCGGGGAGCAGGCCGCCGCTGCGCATGTCGGCCAGCAGTCCGGTGTGCACCTGGAGCGGCTCGCCGATGCGTACAAGGGTGAGCTCGCGGCTCTCGCCGTCCTGCAGGTCGGCGACCGCCTCGGACAGCGAGGTCATGCCCGGGTCCGCCGCCGGGGCGTCCGTGCCCGGGATCGGGTTGCCGTAGGGGTCGTTGGTCGGGTCGCCCAGCAGGTCGACGAGGCGCTCCTCGACCCGTCCGGACATCACGTGCTCCCAGCGGCAGGCCTCCTCGTGGACGAACGCCCAGTCGAGACCGACGACGTCGACGAGGAGCCGTTCGGCGAGGCGGTGGCGGCGCATGACCTGCACGGCGGCGTCGCGGCCCTCCGTGGTGAGCTCGACCTCGCGGGAGGGGCTGAGGTGGAGCAGGCCGTCGCGCTCCATGCGGCTGACGGTCTGCGAGACCGTGGGGCCCGAGTGACCGAGCCGCTCGGCGATGCGCGCCCGCAGCGGCGGGACGCCCTCCTCCTCCATCTCGACGACAGCCTTGAGATACATCTCGGTGGTGTCGATGAGATCGCTCATGGTGTCTCCGGTGCACGAGGACGTGGCGGGGCAGCTGCCCCGCGTGCCCGCTCCGGGCACACCCTCGACCTTACCCGCCCGGCCCGACATCCGACCCGGTCGGCAGACGCCCGGCCACGAGCGACGGTCGCCTGGTCACGGGCGGCGGACGCCCGGAGCCTCGGCCCTGCTGCGGTGGGATGATCGACCGGTGGCCGACGTGACGATCCCTTCCCACCTCCTGCCCGCCGACGGGCGCTTCGGCTCCGGCCCCACCCGGGTCCGGGCCGGCCAGCTCGCGGCGCTGACCGCCGCCGGGACCGGCGTGCTCGGCACCTCGCACCGGCAGGCGCCGGTCGAGCGCCTCGTCTCGCGGGTGCGCTCGGGGGTCGCGGAGCTGCTCGGGCTCCCGGACGGCTACGAGGTCGTCCTCGGCAACGGCGGGTCGACGGCGTTCTGGGACGCGGCCGCCTTCTGCCTCGTGCGCGAGCGCGCCCAGCACGCGGTGCACGGCGAGTTCTCGAGCAAGTTCGCGACCGTCACGGACCGCGCGCCGTTCCTCGCCCCCAGCGTGCGGGTCGAGGCAGCACCAGGGTCCATCGCGCGCCTGTCCGCCGTCGAGGGCGTGGACGCCCACGCGTACCCGCACAACGAGACGTCGACCGGCGCCCTCGCCCCGGTCGAGCGGATCGGTGGGGCGGACGCGCTCACGCTGGTCGACGCCACGTCGGCCGCCGGCGCGGTCCCGGTCGACCTCGCCGCGACCGACGCCTACTACTTCGCGCCGCAGAAGGCGTTCGGGGGCGACGGCGGCCTGTGGGTCGCCACCCTCTCCCCCGCCGCGGTGGCGCGGGTCGAGGAGCTGACGGCGAGCCGCTGGGTGCCGGCGTTCCTCGACCTCGGCGCGGCGCTCGCGAGCTCGCGCAAGGACCAGACGGTCAACACCCCCGCGCTCGCCACTCTCGTCCTGCTGGCCGAGCAGCTCGACTGGATGCTCGAGCGCGGCGGGCTGGAGTGGTCCGCCGGGCGGTCGGCCGAGAACGCCGCGCACGTGTACGCGTGGGCGGAGCAGCGATCGTGGGCCGCGCCGTTCGTCGAGGAGGCCTACCGCTCCCCCGTCGTCGCGACCGTCGACCTCGAGGGGGTCGACGCCGCCGCGGTCGCCGCGGTGCTGCGGGAGCACGGGGTGGTCGACGTCGAGCCCTACCGCAAGCTCGGGCGCAACCAGTTGCGGTTCGGCCTGTTCCCCGCCGTGCCGCTCGCGGACGTCGAGGCCCTCACGGCGTGCATCGACCACGTCGTCGAGGCGCTGGGCTGAGCCGCGCCTCGGGCACGACCTCGGCGGAGGCTCCTGCCCCCCGGCATCCTCAGGTCTGACGCCCCTCCTCGGCGGCGCGGGCGGCACGCTCGCGCGGCCCCTCGTAGGTGAGGTGCCGTCGCGGCTCGCGGTCGAGCCCCACCCGCACGTCCCACGCGCGCCGGACCCACAGGGCGGCGACCGCGGCCACGAGGATCGAGGGCACGGCCCCGACGAGGATCGAGGTGCGGGCGCCGAACTGCTCGGCGATCCAGCCGACCAGGGGCGCGCCGAACGGGCCGGTGCCGAGCAGCACCATCATGTACAGGCTCATCACGCGGCCCCGGTAGGCGGGATCGGTCGACGTCTGCACGGTGGCGTTCGCGGACGTGAGCATGGTGAGCACCGTGAAGCCGACGGGCACGAGCGAGGCCGCGAACCACCAGAAGCTCGGGGCCAGCGCGGACAGCAGCGAGGCCACCCCGAACGCGAACGCGGCGAGGATGACGGTCCGCACCCGCGGGTTGCGTCGTCGGGTGGCCATGAGCGCCCCGAGGAGCGACCCGACGGCCATGACCGACCCGAGCACCCCGTACTCCTCCGGGCCGCGCTCGAAGACCTGCCGTGCCATGACGCCCTGGGTGACCGCCTGGTTCATACCGAGGCTGGAGACGACGCCGACGGTCACCATGACGACGACGAGGTCGGAGCGGTGGCGCACGTAGGCGAGTCCCTCGCGGAACTGGCCGCGGGCGCGGGGCACGACGTCGCGCGGGTTGAGCTCGCCGACCCGCATGAGCGTGAGGGCGAGGATCGTCGCGCCGAAGAACACGCCGTTGGCGACGAACACCCAGCCCGTCCCGACCCAGGCGATCGCGAGGCCCGCGAGGCCCGGTCCGACCATGCGGGCGAGGTTGAACGAGGTCGAGTTGAGGCCCACGGCGTTCGGCAGGTCCGCGGGCTGAACCATGTCGGAGACGAAGGTCTGGCGCACGGGCCCGTCGAACGCCGAGGCGCAGCCCAGGGCGAACGCGAAGCCGTAGACCATCCACAGCTCGACGGCGCCGGAGAGCACGAGGATCCCGAGGCCGAGCGCGAGGGCGCCCATCGCCCCCTGGGTGAGCATGAGCATCTTCCGCCGGTCGACCCGGTCGGCGGTCACGCCGGCGATCGGGCTGAGCAGCAGCGCGGGCAGGAACTGCAGCCCGGTGACGATGCCCATGGCGATGCCGGAGTCGTCCGTCAGCTCGGTGAGGACGAGCCAGCCCTGGGCGACGCGCTGCGCCCACGTGCCCGTGTTGGCGATCATCGACCCGAAGAACCACAGCCGGTAGTTGAAGTACCGCAGCGAGTGGAACGTCGAGCCGAGGAACCCGCGCCTCGGGCCCGTGGACGCCTGCGTCATCAATCGATCAGATCCCCAGCAGGTCCTGGATCGGGCCGAGGGCGAAGTAGATCGCGAACGCGACGACGACGCCCCACATGAGCGGGTGCACCTTGCGCACCTGGCCGGTCGTGGCCATGAGGATCGCGTAGGCGACGACGCCGACGCCGATGCCCACCGCGATCGAGTAGGAGAACGGCATGAAGATGATCGTGAGGAAGGCCGGGATCGCGAGCGACAGGTTCTTCCAGGGGATGTCGACGACCTGCTGCATCATGAGGAACCCGACGACGACGAGCGCGGGGGTGGCCGCCTCGTAGGGCACCGCCTCGGCGAGCGGCGCGAGGAACGTCGCGAGCAGGAAGCAGGCGCCCGTGACGATCGTCGACAGGCCCGTGCGGGCGCCGTCGGCCACGCCGGCCGCGGACTCGACGAAGGACGTGTTCGAGGAGACACCGCCCGCGCCACCGGCGGCGGCCGCGATCGAGTCGACGACGAGGATGCGACGCGTGGCCGGCGGGTTGCCGTCGGCGTCGAGCAGGTCGCCCTCGGAGGCGACGGCGACCATCGTGCCCATCGTGTCGAAGAAGTCGGCGAGCATGATCGAGAAGATGAGGACGAGGACGGCGACGAAGCCGATCTTCTCGAACGCCCCGAACAGGGAGAACTGGCCGAGCGTGGCGAAGTCGGGGACCTGGACGATGCTGCCCTCGATCGCCGGGACGGTGAGGCCCCAGCCGCCGGGGTTCGACCCGTCGGGGGTCTGCGCGCCCGGGCTCGCGACCGCCTCGACGATCACCGCGATCACGGTGGCGACGACGATGCCGATGAGGATCGCGCCGCGCACGTTCCGGGCCATGAGGACGAGGATGAGGAGGAGTCCGATGATGAAGACGACGAGCGGCCAGGAGGCGATCGAGCCGCCGATGCCGAACTCGAGCGGCGTGCCCGCCCCGGGCCGGACGATGCCCGCGTTGACCACGCCGATGAGGGCGATGAACAGGCCGATGCCGACCGAGATACCGGTCTTGAGGGAGGGCGGGACGGCGCGGAAGATCGCCTCCCGCAACCCGGTGAGCACGAGGACGAGGATGACGATGCCCTCGAGGACGATGAGGCCCATCGCGTCGCCCCAGGTCATGCCCTCCATGCTGACGACGGTGTAGGCGAGGAGGGCGTTGATCCCGAGCCCGGCGGCGATCGCGAGCGGGAAGTTGGCGACCGATCCCATGAGGATCGACATGACGCCGGCGACGAGCGCGGTGCCGGCGGCGATGGCGGCGAAGTTCGCGCCGTCGGTGCCACCACCGAGGTAGTGGCCGGTCGAGTCCGGCGTCGAGAGGATGATCGGGTTGAGCACGATGATGTAGCTCATCGCGAAGAACGTGACGAGGCCACCACGGACCTCGCGCCACGGGGTCGAGCCGCGCTGCCGGATCTTGAACAGCCGCTCGAGCATGTTGTCCGCCGGTACTGGGGTTGCGCGGCCGGAGGTGGGCTCCGGGGCGGTCGCGTCTGCGTCGGGGGTCACAGTCGGTCATTATGGACGCCTCCGGCCGTTCTCCCTAGTCCCTGACCACGGCGGGGGCCGGCGCGCCGCCGTCGGTCGTCCCCGGCCGCCGCCCCCTCGCACCGCCCGCCCACCGCCCGCGCACCCCGGTCCCGACGGAGGAAGTCGCCATGAAGCTGCTCGTCACCAACCGCTCCGACCTCGACCTCGAGATGCCCGACGGCGTCACCGTCGTCCCCCTCCGCGAGGGCCACGAGATCCCGCCGGAGGACCGCGACGCCGAGGGCGTCGTCGCGTGGGGCACGCCGACGCTGCTCACCTCGGTGGCCCGCGACCTGCCGGACCTGCGCTGGGTGCAGTCCCTCGCGGCCGGGACCGACCTGTTCGAGGCGGCGGGCCTGCCGGCCGACGTCGTCCTCACCTCGGGACGCGGGCTGCACGACGCGACCGTCGCCGAGCACGCGGTCACTCTCGCGCTCACCGTGCTGAGGCGGATGCCGCAGCTGCTCGCGGCCCAGCGGGAGTCGCGATGGGCCGACGAGCTGCGCCGCCCGCGCTCGATCCAGCCGCCCGAGCGGGTCGCCTCGCTCATCGACGCGCGCGTGCTGATCTGGGGCTTCGGGTCCATCGGGCAGCGGCTCGCCGGGATCCTCTCCGCGCTGGGCGCGAGCGTGCGCGGGGTGGCGCGGTCGGCCGGCGAGCGGGGCGGGTACGACGTCGTCGCCCAGGACGGGCTCGACGCGGCGCTGGCGGAGACCGACATCCTCGTCATGGTCCTGCCCTCGACCCCGGAGACCGAGCTCGCCCTCGACGCACGGCGGATCGCCCTGCTCCCCGACCGCGCGATCGTCGTCAACGTCGGCCGCGGGGCCACCCTCGACGAGGACGCGCTCGTCGACGCCCTCGAGGCCGGCACCCTCTCCGGTGCCGGGCTCGACGTGAGCGAGCAGGAGCCGCTGCCGCCGGAGTCACGGCTGTGGCAGGCGCCGAACCTCGTCTACACGCCGCACGTGGCGGGCTACCGGGCGCACGGCGGGAAGCAGCTGATCGAGCACAACCTGGGCGCCCTGCTGGCCGGGGACGTCTCGGCCATGCGCAACGTCGTCGACCGCGGCTGAGCAGCCCCCCGTTCGTCGAGATTGCGGTTGGTGCTCGCCGAGATTGCGGTTGGGGCCCCAACCGCAATCTCGATGAGCTCGCCCGCTCACTCGTCGAGGCGGGTGGGGGTCGAGCCGTCGGGGTTGAGGCCCGCAGCCCGCCGCGTCGACCGGCTAGCGTGCACGGAGTAGCGCGGCAGCCACCGCCGCTGCACCGCGATGGACACCGCCGCCACCCCCGACGTCACCCACACGGCCACGGCCAGAGAACCCAGCGCCGGCCCCGCGGCGAGCACGAGCGGGCTCGCCGCCGCGCCGAGGTCGCCCTGCAGCCGCCACGCGGCGAGGAACTGGGCCTGGCCCTCGCGAGGGGCCGCGTCTGAGCCGATCGTCATGAGGATCCCCGAGGTCAGCCCGTTGCCGATGCCGAGCGCGAGGCCGGCCGCACCCAGCTCGGCGGCCGAGTCCGTCAGCGGGATGCTCGCGAGCGCGAGGCCCATGATCGCCATCCCGGGCACGCCCACCCACAGCCTCCCGAACCGGTCCATCACCTGCCCCGAGGGGTAGAAGAGCAGCATGTCCATCCCCGCGGCGACGCCGAAGATCACCGAGGTCGTGGCACCGTCGAGCCCGATGTGCTCCGCCCAGATCGGCAGCACCGTCTGCCGCGCGCCCCGCACCGCCGCGACCGTCACGGCCACGGCGCCCAGGCGCGCGAGCACGGCACGGTGCCGGCGGACCACCGAGCGCATCGTCGGCCGACCTGCCGTCCGCGCCATCACCGCGGGACGGTCGGCCTCGGACCCGCCGGCGAGCAGGACGACCGCCACCGCGAGCAGCGACGTCACCACGCCGACGGCGAACGCCCACCTCGTCGAGGCCGCAAGGAGCACGGCCGCACCGACGAACGGCCCGACGAACAGCCCGGCGCGGAAGACCCCGGCGATCGTCGACAGGACGCGCGCACGGCGTTGCGGCGCCGTCGTGCTCGTGAGGTACGCGTGACGCGCGATCGCGAACACGGACTGCGCACCACCGAGCAGGAGCGCCGCCACGCCGAGCGCCACGACCGATCCGGCGACCACCCCGAGGACGAAGCCGACGACGGCGACAAGACCCGCCGCGACCATCGCCCACCGGTCCCCCACCCGCGAGGTGAGGCCGCCCGCCGGCAGGTCCGCGAGGATCTGACCGACCGGGACGAGCGCGGCCAGGAGGCTCGCGACGCCGAGCGAGGCGCCGAGGTCCGTGGCCCGCGTGACGATGACCGGAAGGGCGGCGCCGATGCCGACCTCGAGGAGGAAGGTCGGCACCATCGCGCCGAGGACGACCGACCGGAACGGGAACATCGGCCCGTCCGCGGCCGGTGGCGCGGAGGAGGGGCTCACCGCGGGATGTCGTCGACCATGACGGCGATGTCCTCCGCCGTGTACAGCGCGTTGATCTGTGCGTCGTTGGCGCCGCCGTACCCGTTCGACTCGAACAGGCCGGTCTGCCAGGGCCGCTCGATCTCGCGGAAGTCCCGCGGCCGGTTGTGGACCTGGCGGACGCGGGTCCCGGTGCGCAGGGAGTGCCAGTGCAGCCAGATGTCGTCCGCCTTGGGGCAGCGCTCGGTGAAGGTCGTGCCCGACTCCCTCAGTGCCTCGAGCATGGCGGGCGGGTGGAGGACGCCCGAGACGCCGGTGGCGAAGTGCCGGTGCGAGGCCTGGGTCGAGCGCACCGGGTGCCACGTGAGGTACGGGGTGAGGATCTTCCCCTGCAGCCGGACGCGGTGGGCGCGCATCGCCACGACGTCGCCGGGGTGCTGGGTGTGCACGCCCCAGATCTGCTCGAGCCACCGGTAGGGGTAGATGACGTCGTCGTCCGCGGTGACGAGCGGGAGGTCGTGGTGCTCCCGGCTCGCGACGTACGGGTAGTACTTCTTGTGCGGCCCGTAGTTCTCGCACGGGAGGACCTCGACGCCGCGGGCCATGAGGCGGCGCAGGGTCTGCGGCGGGTCCTCGAGGACCTCGGGCTCGTCGACCCAGAGGATGAGGCGGGAGGGCCGCACCGAGCCGCGGGCGATCGACTCGAGCGCGAGGTAGGCCGTGCGGCGCAGGCGCTTGCCGTAGCTCGTCATCGACACGACGGCGGGGATCGTGCCGACCGCCGGCTCGTCCCGGTCGAGCACGTTGCGCACGCCGAGGCGGATCTCGTGCCCGGTCGCCGTCCAGCGGTGCCGGATGAAGCCGCCGGCCCAGCCGGCGACGTTCTTCAGCGCCAGCTTCTGGCGCTCCTGCTCCTGGGCCTCCCAGTCCGGAGCATCCCCCTGCTGCGGATCGGTCACGTCGGGTCCGACACCTCGGGCCCGTCCTGCGGGGCCGGATCGTCCCCGGTGGCCGGCTCCTCGGCCCCCGCCGGCTTCTCGACCGACGACTTGCCGGACGCCTCGTCCGTCTCCTCGACCTCCGCCGGCTCCTCGGGCACGGGGTTGAGCGGCGGGAGGACGATGAGGTCGGCCTCGTCGCGCACGGGCGGGGTCGCGTCCCACAGCGGGGCGGGCTCGGGCGCGCGGGTCTCGGAGTGGGCGCCGCACCCGTGGTCGAGGGCGACCACCCGGCCGTCGTCGGGCGACCACTCGTTCGCGCACACGCCGAACATCGTCCGCGCGGTGCCGGCGAGCTGCATGAAGAACCCGCACGACGAGCAGGGGCCCGCCGCGTTCTTCGCCACCGGCGCGTCGGGGCCGGCAGCCCCCTCGTACCACCGCTGCATGGCCTCGGCGCGGCCACGGGGCGAGAGCACCCGGGCGCGCGCGAGGCCGAGGTCCTCGGCGACCTGCCGCTCGGCGTCGTCCTCCTCGCCCGTGAACTCGTACCCCTGGACGAGCCGGTCGTCCTCGGCCACGTAGGGCAGGACGTCGTTCGTGCCGAGGTCGCCGGGGCGCAGGCGGTCGGCCCACGGCACCCACGCCGGGGCCAGCAGGGCGCCGTCTCCGGGGACGAGCTCGACCTCGCTCACGCTCGGGGTCCGGCCGCGCGGTACGCGGGCGACGGTCACCGCCCAGCGCCACCCCTGGTAGCCGGGGACCTGCGAGGCGAAGTAGTGCGTGCCGACCCGGTCGGCGTGGAGCTCGAAGCCCGTGTGGTCGCCGACGTGACCGCCGATGGCGACATCCTCGGCGGCAGAGCGGGCCACCTCGACGGCCCCGGACAGGACCTGATCCTTCGAGGGGGCACGGGCGGTGCGGGCTGCAGACACCCGGACAGTCTAGGCGTGACGCCGCGGGCAGGCGGCCCCGGGGTCGGCCGTGGGGGCGCCGCCGCGCATGCGGTCGGTCACCCGCGCGGGGGGCTCAGCCGTCGAGACGGATGGCCCAGAGGTCGAGACGGGCGTTCAGGCGTCGAACTGGTCGGCCACCGCGCGGAGCATCGCCGCGAGCTTGGCCCCGTTGTCCGGGTAGCGCCCGCGGTTGAGCGAGCTCGAGGCGCGGTCGAGAGTCTTGATGAGGTCCTCGACGATGGTCGCCATGTCCTCGGCCGGCCGGCGGTGCGCCTTGGCGACCGACGGCGGGGCCTCGAGCACGGTGACCGACAGGGCCTGCGGGCCGCGGCGGCCGTCCGCCACCCCGTAGTCGACGCGTGCCCCGGCGCGCGGGCTGGCACCGGCGGGCATGGCGGAGGCGTGCAGGAAGACCTCGGAACCGTCGTCCCCGGCGATGAAGCCGAACCCCTTGTCGGGGTCGTAGAACTTGACCTTGCCGGTGGGCACCGCGGAACCTCATTCGTCGATCGGGGCCGACGGCTGTCGGCGTGCGTGGGCGGGCCCGCCTCGGCCCGACCGGCACATGATACCCGCGGCCGCCGACACCCCGCCGTGCCTGGTCCGGCACCACACCGCCCGTCGTCGCGTGCCTCGGCCTACGTGGTCGCGCGTCGTCGTCCGTCCCGACGGACCGGGACCGGGCACGACGACGAGGGCCGGACCCGCCGGGGGCGGACCCCCGAGCGGCACCGACCGGGCAGGACGTGTCCGCCCGCGGCGGAAGGCGACGGACCCTCGTTGCGACGGCGGCCACATCACGCCAAGATCGTTGGGTGAGACCTGCCTCTCGTCGCCCCCGCCGCCTCGCCGCCCCGCTCGGTATCGCCGCGCTCGCGCTCGGCCCCGTCCTGCTGGCCGGACCGGCACTGGCGGCGGACCCGTCGAACCTGCCGGACGGCGTGCTCGACGAGGCCGACGTGCTGAGCGATGCCGAGGAGGCCGACCTCGAGGCGCTGTTCGACCAGATCGAGGCGGAGCACGACGTCCAGCCGTTCATCGTCTACGTCTCCGACTTCGGCGGGACGTCCGCGCCGCAGTGGGCCGAGGAGACCGCGCAGCTGTCCAACATGTCCGACGACGAGGTCCTCCTCGCGATCGCGGTCGACGAGTCCGCGTACGGGGTAGCCGTCGGCGAGAACGCACCGGTGTCCGACGGCGAGGTCCAGTCCGTCATCGACGGCGACGTGGCCGACCATTTCAACGCCGGGGAGTGGTCCGAGCTCGGCACCGCGTGGGGCGAGGGGCTCGGCGACGCGACGGGCGGCATCGGGATCGGTGGGTTCCTCATCGGCGGCGTCGCGGTCGTCGCCGTCGGGGCCGTCGGTTTCGCCGCGTGGCGCCGGAAGACCGGGAAGAGCGGCGCCAAGGACCCTCTCGAAGGGCTGCCCGAGAACCACCCGGCGCGACTCCCCCTGCCGGAGCTGCGGAAGGAGGCCGGGTCCGCGCTCGTCGGCGCCGACGACGCCGTGCGCTCCTCCGCCGCCGAGCTCGAGTTCGCCAAGGCCCAGTTCGGCCTGCGTCGCACGGACGAGTTCACCGAGGCGCTCGCCGCGGCGCAGAAGGCCGTCGACGAGGCCTTCCAGGCGCGGCGCACCCTCGACGACGAGCACCCGGAGTCCGAGGACGAGGAGCGCCGGCTGCTCCTGCGGATCCTCGACCGCAGCGAGGTGGTGCGCACGACGCTCAGCTCCCAGCAGGAGGAGTTCGAGCGGCTGCGCAACATCGAGTCCCGGGTCGAGGAGGTCCTCGAGGAGACCCGGACGCGTGCCGAGGAGGTGCGCGGCGAGGTCGAGAACTCCCGCATCCACCTGCGGGCGCTGACCGGCCGCTACCCGGCGTCCGCGCTCGCCTCCGTCAAGGACGACCCCGAGCAGGCCGAGCAGCTCCTCGACTCGGCGCTGCGCAGCGTGGACGAGGGGCTGGCCGCCGCCACCCGCAACCGGCGCGCCGCCGTCACCCACGCCCGCGTGGCCGAGGAGGCCGTCCACCAGGCCGCCGAGCTCGCGGACCGCGTGGCCGGCGCCGGCCAGCAGCTCGAGCACGCCTCGGCGAACCTCGCCAAGGCGATCGCGTCGATCTCCTCCGACGTCGAGGACGCCGACCGCCTCGCCCGCGACAACCCGGGCGTCCGCTCGGCCCGCGAGGAGGCGGTCGCCGCGATCGCCCAGGGCGAGGAGGCGCGTCAGGGCGGCGACCCGCTCGCCGCGCTCGACCGGCTCACCAGCGCCGAGACCGCGATCGACGAGGTCCTCGCCCCCATGCGCGAGCGCGCCGAGGTGGTGCGCCGCAACCGCTCGATCGCCGAGGGCCGGATCGAGGCGGCGGAGCGGCTGCACCGCTCGGTCGACCAGCTCATCAACACGCGGCGCGGCGCGGTGGGCCAGCACGCCCGCACGCAGGTCCGCGGCGCGGAGGACGAGATCCTGCGCGCCCGGTCCCTGCTCGACTCCTCCCCCGACGAGTCGATCCGCGCGGCCGGACGCGCCACGACGATGCTCCGCGAGGCGCAGCAGGACGTCGAGCGGGACCTCGCGTCCCTCCAGCTCGGCTCCGGCTACGGGGCCGGCAACCCGTACGGCCGCGGCTACCACCCGCGCCGGGGCGGGGTCGACGTCGGCTCCCTCGTCATCGGCGGCATCATCGGCGGGCTCCTCGGCGGGGGTGACGACCACCACGGCGGCTGGGGCGGCGGAGGCGGCTTCGGCGGAGGGTTCGGCGGCGGCGGCGGAGGCGGCTTCGGCGGCAGCAGCTTCGGCGGGCGCTTCTGACCGGCGTCGTCGACCGACCCCCGGCCGGGCCGTGACCGTCCCGGCCCCACGACCGGCCGGCACCAGCCGGCCCCGACAGACGGCGTCGCGAACGCGGCGCGGTAGGTACGACCGACAATCGCGACACCACCGACAGGGAGATCACATGGCTGAGAAGCAGAGCATCCTCGGGCGCATCGCCCAGCTGACGCGCGCGAACATCAACGCGCTGCTGGACCGCGCCGAGGACCCGCAGAAGATGCTGGACCAGATGGTGCGCGACTACACGAGCTCCATCAAGGAGGCCGAGGACGCCGTGGCCGTGACCATCGGCAACCTGCGCCTCGCCGAGCGCGACTACCAGGAGGACGTCCGCGACGCCCGCGACTGGGGCCAGAAGGCGCTCGCCGCCTCGAACAAGGCCGAGGAGCTGCGCACCTCCGGGGACGCCGCCGGCGCGTCGAAGTTCGACAACCTCGCCAAGATCGCGCTCAACAAGCAGATCACCGCCGAGGGCGAGGCCCAGTCCGCCAAGCCGATGATCGACTCGCAGAACGAGGTCGTCGAGAAGCTCAAGGCCGGGCTCGTGCAGATGCGCGGCAAGCTCGAGGAGCTCAAGGGCAAGCGCGACCAGCTCGTGGCCCGTCAGAAGTCGGCCGCCGCGCAGAAGCAGGTCCAGGGCGCGATCTCGTCGATCAACGTGCTCGACCCGACCAGCGAGATCTCCCGCTTCGAGGACCAGGTCCGCCGCGAGGAGGCCTACGTGGCCGGGCAGGCCGAGATCAACGCCGGCTCGATCGAGGACCAGTTCGCCGAGCTGGCCGACCACAGCAAGGACATGGAGATCGACGCCCGCCTCGCCGCGCTCAAGGCCGGTCGCTCGCCGCAGGCGATCACCGCCGACGCCGGGTCCGACTCCGGCGAGTACGTCCCCGGCGACGCCGCGACGAACGAGCCGCAGGCCGAGGACCGCACGGCCTACTGAGGCTCTGCCCGCCCGGACCCCGGCACGCAGGGGATCCGGCCGGCGACCACCCACGAGGCGCCCGTGACCGTCGAGGTCACGGGCGCCTCGTGGTCTCGGCACCTCGTCACGGTCCTCCAGCGCTACGCCGCCCCGACGCCCCGTCGTCTCACCTTCCGCAGTACCGGTTGTCCACCGTCCCCAAAGTTGTGACAATCGGGACGAAGGTGGCGCGCGGGACGCACAGCCGTCCGTCGGGCCGGCCCGCAGCGGAGCGGATCCGGCGGCCACAGGCATGCCGAGGCACAAGGAGTCCCCCGCACGATGACGTCCCGCACACGCAGCACGACCACGCTTCTCGCGCTCGCCGCCACCGCGGCGCTCACCCTGGCCGCCTGCTCCGGCGGTGACGACGACGGCGCGGAGGGCGACCCGATCCGGGTCGGTGCGGTCAGCTCCATCACCGGCCCCGCCCCGTTCCCCGAGGTGCCCGCCGCTGCCGAGGCCGTCTTCGAGCGCGTCAACGCCGAGGGCGGCATCGACGGCCGGATGATCGAGCTCGTCTCCGAGGACGACGGCGGAGACCCCGCGCAGGCGAGCCAGGCCGCGCGGCGCCTCGTCGACGAGAGCGGCGTCGTCGCCTTCGCCGGCTCCGCGAGCCTCGTCGAGTGCAGCGCGAACGCCGCGTTCTACGCGCAGCGGGACGTGGTGGCGATCTCCGGGACCGGGGTCGAGCCGTCGTGCTTCGAGTCGGCCAACATCGCGCCGGTCAACAACGGCACGATCCGCGGGTACGAGGCCCTGCTCCACTTCGCGTCGGAGGACCTCGGCCACGACCGCGTGTGCCCGGTCATCCAGGAGAGCGCCGGCCTCACGGAGCCCTACCTCGAGCTCATCGAGCGGTGGGAGGCGGACACCGGCTCCGAGGCCCCGCACGTCGACACCTCGGTGGTCCTCGGCGACGACCCGACGCCGGCCATCCTCGCCGTGCGCGACGCGGGCTGCGAGGCGGTCGTCTTCAACTCCAACGAGCCGGTCGCGGTGGCCTTCATGAACGCCGTCGACCAGCAGGGCCTGCTCGACCAGATCGACTGGCTCACCCTCACCTCGGCCTACAGCGTGAGCGTCCAGGAGTCCCTCGCGGAGCAGGGCACGCTCGGCCTCTACGCGAACTCCGAGTTCCTGCCCTACACCGGGGACGCCCCGGGCCTCGAGGGCTGGCGCACCACGCTCACCGACGCCGACGTCCCGCTCACCTCGCTGTCGATGGGCGGCTACGTGGCCGCCGAGGTCCTCGTCGAGGTGCTCGAGGGCATCGACGGCGAGATCACCAACGAGTCGGTGACCGAGGCGTTCCGCGCGCTCGACGAGATCGAGCACCCGCTCATGGGCATGCCCTTCACCTTCGGCGACGCGACCGAGCACAACCCCAACCGCTCGAGCATGATGGTCCAGGCCACCGAGGAGGGCTGGGAGACCGTCAGCGACTGGGTGCGCCTCCCGTGACACCCGCGGCGCGGGGGGCCTCCTCGACCCGGGAGCCCTCGGCGACGGCGGCCAGGACCCGCTGATGCTCGACGGCGTCGTCTCCGGGCTCGTGTCCGGCTCCGCCTACGCGATCCTCGCGGTCTGCGTGGTGGTGCTGTACCGCCTGGTCGGCGTGCTCAACTTCGGGCAGGCCGCGCTCGGCGCCGTCGGCGCGTACCTCTGCTACGCACTGATCGGCTCGGGCGTGCCGCTCCCCCTCGCCGCGCTCGGCGGCCTCGCGGTCTCCGGCGTCGTGGCCGGGTTCGCCGGCTGGGTGATGGCCCGCTGGTTCGGCGAGCCGTCCGTCACCGTGCGGGCGGTCGTCACCGTGGTCCTCCTCGTCGTGCTCCTCACCGCCGGCTTCCGGATGTTCGGCGACTCGCCCCGGGTGATGCCGAGCCTCGTCCCGGACGTCATGTTCGACGTCGCCGGGGTGCGGGTCTCGCTCACCACCGTGGTCGCCCTCGTGCTCACCGTCGCGATCGCGGGCGCCCTCACCCTCCTGCTGCGCCACTCGCAGACCGGCCTGCGCCTCGAGGCCATGTCCGAGCGCCCGGTGACCGTCCAGCTGCTCGGGATCGACTCGCGCCGCCTCGCGGTGATCGTCTGGGCCACGACCGGCGTGCTCTCCACCCTCGCGCTCCTGCTCGTCGCCCCCACCCGCAACCCCACGTTCGAGTCGATGTCCTTCCTCGTGGTCCCGGCCCTGGCCGCCGCGCTGCTCGGCGCGTTCAGCCGCGTGTGGATCGCCGTGCTCGGGGGCCTCGCCGTCGGGGCGGTCGAGGGGGCCGGCTCCCGGATCGACGCGATCGCCGAGTACCGGGGCGCGATCCCGTTCCTCATCATCGCGGTGGCCCTCATGTGGCTGCGCAGGCGGGAGGTCTGGGATGCGCCTCGCTGACGTCCGCACGGTCGCCACCGCGCTCCTCGTCGTCGTGCTCGTGGTCCTCGGGCTCGTCCTGCCCGTCTACTGGGTCTACCTGCTGAGCACGGTGGCGATCACGGCGCTGGTCGCGCGCAGCATCGGCGTGCTGACGAACCGGACCGGCCTCATCACGCTGTGCCAGATGTCGTTCGCCGCGATCGGCGGCTGGGTGACCTCGTGGCTCGCGCTCGCCGTGCCCGACCTCCCGTTCCCGCTCCTCGTGCTCGCCGGGGGGCTCGTCGCGGCGCCGGTCGGCCTCGTCATCGGGCTGGCCACCGCCCGGATCCGCGGCGTCGAGCTGGCCGTCGTCACCCTCGGGTTCGCCACCGCGCTCGACCTCGTGCTGCGCCAGGGCAGCTTCCCCGGCGTCGGCTCGGGCACGCCGGTCCTGCCCGCCGACCCGTTCGGCGACCCGCGCTGGTTCTTCGCCCTGTGCTGGGTCCTCCTCGCGCTCGCGCAGCTCGGTCTCTCCGCGCTCGGCCGGTCGCGCCACGGGCTCGGCTGGTCGGCGGTCCGCGAGAGCGAACGCGCGGCGGCGGCCCTCGGCGTCCGGGTCGGCGGCGCGAAGGCGAGCGCGTTCATGTGGGCGGCCCTCATCGCCGGGCTCGCGGGCGGGCTGCTCGCCGGGCAGTACGGGCTGCTCACGCCGGCCGTGTTCTCGCCGATGACCTCGATGGTCCACCTCGTCACCGCGGTCCTGTGCGGTGCGGCGGTCCTCGGCGGCGCCGTCCTCGCGGGCGTGTTCTCGGTGTTCGTCCCCGAGCTCCTGCGCCGCGTCGGCCTCCCCCTCGACGCCGCCGACGCGCTCATGGCCCTCGGCGCCTTCGAGGTCCTGCGCCAGGGCAACGGCGGGATCATGGAGCAGGTGAGCGACCGCCTCGAGACGCGTGCCGTGCGCGGCAGGCGGCTGACCTGCGACCTCCCGGGGCCGACGACGCCGCGCCCCTCGACGTCGCCGACCACCGTGGCGGACGTGGCCGCGGCAGATGGACCCCTGACGGACGGTCCCCGCACGACGACGCCGCACCCCGCCACCTCGCCCATCCGGTCGGCGGACGCGACCGACCGGGGGCCCGCCCTCGAGGTGGCCGGCCTGACGGTGCGGCTCGGGGGCGCGACGATCCTCGACGACGTCTCCCTGCGCCTCGACCCGGCGGGCGTGCACGCGCTCATCGGCTCGAACGGCGCGGGCAAGTCGACCCTCGTCGACGCCGTCACCGGCTTCCTCCCCGCCTACGACGGCGAGGTGCGCCTCGGCGCGGCGCCCGTCGACGCCCTGTCCGCCCGGGCCCGCGCCCGGCTCGGTCTGCGCCGCACGTTCCAGCACGGGCACGCGATCGACGGCCTCACCGTCGGGCAGTACCTGCGGCTGGCCGGCGGGCGCGCGGGCGCGGACCGGGCCGCGCGGGTCACGGAGTTCCTCGGGCTGCCGGACGCCGACGTGCCGATCCGGCTGATGGACGCCGGGTCGCGCCGCATCCTCGAGATCGGCGGGGCGCTCGCCTCGGGCCCCCGCGTGCTCCTGCTCGACGAGCCCGCGGCCGGGCTCGGGGAGGCCGAGAGCCGCGCGCTGGCCGACCGGGTCCACCGCATCCCCGCCGAGCTCGGCTGCGCGACCCTCCTCATCGAGCACGACATGGAGTTCGTGCGGGCGGCGGCCACCCGCGCCACCGCGCTCGACGACGGGCACGTGATCGCGAGCGGACCCGTGGCGGACGTGCTCGACGACCCCCGCGTGGTGGCCGCCTACCTCGGGACGGAGGCGACGGCATGAGCGACGGGCTCGAGGTGGAGGCGCTGACCGTCCAGCGCGGCGACCTGACGATCTGCCGGGACGTCGACCTCGTCGTTCCCCGCGGCGAGATCACGGTGCTGCTCGGCGCGAACGGCGCCGGCAAGACCACGCTGCTCGACGGGATCGCCGGCATGCTCCCCGCCGCGTCCGGGACGGTCGCGCTCGGCGGGCGGCGGATCGACCGACTGGCCGTCCACCGCCGGGCGCGCGCCGGCCTCGGCTACGCCGAGCAGGGCCGCAGCGTGTTCTCCAGGCTCACGGTGGCGCAGAACCTCGTCGTCGTCGACCGGTCCGGGTCCGCCCTCGAGCGGGCCTTCGACCTCTTCCCGCGGCTCGCCGAACGGCGCGACGTGCGCGCCGGACTGCTCTCGGGCGGGGAGCAGCAGATGCTCGTCGTCGCCCGCGCGCTCGCGACCCGGCCGACCGTCCTCATGGTCGACGAGCTCTCCCTCGGCCTGGCGCCGCAGATGGTGCGCACCCTCGTCGACGCGCTGGTCGAGCTGGCGGCGTCCGGCGTCGGGATCCTGCTCGTCGAGCAGTTCGTCGAGATCGCGCTCGCCGTGGGGAGCATCGCCCACGTCATGCACCGCGGCCGGATCGTGCGGACCGACACCTGCGCGGCGCTGCTGGCGGAGCGCACCTCGGCGCTGTCGCCGTACTACCTCGGCGGAGCGGGCGGCAGCAGCGGCGGATCAGCCGGTGGCACGGCCACCCCTGCCGACGACGAGAACTGAGGCGCTCGCCTCATCGCCCGGCGCCCCGGCGGCTCCTCGCGGCCGCCTGGCACACCACGGTCCCGCACCGGACGCCCCGGGTTCGTCGTCGGGCAGAGCCCTGTCCACGATGCGGACGGTCCGTGCGGGTGGTTCCCGTCCGCCGTCGGGTGTGCTTGTATGTGAATCGTCAACTACCTGGTCCGCATCGCGGACCCGACCCGGGAGCATCGGTGGGCAACCTCTGGCACCTCACGGCGCGGCTCGACGTCGACCTCGGTCGGCGCTCGACGTGCTCGTGTCGGCCCGTGCCCGCGCGGCCGGTCCGTTGACCCGCCGCTCCCCCTCCCGCGCGGTACGTCGGCGCTGACCGCCAGGCCTGGGCCCACCCCGGCCGGCCCGAGGTCCCGGGTCCACCGGCACCTCTCCCATCGCGTCGCCCGCACGGGCGTGCGCAGGCGCGCCGTCGCGCCCCCTCCCCACGAAAGGCACCCCTGTGTCCACCCGCTCCACCACCGCGCCCGCGCGCCGCCTCCGGCTGCCGTCCTTCAGCGCGCAGATCGTCATCGGCCTCGTCGCCGGCATCCTCCTCGGCTGGCTCGCCCTCGAGCTCGGGACCGGTCCCGAGGACGAGCCCAACGCCCTGACGACCACGCTCGACACGATCGGCTCGACCTTCGTCGGACTCCTGCGCGCGATCGTCCCGCCGCTCGTGTTCCTCGCCATCGTCACCTCGATCGCCAACCTGCGGGGCATCGCCAACGGCGCCCGACTCGCCGCTCAGACGCTCATCTGGTTCGCGATCACCGCCCTCGTCTCGGTGCTCATCGGCATCGGCCTGGGCCTCGCGCTCCAGCCGGGCAGCAACGCCGGCGTCGACGCCCAGGATGCCTCCGCCCCCGGGCGTCAGGGCGGCTGGCTCGACTTCCTCACCGGCATCGTCCCGGCGAACTTCCTCGGGCTCGAGGTCAACGCCGGGCTCGAGACGGCGGCGGACGGGGCCGTGACCGGCGTCGGCGCGTCGCCGGGCTTCAACGTCCTGCAGATCATCGTCGTCTCCCTCGTCATCGGGATCGCCGCGCTCAAGGTGGGGCAGAAGGCCGAGCCGTTCCTCTCGGTGTCCGCCTCGCTGCTCGCGATCGTGCAGAAGGTCCTGTGGTGGGTCATCCGCCTCGCCCCGATCGGGACGGTCGGACTCATCGGCAACGCCATCGCGACCTACGGCTGGACCTCGATCGGGAGCCTGGGCACGTTCACGCTCGCGATCTACGTCGGCCTGCTGCTCGTGCTGCTCGTCGTCTACCCCGTCATCCTGCGCGCGCACGGCCTGTCCGTCCTGCGCTACTTCCGCGGCGCCTGGCCGGCGATCCAGCTGGCGTTCGTCTCGCGCTCGTCGATCGGCACCCTGCCCCTCACGCAGCGCGTGACCGAGCGGAATCTCGGCGTGCCGCGCGGCTACTCGTCGTTCGCCGTGCCGCTCGGCGCGACCACCAAGATGGACGGCTGCGCCGCGATCTACCCGGCGATCTCCGCGATCTTCGTGGCCCAGTTCTTCGGGCTCTCGCTCGGCCTGACGGACTACCTGCTCATCGCCTTCGTCTCCGTGGTCGGCTCGGCCGCGACCGCCGGCATGACGGGCGCGACCGTCATGCTCACCCTCACGCTGTCCACGCTCGGCCTGCCGCTCGAGGGCGTGGGCCTGCTCCTCGCCGTCGACCCGATCCTCGACATGGGGCGCACCGCGGTCAACGTGGCCGGTCAGGCGCTCGTGCCGGTCGTCGTGGCGCACCGCGAGGGCATCCTCGATCGCGAGCAGTACGACTCCGCCGACGCCGAGGACCTCTTCCGCGACGAGGACGAGGTGGCTGTGGGGGCCGGCGCCGACCGGGGAGCCGACGCCGGGTCCGCCACGGACGGCGACGGTCGGTCCACGGACCGCGAGCAGCCCGCACCGGTGCGCTGACCGGGCGCTCCTGACCGGCCGCCCGCCACGCGGCTGCCGAGATCAGGGGAGGCTCGCCGAGATCAGGGGTGCTCAGCGGCTCCGGGTCACGAGATCGGGGGAAGTGGGCCGAGACCCGGGGAAAAATCCCCGTCTCTCGCCCGCCTCCCCTGATCTCGCCACACGATGGCCGGTGGCCGACCGCCCGCCCGCACCGTCCCCCCACTGGTCCGCCCCACGCGGCACCCACCCCGGGCACGCGCACGCCCCCACCACGCCTAACCTGTCCTCATGAGCGACGCCCCCACCACGTACCTCGTCATCGACGGCGAGAACATCGACGCCACGCTGGGGGTGAGCATCCTCGGCCACCGCCCGAACCCCGAGGAGCGGCCGCGCTGGGACCGGGTCCTCACGCACGCGGGCGACGCATGGGGCGGCGAGGCGCGCGGCCTGTTCTTCCTCAACGCCACCTCGGGCAACCTGCCGACGTCGTTCATCCAGGCGCTGCTCGCGATGGACTACCGGCCGATCCCGCTGGCCGGGTCGACCACGGAGAAGGTCGTCGACATCGGCGTGCAGCGCATGCTCGAGGCGATCCTCGAGCAGGGCCACGGCAACGTCCTCCTCGTCTCCCACGACGGCGACTTCCTCCCCCAGATGGAGGACCTCCTCGACGCCGGCCACCGGGTCGGCATCCTCGCCTTCCGCGAGTTCCTCAACCACGAGCTCACCGCCCTGACCTCGCGCGGCCTGGAGATCTTCGACCTCGAGGACGACGTGCGCGCCTTCACCACCGCACTCCCCCGCGTCCGGGTCATCCCGCTCGCCTCGTTCGACGCCAGCCAGTTCCTGTAACCCGCCCGACGGCGACGTCCGGCGCGCTCCCAGGAATCGTCCAGGATCGGGGTGGATCATGGGTCCTATGCCCACCGCTGCCGGCTCCGGTCCCGCGCCGACCGAGGCCCACCTCCTCGTCGTCGACGACGAGCCCAACATCCGCGAGCTCCTCACCGCGTCCCTGCGCTTCGCGGGCTTCGAGGTGACCCCGGCCGCCGACGGCAACGAGGCGCTGCGCAAGGCCGCCGACAACCGGCCGGACCTCGTGGTGCTCGACGTCATGCTGCCGGACATGGACGGCTTCACGGTCCTGCGGCGGCTGCGTTCGCACGACGAGTCGCTGCCCGTCCTCTTCCTCACCGCGC
Source organism: Georgenia sp. Z1344 (assembly GCF_049856295.1). GTDB lineage: Bacteria > Actinomycetota > Actinomycetes > Actinomycetales > Actinomycetaceae > JB111. The sequence goes on along the minus strand of NZ_JBNDMZ010000006.1, from coordinate 220,900 downwards.
GCGACGACCTCTCGGACAAGGTCCACGGGCTGACCGTGGGCGGGGACGACTACATCACCAAGCCGTTCAGCCTCGAGGAGGTCGTCGCGCGCATCCGCACGGTCCTGCGCCGGGTCGGCATCACGGGCCCCGAGCAGGACCCGGTGCTGCGGTACGCGGACCTCGAGATCGACCAGGATGCCTACGAGGTGCGGCGTGCCGGGGTCCTCGTCAACCTCGCGCCGACCGAGTTCAAGCTCCTGCGCTACCTGCTCGTCAACGCCGAGCGGGTCGTGTCCAAGTCGCAGATCCTCGACCACGTGTGGGAGTACGACTGGCACGGCGAGGCGACGATCGTGGAGTCCTACATCTCCTACCTGCGCCGCAAGGTCGACTCCGCGGACTTCCTCGGCCTCGAGGGCGAGCAGGCCGAGGCTCTGGTCCCGCTCATCCACACCCGACGCAACTTCGGCTACGTCCTGCGCCGGCCGACCAGCTGATGCACGCGCTCGGACGGCGTCGGGCGGGGCACGCGCCGACGGAGGGCTGGTCGCTGTCGGCGCGCCTCGTCGTCACGACGGTCCTCCTGCTCGGCCTCGGCCTCGGGCTGGCGGGCGCCACCGTGGTCGCGGTGCTGCGCAGCCAGCTGGTCGACCAGCTCGACGAGAACCTCCACGACACGGTCGACACGATCGCCCAGCAGGACCTCGAGGAGCTGCGCGCCGGCGGCGACCAGGTGGTGCCCACCCGCTACGTCGTCAGCATCTCCCTCGACGGCGAGGAGACGCAGACGATCGCGCACCCCCGCACGTCGTCCGCGGTGGGCCTGCCCGTCCTCCCGGACCAGGCCGCCGACCGGCCGACCACGTTGCGCGGCACGCACGACGACGTCACCTGGCGCGCGCTCGCCCTGCCACTGGTCAGCAGCGCCGGCGACCAGGTCGGCGTCCTCACGATCTCCACCCCGATGGACGACGTGGCCGCCACGGTCCGGCAGACCAGCAAGTACGTCGTCCTCATCTCGGTCTCGCTGGTGGTGCTCGGCGCGACGGGCGGGTACCTGCTCATCCGCCACGAGCTGCGCGACCTGCGGGCGATCGAACGCACCGCGGGCGCCATCGCGGCCGGCGACCTCACGCGCCGCGTCGCACCCGGCGTGCCCGGGACCGAGATCGGCAGCCTGTCGGAGTCGCTGAACTCGATGCTCGCCCAGATCGAGCGGGCGTTCTCCGCGCGGTCGGCCTCCGAGCGCCGCATGCGCCGGTTCGTCGCCGACGCCTCCCACGAGCTGCGCACCCCGCTGGCCACCGTGCGCGGCTACGCCGAGCTGCACCGCATGGGCGGCGTCCCCGAGTCGGAGGTGCCCGCCGCGATGGGCCGGATCGAGGCCGAGGCCCGACGCATGGGCACGCTCGTCGAGGACCTCCTCACGCTCGCCCGCATCGACGAGGACCGCCGGCTCACCCTGTCCGACGTCGACGTCACCGACCTCGGGACCGACGCCGTGCGCGACCTGCGGGCGCTCGACCCGACCCGGCGGGCGACGCTCCTGCCGCTCCCGGGTACCGCGGGGCCCACGGTCGTCCGCGCGGACGCCGACCAGCTGCGGCAGGTCTTCGCCAACCTCGTCGGCAACGCGGTCCGGCACACGCCCGCGGGCACCGACGTCGAGATCCTCGTCGGCCTGCGCTCGGCGGCACCGCAGGTGTCAGTCCCCTCGGCCTCGTCCGGGGCGGCGGCCGGGGCCGCTCAGGGGCACCCGGCGGCTCGTCCGGCGTCGTCGGGGGCCACGGCGTCGTCGACGGCGTCGACCGAGCCCGACCCCGCGGCGGCGTCCCCCGGCGCGTGGGCGGCGACGGGGCAGCTCGGTCCCGTACCCGGATCACCGGACCCGGGGACCGGGCACGACGGCGAGCACCCCAGCCGTGCCGCCGGTGCCCCGCCGTCCGAGGACGTGGAGCCGGAGCGCACCGTGCCACGCCGGGCGCCCGGACGCGGGTCGCAGGTCCCCGCGGCGCGACGTCCGCCGGACCGGCGACTGCTCGGGCTGCTCGCGGGCCGCGGTCCGACGCCGCCCGCGACGGCGCCGCTGCCCGCCGAGCCCCCTGCCCAGGACGAGGTGGTGCTGCGCGTGCAGGACCACGGTCCGGGCATCCCGGCGGAAGAGGCGAACCGGGTGTTCGCCCGTTTCTACCGGCTCGACCGCTCACGGGCCCGCTCCGCGGGCGGTGGCTCCGGCCTGGGCCTGGCGATCGTCGCGTCCGTGGCCCGCGCGCACGACGGCCGGGCACGCGTCCTCGCGACCCCGGGCGGTGGCACCACCGTCGAGCTCGTGCTTCCGGTGGCCGGACCGACGGCGGGCGGGATGCTCACCGGCGAGGAGCAGGCACCCCGCCCGGTCTGACGGTCGTCGAGGTCCGACGGACCCGCCGTCCACCGCCCGACGGCGCCATGCGGGCAGGTGCCTCGAGGGACGCCCTGACCGCTCGGGTCAGCGCGTCGCGGTTCCCGTCACCACTCGCGGTGCTCGGGCAGCAGCGTGCCGGGGTTGAGCCGGCGGTGCGGGTCGGCGGAGCGCAGCAGCCCGACCATGAGGTCGATGCCGGCCTCGGAGACGTCCTGCTCCATCCACGGAGCGTGGTCGGTGCCCACGCCATGGTGGTGGGACAGGGTGCCGCCGCCGTCGATGAAGGCCTGCTGGATCGCGGACTTGAGGTGCCAGTACTGGTCGAGCGGTGCCTCGGCGCCCTCGGACTCGTCCGCCGGGAACGCGAAGGTGAAGTAGAGGCAGGCGCCCGAGTGGTAGCTGTGCGAGAGGTGGCACATGATGTAGCCGCGCACGCCGAGCCGGTCGTAGGTGTCCTCGGCGGCGGCGACCACGCCCTGGTAGATGCCGCGCAGCCGCGACCACGGGGCCGCGGTCTCCGAGACGTCGGCCAGCGCCCCCATGTCGAGGAGGAAGTCGCGGATGTAGGGCGTGTCGAACTTCTTCTGGTCGTACAGCGCGCCGGGGCCGGTCCCGAGCGGGATGCCGCCGTGTGCGCCGACGATCTTCCCGACCGCCTTGCGCTGGTAGGCCACGTGCTTGGGCGACCCCTCGTAGCCCACGTAGCTGAGGCAGACCTCGTCGAGGTCCCAGCCGCGCCTGGCCAGCAGGTCGAAGATGCCGGTCGAGATCTTGCCCTTGATGCCGGTCTGCTTCTTCTGGGTGGACAGCGAGAACTGGGTCTCGGCAGGGTCGGAGACGCGGGTGATCGAGGGGTGCACGTCCGAGGTGGAGATGTCGTGCATCGCCTCGAGCGCGGAGGCCCAGTTCTGGTAGAGGTAGGCCACCACGAGGCGCTTCTCGGGCAGGCGGTGGACGTGGATCCACACCTCGGTGATGACGCCGAGGCGGCCCTCGGAGCCGATGATCATCTCGCGCACCGACGGGCCGGTCGAGGTCGACGGCAGCGGGCGCAGCGTGACGACCTTGCCGGGCAGCACCGAGCGCAGGCCGCGGGTGATGTCGGCGATGTCGCCGTAGCGGTCGGACTGCATGCCGGAGCTGCGGGTGGCCACCCAGCCGCCCAGGGTGGAGTGCCGGAAGGAGTCGGGCTGGTGGCCGGAGGTCCAGCCGAGCGCGCCCAGCTGCTCCTCCAGGTCGGGGCCGAGCACGCCGGCCTGCACGCGGGCGAGCCCGGAGTCCTCGTCGATCTCGAGGACCTTGTTCATCCGCCCCATGTCGAGGGAGATGATCGGGCGGGTCTCGGCCGGCTGCGGGGTGAGCGAGCCGGAGATGTTGGAGCCGCCGCCGAAGGGGATGATCACCGCGTCCGCGGCGTCGGCGAGGTCGACGACGGCGCGCACCTCGTCCTCGCTGCCGGGGTAGACGACGACGTCGGGCACGCGCGGGAGGTCGCCGGCCCGGACCCGGACGAGGTCCGAGATGCCCTTGCCGTAGGTGTGCACGACCCGGTCCATGTCCTCGACCGTCACGTGCGCGTCGCCGACGGCACCGCTCAGGCCGGCGGCGAGCGTGTCCGGCAGCCGCGGGGCGGGGACGTCGAGGTCCTCGAACGCGGGCGGCGGGGTGCCGCCCAGGGAGAGGTCGAGTCCGACCTTGTCCAGCACGAAGGGGGCGAAGTTGGGCTTGTTGTCGTGGGTGAACGTCACTCCCTCGACGCCCCACCCCCACCACTTCTGGTGCTGGACCTCGGTCACGATGCCTCCTCCTGGCCGCCGGTGCGGCCGCTGCTCCCGGTGCCCGGTCGGGCGACGACGACGTCGGGCGTCCGCGCCCGGTACATCGCCGCCACCTGGGCCTGGATGCGTTCGTTGAACTCCCGGATCCGCTCGCCGCGCCGGGGACGCAGCGGGCGGCCGATCACGACCTTGAGGTGCGGGCGGCCGCGGGAGACGAACGACTGGCCCACCGGCATCGCCTCGTGGAACCCGATGAGGGCGACCGGGATGCAGGGGATGCGGCGCGTGACGCACAGGGCGGCGACACCGGGTTTGAACCGGGCCATCTCGCCGGTGCGCGAGCGCGTGCCCTCGGGGAAGATGAGCAGCGGCACGCCCGCGTCGACCAGCCGCGCGGACAGGCCCGCCTTGCGGCGGTTGCCGGACCGGTCGACGGGGTAGGTGTTGAAGAACAGGGCGGTGAGCGCCCTCGTCACGCGCTTGGTGTAGAACGTGTCGCCCGCGGCGGCGGTGGCGACCCGGCCGGCGTGCTGCCACGGCATGATCGCGTGGATCACGGCGGCGTCGAGGTGCGAGCTGTGGTTGGGGGCCACGACGAACGGGCCGCGCACGCCCTTGAGGTTCTCGCGCCCGACGACGTCGATGCGCGTGACGGTGCGGACCAGCGCGTTGAGCGGACCCTTCTGGGCGGCCACGCGGCCGACCCGCCACAGGCCGGAGGTGTACTGCAGGAGGCTGTCGCCCGCCGCGTCGACCAGTCGGCCCGCCGCCTTGCGGGCGGCCAGCGCGGCCTGGTGGGCGTGCCTCGTGGAGGGCGCGGGGACGGCGTCCTCGCCCGTCCCGGCCCGCTGCACGGGTGCTGCGGTCATCGTCTGCCTCCCTGGATCACGCGGGACACCGCCCGCACCGCGGCCTTGGGCCCCTTCTCGGCCGCGAAGGCGATGATCTTGTAGCGCCACGACGGGACGACCCGGTAGTCGCCCCGCTCGGCCGCATCGAGCGCCTCGACCACGACCTGGTCGGGGTCGAGCCACAGGGCGTCCGGGATCTTCCCCGTCGACATGCCGGCCCGCTGGTGGAACTCCGTGCGCACCCAGCCGGGCATGACGCAGGTGACCGTGACGCCGGTGCCCTCGAGCTCGGTGGCGAGCGACTCCGCCCAGCTGTTCGTCCAGGCCTTGATCGCCGAGTAGTGTCCGGTGGCGATCGTGCCGGAGATCGAGCCGATGGGGATGATGACACCGTGCCCACGGGCGGTCATCGCCCGCGCGGCGGCCGCGCCCGTGTCGAGGACCGCGCGGATCATGAGGTCGATGGCGGCGTGGTGCGGCGCCGTGTCCTCGGTCGCGAGCGGCTCGTAGAGGCCGTGCCCGGCGTTGGCCACGTACACCTCGACCGGACGCTCCTCGTCGGTGAGGCGCTCACCGACGACGTCGGTCCCCTCCCGGGTGGCGAGGTCGGCGACGATCGTCTCGACCTCGACGCCGAGGGCCGTCAGCTCCGCCGCCGTCGACTCGAGCCGGCCCGGGTCCCGGGCGACGAGCACGACGTCGAGCCCCGCCAGCGCGAGCCTGCGCGCGAACCCGAGCCCGATGCCCGACGTCCCGCCGGTGACGAGCGCACGGCCGTGCAGCCGGGCGGTCACGAGCGTGTTCCCCGCACGGCGCGCCACACGGGGGCGAGCCGCGACTCGGCGGTGCCGGTCCAGCTGACGACCGGCCAGCGCCGGGCGCGGGCGAACGCGTACAGGGCGGAGTCCGGGTTGACGGCGGTCGGGTTCCCCACGACCTCGAGCCACGGCCGGTCGGCGTACGCGTCGCCGTAGGCGAACGAGCCGGAGAGGTCCCAGCCGTTCTCACGGGCGGCGCGCACGAGCCAGGCTGCGCGGGCCTCGCCGACGAGCGGGGAGACCTCGAGGTGACCGGTCCACCGCCCGTCGTCGCCGACCTCCATCCGACCGGCCTCGATGTGGTCGAACAGGTCGTGGAGCGGCTCGACGAAGACGTCGATCTCACCGGTGACGAGCACGGTGCGGTGACCCGCTGCGCGGTGCTCCGCGATGCGGGCGAGCGCCTCGGAGTGCAGGTTCGCGCGCAACGACGGTGCGAGTCGCTCCTGCACGAGCCGGCGCATCCGCTCGTCCGGCACGCCGGCGTAGCGGCGCATGACGCTGCGGATGAACTCGCCGCGGTCGTGCCGGTCAGCCGTGAGGAAGCCGGGGGCCTTGGAGACGACCTCGAGGACCGACCTCGGCCAGGAGCCGGGCGACTTCGCGGTGAGCTCGGCCCACAGGAGGTGCTCGACCGGCGTCGAGCGGGCGATCGTGCGCTGGAGGTCGAAGACGGCGACGACGTCCTCGCGCCGTGCGAGGTCCGCCCCGGCGGGCGGCCGCACGCCCTGGGAGGCCGACCGGCGATCGCGCATGAGCCCGGGCACGTTGGGGATGTGGACGTCCTGCAGGTAGACCCGCCAGTCGATGTCGGTGACGTCGAACCCGAACTCGGCCCGACGCTCCTCGGGGAGCGAGTGGTGGAGCTCCCGCGTGCGGCGGTCGTCGAAGATGACCTCGGTCTGCGTGTAGGGCTGGTAGAGCTCGGTGAACTTGCGCAGGGTGCGCAGGTCGCGGCCGGCCTTGTAGATGGTCGACGACCAGGCGCGCGACCGGTTCGACCCCGGCAGCGCGGAGACCGCCCTGTCGGCGAGCTCGACGAGGCGCTCGCGCCGGGCGAGCCCCCGCTCCACCGCGCGACCGTGGGGGAACGACCACGAGGGGACCGTGACCTCGGACCCCTCGGCGTCGGAGAGCGGGTGCTCCTGGAAGTACTCGCGCACGAGGGAGTAGAGCCGGCCGAACCGCAGCGGGTTCGTCAGCCCCGACCCCACCTGGTAGTACGCGGGTTCGCCACGCTCGGGCGGCGCGGCGGCGGCCGCGAGGATCGCACCGACCACGAAGTCGACCGGGATGACGTCGAGGACCGTGTCGGCGAGCGCCGGGAACTCCGGCAGCAGGCCGCGGCCGTAGGCGGCGATGAGGGGGTCGGCCACCTTGAAGCCGTCGATCCAGCCCGGGTAGGGGTGGCGGAGGGCGGACTCGATGATGGTGGGGCGGACCACGGAGAGCCGGTGCCCGGCACCCCAGCGGCCCTCTGCCACCCGCTCGCCGAGCGCCTTGGTGAACGTGTAGACGTCCGGCCAGCCCAGGGTGCGGGCCCGGTTGCGCCCGGCGGCCACGAGCTCGTCGCGGACGGCGGCCTCGCGGGCCTCCTCGGCGGCGGCGGAGACCGCCTGCGCGCCGGCCCGTCCGTGCTCCTTGGTCGCCCTGTCGAGGAGCCCGCCGAGCCGCTCGGCGTCACGGGAGGCATGGTCGGCGCGCGTACGCGCGACCCGCGAGGCCTCGAGCTCGGTCTCCCAGTCGACCTCGTGCTCGAGGGACGTCTCCTCGGAGACACCCTTGCGCAGGCCGGCGACGTAGGACGTGGAGACGTGCACGACGTGGGGATCGGCCCCAGTCGCGGCGATCGCGTCGTAGAGCGCGACGGGGCCACCGACGTTGGACGCGAACGCCTCGTCGATGGGCAGGTCGAAGGAGACGGTGGAGGCGGAGTGGACCACCACGTCGAGGTCGCGCGGCAGCTCGGGCACGTTCCCCAGGTCGCCCTCGAGGACGGAGACGCGCTCCGCCAGGGCGCGCTCGACGCCGTCGTCGCCGACGCTCTCGCGCCAGGAGGCGAAGACGGGCTTGCGGGTGAGGCGGCGGATCCGGTCGGCGCCGCTGATCTCCCCACGGGGGCGGACGAGCAGCGTCACGCGCGTGGTGGGGTACGCCGAGAGCAGTCGCTCGAGCACGGCCTGGCCGACGAAACCGGTGGCCCCGGTGATGAGGACGTGCGCCCCGTCCAACGGTTGAGTCACGCAGGCACTCTACTGGCCCCGGGCGGGCCCGCGAGGTCCCCGCCGGTCGCGAAGGTCACGCGCGGTCCGCCGGAGTCGCGGCGGACTGCGCCTCGCCCGTCCTCGCGCGGCCGACGGGGAGACCGGCCCGTGCGCGGGTCCCGGGGTGCGCGACTACGATCGTCGGCGCGGACCGCACGGCCCGCGCACGAGGCCCCGACCGGAGGAAGGCGCACGACATGGGCGTCACCGACGCTCCCCAGTGGCTCCCCGCCGCCTTCGCCCGCAGCGCCGCGGCCGTCGGCGCGACCGCACCCGCCGTCGAGCTCGAGGAGCACGCCCGGGACCTGCTCGCCCGGTGGTCGGCACCCGGCCGCCACCACCACGGGGTCAAGCACCTCACCTTCGTGCTGATGAAGGTCGACGAGCTCGCGCAGGAGACCCATCACCCCGACGTCGTACGGCTCGCCGCCTGGTACCACGGGGTCGTGTTCTCGGTGGCCGAGGAGCACGCCTACCGCCGCGCCGCCGGCGAGGACGAGGTGGCGTCCGCGGACGTGGCGCGCGCGGAGCTCGGCCGGCTCGGCGTGGCCGACGACGTCGCGGACCGGGTCGCGGAGCTCGTCGTCCACCTGCGCGGTCACGAGGGCGACCGCGGGGACATCGACCAGCTCGCGCTCGCCGACGCACACCTGGCGGTGCTGGCGAAGCGTCCCCAGGAGTACCGCGCCTACCGGGAGACCGTGCGCGCCGAGTACGCGCACATCCCCGTGCGCCACTACGTCCAGGCCCGCCTGGCGATCGTCGAGGCGCTGCTCGGGCGCCGGCGGATCTACGCCAGCCCGATGGCGGCCGACTGGGAGGACGCGGCCCGCGAGAACCTCACGTCGGAGCACGAGATCCTCCGCTCGGAGCTCGACGGTCTCGGCGCATCCGGGCCGGAGGGTGACGTCGCGGCGGCCGAGGCGGGCGTCGCAGCGGATGAGGCCGGCGGCCGTCCGGCGGCCGAGCACCCGATGCGCGTGCACCCGGACCACGATCTGCACCCGGACCAGCCTGGTCGCCGGCCCGAGGCCGACCGTCCCGGGACGTTCCGCCCCGCACCGGTGCAGCCCGCCGACGCGGCCGAGCCGGAGCCCGCGCGGGTCCCGATCGCCGACCGGCTGCCCGGCACCACCCCCGGCCCCGGACCTGGCCCAGGCCCAGGCCCCGGCCGTCCCGCGGACCGGCCCGGCCCGCTCACCTCGACCCTCGAGATGGGGCCGGACGAGCTGCTCGCCCGCCCACGAGCCGGAGGTGCCCCGCTCCCCCCGCCGCCGAGGCCGTCCCCGCCAGTCCGTCCGACCGAGCCCGAACGCGACGAACCGACCGAGCCCGCCCGCCCGGGCGAGCGACGCGTCCCGACGGACCTTCAGGAGTCCGCCCCGACGCCCGACGACCTCACCACGCGCTCGGGCATGGAGCGCGGGCCCGACGACGCACCCCGCCGTCGGCGTCGCTGACCGTCCGCGCGCCGGGACGGAGCCGCGCCCGGCCGTGCCGAGCCGTGCGGGCCCGAACCTCGCGGTCCGAGACTCGCGGGTCCGGCGCACGCCGAAACGGATCTGTCGGCACGCCGTCTCCACAGCTCGTCCCACGACCACCCTGTCCACCGGTGGGGCGTCGGCGCGCGGCGCCACGTCCGGCGCGTTCGTAGCGTCACCCCCGTTGGCCCCGCACCGGGCGGGGCCGGGACGGGGGAGGTCATGGCACGGTTCCAGGTCGACAGCGGCGAGGTCGCGACTGCGGCGGCGCAGGTGCGCACCACGGCGAGCTCGGTGCGCGGCGAGGTCGCCGCGATGATGGCGCACCTCGTGGCGCTGCAGAGCACGTGGACGGGTGGCGCGTCGGTCGCGTTCGGCACCTGCTCGGACCAGTGGCGCACGGTGCAGTCGCAGGTCGAGGCGAACCTCGACCAGATCTCGCTCGCGCTGGACTCGGCCGCGCGCGGGTACGACGAGGCGGAGACTGCGGCGCACGGCATGTTCGCGGTGTGAGCCGGGCGGCGCGGCCGGCTCGGACCCGCCGGCCGCACGGCCCCCTAGCATCGGGGCATGGCCCTCCTGGTGGACGACCCGCTGTGGCCCGCCCACGGCACCACGTGGTCGCACCTCGTCTCGGACGTCTCGCTCGAGGAGCTCCACGCGTTCGCGCGGGACCAGCGCCTCCCGCCGAGGTCGTTCGACCTCGACCACTACGACGTGCCGGCCGGCGCGCTCGACGCCCTGGTCGCTGCGGGAGCCGAGCGGGTGGACCGCCGCACCCTGCTCCGGCGCCTGTCCGGCTCGGGGCTCCGGGTCGCGCTCGTCCGGCGCACCGAGGAGCGGCGCCGGCGGCTCGTCGCCGACCTGCGCGCACGCTGGGCCGGCCTCGGCGAGCGCATCGCCGGGGTCGGCGCGACCGACGCCTGGGTCGGGCTCGGTGACGACCTTCTCGAGCGGTGGCAGGAGCCGCACCGTCGGTACCACGACGTGCGGCACCTCGACGGGATCCTGCTCGACCTCGACCAGCTGGCGGCCGACGGCGCGGAGGTCTCCCCCGCCGTCGAGCTGGCGGCCTGGTTCCACGACGCCGTCCACGGGGGTCGCACGCCGGACGACGAGCGGGCGTCGGCCGAGCTCGCCTCCGCCGCGCTCGCCGACCCGGCGATCGGCCCGGCCGGCTCCCCCGGGCTCGCGGACGAGGTCGCGCGGCTCGTGCTGACCACGGCGGAGCACGCGGGAGGCGACCGCGACGCCGCGCTGCTCGGCGACGCCGACCTGGCGATCCTCGCCGCGCCCGCGGGCCGCTACGCCGAGTACGCCGCGGACGTCCGGGCCGAGTACGCCCACGTGCCGGACGAGGACTTCGCGTCCGGCCGCGCCGCGGTCCTGCGGGCGCTCGCCGAGGGTGGTCCGATCTTCTCGACCCCCGAGGGTCGTGCCCGCTGGGAGGAGCGGGCCCGGGTCAACGTCGCCGCCGAGATCGCCGAGCTCGGGACGAGCAGCACGGATCCGGCCGGCTAGGTCGGGGGCCGCGGATCCGATCGGCTGGGTCGGGAGCCGCGGATCCGACCCGCGACGTACGTCAGACCGGCCGGTGCGCGCGCCCGCGCACGCCACGCACCCGGTGCGGACCGGGACGTTCCCGCTCGGGCGGTCAGGCCCCTCGCGGGAGGCCGAGCGGCCGGGGCGAGGACGCGGGGAAGCCCGTGACGACGAGGGCGATCGACAGCCCGAGCATGAGCAGGCAGCCGGCCACCCAGTCGCCGGTGAGCCCGTAGACCCGACCGAGCACCACCGGGCCGAATGCGGCGATCGCGTAACCGACCGACTGCGCCATCGAGGACACGCTCCGGCCGTGGACCACGTCGACCGGCCGCACCGCCACGAGGGTGAGGCCGAGGCTGATGCCCATCCCCTGCCCCGCGCCGGCGACGATCACCCACACGAGCCACGCGTCCGGGGCGACGAGCAGTCCGACCATCCCGATCGCCCACCCCGCGCCGGGCACGGGGGACGCCCGGCGGTAGCTCCCCAGCAGCCGCACGACGACGGGGGTGGCGAGCGCCCCGACGACGCCGAGGAGGAAGTAGACGGTGAGCGCGATCCCGCCGTCGGAGCGGCTCGCCTCCGCGCGATCGGCGAGGATCGAGGGCAGCCAGGCCGCCGCGGAGAAGAACAGGGTGGACTGGAGCCCGAAGAAGGCCGCGAGCCACCAGCTCGACCCCTCGGCCCACGCGGACCGTCGCTCCGGGTACGTCTCCACGCTCGGCCGCACGAGGGCTTCGGGGTCCGGCGTCGATCCGGTTGTCTTCGTCGCCTCGGGTTCCGGCGTCGATCCGGTTGTCGTCGTCGTGCCGGCCGGGTCGGCGTCCTCCCCCGAGGTGGCCCGCACCCGGACGGCCCACAGGAGGACGGCCACTGCGATCGGGGCCGCGAGCAGCGCGAGCGTGGCGCGCCAGCCGAGCCACTGCTCGAGGTCGACGGCCACGAGCGAGGCGAGGGCGGCCCCGGTGGACAGGGCGGCGGTCGAGACAGGCATGAGCGTTCCGACGCGCGTGGGAACGTCCCGACGGATGACGACCGGCTGGAGGACGTTGGCGATCGTGATCGCGGCGCCCACGAGGATCGTCCCGGCGAACAGCACGACCGCGCCGCCCCAGGGCCGGGCCGCCACCGCGACCCCGAGCAGGATCAGCCCGACGAGCATGAGCCGGTCCACCCCGAGCCGGCGCACGAGCGCGGGCACCACGAGGCCGACGAGGGAGAAGCAGACGAGCGGCACCGACGTCAGGGCGCCGGTGACCGCCGGGCCCATGCCGAGGTCGGACGCGATGACGTCCTGGATCGGCGGGATGGCCGTGATCGCCGGTCGCTGGTTGAGCCCGATGACGAGGACGGCGACGACGAGGAACGCCACGCTCGCGCCGCGCGGGAGGCGGCGGGACGGGCCGGTCGGTGCGCTCACCCGGCGCACCTCGGCCGGTCCGCCGGCGCGCGGCGGTCGGAGGTCGGGCCCGTCACGGCTCCGGCGCGCCCTTGACGGCCAGGACCGGGACGTCGGCCTTCATGAGGATCTGCTGGGCGTTCGAGCCGAGGATGAGCTTGCTGACCTGGGAGCGCCGGCGCAGCCCGATGACGATCATGTGGGCGTCCTCCGCGCGAGCCACCTCGACGAGGTCGTCGGAGGGGTCGTACCCCCGCACGAGCGTGCGCACCTCGTGCTCGACGCCCGCCGCCTCGAGGTCGGCGCGCACGCGGTCGAGGTCGTCCTCGAAGCGGGCGGCCTCCGCGGGGTCCCACGTGCGACCGCCGTGCTGGGAGCTGACGACGAGCAGCTTGGCACCGCGGACCCGGGCCTCCTCGGCGGCCCGACGCAGGGCGGAGCGCCCCTCGGGCGTCGGCACGTAGCCCACGACGATCGACACGGGACATCCTCTCGGTCGCGGCCGCCGACCGGCGGCCCGGTCGCATCATACGAACGCTCCGACCGCCTCCGTGCGCCGCCGATCTCTGCCACGCTGGGCCGATGAGCCTGCGCCCCCGTCCTGCCGTCGCCGTCGCGGCAGGTCTGCTCGCCCTCGGCCTGGCCTCGTGCGCCGACGACGCCCCGGTCGGGCCCGCCGGGACCGCCGGCGAGGAGGTCCCCGTCGAGACTCCCGACGCCGACGACGCCGACGGCGTCACCCGCTCCACCGCGGCGGACGGGCTCTCCCTCACGGTCGAGCTCGACACGACGGGCGCGGCAGCGGACCCGGCGCAGCCGTCGCTCGAGGCGGTCTACGAGGTGACGAACACCGGCGCGGCCGACATGCTGCTCGTCCGCGGCATCGGCACCGCGAACCCGACCGCCGAGGACCTTGCCTCCGACCCGGCCGCGATCCCGTCCGCGGTCGAGGTCGAGGGCGGGGTGGCCTGGCTGACGAGCCGGGCCGCGCCGCAGACCGTCGTCCCGCTCAACGCCCGCGGCATCGTGCTCGCCCCCGGCGAGACGTACGTGGGCCGGGCGTTCGCGCCGCTCCCCCTCGAGCTCGCCGACGGATCGCGCACGCCGAGCTCGTGGGGCGTGTGCATCGAGCACGGGACGGCCGCCGACGGCGGCGCGACGACCTCCGGCAGCGGGCCGGACCTCGGCACGGCCCCGAACCACGACGGGTCCGGCGAGCATCCGCTCGTCCTGCTCGACATCGAGCCGCTCCCCGGGATCACCGCCGACCCGACACCGATCACCGTCCTGTGCTCGGCCACCGCGCAGATCCTCCCCGCCCACGCGCTGGCGGACGACGCCTGACCGGCTGCTCCTGACTGCCTGCTCCTGACGAGGCGGCGCTGACCGGCCGGCCCCGACGACCTGGTCCCGGCCACTCCCCGGACGGACGACGGCGGGCCGCCTCCCGCGAGGGGAGACGGCCCGCCGTCGACGTGCTGCCCGGGTGGGCTCAGCGGATCAGAAGCCGCCCATGCCACCCATGTCGTCGCCGCCCGGGACGGCCGGGGCGGCCTTCTCCGGCTTGTCGGCGACGATCGCCTCGGTCGTGAGGAACAGGCCCGCGATGGACGCGGCGTTCTGCAGCGCCGAACGCGTGACCTTCACCGGGTCGTTGACGCCGGCGGCGAGGAGGTCCTCGTAGTCGCCGGTCGCGGCGTTGAGGCCGTGGCCCGCGGGGAGGCCGCGCACCTTCTCCGCCACGACGCCGCCCTCGAGGCCGGCGTTGACCGCGATCTGCTTGAGCGGGGCGTCGACCGCGGTGCGGACGATGTTCGCACCGGTGGCCTCGTCACCCTCGAGCGCGAGCGACTCGAGCGCGGTGGCCGCCTGGATGAGCGCGACGCCACCACCGGCGACGATGCCCTCCTCGACGGCAGCCTTCGCGTTGCGGACGGCGTCCTCGATGCGGTGCTTGCGCTCCTTGAGCTCGACCTCGGTGGCCGCGCCCGCCTTGATGACGGCGACACCGCCGGCGAGCTTGGCGAGACGCTCCTGGAGCTTCTCGCGGTCGTAGTCCGAGTCCGAGTTCTCGATCTCGCCGCGGATCTGCTGGACGCGACCCTCGATGAGGTCCGCCTCGCCGGCGCCCTCGACGATCGTGGTCTCGTCCTTGGTCATGACGACCTTGCGGGCGCGACCGAGGACGTCGAGGTCCGCGCTCTCGAGCGTGAGGCCGACGGTCTCGGAGATGACCTGGCCGCCCGTGAGGATGGCCATGTCCTGCAGCATCGCCTTGCGGCGGTCGCCGAAGCCGGGCGCCTTGACGGCGGCGGACTTGAACGTGCCACGGATCTTGTTGAGAACGAGCGTGGTGAGCGCCTCGCCCTCGACGTCCTCGGCGATGATCGCCAGCGGCTTGCCCGACTGGATGACCTTCTCGAGCAGCGGGAGCAGGTCCTTGACGCTGGAGACCTTCGACTCGACGAGCAGCACGTAGGCGTCCTCGAGGACGACCTCCTGGCGGTCCGCGTCGGTGACGAAGTAGGGCGAGAGGAAGCCCTTGTCGAAGCGCATGCCCTCGGTCAGCTCGAGCTCGAGGCCGAAGGTGTTCGACTCCTCGACGGTGACGACACCCTCCTTGCCGACCTTGTCCAGGGCCTCGGCGATGAGCTCGCCGATGGCCGGGTCGCCGGCGGAGATCGCGGCGGTCGCGGCGATCTGCTCCTTGGTCTCGATCTCCTTGGCGTCGGCGAAGAGGCGCTCGACGACGACCTCGACGGCCTTCTCGATGCCGCGGCGCAGCGCGATCGGGTTGGCGCCGGCGGCGACGTTGCGCAGGCCCTCGCGCACGAGCGCCTGGGCGAGCACGGTGGCGGTGGTGGTGCCGTCACCCGCGACGTCGTCCGTCTTCTTGGCGACCTCCTTGACGAGCTCGGCGCCGATCTTCTCGTACGGCTCCTCGAGCTCGATCTCCTTGGCGATCGAGACGCCGTCGTTCGTGATCGTGGGGGCGCCCCACTTCTTCTCGAGGACGACGTTGCGGCCCTTGGGGCCGAGGGTGACCTTGACGGTGTCGGCGAGGACGTTGAGCCCACGCTCCATCCCGCGCCGGGCCTCCTCGTCGAAAGCGATGCTCTTGGCCATGCTGGTGTGTTCCTCCACGGTGTGGTGGCGTTCCGGCCGAGGTGCCCGCGACGGACGACCGCCGCGCGACGCGCTCATGTCCCGCGTCGGCGGACGGCCTCACCGGGCCGGTGGATTGTCACTCTCGGGTCGAGAGTGCTAACTCCGAGTCTGGCACTCTCGATGGTCGAGTGCAAGGAGACCGGGGCGTGGCCCCGCCGCGCGAGCGGCGCACGTAGGGTGCCCCGGTGGCCGCCGACCGACCGACCGCTCCGCAGGGTGCGGAGACAGGCACCGGGCGGGACCACGGCACCGGGCGCAGCTCCGACGCCACGCGCCCCGCACGCCGCCGCACCCGCACCCGGACCCGGGTGGCGATCGCTGCGGTGCTCGCCTTCGTCTCGCTCGCGCTCGTCACGGGCGCGAACGTGGTGCAGGGTCAGCGCGGGGGCACGTCGGCCTACATCGCGCTCTACCAGGACGGCCTCGGCACCGGGGCGGACGGCCTCGTGCGCTCGTTGCCCGCGGGGCGGGACGCCGAGTACCTGCCCGGGTCGCGCGTGGTGGTGCCGGAGAGGGCCACCGACCTCCCGGCCGCCCGCCTCCAGGCGGCGCGCGAGCGGCGGTGGCTCGCGGACGGGATCGTCCCCGGCGACGGCACGCAGTGGGAGGAGCTGGTCGCGGGCGCCCTGCTCGACCTGCACGCGCTCCAGGGCGGCCGCGGCACGTCCGGACCGGTCGCGGACACCGACGAGCGCGTGGTGCTGGCCGCCTGGCATCCGCGGTGGCAGTACGTGTGGCCGCGCGACACCGCGTTCGTCGCCGTCGCGCTCGCCCGGACCGGGCACGTCGAGGACGCGGCGGACGCGCTCGTCGCCGTCGGGGAGGCCCAGGCCGACGACGGGCTGCTCGCGCCCCGCTACCTGCCCGACCTGTCCGGGACGCCGGACGACCGGCCGCCCCAGGGCGACGGCCCCGGGTGGCTCCTGTGGTCCGCCGGGCTCACCGTCGAGGCCTGCGAGGAGCAGGCGGCCGGCGGGGGCGAGGAGGCCGGGACCGACGACGGTGCCGGCGCCGACGCCGACGCCGGGACCGGCGATCCCCCGGACTGCGCTGCGGTCCTCGAGGCGCTCGCACCGATGATCGAGCACTCGGTCACCGCGGTGCTCGCCGCGACCGACGGACCGAGCCCGCTCCCGGAGCCCACGTCGGACTACTGGGAGATCCCCGAGGACCGGCTGCCGCTCGGCGCCGTCGCGCCCCAGTGGGCGGGGCTGCAGGCCGCGCCCGCCCTGCTCGAGGCGCTCGGAGAGGACGAGCTCGCCGACCGGGCGCGAGGGCGTGCGGACGCGCTCGGCCAGGCGCTCGAGGCGTCGTACGGCGTGCGCGGCTGGACGCGGTACGCCTCGTGGGACCCGACTGCGGCGGTTCGCGGGGTGTCGGGCCGGGACGCCTCGACGTCGTTCCTGCTCCCGCCGTTCACCGAGGCACCTCCGGCGGGGGCCGAGGCCGCGTGGCTCGTGTCCGCGGGCGAGATGGCACGGCCCGCGGGCGGGCTGGCGCCGGGCAGCAGCTGGCGGCGGGACGGCATCTCGTGGACCCCGCAGACGAGCCTGTACGCGTGGGTCGCGGCGGTCAACGATCGGCCCGACGACGCCGTGCGTCGGCTCGCGTGGGTCGAGGCCCATCGCACGGCCTCGGGTGCGATCCCGGAGAAGGTCCTCGCCGACGGGTCGCCCGCCGCGGTCGCGCCGCTCGCGTGGTCCGCCGCGAACGTGGTGCTCGCCGTCCTCGCCCTCGAGGAGGCCGGTCAGCTGCCGGCGGAGATCCCGACCGCCGAGGGGCAGGGATCGGCCGACTGAGGTGAGCTGCGGCCGCCCGTGGACGGCCGCAGCCCCGGCTCAGCCCGACTTGCGTCGGAACGTGCGCTTGAGGTCGGGCGCGGCGACGTCATGCGCCTTGCCCTCGCCGTGGCCGCCGTCACCGTGGGCCGCGGTGCCCCGAGCCTTCTTCCGCTCGAGCGCCTCGCGCATCTTCGCCTTGACGTCCTCGGCGGTCGGCTGAGTCTCGCTGTCAGACATGACGCCTCCTCTCGCTCCTCGACGGTCCGGCTCCGCGGACCGGGTCACCCATCCTGCGCGAAGGTCGCAGGGGCGGCCAGCGAATTGAGGAGGTCGGGGCCGGCGCGGGCCCGGCGCGCGGCCGGTCCGGGAGGCGGTTACTCCTGGAAGTCGGGACGGAGCACGACGACGACGGACGCCGCCGCGGCCTGCTCGGCGTCCTCCTCGACGGCCTCGATGCCCAGGGCGTCCGCGACCTCCTGCGCCGTGGCCTCGTCCGCGGGGTCCGCGTAGAAGACGGTGGACGTCTCGGGCGGGCCGTCGCCGATGTTGTCGGCCGTCACGTTGGTGAAGCCGGCCGCGCCGAGCGTCTCGGCCGTGCGGCCCGCGATACCGGCCACGCGGGCGCCGTTGAGGACCTGGACGTCGGTCGCGAGGTCGACGTCGCCCGCAGGTGCGTCCTCGCCGCCCTCGGACGGAGACTCGCCGCCACCCTCGGAGGGGGCCTCTCCCCCGCCGTCCGACGGTGCTTCGCCGCCGCCCTCCTCGGAGGGGCTCTCGACCGGTCCCTGGCTCGGGGCCGGGCCGGGCTCGGTCGCGGTCTCGTCGTCGCCCCCGCCGATGAGCAGCGCGGCCACCCACACGACCACCACGAGGGCGGCGAGGACCGCGATGAGCGGGAGCATGGAGGCGCGACGCGCGCGCTCGCGGTGCGAGCCGTGGGCCGCACGCTCGCGCGCGGCCCGGTCGAACTCGTCCTCGGGGTACTGGTCAGGAGCGCTCACGCGGGTCACGCTACCCGGCGACGGCGGGCAGTCACGGACCCTCGCTCAGGGGACACGGACCCGTCTCTCAGGGCAGCTGCAGCCGGCGCACGCTGCGCTCGCGGTGCCGCTCGGACCGGAGCCGGCGGAGCCGCTTGACGAGCATGGGGTCCTGGGCGAGCGCAGCCTCGGAGTCGAGGAGCTGGTTGAGGATCTGGTAGTACCGGGTCCCGCTCATGCCGAGCCGCTCCCGGATCGCCGTCTCCTTGACGCCGGAGTAGCGCCACCAGCGCCGCTCGACGTCGAGCACGCCGGCCTCGACCTCGGTGAGGCCGTCCGCCGCGGCGCGCCCCGTGCCCGATCCGGCCTCGGGTACCGCTGCCGACATGCCACGCTCCTCGTCCGTCCTGGTCGGCCCGTCGGCATCGGCCGGCGGGGGTCTCGCGATGGCCATGGTAGGGGCAGAACGACAGCGTTGTCATTCACCGCGCGGTGGTGCTCGGCACGGGTCTGGCCGACGTCGGGTACCGACCTGACTCCGCGGGGACGCGAACCGCCCGGGCACGGCTGGTGCCGTGCCCGGGCGGTCGCCTGCTCTCCTGGATCGAGGTCAGCTCGTGTAGTCGAACAACGACAGCCAGATCTCCGTGTCCGCGTCGACGTTCTCGAGGTACTCGTCCATCGTCACCCGGTACACACCCTCGTCGTCGAGCGGCGGCATCTCGCTGTCCCCGATCGCCGACGCGACCGCCGCCGTCGACCCCTCCGCCCAGGTCGGCGCGCCGGTCGCGGCAGCGACCGCATGAGCCCGCGCGTCGTCGTCCTCGACGACTGGGAGGGCCTCCTCGCCCGCTCCGAGGGCATCGCGCGCATGCGGACCCGCGCCGACGTCACCGTGCTCGATCGCCCGCTCGCCGAGGTCCCCGACGCGGACCTGGCAGACGTCGAGTACGTCATGGCCGTGCGCGAGCGCACCCGGTTCGACGCCGCCGCGCTCGACCGGCTCCCGTCGCTCAAGGTTCTCCTGCAGTCCGGCGGGCACGCGTACCACGTCGATCTCGGGGCCGCGCGCGAGCGCGGGATCGTCGTCACCCACGGCCGGCGCGCGCACGGCCCCCGCGCGGCGGTGCCCGAGCTGACGTTCGCCCTGATGATCGGCGCGCTGCGGCACTTACCCACCGCGGTGCGCGAGATGAGCGCGGGCGGGTGGCCGGCGCTGACCGGCCGCACGCTGGCGGGGCGCCGCCTCGGGCTGCTCGGCACCGGGCGGCACGGAGCGAACGTCGCCCGGATCGCCGAGGCCTTCAGGATGGACGTCGTCGGCTGGGCCCGCCCCGGCGCGACGAGCCCCAACCCCGACATCCCGCGGGTCCCGCTCGACGAGCTCCTGCCCGCCTGCGACGTCGTCAGCATCCATCTGCGCCTCTCCGACGAGGTGCGCGGGCTGCTCGGGGCGACCGAGCTGGCGTCGATGCGCGAGGGCTCGGTCCTCGTCAACACCTCGCGCGGGGCGATCGTCGACGAGCCTGCGCTCGTCGAGGCGCTGCGCTCCGGACCGCTCGCAGCTGCGGGGCTCGACGTGTTCGCGGACGAGCCGCTGGCCCCCGACTCTCCCCTGCGGACCCTGCCGAACGCCCTCATCACGCCACACATCGGGTGGACTGTCGAGGAGGTCCTCGACGAGTTCGCGACGATCGCGGCCGACCAGCTCGAGGCACACCTCGACGGCACCCTGTCCGACGACGAGGTCAACCCCGGGGCTGCTGGCCTGTGACGGACGGGCGCGGGCGGCTCGCATCCCTCGGCGGCATCGCGCGCGTCCTCGCCGGGGCGGCGGCGGGGGCGGCCCTGCTCGACCTTCTCGGCGTACCGGCCGGGATCCTCCTCGGCTCGGTCATCGGTGCCGCGCTCGCCAACCGGGCGATCCCGGGGACGTCGGCGGTGACGATGCCGCGCGGGTTCCGCGTCGTCGGGTTCGTCCTTATCGGGTGCCTGACCGGGGTGCGGCTCGAGCCACACGCCCTGTCCGTGCTCGCGCGCATCGCGCTCCCCGTGCTCGCCTCGGTGGCCCTCCTCCTGCTCCTCAACGTCCTGCTCGCGCTCCTCCTCGTGCGCCGCTACAAGGTCGATGCGATGACGGCGGTCCTCGCCACCGCTCCGGGCGGGCTGAGCGAGATCGTCGCCGTGTCGATGGACTGGGGCGCACGCACGTCGGTGGTCGTCGCGATCCACACCGTCCGCGTCATGGTCATCGTGCTCGTGGCGCTCCCGCTGCTCGTCGCCTACCTCTCCACCCGATGAACTGGCTCGAGGTCCTCGCCATCCTCGGCGGCGGCGTGGCGGTGGCCGCGCTTTTCCGCCTCCTGCGCGTCCCCATGTGGCCGATCTCTGGCGGGGTCGTCGGCGCCGCGGCCGCCCACCTCGTCATCGGCGGCACCACCGTCATGCCCGCCCCCATGTCACCGGTCGCGCAGGTGCTCGTCGGGGCGGCGATCGGGGCCACGATCGGCCCCGAGATCTTCAAGGAGTTCGCCCGGCTGCTGACCCCGGGCGTCATCGCGGTCGTCCTCGTGGTCGGCCTCGGCGTCGGCCTCGGGTTCGCCCTGCACGGGCTCGGCCTGCTCCCTCCGGCCGAGGCCGTCCTCGGCATGGTTCCCGGCGGGGTCGGGGAGATGGTGGCGGCCGTGATCTCCCTCGAGGTCGACAGCGCGGTCGTCGCCGGCATGCACCTCGTGCGCCTGCTCGTCGTCATGTGGACGCTGCCGCTGCTCGTCCGCTTCGCCCGGTATCTCGGCGGGAGCGGCGGCGCGGCGGGTCCCGCTCCGGCCACCGGCCCGGACGCCGACCCGCCCCCGGGCTCGGACACCGGACCCGGTCCGGCCACGGGACGCGGCCCAGCCGCCGACCCGGTCCCCGACTAGCCTCGCCGGTATGCCGACCCGCCCGTTGACCGAGCTGATGGATCCCGGCTGGGCCGCCGCGATGGAGCCCGTCGCCCCGCAGATCGCCGCCCTCGGCGACAAGCTGCGCGGCGAGCTCGCCGCCGGCCGCACGTACCTCCCGCCGGCGGAGAACGTCCTGCGAGCGTTCACCTACCCGCTGGCGGACGTGCGCGTGCTCGTCGTGGGCCAGGACCCCTACCCCACGCCGGGGCACCCGATCGGGCTCAGCTTCTCGGTCGCGCCCGACGTGCGGCCCGTGCCGAAGTCCCTGCGGAACATGTTCACAGAGCTGGCCGACGACGTCGGGGCCCCCACCCCCTCGACCGGCGACCTCAGCCCCTGGGCCGAGCGCGGGGTCATGCTCCTCAACCGCGTCCTCACCGTCCGACCCGGCGCCGCGGGCTCGCACCGGGGCTGGGGCTGGGAGGCCGTCACCGAGCACGCGATCAAGGTGCTCGTCCGCCGCGACCAGCCGCTCGTGGCGATCCTCTGGGGGCGCGACGCCGGCACGCTCCGGCCGATGCTCGGCGACACGCCCGTGGTCGCGTCCCCGCACCCGTCGCCGCTGTCCGCCTACCGCGGGTTCTTCGGGTCGCGCCCCTACTCGCGGACGAACGAGCTCCTGGTCGCCGCCGGGGCGGAGCCGATCGACTGGCGGCTGCCGTAGACCTCGGCCCCGCACCCGTCCGCCCGTCGCCCGTCAGCGAAAATCACCGGCACGCGCCGCGCGCGGCACCTACGATGGGTGCCGTGGCACATCAGCTCCTCTTCCTCTGAGGGACCCCGTCCCCGACCCGCCCGCCCCTGCGGCCCGCGGGTCGGCCGAACGGACCCCACCCGCTGACCGGCCCTGCGGCCGGCACCCGTGAGACGGAGCGCCGCACGCGCCTCCGTCCGGAGGACCTGATGACTCTCACCCCACCCTTGCGACCGACCCTGCCCGCGCGTGACCATGCGCAGCTCGCCGCCACCGACGTCACCCTGGCCCGCGGCGGTCACCCCGTCCTCACCGGGGTCGACCTCGCGGTCACGCCCCGCTCCCGCTGGGGGATCGTCGGCGAGAACGGCCGGGGCAAGTCGACCCTCCTGCACGTCCTCGTCGGCGACCTCACGCCCGACACCGGCACGGTCGTGCGGACAGGCACGATCGGCGTCGCCGAGCAGGAGATGCCCTCCGACGACGGGCGAACGGTCGGCGACCTCGTCGACGACGAGCTTGCCGACTCCCGGCGCGCGCTCGCCGAGCTCGACTCGGCTGCGGCGGAGCTCGCCGACGGTGTGAGCGGCGCCGACACGCGCTACGCCACCGCCCTCGAGACCGCGACCCTGCTGGACGCCTGGGACGCGGACCGCCGGGTCGACGTCGCGCTCGAGCGCCTCAGCGCCGTCACCGACCGCGCACGGCCCCTCGCCGAGCTGTCGGTCGGGCAGCGCTACCGGGTACGCCTGGCCGCACTCCTCGGAGCGGAGCACGACTTCCTGCTGCTCGACGAGCCGACCAACCACCTCGACGCCGCCGGCCTCGACCACCTCACCGAGTCCCTGCGCGGCCATGCGGGCGGTGTGGTGCTCGTCAGCCACGACCGGGCACTGCTCACCGACGTCGCGACGACGATCCTCGACCTCGACCCGAGCCCGGACGGCCGCCCCACCGTCTACGGCGACGGGTTCGCCGGCTACCAGGAGGGCCGCCGGGCCCAGTACGAGCGCTGGGTCGCCGACTTCGAGGCCGAGCGGGCCACCCGTGCACAGCTGGAGCAGGACCTCGCGGCCGCGCAGGACCGCCTCGTCACGGGCTGGCGGCCGGACAAGGGCACGGGCAAGCACCAGCGACAGTCGCGTGCGCCCGGGCTGGTCGCCTCGGTGCACCGGCGGCAGGAGGCCCTCGACGCGCAGGCGCTCTCGGTGCCCGAGCCGCCCCTGCGACTCTCGCTTCCCGAGCTGCGGGGGCGGTCCGGCGTGACGATGCTCCGCGCCGACGAGGTCACCGTCGACGGGCGCCTCGACCGGCCCGTCACCCTCGACGTCCCCTCGGGTGGCCGGCTCGTCGTCACGGGGCCCAACGGGGCGGGCAAGTCCACCCTGCTCGCCGTCCTCGCGGGACGCCTCGAGCCGACGTCGGGCACCGCCCGCCCCGCCCGACGGGCCCGGGTCGAGCTGCTCGGGCAGGAGTCGCCGCGCCCGGGCCGGCGATCCGCGCACGCGGTCTACCGGGACCATGTCGGCCGACTCGTGAGCGACGGCGTGCTGCCGGAGAGCCTGGTGGTCGGCCTGTCGAGCCTGGGTCTGCTGCGCGCCGCCGAGCAGCGCAAGCCCGTCGGCGACCTGTCGATGGGCCAACAGCGCCGGCTCGACCTCGCGCTGGCGCTGGCCTCGCGGCCGCACGTCCTCCTGCTCGACGAGCCGACGAACCACCTGTCGATCGCGCTCGTCGAGGAGCTGACCGAGGCGCTCGAGGGCACGGAGGCGGCGGTCGTCGTGGCGACGCACGACCGGCAGCTGCTCCGCGACGTCGCGCACTGGCCGCGGCTGGCCCTGGAGCCGACTGCGGGACTCGAACCCGCGACCGTCCGCTTACAAGGCGGGAGCTCTACCAGCTGAGCTAAGTCGGCGCAGGCCCGGCCGGAGCCGGGCCTGCGCCGAGGGTACGCGAGGTGTCAGGGGGAGACGGTCGGGCTCTCACCGCTCGGCGACTCGGCCGGCGCATCGCTCGGCGTCTCGGCGGCGGGCTGCTCGTTGCCGGTGACCTCGAGGTAGAGGCCGCCCGGCGTGTACCGGCCCTCGGTGAACTCGTCGCCGTCGATGAGGATCGTGGGCGTGCCCTCGACCCCGTCGGCGACGGCCTGCTCGGTTGCCGCGGCCACGTACTCGGCGAACTCGTCGTCGGTGATGCTCGACGCGACGTCGGAGGGGACGCCGACGCCCTCGAGCGCGGCGATGATCTGCTCGTCCGTGGGCTCCTGGCCCGTGGACTGGGTGGCCTCGAGGCTGGAGAGCCACAGGTCGAACAGGGCGTCGTTGGCCTCGAAGATGTACTCGGGCGCACCGTCGGCGACCACGTACATCGCCTCGACACCGCGGCCGGAGTAGTCCGAGTAGTCGCCCGAGCGGTCGAGCAGACCCACCGGGCGCAGCGCCGCCTGGGCCTCGCCCTCGGCCACGAGCATCTGCAGGCCCTCGCCGTTGGCCTCCTCGAAGTTCGCGCAGTAGGAGCACGTGTGGTCGGCGTAGACGTCGACGACCGGCGCGCCGTCGGTCGTGGAGCCGGCCACACCGTCCTGGCCGACCATGATCGCGCCGTCCTCCTCGACGTTCTCCGGCACGGGGCCGGCGTACTCGTCGAGGGGGGACTTCGTCCCCTGCCAGATGATGTAGCCGATGACGCCGACGACGAGCACGGCACCCGCGACCACGGCCGCGATCGTGAGGATGCGGTTCCGACGGGCCCGACGCTGCTGCTCGGCCTTGAGCTTGCGGGCGCGCTCGCGGGCTGCCTCGCGTCGCTCGTTGGCGGTGAGCCGGTCCTTGTTGGCCATGGGTGAAGTCCTCCGTCGTGCCGTGACCTCCCGCGACAGGCCGGAGGCGCCCCCACACTACGACGCGGGCGTCGCGCGGCGGGGCGGCGTCGACCACGCGGACGGATGAACGTGGCCGGTGTCTCAGCCGGGTGGGGGCGGGGGAAGGTCCGGGGAACGACCGCGGGCGAGCCGGCGAGGAGTCACGGTCCGACGGCGACGCGCCCCCGGAGGACGCACCCGGCGCCCGGCGCCGGTCAGTCGGCGACGACGGAGGTGAGGTCGGGCAGGGGCCACCACAGCGGGTCGGGCGCCGCGCCGACGAGCGCGGTCCCACCGGCGACGACGGCGACGGCGAGCAGCGCGGCGACCAGGACGATGCGCGCGAGCCGCCCCGGTGCGAGGGTGCCGACGACCGAGCGGAAGCCCTCGCGCGCGTTGGAGCCCGTCGGTGCGAGCCAGACGCCGCAGACGGCGAGAAGACCGGCGAGCAGGAGGATGGGTGGAGTCGCCGGCTCGCCGGTGAGCAGCTCGGCGCCCAGGACGACCGACGCCGCAAGGACGAGGCCGATGACCACGCCGATCGCGCTCGTGAACGCGCCGACCACGAGGTGCCAGGGCATCGCGGCGAGCATCCGCCCCGTGTCCCCCGCCCGGACCCCGCGCCGCAGCCGGGCGTTGCGGCGCCCGCCGTCGGCCTGCCCCCAGGCCGCGAGGAGCACGGCGGAGAGCACGAGGAGCACGAGGAACCAGCCCGGCGCGTGCGGGGCGAGGGCCGCAAGTGCGAGTCCCGCGGCGGCCGCGATCCCCGTCCGCTTCGCGGGGGGCCGGGCCCAGTCCGGCACGCGCCCGTCCTCCCCGAGGAAGGAACGCGCGGTCTGACCGTCCGGGAGGGAGGTGCCCGTGTTGCCGTACGCCGCGATCCCCTCGGGGCTCTGGCCGTAGGGCCCGGCGGCGGGCTCGGGGCGGTCGAGCCCGAGCGGGCCGGGGGGACGGCCGCCGGAGCCACCGCGCGACCGACCGTCACGTGTGCGGTCGTCCCGCGCCCAGTCACCGTGCGCAGCGCCGCCGACGGTCTGGTCCGCGTACCCCTGGCCCCCGTGCGCCTGGTCGCCCGACCAGCGGTCGCCCGAGCCGGGCGGGTAGCTGCGCGGTGCCGGGTAGACGGGCGGCGCCTCGCCTCCCGCCGTGGCGAAACCGCCCGCCGCGGCTGATCCGCCGGCGCCGGCCGCCCCGTAGCCGGCGCCCTGGGCCCACCCCTGGTCGGCCACCTGCGTGCGGCCCTCGGCAGCGTGGCCACCGGGGTGGCCACCGTGGTGCGCCGGCGCTCCGACACCGTCGCCCTGCCCCGGTTGCCCGTATCCGGCGGGCTCGTACCGGTCGCCGGAGCCGTGGACCGGCCGCCGGGTCCAGCCGTCGCCGGACCCGGGGTCCGCGGCGGGAAGCACGCCCGTCGCGGCGCCGTCGGCGGGCAGCACCCCGTGCACGGCCGACGACGGCGCACGGCGCGCGCTCTCGGCGATCCGCGCGTCCAGGTCCGCCCCGGAGATCTCACCGTCGATGACCGCGAGCACGGTCTCCGGGTCGAGCCGGTGGGCGGGGTCCGGGCTGAGCGCGGCCGCGAGGGCGCGGGAGAGCATCGGGTCGACGCCCTCGAGGTCGACGCGCCCGGTGGCCACCCGGCCGAGGACGGCGGCGGTGGGCCCCTTCCCGAACGGGGGGCGCGCCGTCGATGCGTGGACGAGGACCGCGGCCCAGGCCCACCAGTCGCACGCCGGCGAGGGCTCGGCGCCGGCAAGCACCTCGGGGTCGAGGTAGCCCGGCGTTCCGGTGACGAGGCCCGTCTGGGTGAGGCGCTCGTCGTCGACGACCTGGGCGATCCCGAAGTCGATGAGGACGGGGCCCTCCGGGGAGAGCATGACGTTGCCCGGCTTGAGGTCGCGGTGGACGATGTCCGCCGAGTGGATGGCGCGGAGGGCGTCGGCGAGCCCGTGGGCGAGCATGACGATCTCCTCGCCGGAGAACGCACCGTGCTCCGCGACGTCCGCCTCGAGGGTGGGGCCGTCGACGAGCTCGGTGACGACGAAGGCCTCCTCGTCCTCTACCTCGGCGTCGATGACCCGGGCCACCCCGGGCGCGCGGACCCGGTGGAGGAGCTGGACCTCGCGCGCGAGGCGGTCCCGGGAGGCGGCCTCGCGCGCCACGTGCGGGTGGAGCAGCTTGAGGGCCACGCGGTGGCCGTCGCCGTCGACGGCCTCGTGCACCTCCCCCATGCCTCCGGACCCGATCCGGCGCAGGAGCCGGTAGCCGCCCAGCTCCCGGACGTGCTCGCTGGTCCGTGCGCGTCCGGCGTCGCGCGACGTCGCGGCGGCCCGGGCGGCGGTAACGTCGGGACCGTCCCACCCTCCGGCCGCCCGCTCAGGGCCCGCAGCACTGTCCACGCGCCGAGGCTATCCGGGCCGCGCGCCCCGTGCCGGTCCGCCACCCGGCGAGGCCTCCCCGCACGTCGCCCCGTCCTGATGCCCGGCCGGGGCCCGGGTACGGCCCCGCCGGCGCAGGGCCCGCACCCGGGTGCAGCCGCGCACGCGTGGGCCTACGGTGGGAGCGGCCGCCCAGGTGGCGCCGGAGGAGGACGCAGGATGACGCGCAGCACCACGAGCACGAGCACCACGGACGACGACGCGACCACCGGCCCGGTCGACGCGGCCGGCGACGGCTACGACCTCGTCGTCGTGGCCAACCGGCTCGCCGTCGACGCGGTCGAGGGACCGGACGGCGAGACCGAGTGGCGCCGCTCGCCCGGCGGCCTCGTCACCGCGCTGGCACCGATCATGCAGTCGGTCGAGGGCGCGTGGATCGGGTGGACGGGCGCCACCGCCGAGGACGAGGAGACGCCGGCCCCGTTCGACGCCGTCGGCATGCACCTCGTGCCCGTCCCCCTGCGCGCGACGGAGGTCGAGCGCTACTACGAGGGCATGGCCAACGGGACCCTGTGGCCGCTGTACCACGACGTCATCGTCCAGCCCGAGTTCCACCGCGAGTGGTGGGACGCCTACCGGCGGGTCAACCAGCGGTTCGCCGACGCCGCGGTCGAGACCGTCGCCGAGGGCGGCACGGTGTGGGTGCACGACTACCAGCTCCAGCTCGTCCCGTCGCTCATCCGCACCCGGCGCCCCGACGTCCGGATCGGCTTCTTCAACCACATCCCGTTCCCGCCGGTCGAGATCTTCACCCAGCTGCCGTGGCGCCGCCAGGTGGTCGACGGTCTGCTCGGAGCCGACGTCGTCGGCTTCCAGCGCGAGTCCGACGCCGGGAACTTCCTGCGCGCGGTCCGCCGCCTCACCGACCACCCCACGCGCGGCGACCAGGTCCGCGTCCGGCCGAGCTCGCTGCTGCCGGAGGAGCGCTCGGTGCGTGCGCGGGCGTTCCCCATCTCGATCGACTCCGAGGGGTTCGCCGAGAAGGCCGCCCGCCCCGAGGTCCGGGAGCGCGCCCGGGCGATCCGCAAGGAGCTCGGCGACCCGCGCACGGTGCTCCTCGGCGTCGACCGGCTCGACTACACCAAGGGGATCCTCCACCGGATCAAGGCGTACGGGGAGCTGGTCCGGGACGGCCTGCTCAAGGCCGACGAGACCGTGCTCGTCCAGGTCGCCTCGCCCTCGCGCGAGCGGGTCGAGCAGTACAAGGTGCTGCGCGACGAGGTCGAGGTCGCCGTCGCCCGGATCAACGGAGACCACGGCGACATCGGCTCGGCGCCGATCAGCTATCTCCACCAGTCCTTCCCGCCCGAGGAGATGGCCGCCATGTTCCTCGCGGCCGACGTGGCGCTCGTGACCTCGCTGCGCGACGGCATGAACCTCGTGGCCAAGGAGTACATCGCCGCCCGTGAGGACCTCGGCGGCGCGCTCGTCCTCTCGGAGTTCACGGGCGCAGCGGACGAGCTGCCGCAGGCGTTCATGGTCAACCCGCACGACATCGACGGGCTCAAGGCCGCGATCGTCCAGGCCACCCACCTCAACGCGCAGGAGGGCCGCCGCCGGATGCGGTCGATGCGCCGCCGCGTGATGACGCACGACGTCCAGCGCTGGGCCGACGACTTCCTCGGCTACCTCGCGCAGGCCCACCCGCGCGGCCTCGCCGAGGGCTCCGGCCACGGGAACGGCTCCGCCCACGCGGAGGGCTCCGGTCACACGTCCGACGACGCCGGACACGCACCCGACGACGACGGACACGCACCCGACGACGACGGTCCCGCCACCGGGGCCGCGAGCACCCAGGAGGACCGATGAACGAGCAGCCCGACGTGAGCGCCGACCGCGGCGTGCCCGGCCCGGGGATCGACTCCCCGATGTTCACGGTGCGCCTCGACCCCGAGCTCGACGAGGCGGTCGGCGCGCTCGCCCGCCACGAGCACCTCCTCGTCGCCCTCGACTTCGACGGGGTCCTCGCCCCGCTGGTCGACGACCCGCTGACCTCCCGGATGACCGACGCCGCCGTGTGGGCCGTCGACCAGCTCGCCCAGCTGCCGGGCGTCAGCGTCGCGGTCGTCTCCGGCCGTGACGCCACGACGCTCGCCTCGCTCGCCGACCTGCCGGAGGGGACCCGCATCGTCGCCTCCCACGGCGCGGAGCGCGGCCGGATCACCGCCGACGGCGGCATCACCGCGGACCCGATCGACCTCGACGACGAGCTCGTCGCCCTGCGCGCCGAGGTCCTGCGAGAGACCGAGCGGATCGTCGCCGAGCACCCGGGCACCCACCTCGAGGCCAAGCCGGCCTCCGTCACCCTGCACACCCGCGGCCTCGGCGAGGACGCAGCACGGGCCGCGACGACCGCGCTGCTCACCGGCCCCGCCGGCCTGCCGGGCGTCCGCGTCATCTCGGGCCACGACGTCCTCGAGATGGCCGTGCTCACCGTGACCAAGGGCGACGGGGTGCTCGACCTGCGGGCCGACACCGGCGCCGACGCCGTGCTCTACGCCGGGGACGACCGCACCGACGAGGACGCGTTCGCCGTCCTCACGGGGGCCGACCTCGGCCTCAAGGTCGGCGACGGGGAGACGGCGGCCCGGTTCCGGGTCGGCGACCCCGACGAGGTCGCCGCGGTGCTCGACCGGCTCGCCCGCCTGCGCGGCTGACCGGCCGCGCAGGCGGGCGTCCGACCGACGGAGCGCCTCGCCCTCCCGCGCACCTCGGCGCAAGGTCCTTCCGGCCCCACCGCGGGACCCGGCCGCGTGCCATGATGCTCCTGCGGTCGGCCACAGGGGCGCCCGCGCGTGTCGGTGTAGACACACCCGCGCTCTTCACGACGGATCGTCCGGCACGTACCTGCCGGTGAAGGGATACCACCACCATGGCTTCAGTGACCTTCGACAAGGCCACCCGCGTCTACCCCGGCTCCGACCGGCCCGCGGTGGACGCGCTCGACCTCGAGATCGCCGACGGCGAGTTCCTCGTCCTCGTCGGCCCCTCCGGCTGCGGAAAGTCCACGTCCCTGCGCATGCTCGCGGGGCTCGAGGACGTCAACGCCGGTCGCATCCTCATCGGCGACCGCGACGTCACCGACGTCCAGCCGAAGGACCGGGACATCGCGATGGTGTTCCAGAACTACGCGCTGTACCCGCACATGAGCGTCGCCGACAACATGGGCTTCGCCCTGAAGATCGCCGGGACGCCGAAGTCCGAGATCGCCGCGCGCGTGGAGGAGGCCGCGAAGATCCTCGACCTCACGGACTACCTCGAGCGCAAGCCGAAGGCGCTGTCCGGCGGTCAGCGCCAGCGCGTGGCCATGGGCCGCGCGATCGTCCGCCAGCCGCGCGTGTTCCTCATGGACGAGCCGCTGTCCAACCTCGACGCCAAGCTGCGCGTCCAGACCCGCACGCAGATCGCGTCGCTCCAGCGCCGCCTCGGCGTCACCACCGTCTACGTCACGCACGACCAGACGGAGGCCCTGACGATGGGTGACCGCATCGCGGTCCTCAACTTCGGCGTGCTCCAGCAGGTCGGGACGCCGCGCGAGATGTACGACCGCCCCGCGAACGTGTTCGTCGCCGGGTTCATCGGCTCGCCCGCGATGAACATCGGCGAGTTCACCCTCGACGGCGACCACGCCACCCTCGGCGAGGCCCGCATCCCGCTGAGCCCGGCGAGCCTGGCGGCGCTGCGCGAGGAGGGGGCGAGCGCGGTGACGATCGGCTTCCGACCGGAGTCCACGGAGCGGGTCTCGGAGGGCACCCCCGGCGCGCTCCCCGTCTCCGTCAACCTCGTCGAGGAGCTCGGCTCGGACGCCTACGTCTACGGCTCGCTCGTCGGCCGCGAGGCGGCGGCGAAGGTCGGCTCGGGCGAGGACCCCGACCAGGTCGTCATCCGGATCGACCCCCGCGACGTCCCGGACAAGGGCTCGACGATCCACGTGACCATCCGCCCCGAGGAGCAGCACGACTTCTCCCCCTCGACCGGCGAGCGCCTGCCCCACTGAGGCACCCACCCGGGGCGCGGCGCGCACGCCGCGCCCCGGGAACGCCCTCGGGAGCGCCCCAGGAAACGCCCCCGTCGCCGCGCCCCGGCGCCCCGAGCCGGGTCGCCGACGCCC
The DNA here is from genome assembly GCF_049856295.1 of Georgenia sp. Z1344. Lineage (GTDB taxonomy): Bacteria > Actinomycetota > Actinomycetes > Actinomycetales > Actinomycetaceae > JB111. The sequence continues at coordinate 189,401 of NZ_JBNDMZ010000006.1, read as the reverse complement.
GACCCGCAGCAGGAGGAGCTCCACCAGTGGCCCAGGAACGGCAGATCACCGCGTCCGTGGTCGACGCCGGCCTGCTCGCCCTGCCCTGGGACGTCCCGCTCGAGGAGTGGTCGGAGGACGTCCTCGCGGCACTCCCCCGCGGGCTCTCGCGGCACGTCGTCCGGTTCGTCCGCACCTCGACCGGACTCGTCGCCGTCAAGGAGATCGGCGAGTCGGTCGCCTACCGCGAGTACGAGGTCCTGCGGACCCTGGGGCGCCTCGAGGCCCCCGCCGTCGTGCCCCTCGCCGTCGTCACGGGTCGGACGGGGGCCGACGGCGAACCCCTCAACTCCGCCCTCGTCACCCGCCACCTCGAGTACGCCCTGCCCTACCGCGCGCTGTTCAGCCAACACATGCGCCCGGAGACGATCGGGCGGCTCATCGACGCCCTGGCCGTGCTCCTCGTCCGCCTCCACCTGCTCGGGTTCTTCTGGGGCGACGTCTCGCTGTCCAACACGCTCTTCCGCCGGGACGCCGGTGCGTTCGCCGCCTACCTCGTCGACGCCGAGACGGGCGAGCTGCACCCGCCGCTGTCCGACGCCAAGCGCAGCTACGACCTCGACCTCGCCCGCACGAACATCATCGGCGAGCTGATGGACCTCCAGGCCGGTGAGATCGCCCCGGAGGACATCGACACGATCGAGGTGGGCGACCAGATCGTCTCCCGCTACGAGTCGCTGTGGGCCGAGCTCACCCGGCGCGAGAGCTTCAGCGCCGGCGAGCTGTGGCGGGTCGAGCAGCGGATGAACCGGCTCAACGAGCTGGGCTACGACGTCGACGAGATCGACATCACGACCGACGTGTCCGGCACGACGGTCTCCATCCAGCCCAAGGTCGTCGACGCCGGCCACTTCCACCGGCAGGTCATGCGCCTGACCGGGCTCGACGTCCAGGAGAACCAGGGCCGCCGGATGCTCAACGACCTCGAGCAGTTCCGCGCCACCCGCGGCGGACCCGGGGACGACCTCGCCGTCGTCGCCCACGACTGGCTGGGCGAGGTCTTCGAGCCGACCGTCCGGGCGGTGCCGCGCGAGCTGCGCCGCAAGCTCGAGCCGGCGGAGATCTTCCACGAGATCCTCGAGCACCGCTGGTACATGTCCCAGGCGCACGGGCGCGACGTGCCGACCTCCGAGGCCGTGCAGTCCTACATCGAGACCGAGCTGCGCCACCGGATGGACGAGCGCCGGGTCATCGACACCGACAACCCCTGAACCGGCGCGCGGCGCCTCCGGGGCGCCCGGCCACGGCGCGACGCCCAGGGGCCGACAGCCCCTCGCCGTCGGGCCTCGTCCTTCCGGCTCAGGCCGAGGTGTCGCGCGGCCGCGGCGGCAGGACGAGGCGCCCGTCCTCGTCCGTGTGCCGGCGGGCGTAGGCCTGGAGGAACAGCTCCCCGACCGCGTCGGCCAGGAGCAGGACCCCGGCGGACCGGGCGCCGAAGGACCGCTTGCGCAGCAGCAGGCTGGCCCCCCAGAGCTCGGCCGCGACCGCGCCCCGCAGGATCCACGGCCGGTCGACCGCGAGGGCCCGGTAGAAGCCCCACAGGTCGCGCAGCGGGAGCGGGACGTCCGGGTCGCGCTCGTCGAGCACGAGCCCGTCGCCGGCGAGCACCGACTCGGCGGCCTCGTCCAGGTACTGCGCCACGCCCGCGTCGCTCATCGCTGCTCCTCCGACCCCGCTGCCGGCCCCGCGTCCGCCGCGCGGTCGTCGAGCGCCTCTTCTCGTCGTCGGGAGATCTCGTAGAGCGCCACGCCCGTGGCGACGGCCGCGTTGAGGGACTCGACGTCGGGGGCGATGGGGATCGACGCGACGACGTCGCACGTGTCGCGCACGAGCCGCGAGAGCCCCTTGCCCTCCGAGCCCGTGACGAGCACGAGGGGCTCGGTCGCGAGCTCGAGGTCCCGGATCGAGGTGGTCGCCTCGCCGTCGAGACCGACGACGAAGCAGCCGGCCTTCTTCGCGTCCGTGAGCGCGCGGGTCAGGTTGGTCTCCCGAGCCACCGGGACGCGGGCGGCGGCGCCGGCCGACACCTTCCACACGGTCGAGGTGATGCCGGCGGAGCGGCGCTCGGGCAGGAGCACGCCGTCGGCGCCGAACGCCCCGGCCGACCGGAGCACGGCCCCGAGGTTGTGGGGGTCGGTGACGGAGTCGAGGGCGACGATCAGCGGCGCTCCCCCGCGGTGCTCGGCCCGGTCGAGGAGGTCGGTGAGGTCGGCGTAGGAGTACGGGGCGACGGCGATCGCCACGCCCTGGTGCACGCCGCCGTCGGTGAGGAGGTCGAGGTCGACGCGGGTGGTCTCGACCAGCGGGGCGCCGAGCGCCGTCGCGGTGCGCACGAGCTCGGCGAGCCGGGCGTCCGAGGCAGCGGCGCCGGAGATGAGGACGTGGGACATCGTCACGCCGGCGCGGACGGCCTCGGCCACGGGGTTGCGGCCCACGACGAGCTCGGCGTCCGCCGCGATGCCCAGGCGGTTGCGCAGCTTCGCGGCACGGTCGGCGGCGAGGGCGGCCTGCGCCTTGGGGTCGTTGGTCGCCCGGCGGCGGTTGGCCTCGGCCCGCTTCGCCGCCGGGTGGTACTCGCGGTCCTCGGCCTTCGGCGTCGGGCCCCGGCCCTCGAGCCCGCGGCGGCGCTGGCCGCCCGACCCCTTGGTGGGCGCCTTCTTCGAGCCTGCCTTGCGTACGGCGCCACGGCGCTGGGAGTTCCCGGCCATCAGGCACCTCCTGCCAGATGCCAGCGGGCCCCGCCCGCACCGTCCTCGACCGAGATCCCGGCCGAGGTGAGCCTGTCGCGCACGGCGTCCGCCCGTGCCCAGTCCTTGTCCGCCCGCGCCCGGGACCGCTCCTCGAGCGCGGACTCGACGAGGGCCGCGAGGGCGTCGTGCGCCGCGTTCCCCCCGGAGGCTCCCCCCGCAGCGCCGGTCGTCCCGGCCCGCCAGGGCTCGGCGAGCGGGTCGAGCCCGAGGACGTCGAGCATCGCGCGGACCCGGACCTGGCCGGTGTGCGCGTCGGCAGGGCGGGCGTCGGCGAGCGCCGCGTTGGCGGCCCGCAGCTCGGCGTGGACGAGGGCCATCGCGGCCGAGACGCCGAGGTCGTCGTCCATCGCGGCGGTGAACTCCGCCGGCAGCGCGTCTGCGGCGGCGAGCTCCTCGGCGCCCGCCTCCCCGGTCGCCTCGGCGGACCGCAGCACGAAGGAGGTGATCCGCTCCCACTGCGCCGCGGCCTCCGAGAGCGAGACGTCGGAGAACTCGACGGCGCCGCGGTAGTGCACCGAGGCGAGCGCGAGGCGGACGACGGGGGCCGGGGCCCGCGTGAGGACCTGCTCGACCGTGAGGGCGTTGCCGAGGGACTTGCCCATCTTCTCGCCGGCCACGACCACCCAGGCGTTGTGCATCCAGATCCGCGCGAACCCGTACCCGGCGGCGCGGGACTGCGCCTGCTCGTTCTCGTGGTGGGGGAAGCGCAGGTCGATGCCGCCGCCGTGGATGTCGAACGTCTCACCGAGGTAGCGGTGCGCCATCGTCGAGCACTCGAGGTGCCAGCCCGGCCGACCGCGGCCGTAGGGGGTGTCCCAGGCGGCCGACTCCGGCTCGCCGGGTCGCGGCGCCTTCCACAGGGCGAAGTCGAGCGGGTCGCGCTTGTCGGGCGCGACGTCCGTCTCGTCCACCACGGAGCTGCCCGCACGCTGGTTGGTCAGGGCCCCGTAGTCGTCGAAGGAGCGGACCGAGAAGTAGACGTTCCCGGCGTCGCCCGCGTAGGCGTGGCCGCGCTCCTCGAGGCGCCGCATGAGGGCGACCATCTCGGTCACGTGGCCCGTGGCCCGCGGCTCGTAGGTGGGCGGGAGGACGCCGAGCGCCGCGTAGGCCGCCGTGAACTCGCGCTCGAACCGGTAGGCCCACGCCCACCACGGGGCGTCCGCCAGCGCGGACTTCTCGAGGATCTTGTCGTCGATGTCGGTGACGTTGCGGACGAGCGTGACGTCGAGCCCGGAGCGCCGCAGCCAGCGCGCGAGGACGTCGAACGCGATCGCGGAGCGCAGGTGCCCCACATGGGGAGCACCCTGCACGGTGGCGCCGCACAGGTAGATCCCGACCTTGCCCGGGGTGACCGGGTCGAGGGGGATCTCCCGTCGGGAGGCGGTGTCGTGCAGGAGGAGGCTCACCGGGACAGCCTAACGACGACGCCGACGAACCCGCCGATGTCACCTTCCCGACACCAGGTGCGGCTAGGTTGCGCGGGTGACCACCCCGGAGCCCCCCGGCCACGTCCGCCCCGAGCGGTGCGCGCCCGCCACCACCCCCCGCACCTCGACCACCGGCACCATGCCCGACGACGACGCCGCCCCCGCGGCGGGCCCGGACCCCGCGGCGGCCCGCCTGCGCGCGGAGGCCCGCCGGATCGCCCGCCCGTCGAAGGTTCTCGTCTGGGGGCTGTGGGACTGGGCCTCGGCCGCGTTCAACGCGGTGATCACGACCTTCGTCTTCTCCGTGTACCTGACGAACGAGGACCTGTTCGGGGAGGGGGCCGACGGCATGCTCGCCGCCGTGCTCGCCGTCGCGGGGGTCGTCATCGCGCTCATCGCCCCGGTGACCGGGCAGCGGGCGGACCGGTCCGGGCACCGCGCGCTCAACCTCGCCCTGTACACGGGTGTCATCGCGGTGGTCACCGCGTGCATGTTCTTCGTCGCCCCCGCCGTGCAGGCCGACGGGTCGTTCGAGGCCCAGTGGCTGTGGCTCGGGCTCATCCTGCTCGCGGTCGGCAACGTCGCGTCCGAGCTCGCGGGCGTCAACTACAACGCCATGCTCAACGACATCTCCACCCCGCGGAACGTCGGTCGGGTCTCGGGCTTCGGCTGGGGCATGGGCTACGTCGGCGGCATCGTGCTGCTGCTCGTCGTCTACTTCGGGCTCATCAACCCCGAGGTCGGCCTGTTCGGCGTGACGAGCGAGAACGGGATGGACGTCCGGGTGACCACGCTCGTCGCGGCCGCGTGGACGGTGCTCTTCTCCGCGCCGCTCGTCGTCACCTCCCTGCGCGACTCCGCCCGGCTCCGCGACCGCACCGGCGCCGAGGCCGAGGCGCCGAAGGAGTCGATCGTCCAGTCCTACAAGCGGCTCCTCGGCTCGATCGCCTCCCTCTGGCGCACCGACCGGCGCACCGTGTGGTTCCTCCTCGCCTCGGCCGTGTTCCGCGACGGCCTCGCCGGGGTCTTCACCTTCGGGGGCATCATCGCCGCCGGCACGTTCGGCTTCAGCGCCGGCGAGGTCATCATCTTCGCGGTGGCCGCGAACGTCGTGGCCGGCGTCGCGACCATCTCGTTCGGCCTGCTCGACGACCGGTTCGGGCCCAAGCGGGTCATCGTGATCTCGCTCGTGTCGATGGTGGTCGCGGGCATCGGGATCTTCGCGCTGCACGACCTGGGTGCATCCCTCTTCTGGGTCCTCGGGCTCGTGCTGTGCGTGTTCGTCGGCCCGGCACAGTCCGCCTCGCGCACCTTCCTCGCGCGGCTCATCCCCCCGGGCAAGGACGGCGAGGTGTTCGGCCTGTACGCCACCACGGGTCGCGCGGTGTCGTTCCTCGCGCCCTCGATGTTCGCGGTCGCGCTCTGGGTCGGCCGGCAGGTCACCGACCTGTCCGGCAACGACGTCCAGTACTGGGGCATCCTCGGCATCGTCCTCGTGCTCGCCGTCGGTCTCGCGCTGCTGATCCCCGTCAGCGCCCGCGACCTCACGCCGCCCCGGGACGCCCGCCGCTGACACCTCCCCCCACCCCGTTCATCGAGATTGCGGTTCGTCGCCGTCGAGATTGTGGTTGGGAGCCGCGCACCTGGTCGAGAGTGCGACTCAGTTCCGTCGAGATTGCGGTTCGTCGTCGTCGAGATTGCGGTTGGGGCCCCAACCGCAATCTCGACGAATCGGTCCGGCCGGTCGTCGCCGTGGCAACGGCTCAGCACCCCACCAGTGGTCGAGAGTGCGGTTCAGGGCCGTCAGACGTGCGGTGGGTTCGTGCCGGTCCGGCGTCCGCTCACGCGCCAGGATCCGCTCACGCTCCGGTGCGGGCGACGAGGGCCGTCGCCACCGCCGCCACGCCCTCGCGGCGACCCGTGAACCCGAGACCGTCGGTGGTCGTCGCGGACAACGAGACGGGCGCGCCCAGCGCGGCGGTCATCGCGGCCTGGGCCCCCTCCCGCCTCGGTCCGAGGCGCGGGAACGCGCCGATCACCTGGACGGCGACGTTGCCGATCTCCCAGCCCGCCGCCCGCACGCGCGCCGCCATCTCGGCGAGCAGCTCCGCGCCCGACGCCCCCTTCCAACGCGGCTCGCTCGTGCCGATCTGCGTGCCGAGGTCGGCCATGCCGGCGGCGGAGAGCACGGCGTCGCAGGCGGCATGGGCGGCGACGTCGGCGTCGGAGTGCCCCTCGAGCCCCACGACACCGGGCCACTGGAGGCACGCGAGCATCATCGGCCGGTCGGGGTCGGCCGAGACGGCGTGGACGTCGGTCCCGATTCCGGTGCGGGGCAACGACATGGCGGCCTCAGTCCCCCACCGCAGCCACGGCACCGTCCACGGCACCCGCACCGTCCGCGGCACCACCACGGTCGGCAAGGACGAGCTCGGCCACGCGCAGGTCGAACGGGGTCGTCACCTTGAGGGCGGCGGTCGAACCGGCCACAACCGCGACCGGCCCGCCGAGCGCCTCGACGAGACCCGCATCGTCCGACGCGGCCAGCGCCTCGTCGCCCGCGCGGTGGGCCCCGGTCTCGTGGGCGGACCGCAGGACGCCGATCGTGAAGCCCTGCGGAGTCTGGACGGCTCGCAGCTCGGAGCGGTCCACGGTGGCCACGACCGGCTCGACGCCGCCGAGCACCGGGTCGGCGACCCGCTTGAGGGTGTCGGTGACGGGGACGGCCGGGACGACGGCGCCGTGCCCGGCGCGGACGGCGTCGACCACGCGGCGCACCTGGTCGGTCGGGGTGAGGCAGCGGGCGGCGTCGTGGACGAGCACGACGTCGTCGTCGTCAGGGTTCGCGAGGGTGTCGAGCGCCGCGAGGCCGGCCACGACGGACGCCTGTCGCGTCGCGCCGCCCGCGGTGACGTCGACCCCACCGCGGTACCCGTGCTCGGCGAGCGTCGCCGAGGCGAGCCCGCGCACGTGGTCCGTCCGGTCGACCGGCGCCACGACGATCACGGAGTCGAGCACCCCGGCCAGGGCGAGCCCGCGCAGGGCGTGGACGAGCAGCGGTTCACCGCCGAGCTCGACGAGAGCCTTGGGCCCGCGCGCGCCGAGCCTGGTCCCGGACCCGGCGGCCACGAGGACGCAGTGGACGCGGGTCACGACCTGGTCCGGCCCGTCCCGCTCAGGAGGCGGGGGCGTCGGCGACGGGCTCCGCGGCCGCGGCGGCCTCGGCCCCGACGGCGAGGACCTCGTCGAGCAGGCTCTCGGCCTCTTCCTCGGTGATGTCCTTCGCGAGCGCGAGCTCGGAGGACAGGATCTGCCGCGCCTTGGCGAGCATGCGCTTCTCGCCGGCGGACAGGCCGCGGTCGGTGTCCCGGCGGGAGAGGTCGCGGACGACCTCGGCCACCTTGTTGATGTCACCCGACGCGATCTTCTCGACGTTGGCCTTGTAGCGGCGCGACCAGTTGGTCGGCTCCTCGGTGTGGGGCGCGCGGAGCACGTCGAGCACCTTCTCGAGCCCCTCCTCGCCCACGACGTCGCGGACACCGACGAGGTCGACGTTCTCGGCCGGCACCTGGATGCTCAGGTCGCCCTGGGCCACCTTGAGGTGGAGGTAGGTCTTCTCCTGGCCCTTGATCGTGCGGACCGTGATGTCCTCGATGAGGGCGGCCCCGTGATGGGGGTACACCACCGTCTCGCCCACTACGAACGTCATGTGTGAAGTACTCCCTCAGGCTTGGCGACAGGCCATTCTACCACGCCGTTTCGGCGTGATTCCGCGCCTCGTGAGACTCGACGGACCGCCTGACGGGGCCGACGTCGACGCAGGTCTAGTACCCTCGCGACAGGTCCCGACCACCCCCCTGAAGGAGCCTCACCATGGCCGTTCCCCAGCGCCTGACCCGCGTCGGCGTCGCCGTCGCGTCCGCCGCGCTGCTGTCGTCCTGCATGCTGGCGGCCGACGTGACGACGCTCAACCCGTACGCCCCGTCCGACGGCACGCGGGTCCAGGTCGCCGACGGGGTCGCGGTCGAGAACCTCCTCGTCCTCACCGAGGGCGAGGGCGAGGTCGGCCACGTCGTGGGGTCGATCGTCAACAACACGCTCGAGCCGGTGACGGTCCAGCTCGACGTCGGGGAGACCGGCGCACCAGCGCCCTTCGAGGTGCCGGCCGAGAGCCACATCCCGCTGCACGAGGCGAACGTGACGATCGAGGCGGTCGAGGGCGCTCCCGGCTCGACGCTGCCGACCGCGGTCCAGGGCCCCGGCGGCTTCAGCTCGGTCATCGAGATCCCCGTCCTCGACGGCACGCTCGCCGAGTACTCGGAGTTCCTCGAGCAGGCGGACTCGCCGGAGTCCGGCTCCGAGTCCTCCTCCTGAGTCGCGCCCTCCGCAGGACCGCCGGCCCGGGCGGGGCATCCGCCCCTCCCCTGCGCGACGACGCCGAGCTCAGTCGCCGTCGGTGACCAGCTTGTAGCCGAGCCCGCGCACGGTGTGCAGCATCTGCGGGTGCGCCGGGTCGACCTCGATCTTGCCGCGCACGCGCTTGACGTGGACGTCGAGCGTCTTGGTGTCCCCGTGGTAGTTCGGGCCCCAGATGCGGTCGATGAGCTGGCCGCGGGTGAGCACCCGGTCCGGGTTGCGCAGGAACAGCTCGAGCAGCTCGAACTCGCGCAGCGGCATGGCGACCGACTCGCCGTCGACGGTGAGCTCGTGCCGGTCGACGTCCATCCGGACGCGGCCGACGGTGAGCACGGACGACTCCCCCGCCTCGACGGCCGGGCCGCGCCGCAGGACCGCGTGCACGCGCGCGACGAGCTCGCGATAGGAGTACGGCTTGGTCACGTAGTCGTCGGCGCCGAGCTCGAGCCCGACCACCTTGTCGATCTCCGAGTCCTTCGCCGTCAGCATGATGACGGGGACCTGGGAGCGCTGCCGGAGCTGCCGGCACACCTCGGTGCCGGACAGGCCCGGGAGCATGAGGTCGAGCAGGACGAGGTCCGCGCCGTGCCGGTCGTAGGCCGCCACCGCCTCGGTCCCGTCGCCGACGGCCTCCACCGTGAACCCGTCCCGCTCGAGCTTGAACGTCAGCGTCTCGCGGTAGGTCTGCTCGTCCTCGACCAGCAGGATCTTCGTCATCAGCGCTCCTCCTCGGATGGCGGTCGACCGGGGTCGCCGCCGGTGGCGTCGTCCTCGTCGTCGGATGGATCGGTGGGGCCCGGCTCCTGGGCCTCGGGCAGGACGAGCGTGAACGTCGAGCCCCGGCCCTCGGTGGACCACAGCTCGGCCCGGCCGCCGTGGTCGGCCGCGACGTGCTTGACGATACTCAGGCCGAGGCCGGAGCCACCCGTCTCGCGGGACCGGGCGAGGTCGCCGCGGAAGAATCTCTCGAACACGCGGTCGCGGGCGTCCGCGGGGATCCCGGGGCCCTGGTCGACCACGGCGATGCGGATGAGACCGTCCGCGCGGGAGACCCCGACCGACGCGGTCGAGCCGGCCAGCGAGTACCGCACGGCGTTGTCGAGCAGGTTGCGCACGGCGGTGGTGAGCATGCCCTGGTCGCCGTACAGGCGCAGGCCCTGCGCGCCGCCGGAGCGGATCGACACCTCGCGGGCGTCGGCCTCGACACGGACGCGGTCGACGGCCTCGGCCACGACCTCGTCGACCTCGACGACCGCCGGGTCGACGAGCGCGTCGGGCTCCTGGAGCCGGGAGAGATCGATGATGTCCTGCACGAGCTCGGCGAGGCGCCGCGACTCGGTCTCCATCTTCCCGGCGAAGTGCCGCACGCTGTCCGGCTCGTCGGCGACGTCGTCCATCGTCTCGGCGAGCAGCGCGATGGCGCCGACCGGGGTCTTCAGCTCGTGGGAGACGTTCGCGACGAAGTCCCGGCGCATGTCCTCCACCCGCCTCGCGCGCGTGCGGTCCTCGGCCAGGAGCAGCACCCGGCCGCCCTTGAGCGCGGCGACCCGGACCTGGAGGTGCACCGTGCCGGCACCGGCCACCGGTCCGCGCGGGAGTGCCAGCTCGGCGTCGCGGATCTGCCCGTCGCGCCGCAACCGGGCCACCATCTCGGCGAGCTCGGCGTGCGCGAGGCGGTCGTGGCGCACGAGGCCGAAGCCGTAGGCGGCCGAGGAGGCGCGCACCACGTCGTCGTCGGCGTCGAGCACGACGATCGACTGGGGCAGCACCGTGAGGACCGAGATGACGTCGTCGTCGAGGCCCGGCGCGGTGCCCGCCGGCTCGAGCTCGGCGTCGCGCTCGCGGTCCGACGAGCGCAGGGCGAGACCCGCCCCGAGCCCGACGATCAGTCCGAGCAGGGCGACCACCCAGAGCTGCCAGGAGTCGTGCACGCCCACGAGATTAGGCTGGATCACGGACGTTCACCGACCTCGCCCCGCGGCGTTCCCCCCGGGCCACCGCCCGTCCACCACATGTTCACCGGGCGCGGCTTGGCTACCCTTGGACCGTGGGGCCGCGATGCGGTCGCCATCTCGAGAGCCGCGGAGGCCACCCATGCGCAAGATCTTCACGCACGACCTGGAGCAGCTGCAGGACAACCTCGTCCGCATGGCCGAGGCCACGAGCCAGGCCATGACCAAGGCCGCCGAGTCGCTGCGCACCGCCAACCTGCAGCTCGCCGAGCAGGTGATCGACGCCGATGACCGCATCGACGAGCTCGACCGTCAGCTCAACGAGCAGGGCATCGCGCTCCTCGCTCTGCAGGCGCCCGTCTCGCGCGACCTGCGCCAGGTCATCTCGGCGCTGCGCCTGTCCGGGACGATCGAGCGCATGGGCGACCTCGCCCAGCACGTCGCGTTCGTCGCCCGCGGCCGCTTCCCCGACCAGGTGGTCGGCGGCGCGGCGCACGAGCTGCTCGTCCAGATGGCCGACGAGGCGGTCCGCGTCGCGGCCGACGTCGTCGAGCTCGTCCGCGGGGCCGACCTCGACAAGGCCCGCGAGCTGGAGGAGAAGGACCACATCCTCGACGACCTCCACCTGCGCACCTTCGAGACCGTCCTCGACGACTCGATCGAGCTCAGCCGCCAGGAGATCGTCGACGTCATCCTCATCGGTCGGTACCTCGAGCGCTTCGGCGACCACGGCGTCTCGGCCGCCCACCGCATCAACTACCTCGTCACGGGCACGACGACGGACGCCATCAGCGACGGGGAGCCTGGCCAGGCCGGGGCCACAGACGAGCAGACCGGCGGTCTCTGACCCGTCCGCGCGGCCAGAGCCACGAACGACGGCGCCGCCCACCCGAGAGGGTGGGCGGCGCCGTCGTTCGTGCGTCGGACAGAGCTCGGGGTCAGCGGCCCTGGTTGGCCACGGCCTCGATCGCCGCTGCGGCGGCGTCGGGGTCGAGGTACTGGCCGCCCGGCGTCAGCGGCCGGAGGTCCTCGTCGAGCTCGTAGAGCAGCGGGATGCCGGTGGGCACGTTGAGGCCGGAGATGGTCTCGTCGTCGATGCCGTCGAGGTGCTTGATGATGGCCCTCAGGGAGTTGCCGTGGGCCGCCACGAGGACGGTGCGGCCGGCCTTGAGGTCGGGCACGATCGCGTCCTCCCAGTACGGCAGGGCCCGCTCGAGGACGTCCTTGAGGCACTCGGCGGCCGGGATGGGCTCGCCGGCGTAGCGCGGGTCGGCGTCCTGGCTGAACTCGGAGCCGGCCTCGATCGGGGGCGGCGGCACGTCGTAGGAGCGGCGCCACTGCATGAACTGCTCCTCCCCGTACTCGTCGCGGATCTCCTTCTTGTTCTTCCCCTGGAGCGCCCCGTAGTGGCGCTCGTTGAGGCGCCAGTGGCGGTGGACCGGGATCCAGTGGAGGTCCGCGGCGTCGAGCGCGAGGTTGGCGGTCATGATCGCGCGGCGCAGCAGCGAGGTGTGGAGGACGTCCGGGCGCACACCGGCGTCGGTCAGCAGGGTGCCGCCGCGGCGGGCCTCCTCGACGCCCTTCTCCGACAGGGGGACGTCGACCCAGCCGGTGAAGAGGTTCTTGGCGTTCCACTCGCTCTCGCCGTGGCGGAGCAGGACAAGTCGGTAGCTCATGGCTCCATCCTTCCACCGATCACCCGTGAGGGAGAGGCCCGGCCACGGACGCGGAACGGCCCGCGGACCGATGTCCGCGGGCCGTCCGTCGGCCGACCGGTCGGGTCAGCGGTTGTTGTACTGCTCGACGATCTCGGCCTTGATGCGACCGCGGTCGCTCACCTCGATGTCGTTCTCGCGCGCCCACTCGCGGATGGCCTGGGCCTCCGACGCGCTCTGGCTGCGCGAGCGACGCGGTGCGCCGGAGCGGGCGGCTCCGCCGGACCGACGGGCGCCGCCGCCACGCACGGGGCGCGCACCGGCGACCCACGGCGCGAAGGACTCGCGCAGCTTGGCGGCGTTCGCGTCCGAGAGGTCGATCTCGAAACGCTCACCGTCGAGAGCAAAGGTGACAGTGCTGTCGGCGGGCGTTCCGTCGATATCGTCGATGAGCTTGGTAATAGTCTGGCGAACCATGATGCCCCTCCCCGGGATTCATACCGATCACAGGTCGTCAATCGGCTGCATGAAGCATAAACGCATTCATCGATCAGTGTCACGTCGAATGCACGGCATTCGCGTGATCGAGGCGCGGGAATGAATTTGCACACACCGGTGAAGTTGTCGACCGCCCCGAACAATATGTGCTTCTCCCGTCCGAGAATCGGCCATCAATGTCATCACGGCAGATCGGGCACGGTCGCTCGAGCACCTCACGGGCGACCTGTGAGCGATTCGACGAACAATTCACGGCCGCGGGGGTGGGGGTGGCTCTCGTGGCGAGGAGCGATCCACGCCCGCCGGGGGGTGGGGGCGGCTCTCGCGGCTGCGAAGGATCCACGCCCGCCGAACGCCTCGGGCCCGGGGGTGCCAGGGCGCACGACAGCGACGGGCGGTCCCCCGTCCGTCGTCCTAGCGGACGGAGCTCTCGGGGCGCTCAGGAGCCCCGGACCGGCCCGGGGCGACCGAGGCTCCGCCGGCGTCCGCCGACCCCGCAGGACGCCCGCGCGCGCCCTTGACGGCACCCTGCTCCGACGCCGCTCGCTCCTCGGCCGCCAGTGCGCCGGCGACGCTCGAGGGCGACGCCGGGAGCGGGGCGAGATCGAGATCGGGGTGCCGTTCCCGGAATGCCTTCTCGGCCTCCCGCTCGGAACGATCCGCACCGAGGAATGCGCGCACGATCACCACGAGCGCGATCAGCAGTCCGATCGGCGGCACCAGGGCGATCACGTAGTCCACGCAGCCAGGATAGTCCCCGGACAATCGGAACGACAGGCCGGTGCGCCGAGCAGCGGGCCGTGCGGAGTTCCCGAAGATGCGGGCACGACCGCTCCGGGGCGGACCCGGAAAGTGATTCCGCGGTCGCCACGGTGAGAGCGACCGGCCGCGCGCAGCACGCGTGCCACGGCACCTGCACGCAGCGCCGACGTCGACGTCGTCGGTCACCGTCCACCGGCGCGCGGTCGGTATCGGCGACGCGAATCACCCGACGAAGAAGCGCACGGCGTCACGGCTCGCCGGACGTACAGCCGGAGGTACCGAGCCTCGACCGAGCCGGGACAGAAATGCCCCTGACCGGCGGGATCGCCGGTCAGGGGCCTGTTCCGAGCCGCCTGGGAGAATCGAACTCCCGACCTATTCATTACGAGTGAATCGCTCTACCGACTGAGCTAAGGCGGCGTGCTGCCGTGAGCAGCGCCATCCATGCTAGCGGCCGGCGGCGCACCCCCGCAGCCGGATCGACGCGCCATGCGTCACACCCGGGGCGCGCCTCCCGGGCACTCTCAAGGGCGCCCTGCCGCGCGTCGCTCCCCCGGGGCACTCCCCCGCGCCGATCAGCAGGTGAGCTCGTCCTCGGGCGGCGTGCCCTCGAGAAAGAACTCGTCGACGGCGCCCTGGACGCACTCGTTGGAACGGCCGTACGCCGTGTGCCCCTCGCCCTCGTACGTGACGAGGACGCCCTCGTCGAGCTGGTCGGCGAGGCCGACCGCCCACTCGTACGGGGTGGCCGGGTCGCCCGTCGTGCCGATGACGACGATGGGGCCGGAGCCCTCTGCGGCCACCGGGCCGGGCTCGCGCTCGGACTCGTGCGGGTAGTTGAGGCAGAGCAGGTCGTTCTCGCCGCCGAAGAACTGGCCGAAGGTCGGGGCGACCTCCTCGAGCTGGGAGACCTGCTCGTCGAGCTCGGCCTGCGTGTGCTCCACGGTCGGGTAGTCGAGGCAGTTGATCGCCCAGTTGGCCTCGGTCGAGTTGTCCGCGAAGCTGCCGTCGTCGTTGCGCGTGTTGTAGATGTCGGCGAACTGGAGCAGCGCGGTGCCCTCGTTGAGGTTGATCGCCGCCTGGAGGGCCGCGGTGAGCATCGGCCAGGACGACTCGTCGTACATCGGCAGGATGATCCCGGTCAGCGCGAGCGCCTGGGTGAGCGGCCGGTCCGGGTCGCTCGTCGGCAGGGGGTTGGCCTCCGCCGACTCGAGGAGCTCGACGATCTGGGCGGCGCCGTCGTCGACCGAGCCGGTGAGCGGGCACAGCGCGCCGGACTGGCAGTCCTCGATGTAGGCGCGCAGGGCGCCCTCGAAGCCGCCGGCCTGGCCGACGGTGATGTCGAAGCCGGACGAGGTCGGGTCGAGCGCCCCGTCGAGGACCATGCGGCCCACGTTCTCCGGGAACAGGTCGGCGTAGGTCGAGCCGAGCAGGGTGCCGTAGGAGAACCCGAGGTAGTCGAGCTGGGTCTCGCCGAGCACCGCGCGCAGGACGTCCATGTCCCGGGCGGCCGAGACCGTGTCGACGTTGCCCGCGAGGTCACCGGACTCCGCCTCGCAGCCGGCGCCGATGAGCTCGGCGTCGGCCTGCCAGTCGGCGTCGCCCTCGGGCGTGTCCGGGTAGTCCTCCGAGAGCAGGCGGTCGAGCTCCGCGTCGTCCACGCAGTCGATCTGGGTCGAGTTCTGCACGCCGCGCGGGTCGAACCCGACGATGTCGTACGCGGCCGTGACCTCCGGCGAGATCGACGAGGTGGCGTACTCGACGAACTCGACGCCGGAGCCGCCGGGGCCGCCGGGGTTGATGAGCATCGAGCCCACCGGCTCGCCGTCGGAGGCCGGGAGCCGCTTGACGGCCAGGGTGATCGACTCGCCGTCGGGGGCGTCGTAGTCGAGCGGCACCTCGATGTCGGTGCACTCGAACTCACCGCAGTCGGTCCACTCGACGTCCTGCTCGTAGTAGGTCTCGAGCCCCTCGGGCACGGGCGGCATCTCCTCGCCCGCGCCGCTGCCGGTTGCGCCCGACCCGGACTCCGAGCCGGACTCGCCACCGCTGCCGGGGTCCGTCGTCGGGTCGTCGACCTCCCCACCACAGGCGGCCAGGACGAGCGTGGCAGCAGCCAGCGCGGGAACGATTCGAAGGAGCCTCGGCATGCCGACCAACCTAAGGCACGTGCCGGGCCGGCGGCGATCAGCCCCGCAGGGCACCACTCCCCGTCCCACCTGCGCGTCCGGGCGGTCGGGGGACGGCGGCTGCGTGCCTGGCGGGGCCGGTCGGCACCGCGCCCGGCCGGGGTCGACGCCACCCCCCGCGGGGGGCCGCCGGCGCCGACGCCTCAGACGCGCTCGAGGTCCGTGCCGGACCACAGCTCGACCATGAGCGCCTCGGTCGCGAGCAGCGGCGGCACGTTGAGCGTGAGCCGCGTGCGGGCGGTGGAGACGGCGTCGAGGCGCCGCAGCGTCGTCTCGGCGGTGGAGCCGCGGGCGAGCTCGGCCACGACGTCGGCGGCCGCGGTGTTGACGGGCTCGACCGTGGAGCCGAGCTGTCGCAGGAGCACGTCCCGGTAGAGGGACATGAGCGCCAGCAGGGAGCCGTCGAGGACGTCGCGCTGCGCGCGGGTGGTGCGCCGCTTCTGGTCCTCCTCGAGCTGGCGGACCTGGGCGCGCAGCGCCGGCGGGAGCCGCCCGCCGTCCTCGGCCCCGAGGGTGCGCAGCAGCTCGGTGCGCTCGGCGGCGTTGCGGTTCTCGGTGGACGCCGCGGCGTCGGCGGCCGCAATCTCCACGAGGTGGGCGGCGGCGAGGACGGCGTCGCCCACGGACCGGAGCTCGAGCGGGACCCGCAGGAGGTCACGGCGCCGCTCCCGCGCGTCCTCGTGCAGGGCGAGGCGCCGGGCGAGCCCGATGTGGGACTGGGCGGCGTGGGCGGCCTCGAGCGCGACGTCCGGGTCGGCCCCGTCCCGGCGCACGAGGAGGTCCGCGACGGCGGCCGGGTCGGGGATACGCAGGTGGATCGACCGGCACCGCGAGCGGATGGTCGTGACGACGTCCCGCGGGCTCGGGGCGCACAGCAGCCACACGGTGCGCGGCGGGGGCTCCTCGATCGACTTGAGCAGGAGGTTGGAGGTGCGCTCGACCATCCGGTCGGCGTCCTCGACGACGACGACGCGCCACCTGGACGACCCGGGTGCGCGCTGCGCGAGGGTGACGAGCTCGCGCACCTCGTCGATCGAGATCGTCACCTTCTCGGTGGCCAGCACCGTGACGTCGGCGTGCGTGCCCGCGAGCGCGGTGGTGCAGGCGGCGCACTCGCCGCAGCCGGGCTCGCCCGGGGCCGTGCACATGAGCGCGGCGGCGAAGGCGCGGGCCGCGACCGAGCGGCCGGACCCCGGCGGTCCCGTGACGAGCCAGGCGTGCGTCATCCGTGCACCGACGGTGTCGCCACCCGCGGGGGCCGGGGCCGCTGCGGCGGTGGCCGGGGCGTCGGCGGAACCGGCGGAGAACTCGTCCCCGGTCTCGTCGGCGCCTCGCGCGGCGAGGGCGGCACCGCGGAGCGTCTCCACGACGGCGTCCTGCCCGACCAGGCCGTCCCAGACGCTCACGGCCGGTCACCGTCCCCGCCAGTGTCCGCGTCCGCGCCCGGAACGGCGCCGGGCGCCGCGCCCCCGAGCACCCTCTCGACGGCGACGCGCACCCGCGCGTGCACCTCGTCCGGCGTCCCGGCGGCATCGACGACGACGACCCGGTCCGGCTCGGCCGCCGCGATCCGGAGGAACTCCTCGCGCACGCGGAGGTGGAACGCGTCGCCGGCGCGCTCGAGGCGGTCCGGCTCCCCGCCACGGCGGGCGGCCGCGACGGTGGGATCGACGTCGAGCAGGATCGTCAGGTCGGGCGTGAGCCCACCTGTGGCCCACGCCGAGAGGTCACGCACCTCGCCCGGCCCGAGGTCCCGGGCGGCCCCCTGGTAGGCGACGGAGGAGTCGACGAAGCGGTCCGTGACGACGACCGCGCCGCGCTCGAGGGCCGGGCGGACGAGCGAGGCGACGTGGTGGGCGCGGTCGGCGGCGTAGAGCAGCGCCTCCGCGCGGGGGTCGACGTGCTCGCCATGGAGGATGAGGCGGCGGATCTCGGCGCCGAGCGGCGTCCCGCCGGGCTCGCGCGTGGCGACGGCCTCGCGCCCCCGCGCCACGAGCCAGGTGAGGAGCAGGGCCTGCTGGGTCGACTTCCCCGCGCCGTCGCCCCCCTCGAGGGAGATCAGCAGTCCGACGGGTGCGCTCACCGGGCCAGGGTAACGACGCCGGCCCACACCGATCGCCGCAGCACCGACACCTGTGGACGGAACTACGACGTCCCCGTCGTCGGCTTCTTGGCCGCCGGCTTCCGCGCGGCGGGCTTCTTCGCCGCGGGCTTCTTCGCAGGCGCCTTCCGCGCCGGCTTCTTGGCCGGTCCCTTCGCCCGCTTCTCGGCGAGCAGCTCGTAGGCGCGCTCGTTCGTCAGCGTCTCGATGGGGTCGTCCTTGCGCAGCGTGGCGTTCGTCGTCCCGTCGGTGACGTAGGGACCGAACCGCCCGTCCTTGACGATCACCGGCTTCTCGGAGACCGGGTCGGTGCCGAGCTCCTTGAGCGGCGGCCGGGCGGTCGCTCCCCGGCGGCGCTTGGGCTGGGCGTAGATCTCGAGGGCCTGCTCGAGGGTGATGCCGAAGATCTGGTCCTCGGTCTCGAGCGAGCGCGAGTCGGTGCCCTTCTTGAGGTAGGGCCCGTACCGGCCGTTCTGGGCGGTGATGTCGTCCCCGCTCGTGGGGTCCTGGCCGACCACGCGGGGCAGGGAGAGCAGCTTGAGCGCGTCGTCGATGCCGATCGTCGACAGGTCCATGTCCTTGAACAGCGAGGCGGTCCGCGGCTTGGGCTGGCCCGGCTTCTTCCGGCCGGACGCGGTGCGCTCCGGCTCGGGCAGGACCTCGGTGACGTAGGGGCCGAAGCGCCCGTTCTTCGCGATGATCGTATGGCCCGAGTCGGGGTCGGTCCCGAGCTCGCGCCCGTCGTCGGCCTGAGCCTCGAGCAGCTCCTTCGCCTTGGCCACGGTCAGCTCGTCGGGGGCGACGTCGTCGGGGATCGACGCCCGGCGGCCCACCGGCGCGGCGCCGTCCTCCCCCGGCTTCGCGTCCGCGGCCGGCGCCTCCTCGACGTAGGGACCGTAGCGGCCGACTCGGACCGTGATCCCCTCGCCGATGTCGATCGAGTTGACGGCGCGCGCGTCGATGTCGCCGAGGCCCTCGACGAGGGCGCGCAGGCCCTCGCGGCCCTCGCCCCCGCGGTAGAAGTGGGTGAGCCAGTCGACCCGGTCGAGGTCGCCGGACGCGATCTTGTCGAGGTCGTTCTCCATCTCCGCGGTGAAGTCGTAGTCGACGAGCCGCGGGAGGTTCTCCTCGAGGAGACGGACCACGGAGAACGCGAGCCAGCTCGCCACGAGCGCCTGGCCGCGGCGCGTGACGTACCCGCGGTCGGTGATGACGCCGATCGTCGCGGCGTAGGTCGACGGGCGGCCGATGCCGCGCTCCTCGAGCGCCTTGACGAGCGAGGCCTCGGTGTAGCGCGGCGGCGGGGAGGTCTCGTGGCCGGACGCCTCGGCGCCCTGGACCTCGAGCACGTCCCCGGCGGAGACGTTGGGCAGGCGGGCGTCCCCGTCGGCGTCGCCGTGCCGTTCGGCGTCGCGCCCCTCCTCGTACGCGGCGAGGAAGCCGCGCTCGGTGATGACGGTGCCGGACGCGGTAAGGATCGCCCGGTCGGCCTCGGCCGGGCTGCCGGCGAGGTCGGCGGCGACGCGCAGCGTGGCGGTCGACCCGGTGGCGTCGATCATCTGCGAGGCGACGGTGCGCTTCCAGATGAGGTCGTACAGGCGCAGGGCGGCCGGGTCGAGCTGGGTGGCCACCTCGTCCGGGGTGCGCATCTGGTCGCCCGCGGGCCGGATCGCCTCGTGCGCCTCCTGGGCACCCTTGGCCTTGCCCGCGTAGTACCGCGGCTTGTCCGGGATGCTCGCCGGGCCGTAGAGCTCGGTGGCCCGGCGGCGGGCCGCCCCGATCGCCTCGGACGAGAGGTTCGTCGAGTCGGTCCGCATGTAGGTGATGAAGCCGTTCTCGTACAGCCCCTGGGCCACGCGCATCGTCTCGCGCGAGGCGAGGCGGAGCTTGCGGGAGGCCTCCTGCTGGAGGGTCGACGTGGTGAACGGCGCCGCCGGCCGGCGACGGTACGGCTTGGTCTCCACGCCCTCGACGGCGGTGGTCGCCTCCTTGAGCGCCTCCGCCACGGTGGTCGCGGCGGCCTCGTCGAGCACGACGACGTCGCGGGCACGCCCGGTGAGCTCGCCGTCGTCGCCGAAGTCGCGGCCCGTGGCCACGCGGGCGCCGTCGAGCTCGAGGAGCTTGGCGTCGAACGTCTCGGGGGCGTCGGTCGCGGAGTAGGTGCCCTTGACGGACCAGTAGGACGCGGCGCGGAAGGCCATCCGCTCGCGCTCCCGCTCGACCACGAGGCGCGTGGCGACGGACTGCACGCGGCCCGCGGACAGGCCGGAGCGGACCTTGCGCCACAGCAGCGGGGAGACCTCGTAGCCGACGAGGCGGTCAAGGATGCGGCGGGTCTCCTGCGCGTCGACGAGCGGGGCGTCGATCTCGCGCGGGTTCTCGAGCGCGCGGCTGATCGCGTCGTTCGTGATCTCGTGGAAGACCATCCGGTACACGGGGATCTTCGGGTTGAGCACCTCGTGGAGGTGCCACGCGATCGCCTCGCCCTCGCGGTCCTCATCAGTGGCGAGGTAGAGCTCGTCGGCGTCCTTCATCTTGCGGCGGAGCTCGGCGACCTTCTTCTTCTTGTCGGCGTCGACCACGTAGTAGGGCTCGAAGTCACCCTCGACGTCCACGGCGAACTTCCCGTACGGGCCCTTCTTCATGTCCGCGGGCAGCTCGGAGGGCTGCGGGAGGTCGCGCACGTGCCCGATCGAGGCCTCGACCTCGAAGTCGGGGCCGAGATAGCCGCCGATGGTGCGGGCCTTGGCGGGCGACTCGACGATGACGAGCTTGCGGGGCATGCGCGGGAGGGTCCTTTGCTGTGGCGTGAGGGGGCGGGGCGCCGGAGGGTCTGTGGCCGACGGTAACAGCGCGTCGGCGCACCGCTCCCGGTCGCCCGGTTCCTCGGATGGTAGGCGACGGCGTCAAGCGGGTCGTTCGGGGCTACCGTGCGCGGGTGAGGTGCGAGTACTTCGACGACGGCCGCTGCCGCTCGTGCACGTTCCTGCGCACCCCGTACGAGAAGCAGCTCGCCACCAAGGTGGCGGGCCGGCGAGAGCTGCTGGACTCGGTGCCGGCAACCGCGTGGCTCGAGCCGGTCGCATCCGCGGACGAGTGGTTCCGCAACAAGGCGAAGATGGTGGTCGCCGGGACGACCGCGGCGCCGACGCTCGGGATCCTCGACCCGGCGGGCGCCGGGGTGGACCTGCGCGGATGTCACCTCTACCCGCCGCCTATCACCGAGGCCCTGCCGGTGCTGGCGGGCCTCGTCACGCGCGCGGGCCTCACCCCCTACGACGTGCCCGGGCGGCGCGGCGAGCTCAAGCACGTCCTCGTCACGGTCTCGCCGGACGGGGAGCTGATGGTCCGGTTCGTGCTCCGCTCGCGCGACCGGCTCGGCCGGATCCGGCGACACCTGCCGGAGCTGTTCGCGGCCCTGCCGAACCTCGCCGTCGTCACGGTCAACCTGCTCCCCACCCATGTCGCCCTGCTCGAGGGCGACGAGGAGATCGTGCTGACCGAGCGGTCGGTGCTGCCGATGCGGCTCTCGCTGCCCGGCGGACCGCTCGACCTCGAGCTGCCGCCGCGCTCCTTCTTCCAGACGAACACGGCGATCGCCGAGGCCATGTACGGCCAGGCGGCCGCGTGGGCGGCGGAGATCGGGCCCACGACGGCGTGGGACCTGTACTGCGGCGTGGGCGGGTTCGCGCTCGCGATCGCCGGCGGGTCACCCGCCACCCGGGTCGTGGGGATCGAGACGTCGGCGGACGCGATCACCGGCGCGCGCGGCGCCGCCAGGCGCGCCGGTCTCGACTCCCGGGTGAGCTTCCACGACGGCGACGCGACCGCCTGGGCCGCGGCGTCGTCGTCGGCCCCGGACCTCGTGGTGGTCAACCCGCCCCGGCGCGGGCTGTCCGCGGAGCTGGCTGCGTGGCTCGAGGGGTCGGCCACGGGGCACGTCCTCTACTCGTCGTGCAACGCGACGACGCTCGCGCGGGACCTCGCGCTCATGCCGTCGCTCGGGCCGGTGGCGGCGCGGCTGTTCGACATGTTCCCGCACACGGCGCACGACGAGGTCATGGTGCTGCTCGAGCGGGCGTGAACGGGCGGCTCAGTCCCGCCCGAGCGCCGGCGCGACGTGCGTGACGATCGACTCGAGCAGCGCCGCGTTGTAGTCCACGCCCAGCATGTTGGGGACCGTGACGAGCAGGGTGTCGGCCGCCTGGACGGCGGCGTCGGAGGCGAGCTCCGCGGCGACGACGTCGGGCTCTCCCGCGTACGTGCGGCCGAACCGGGCCCGCACGCCCTCGAGCACGCCGACCTGGTCCTCGCTCTCCTCGCTGCGCGAGCCGAAGTAGCGGTGGTCGAGGTCGGAGACGATCGGGAACACCGAGCGTGAGACTGACACCCGCGGGGTCCAGTCGTGGCCGGCCTCGGCCCACGCGTCGCGGAAGACCTGGATCTGCTCGGCCTGGAGCTCGTCGAAGGGCACGCCGGTGTCCTCGGTCAGCAGGGTCGAGGACATGAGGTTGTACCCCTCCTCCGCGGCCCACCGCGCGGTGGCCCGGCTGCCCGCACCCCACCACAGGCGACGGTCGAGCCCCTCGGACAGGGGCTGGACCGCGAGCGGCACGCTCTCGCCGGTCTGCTTCGGGTCCGACATGACGACCCCGGCGCCGCGGATCGCCTGCCGCGCGATGTCCGCCTTGGTCCGGGCGACGTCCGCCATCGACTCCCCCTCCGGGGCCCGGTAGCCGAATGCGCCGGCGCCGTCGAGGGCGGGCTCCGGTGAGCCGCGCGAGATGCCGAGCTGGAGGCGGCCGCCCGCGATGAGGTCGGTGGCCGCGGCCTCCTCCGCGAAGTAGAGCGGGTTCTCGTAGCGCATGTCGATGACGCCGGTGCCCATCTCGATGCGGGAGGTCCGGGCGGCGACGGCGGCGAGCAGCGGGAACGGGGAGGCCAGCTGCGGGGCGAAGTGGTGCACCCGGAAGTAGGCGCCGTCGATGCCGATCTCCTCGGCCGCCTCGGCGAGCTCGATGGACTGCAGATGGGCGTCGGCGGCCGTGCGGACACCGCTGCCGCCGATGTCCCGCCAGTTGCCGAAGGAGAGGAATCCGATGCGCTTCACGTGAGGGTCAACGGATCGGGCGGCGCGATGTTCCCGGGCGCTCGCAGCGATCAGGCGCCGGTTCGGTCGAGCTCGAGCCCCAGCAGCGCGTTCTCGGTGACCTCGGGCAGGGCCGGGTGGATCCAGTACTGCTGCGTCGCGACCTCACGGACGTCGAGGTCGAACGCGAGGACGGTGATCATCTGTTGGATGAGGGTCGACGCCTGTGGCCCCATGTAGTGCGCGCCGAGCAGCTTGCCCGTGGTCCGGTCGGCGACGAGCTTGGCGATACCCGTGGTGTCCTCCATGGCCCACCCGTAGGCGACGTCCCCGTAGGACTGCACCTTGACCACCACGTCGTGCCCCGCGGCCCGCGCGTCCTCCTCGGTCAGCCCCACGGTGGCGATCTGCGGGTGTGTGAACACGGCCGCAGGCACGTGCTCGTGCGGCATGGGCCGCAGGTCGCCGGGGTGGAGCAGGTTGTGCGTGACCGCCCGGGCCTCGGCGTTGGCCACGTGCTTGAGCATGTACGGCGAGGACACGTCGCCGAGGGCCCACACCCCCTCGGCCGAGGTCGAGCGGCCGTACTCGTCGACCGACACGCGCCCGTCCGCCGTCGTCGCGACGCCCCCGGCGCCGACGTCGAGCCGGTCCCCGTTGGGCACCCGCCCGGTCGCGACGAGCAGCACCTCGCCCGACGCGGTCGTCCCGTCGTCGAGGCTCAGGTGGACCTCGCCGCCCGACTCCGCGACGTCGGTGACGGCCCGGCCCGCGCGCACGTCCCACCGCTCCTCGGCGATCTCGTTGAAGCGGTCGCGCAGGTCGGCGTCGAGGTGCCGCAGGAGCGGGGACCGGCTGACGATCGTCACCTCGGTGCCGAGCGACTCGAAGACGTGCGCGAACTCCATGGCGATGTAGCCGCCGCCGAGGATGACGATCGAGGCCGGCAGCTCAGGCAGCCGCATGATGTCCTCGTTCGTGCTGTACCGCACGCCCGAGGCCTCGATCGCCTCGGGCACGAACGGCCGCGAGCCCGCGGCGACGACGACCTGGTCGCCGGAGATCACCCTCGACCCACTCCCCTGCCCGGTGCGCAGGGTGCGGTCCCCGACGAACACGGCGTGCTGGTCGTAGACGTCGATGTTCGGCGTGCGCGGGCCGCGGCGGTACTCCTCGCCCCCGGCGGCGATCGGGTCGATGCGGCGCCCGAAGACCCGCTCGACGATGCCGGGCCAGTCCACCGAGTGCACGTGGGCGTCGAGCCCGAGCCGGCCGGAGGCGGCCACCTCGTGGGCGACGTCGGCGGCGTAGACGTACATCTTCGTCGGGATGCAGCCCACGTTGAGGCACGTGCCGCCGAACCTGCCCTCCTCGACGATCGCGATCGACGTCTCGTCCATCTCCGGCCCGGGGATCGAGTTGCCGGACCCGGTACCGATGATGATCAGGTCGTAGTGCGCATCCACGGCTGGTTCTGCGGGCTCGGAGGATGTGGCGGGCGAGGCGCTCACGGGTGCTCCTTCTCGGGGTGGTCGGTGGTGGGGACGAGCATCCCGGTGACGAGCAGCTCGCGCAGCCACCAGGTGAGCTCGGCGCGCAGATCGGTCGCGGGCACCTCCAGCAGACCCGCCACCGCGTCGACGAGGACCCCGAGCGGCAGCTCCCCGTCGCACGCCCCGACGACGGCGGACAGGCCCGTCGTCGCGCGGATCGTGCGCGCGTACCCGCCGCCCTGGACGAGCTCGATGACCTCGGGCTCGGCCGCGCCGGGGCGGTGGTGGCGGACCTCCGTGACGTCGGGGGCGACGAGGAGGGTCGTGGCGAGCAGTGCGTCGTCGTCGTCGAGGGCGGGCCGAAGGCGCGCGACGGCGTCGAGGACCGCGGCCACGTGGTCGCCGAGCCGCCCGCTGCCGAGGCCCTGCGCGTCCTCGAGCCGCCGCCAGGGCGCACCCGCCGGCTCGTCCACGCCGGGCCTTCGCACGGTCACGTGCCCCATCCCGATCGCGGTCACGCCGCGCGCCTCGAGGTCACCGAGCCACCGCTCGGCGGCCGCCTCGAACGCCGCGCGACCCGCGGCGGGGTGCGTGCCGCCGTCCCGCAGCCAGGTGTCGACGTAGGTGGCGGGGTCGATCGAGTCGCGCCGGACGACCCACAGGTCGAGCGCAGGGTCCACCCAGCCGCCGACGCGCGCGGTCCAGTCCTCACCGGCGCGCTCCTCCCAGTTCGCAAGCAGCTGGGCGGTCCCGCCGGGCTCGATGTGGTCGCCGACGCCGCGCAGCAGCTCGGCCACGAGGGCGTCCCCGGGGGCCCCGCCGTCGCGGTACGTCGCCCCCTCGCCCGTGCGCCCGGAGACGACGAACGGCGGGTTGGAGACGATCCGGTCGAAGCGTCCGCGCGCGGGGGCGAGCAGCGAGCCGAGGCGCGCGTCGACCGCGAGGCCGGAGAGGTCGGCGCCGAGGCCGGTCAGGGCGAGGGCGCGGGGGTTGACGTCGGTGGCGACGACCCGGGCACCGGCCGCGGCGGCGCGCAGGGCGAGGTAGCCGCTCCCCGTGCCGACGTCGAGCACGCGGTCCCCGGCGGCCGGCCGCACGGCGAGGGCGTCGAGGGTGGTCGTGGCGGAGCCGATCCCGATGACGTGGTCGGACGCCGGCTCGCGGCCCGGGACCAGCGGGTCGGAGACCGCCCAGCCGGTGCGCTCCCCCAGGTCGACCGGGCGGACGGTCACGAGCGGGGTGACGCTCTCGCCGTCGGACTCCGCGATCCCGAGAGCGACGAGTACGACGACGAGGGACGGATCGTCGGTGCCGTCGCTGGAGAGATCCTCGGCGCGGACGCTCTCCCCGAGCACGAGCAGCCGGACCCAGGCCGCGAGCTCGCGGTCGCCCGCAGGGCTCGCCCCCTCCTCAGCCGCGCGCTCGAGCGCGCGCAGCGCGGGCGCGCGGTTCCCCGAGGCGAGGAGCGACTCGGCGAGCGGGCCGAGGAGGTGAGCGACGCCGTCGGGCGTGAACCCGACCCGGCGCCAGGCGGCGGCGAGGACGTCCTCGGGAAGCTCGGGCACCCGTCGAGACTACGAGAGTCCCGCCTCGGCGAGCTCGCGCTGCTCCTCGCGCACCGCGCGCCGGCGCGAGAGCAGGACCGCCCCGACGGCGACGGCACCGGCCACCGTGGCGAGCGCGATCCGCAGGGTGTGGTTGGCGTCTGCGGGGACGGACCACTGGACCACGAGCGGCGCGATGAGCAGGGCGACGAGGTTCATCACCTTGATGAGCGGGTTGATGGCGGGACCGGCGGTGTCCTTGAACGGGTCGCCCACGGTGTCACCGATGACGACGGCCTCGTGCTGGGCGCTGCCCTTGCCGCCGTGGTGGCCGTCCTCGACGATCTTCTTCGCGTTGTCCCACGAGCCGCCGGAGTTCGCGAGGAAGACGGCCATGAGGACGCCGGTGGCGATGGTGCCGGCGAGGAACCCGGCGAGCGGGCCGACCCCGAGGCCGAAGCCCACGGCGATCGGGGCGAGGGCGGCGAGGAGGCCGGGCGTGGCGAGCTCGCGCAGGGAGTCGCGGGTGCAGATGTCGACGACCTTGCCGTACTCCGGGCGCTGCTCGCCGGTCATGATGCCGGGCAGGTCGCGGAACTGGCGGCGCACCTCGCGCACGATCGCGCCGGCGGAGCGGGTGACGGCGTCGATCGTCAGGCCCGAGAAGAGGAACACGGTGGCGGCGCCGAGGATGACGCCGACGAGGGTGACGGGGCTGATGAGCTCGTAACTCATCATCGCGCCGACGATGCCGCCGGCCTGGGCGCGTCCGTCGGCGGCGAGGTCGGCGACTGCAGTGGAGACGACGTCGGCGTACGAGCCGAACAGGGCGGTCGCCGCGAGGACCGCGGTGGCGATGGCGATGCCCTTGGTGATGGCCTTGGTCGTGTTGCCCACGGCGTCGAGGTCGGTGAGGATCTGCGCGCCCTCCTCGTCGACCTCGCCGGACATCTCGGCGATGCCCTGGGCGTTGTCCGAGACGGGGCCGAAGGTGTCCATGGCGACGATGACGCCGACGGTGGTGAGCAGGCCGCAGCCGGCGAGCGCCACGAGGAACAGGGCGAGCCAGACGGAGCCACCGGCGAGCAGGAAGCAGCCGCAGATGGCCGCGGCGATGACGCCGGCGGTGTAGACGGCGGACTCGAAGCCCACCCCGATGCCGGCGAGGACGACCGTGGCCGCGCCGGTCCGGGAGGTGGCCGCGACCCGCTGCGTGGGGCTCGTGCCGGTGCCCGTGTAGAAGCCGGTGAGCCAGAGGATGACGCCGGCGAGCGCCACGCCGATGAGGACGGCGAGCGAGGCGACGACGCGGGGGTCGTCGATCGGGACGTCCGTGATCGCCCCCGTGGTCCCGAGCGTGTCGGCGAACGAGGCGGGCAGGTAGGCGAACGCGGCGATCGCGGCGAGGACGACGCCGGCGACGGCCGCCGTGTAGAACCCGCGGTAGATGGCCTTGAGCCCGGACTCCGCCCCGCGCACGCGGGTGGTGAGCACGCCGAGGACGGCGACGACGGCGCCGACCGCGGTGACGAGGAGCGGCAGGATCATGCCGTGCTCGCCGAGGGCGGCGCGGCCGAGGATGAGGGAGGCGACGAGGGTGACGGCGTAGGACTCGAAGAGGTCGGCCGCCATGCCGGCGCAGTCGCCGACGTTGTCGCCCACGTTGTCCGCGATCGTCGCGGCGTTGCGGGGGTCGTCCTCGGGGATGCCCTGCTCGACCTTTCCGACGAGGTCCGCGCCGACGTCGGCCGCCTTGGTGAAGATGCCGCCGCCCACGCGCATGAACATGGCGAGCAGCGCGGCACCGAAGCCGAAGCCCTCGAGCACCGTGGGGGCCTCGGGGCCGTAGACGATGACCGTCAGCGCGGCGCCGAGCAGTCCGAGCCCGACGACGCTCATGCCGACGACGCCACCCGTGCGGAAGGCGATCCGCGCGCCGTCGGCCCGGCCGTCCGCGCGGGTCGCCGCGGCCGCCACGCGCACGTTGGCGCGGACCGCGAGCCACATGCCGAGGTACCCGATCGTCGCGGAGAACACGGCGCCGACGAGGAAGGCGACGGACCTGCCGATGCGCACGTCCATGTCCCCCGGCAGCAGCAGGAGCAGCCCCGTGATGACGACGACGAACAGCCCCAGCGTGCGGAACTGGCGCGCGAGGTAGGCGGATGCCCCCTCCTGGACGGCCCTGGCGATCGAGACCATGTTCTCCGAGCCGGTCTGCTCGGCGAGCACCTGGCGGCGCAGCACGAGGGCGAAGGCGAGCGCCCCGATGGCGAGCACTCCGACGCACACGGCGATGACGAGGGACGAGGTCGACAGATCCTGCACGGGTCCTCCACGGTGAGGAGCGCCGCGGACGGCGCTGACGAGAGCCGTTCCCGGGGGCCGTCGGCGGCATCGTCGCGGCCGCCCCCGGGGCCGGCTGATCTTCGTTGGAGACTAACCGAACTCGGCGGGCGCGTCGTCCCTGGTGGGCGTGGCACGCCGACGGGAACCGGCATGGCCCGCCGGCCGCAACGCGTGGCACACGCCGACGGCGACGGTCGTGGCCTGCCGACGGCAGGGGCAGGGCTCCCCGGTCAGCGCTCCCCCGGGACGGCGTTGTGGAGCGCACGGCGCTCGGCCATCCTGCGGTGCATGACCGTCCCCCCAGTCCCGCGACCACGCACCCGGCGCGCCGCGGTGGTCGCCGCGGCGATCGCCGCGCTGCTGCTGCCTGCGTGCGCGGGGGCGGACGAGGGGTCGGCCGGCGGCGACGGTGGCGCGACCGCGCCGGGGACCGGCGGGTCGACCGCACCGGGGACCGGGGGAAGCTCCGCGCCGGGAACCGGCGGTGCGTCCGGCCTCCCTGCGCCCTACGGCGAGCCGGTCATGTCCCGTATCGCGCTCGAGCCCCGCTGCGAGGGAGGGACCGCGACCGACAGGCCGGAGACCCAGATCAGCCTCCCGGACGCGCCGCGGGGCGCCGACGGACGGACGGCGATGCCCTCGACGGCCACCGCTTCGACCCGTCGGGCCGACTCCGCGGTCCACGCGGTCCGGGCGGTCCACGCGGCCCACGCCACCAGTCCGCGCACCTTCATCCCCCCGGCCGACGGGGTCGTCGAGCAGGTCGCCGTCGACGTCGTGTCCCCTCCCACGGACCCTGTGCTCGAGCTCGTCATCACCCTCACCGGTCCCGGCGGGGAGCCCCGCTACGAGGCCGAGACCGCGCGGATCTGGTTCCGACCGGCGAACGACGAGGGACCCAACCGGGGGTTCGTCGTCGTCGACGGTGAGATCGTCGACCCTGTGCCGTTCGACAAGCCACTCGTCGTCTCACCCGCGGGTGGCACCACACGGATCGAGGTGGCCCCGTACGGGTGCCCGACGGACCCTCCGCCCCCGACCACGGCAGGCGACCCGTCACCGGTCCTCATCGCCGAGCCGCTGCCCGACGGCGACTACCTCATGGTCGTCGAGGGCACCGCGGAGCCCGTCGAGCGGCAGGACGACGACCCTGGCCTCTACACGAGCTGGGCGGTGGAGCCCATGCCGGTCACGGTGACCGACGGAGTGGTCTCGGGCGTCGGCTACGACGGCCCCAACGCGGAGGAGGAGCAAGGCTGATGGGTACCGACACGGGTGGCAGGAACCGGTTCGCCCTGCGGCGCCGGGGGTTCGCGGTGCTCGGCGCGGCGCTGCTCCTGGCCGGGTGCGGCGACACGGAGGCGCCCGGGACGCGAGGGGGCGGCGGGTCCGGGGGCTCCGACGGGTCGGGCGTGACGAACCTGCCCGCCCCGTACGGCGAGCAGCTGACGATGAGCGGGAGCGCGGACGGCCTGTGCGGCACCGAGACGCGCATGACCGCCGACATGTACATCGACTGGCCCGGCACGACCGGTCCGAGCGGCGGCGGGAGAGGCGAGCAGGACACCGAGCGTGGCCCCGTGCAGGTGGGTGCCCGGCTCCCGGATGAGGCAGGGGCCGTTCCGGCCGCGAGCGCACAGGCGCACCCAGCACGATCCGCGGCGCCCTCCCCGCGGTCGCGGATCATGCCGGACGAGGGGATCGTCGAGGAGGTCGGCGTCGAGGTCGTCTCCGACCCGGGCGACCCGGTCCTCCGGCTCGAGATCACCCTCACCGGCCCCGAGCGGGACGACCCCTACCTCACGGAGTCCCTCTCGGTCTCCTTCCTCACGACCGACGACGACCAGCGATGGGTCGGCTTCGCCGCGCACGACGGCGAGCTCACCCAGCGCCTCCCGCTCGACGAGCCGATCGCGCCGTCCCCCGAGGGGACGACCACCACGGTCGAGGTGGTGCCGGTGGCCTGCCCCGACGGCGATGCGACGAGCTTCACGGCGGACCCCCTCGCCGACGGGAGCTACGACCTGTCGATCTTCGGCAGCCTCGCGCCCGCCGAGGAGCCGGAGGACGGCCGCACCGGGCACGCGATGTGGGGGCAGGACCACACCAGGGTCACCGTCACCGGCGGCGTCGTCGACGGCGCCGGCTACGACGGACCGAACTCGTACGGGAACTGACGACAGGAGACGACGATGTCGAGAGCGATCGCCCGCCGGACGGCGACAGCGCCAGGCCCCGCGTGGACGCGGGGACTTCCCGCGCTGGCTGCCCTCGCTCTCCTCACTGCCTCGTGCGGTGGCGGGACGGACGAGCCCACCACGACCGGAACCGGCACGGGCCCCGCGGAAGGCACGGAGAGCACGGAGGACGGCCCGGAGGAGCCGATGGTCGAGGTCACCGACGTGGCGCGCACCGAGTGCGGCCGGACCTGGGAGGAGGCGTACGGCAGCGGCGCCTCGGACGGCACCGACGGCGAGATCGACGGCTCCGCGCCGGCGGGCACTGACACCGGGGCGGCCGGCGCGCACGCGGGCGGACCGGCCGACGTCGCCGAGGTGGTGGACGACGGGAGCCACCGGGCCGCACCCGTGTCGGCAACGGTGCGCACGGCCGCCCCGCCGCCGGACCCCGAGCTCGTCCAGACCTACGAGCGTCGGGTGCTCCCCGAGCGCACGGCCGACGGCGTGCTCGCGCTCGAGCTCACCCTCCATGGTCCCGAGGACGCGACCTCCACGCAGCGCCTCGAGGAGGTGTCCGTCGAGATCCGCGACGCGGAGGCCCTGCGATGGGTCGGGCACGCCGTCGTCGACGGCGCCGTCAGCGCCGCCGTCCCCGCGGAACCGGCCGTCGACGTCGGCTCCGAGCCGGCAACCACGACCATCGAGATCGAGCCGTGGGCCTGCCCTGCCGAGCTCGCCGCGGAGGACGAGGCGGCCTGGGACCGACTGCCCGACGGCGACTACCAGCTCGTGCTCCGGGGTGACCTGGAGCCGGAGCCGGGGCAGGCGTCCGGCCCGCGAGGAACCTGGTCGACGGACCACATCCCGCTGACGGTCGAGGACGGCGAGCTGCACGTGGCCGACACGAGGTACCCGCACGACAACCAGTACCTCGTCACCGGCACGGGCTGAACGGCGACCGCCGCGCGAGCGTCAGCCACGCGGACGCCGGGCGAGCGAGCGTCAGCCGCGCGCCCGGCGCCTGAAGAGGGACGCCGCCAGGACGACACCGACGAGCGTGGCGCCCGCGAGCCAGAGTGCGGCGAGCCACCCGGCGTCGCCCACCGGCTGGTCGAGGAGTAGCCCGCGCAGCGTCTGGACCACCGGAGTCATCGGCTGGTGCTCGGCGAAGACGCGCAACGCCCCGGGCATCGACTCCGCCGGGACGAACGCGTCGGACGCGTACGGCAGGAAGAGGGCGAAGAACGCGAACGCGCCGGCGGCCTGCGCCGAGCGCACGAGGAGCCCCCAGACGACCCCGAGCGCCGACAGCGCGAGGATGTAGCCGGTCACCAGAGCGAGCACCAGCAGCCAGTCCGACGGCGAGGCCGCCGGCCGGAACCCGACCGCTACGGCAGTGAGCAGGGCGACCGCCGTCGTCACGAGGTTGCGAACCACCGAGGCGACGACGTAGGCGGACGGCACCGTCCACGACGCGACCGGGAGGGTGCGGAACCGGTCGACGATCCCGCCGGTCATGTCCTCGGCCACGCCGACGGCGGTGTTCGCCGCGCCGTACCCGGCGGCGAGCACGACGATCGCGGGCGCCACGAAGTCCACGTAGGAGAGGTCGGAGCCCCCGAGGTCGATCGCCCCGCCGAACACGTAGACGAATGCGAGCGTGATCATCACCGGCAGAAGGAGCGAGACGATGATGCCGTCGACCTGGCGGAGCTCGCGAAGCAGCGAACGGTGGGTGAGCAGTGCGAGGTCCCCGAGCGCGTGGCCGCGGCGGGACCCGTCCGATCCCGCGTCCGGTGGTCCCGACCGGGAGTCGGTCCGGGACGCGGTGGCGAGGGCAGTGGTCGGCGTGGTCATGCGCGGGCTCCTGTCAGGGTGAGGAAGACGTCGTCGAGGGTGGGGCGGCGCAGGTCGACGTCGTCGACCTGGAGCCCGGCGTCCGCCAGGACGGTGAGCGCCCGGCGGAGGTGGTCGGGGTCCGCGAGCGGGAGCTCGATCCCGGCCCGGTCGCCGATGGATCCCTCGACGGCGACGGCCGCCGGCCCGAGGAGCACGGCCGCCCGGGCGGCATCGCGGATCGGCAGGGTGAGCGCGAGGCGGTCGGTCCCGACCTGTCGCTTGAGGGCCGCCGGGGTGTCGTCCGCGACGATCTGCCCGCCGTCGATGACGGCGATCCGGTCGGCGAGCTGGTCGGCCTCCTCCAGGTACTGGGTCGTCAGCAGGATGGTGGTGCCGCTCGCGCTCAGCTCACGCACGACCGTCCACAGGTCCGCGCGGCTGCGCGGGTCGAGGCCGGTGGTCGGCTCGTCGAGGAAGAGGATGCTCGGCCGGGCGACCATCGAGGCCGCCAGGTCGAGCCGGCGCCGCATGCCTCCGGAGTAGGTACCCGCCGGCCGGCGTGCGGCGCCCGTGAGGTCGAACGTCTCGAGGAGCTCGGCGGCACGCCGTCGGGCGCCGTTCCGACCGAGACCGGTGAGCCCGCCGAACAGCAGGAGGTTCTCCTCGCCGGTGAGCAGGGGGTCGACCGTGGCCTGCTGGGCGGTGAGGCCGATCCGGGCGCGCACCTCCGGCCCCTCGTCCACGACGTCGAACCCCGCCACGCGCACCGTGCCCGCGTCGGCGGGGAGCAAGGTGGACAGGATCCGCACGGTCGTCGTCTTTCCCGAGCCGTTGGGGCCGAGGAGGGCGAGCAGCCCGCCCTCCTCGACCGTGAGGTCGATGCCCTGCAGGACGCGTGCGGCGCCGAAGGATCTCTCGAGGCCCACGACCTCGATGGCTGGTGCCGACATAGGTGCTCCTTATTGCGTATTACCTACGGTGTACTTCATACGCTAATGCCGGTGGCGGGCGACGTCTAGGGTGATCGCGAGGTGAGGAGGGACATGTCCGCAACGGACGACGAGGCGGCGGACGTCCTGGCGGCGATGCCAACGGGCCTCGCCCGGCAGTGGGGGTTCGTCGAGCCCTCCCGCCGTGGGCCGAAGGCCCGCCTGAGCTTCGCCCAGGTCGTCGGCTCCGCCGTGGCGATCGCCGACGAGGCGGGACTCGACGCGGTCTCGATGGCCGCGGTCGCGAGCCGGCTCGGCGTGGCCCCGATGTCCCTCTACCGGCACGTGGACAGCAAGGACCAGCTGCTCGAGGCGATGGCGGACGCCGTCCTCGACGAGCCACCTGAGGTCGGTGACTCGGGCTGGCGCCGCTACCTCGCCGGCTGGACCCGGGCGAGCCGCGACCAGCTGATCACCCGCCCGTGGCTCGTCGACACGCCGCGCAACGGGCCGCCGCTGGGACCGAGGTCGATCGCGTGGCTCGAGCACGGGCTGCAGGGACTGCGTGGCACCCCGCTCGACGGCGGCGAGAAGATCAACGTCCTCACCACGCTCAACGCCTACGCGTTCTCCGAAGCGTCCCTCGCCGTGGCCATGGGTCGGGCCGCCGGTGCCCGCGCGGACGCGGGACTCGCCGAGGTCGAGGCGTACGGCAGGCTCCTCGCGGCGCTCGCGTCCACGCGCGGCCTCGACGAGGTGGCGGCGGTCGCGCGGGCCGGGGTGTTCTCGGGCGGTGAGGAATGGCTTCTCGACTCCGACTTCGTGTTCGGCCTCGACCTCCTGCTCGATGGTGTCGAGGCGTTGGTCGCACGCCGGACCGGCTGACGGACCTCTCCCCTCCCACGCCGTGCCACGCGCTGTCGCCCCTCCGGCACGATGACCGCATGGCATCCCACTCGGCACTGCCCACGCAGCGTCCCCGACGCTCCGCCGCACTCCTCGCCGCCGCGGGCTCGGCGCTCGCCCTGGCCGCCTGCACCGGCGGGCCGCAGGGCACGGGCGGACCGGAGGAGCCGGACACACCGTCCAGCGCCGCGCCGAGCGACGTCGCCTGGACCCAACGAGCGGTCGAGGTCTGCGGCACCCCGATCGACGAGGTCTACCGGCCCACGGGGGACACCTCGGCCGTCGACCACGTCGCGGTGACGCTCCTCGACGGCTCGACGTCCGCGCAGCTCGAGATCGAGGTCGAGCTCGGCGGCCCGGGCTACGACTCGATCGACCTGTTCGCGAGCGACGTCTTCGTCGTCCTCGTCGACCCGGCATCAGGTTCCGTGTCCGCCGTCATGGCCGCCGAGGGGGAGGCCGTGACGTTCACCGAGCTCGCGGACCCGATCGAGATCGGGGCCCCGGCCGAGAGCACGACGACCGCGGTCCCGGTGCCCTGCGGGGACCACGCACCGACCGACCAGGTCGGTGTCGAGCCGCTGCCGGACGGCGACTACGAGCTCGTCGTCGAGGGCGATCTCTTCTCCCCCGGCGCGGCGTTCGAGCAGCCGATCAGCTGGGCGGCCGAGCCGTTCCCGATCGAGGTCGCCGGCGGCGCCGTCACCGCCGGCTGAGCCCGACGACGGGCGCAACCGCGGGCGTGGCCACCGGCCGAGCCGACCAGGACGTGCGCGGGTCAGGGGCCCGCACCCTGACCGGCGCTACCGTGTCGGTGTGATGCTCCTCGCGGAAGACCTCACCCTGCTCCTGCTCGACGACGACTCGGGCCGGTTCACTGCGCACTCCTCCCTCGACGCCGCGCTCGGCGGCGCCCTGCTCGCCGAGCTCGCGCTCGGCGGCTGGGTCGTCATCGGGGACCCCTCGGGCATGTTCAAGCGGTCGACCGTCCGCCCGACCGACGCGCCGGCCCCCGGGCACCAGGTCCTCGCCGAGGCGCTCGCCGAGGTCGCGGCCAAGGAGCGCTCGACGAACGAGCTGGTCACCCGCCTCGGCCGGGCCGCCAAGGAGCCGTTGCTCGAGTCGCTCGCCGCCCGCGGGATCCTGCGCCGCGAGCGCGGCCGGGTGCTCGGCCTCTTCCCGTCCACGACCTGGCCGACCGCCGACGCCACCCACGAGCAGCAGATGCGTGCGGCGCTCACCGACGGCATCGCCACCGGCAGGGGTGACGAGCGGGTCATCGCCCTCCTGTCCGTCCTCTCGGCGATCGACATGGCGCACAAGGTGCTGCCGGTCGACGGGCTCGGCAACCGCGAGATCCGCCGCCGCGTGCGGGAGATGGCCGAGGGCGACCTGTCCGCCAAGGCCGTGAAGGACGCGGTCGGCGCCATCGACGCCGCGGTCACCGCGGCCATCGTCACCGCCACCGTCACCTCCAGCTGAGCGCGGCTCAGGCGGGCCGCACGCGCAGCTCGCCCGGCCAGGCCGACCGCACCTCCGCGGTGAGCCGGTCGAACCAGCCCGGACCCACCACCGCCGAGGCGCCCCCGAGCGCGGCGCCGAACTCCTCGGTCGTGCCCCGGGCACGCGCCTCCTGCAGCGCGAGCACGGGCACCCCGAGAGAGTCGAGCCGGCGCGCGAGCTCGACCGCCCGGTCGGCACCGGCCCCGCCGGGGTGGACGGTCAGTCGGACCTCGAGCTCCAGGGGTCTTGCCCGGCGGGCGGCGAGCGCCAGCTCGAGGCTGCGCCACGCACGGCGGCCGGACCCGCCGCGGCCGACCACCACCGGGTAGTCCTCGGGCATCGCCTTGACGTCGAGCCCGAGGAACTCCAGGTGCGGCAGGACGGCGGCGAGCCGGTCCGGGTACGCGCCGGCGGTGTGCAGGCCGACGCCGAGGCCCGCCGCATGCACCTCGCGCACCGCCGGCAGCAGGGCCGGCTGCCGCGTGGCCTCCCCACCGGAGAACACGACGCCGTCGAGGAGGCCGCGGCGCCGACCGAGAAGGTCCCTCACCCGTTCCCACGGGACCTGCCCCGGGATCCGGGGGTCGATGAGCTCCACGTTCTGGCAGTAGCCGCACGCCCACGGGCACCCCTGGGTGAACACCGTGGCCACGAGGTGGTCCGGCCAGTCCACGCCGCTCAGAGGCACGAGGCCGGCGAGCTCGAGGTCGTCAGCGCTCACGGGCGCGCGGCCGGTCGTCATGCGCCCGCGCCCACCAGGTGCGGCTCGGCAGCCGCCTCGGTGAACATCGTCCGCTCGGCGTACTCGCCCTTCTTGCCGATGTTGAAGCTCGACACGGGCCGGAAGTAGCCCATGACGCGGGTCCAGACCTCGCAGGGGACGGGTTCGGCGTCGGGCCGCTCCGCGGCGCACCGGTCGCAGAACAGGTGCTCGCCCGCGAGGTAGCCGTGCGTCGGGCACAGGGAGAACGTCGGCGTGACGGTGAGGTACGGGAGCCGGAACCGCTCGAGCGCGCGGCGCACGAGGGCGGCGCAGGC
The DNA here is from genome assembly GCF_049856295.1 of Georgenia sp. Z1344. GTDB lineage: Bacteria > Actinomycetota > Actinomycetes > Actinomycetales > Actinomycetaceae > JB111. Next base: position 152,742 of record NZ_JBNDMZ010000006.1, on the reverse strand, counting down.
CACCCCGGAGGACAGCTGCTCGTTCATGTAGAGGTGGAGCACCGTGCCGCCGGTGTACTTCTGCTGCAGCTCGTCCTGCATCTCGAGAGCCTCGAAGGGGTCGTCGGTGTGCGCGACCGGCACCTGCGAGGAGTTCGTGTAGTACGGCTGCTGCTCGGTGCCGGCCTGGAGGATGCCGGCGAACCGCTTCCGGTCCTCCTTGGCGAACCGGTAGGTCGCGCCCTCGGCGGGCGTGGCCTCGAGGTTGAACATGTGGCCGGTCGACTCCTGCACGTCGACCAGACGCGCGCGCACGTGGTCGAGGATCCGCGCCGTCATCTCGTGGCCCTCCGGGTCGGTGAGGTCGAGCCGGTCGCCGGAGAAGTTGCGGACCATCTCGTTCATGCCGTTGACGCCGATGGTGGAGAAGTGGTTGTCGAGCGTGCCGAGGTAGCGGCGCGTGTACGGGTAGAGGCCACGGTCGATGAGGTCCTGGACGGTGGTGCGGCGCTGCTCGAGGACGTCGGCGGCGAGATCGACGAGCCGGTCGAGCTCGGCGACGAGGGCGCCCTCGTCCCCGGCGAACCGGTAGCCGAGGCGGGCCATGTTGACGGTGACGACACCGACGGACCCGGTGAGCTCGGCCGACCCGAACAGGCCGTTGCCCCGCTTGAGGAGCTCCCGCAGGTCGAGCTGGAGCCGGCAACACATCGACCGGATCATCCCGGGGTCGAGGTCGGAGCTGATGAAGTTCTGGAAGTACGGCAGGCCGTACCGCGCCGTCATCTCGAACAGGAGCCGCGCGTTGTCGCTGTCCCAGTCGAAGTCCTTGGTGATGTTGTACGTGGGGATGGGGAACGTGAAGACCCGCCCGGCGTCGTCCCCGCGACTCATCACCGTGAGGAAGGCACGGTTGACGACGTCCATCTCCGCCCGCAGGTCGCCGTAGGTGAAGTCGCAGACCTCGCCGCCGATCACCGGGTGGACGTCGACGAGGTCCGCCGGGCAGGTCCAGTCGAGGGTGAGGTTGGTGAACGGGGTCTGGGTGCCCCAGCGCGAGGGGACGTTGAGGTTGAAGATCAGCTCCTGCATGCACTGCTCGACCTCGTCGTCGGTCATCGAGTCGAGGCGGACGAACGGGGCGAGGTAGGTGTCGAACGAGGAGAACGCCTGCGCGCCGGCCCACTCGTTCTGGAGGGTGCCGAAGAAGTTGACGATCTGGCCGCACGCCGACGAGAGGTGCCGCGCGGGGGCCGAGGAGATCGCACCGGGCACGCCGTTGAACCCCTCCTCGAGCAGCCGGCGCAGCGACCAGCCGGCGCAGTAGCCGGCGAGCATGTCGAGGTCGTGGATGTGCAGGTCCCCCTCGCGGTGGGCGGCCCCGGCCTCCGGCGCGAAGACGTGGGAGAGCCAGTAGTTGGCGACGACCTTCCCCGAGGTGTTGAGCATGAGGCCACCGAGCGAGTAGCCCTGGTTGGCGTTGGCGTTGACCCGCCAGTCGGCGCGGTCGAGGTACTCCTCGATCGTGCTCCTGGGGTCGACGAGGGGTGCTGCGCTCACGGTGCGTCCTCCTCCGACGGTCCGGCCGATCGGCCGGGTGAGTTCCGCACGCTAGAGGTCACGCCACTAGATCTTGTGGTCATTTCTCTCTGCGACACAAGATGTAGTGGTGCATAACGGTCGCCCCGTGGAATCTCGACGACGGAGCGGGACCTTGGTCCCGGTCCGTCCCGAGGTGTTCACGGCCTCGGCGCACAATGTGCCGGTGACCTCCCTCGTCGACCTCCTGCGCCGCATCGGCGCCGACGACGAGCGCCTCGTCCACCTCGAACACCTGCCGGCGCGACCCGCGCGCACGGCCGACTGGCCCGACTGGGCCGATCCCGACCTCGTCGCCGGGTACCGCCGCCTCGGCGTCGCACGACCATGGACGCACCAGGTGACGGCCGCCCAGGCCGTCCACGAGGGGCGGCACACCGCCGTCGCCACCGGCACCGGATCGGGCAAGTCGATGGCGGTGTGGCTCCCCGCGCTCTCGGCCGTCCGCGCCGGGGCGCTCGCGGCCGTCGGGCCCGACGCCGGGTCGATCGCCCGCCACACTCGCCGCCCCACCGCTCTCTACCTCGCGCCGACCAAGGCCCTCGCCCACGACCAGGCAACGGCGCTGGAGTCCCTCCTCGCCGCGAGCACACCGGCCTCGGCGCGCGTGGCGACGTGCGACGGCGACACCCCCGACGCCGAGCGGGACTGGGCACGCGAGCACGCCGACGTCGTCCTCACCAACCCCGACTTCGTCCACTACTCGGTGCTGCCCTCGCGCCGCCGTTGGGAGCGGATGCTGCGCGGGCTGTCCGTCGTCGTCGTCGACGAGGCGCACGCCTACCGCGGCGTCCTGGGCGCGCACGTCGCGCTTGTCGTGCGCCGGCTCCTGCGCGTGGCCCGGCACCTCGGCGCGGACCCGACGGTCGTCTGCCTGTCCGCGACGAGCGCGCAGCCCGGTGTCGCGGCGGCCCGGATCGTCGGCACGTCCCCCGACGAGGTGGTGGTGGTCGACGACGACGCCTCCCCCGCCGGCGACCGCTACCTCGCGCTGTGGCAGCCGGCCCCGGCCGACCGCTGGGGTTCCGCCACTGCCGAGAGTGCGGTTCAGGTGGACGACGTCGAGAGTGCGGCTCAGCGGGCGAGGACGGGCACCGCGGGCGGCGGCCTCGTCGACGACGCCCCACGCGGGGGCTCCGACGACGACCCGTGGGCGCTGCCCGCCGACGCCGTCGCCGCCGAGGAGGAGGGACTCGACCGGGACCAGGCCGACGAGATCGAGCGCCGCTCCGCGCTCGCCGAGTGCGCCGAGCTCGTGGCTGACCTCGTGCCGGCAGGCGCCCGGACGCTCGCGTTCGTCCGCTCCCGCCGTGGGGCCGAGGCGCTCGCCGAGTCCGCCCGCCGGCACCTGGCATTCGTCTCGCCGGCGCTCGCCGACACCGTCCGCGCCTACCGGGGCGGGTACCTCCCGGAGGAGCGGCGCGAGCTCGAGGCACAGCTGCGCTCGGGCGAGGTCCTCGCGATGGCGACGACCAACGCGCTCGAGCTCGGCATCGACGTCTCGGGGCTCGACGCGGTCCTGCTGTGCGGGTGGCCGGGGTCGCGCGCGTCGATGTGGCAGCAGGCGGGGCGGGCCGGTCGCGCGGGCGCGGACGGCGTGGCGGTCCTCGTCGCCTCGGCCGACCCCCTGGACTCCTTCCTCGTCCACCACCCGGAGGCCGTCCTCGGGGAGCCGGTCGAGGCCACGGTCTTCGACCCGGCCAATCCCCACGTGCTCGCCCCGCACCTGTGCGCCGCCGCCGCGGAGCTCCCGCTGACGGAGCCGGACCTCGCGCTCTTCGGGATCGACGACGAGCGTGGTCTTGCCCTGCTCGACCACCTGACGAACGCGCTCGGCCTGCTCCGCCGCCGACCGACCGGGTGGTACTGGGACGTGGCCAACAGCGTGCGCGCGCAGGACCTCACCTCGCTGCGCGGCAGCACCGAGCGGCAGGTCCAGATCGTCGAGTCCGCCACCGGCACCGTGCTCGGCACGGTCGACGCGGCGGGCGCCGACACCGCCGTGCACCCGGGTGCGGTCTACGTCCACCAGGGCCGGGTGCTGCTCGTCGAGACGCGGGTCGACGACGTCGCAATGGTCACCGACGGCGCCCACCTCCCCTACCGGACGCGGGCGCGCAGCAGCTCGAGCGTCCGGTTCCTCTCCGAGGAGACCGTGGTCGAGCGCGGCGGCGTGCGCTGGGCCACCGGCGAGGTCGAGATCACCGGCCGGGTCGACTCGTTCGTGCGCTACCGGGTCCCGGACCAGCGGCAGATCGGGGTCGAGCAGCTCGACCTCGAGGCCCGGACGTTCCGGACCGTGGGGACGTGGTGGACGCTCGACGAGGACACGGTCGAGGCGGCCGGCATCGATCCGGGCCGCCTCGGCGGGGCGCTGCACGCGGCCGAGCACGCCTCGATCGGCATGCTGCCGCTGCTCGCCACGTGCGACCGGTGGGACATCGGCGGGCTCTCGACCGAGGCGCACGACCAGACCGGACGGCCCACGGTCGTCGTCCACGACGGGTTCCCCGGCGGCGCCGGGTTCGCGCGCCGCGGGTTCGACGCCTCGGTCGAGTGGGTCCGCGCCACGCTCGAGACGGTGCGGACGTGCCCCTGCGTCGCCGGCTGCCCGCGCTGCGTGCAGTCGCCCAAGTGCGGGAACGGCAACTCACCGCTCGACAAGGCCGGGGCGATCCGGCTGCTCACCCTCCTGTCCGAGGCCGCCGATCAGCACCCCGACGCCGAGCCGTTCGTCCCGCCCGCCGGCGAGATCTGACCGGGTCCCGACCGACGGCCCGCGGTCGCCGCACAGCTCCCCGGGCGTCGGCGTGCCCCACGCCAGGCACTCACCGCACCGGTCCGGCCCGGGCGTGGGCCACGGCGTCGTAGGTCCCGAGCACGCCGAGGTCGACGACGACGGTCGCCGAGACGACCACCTCCTCGTCCTCGACCGTGCACGAGAGCGCGACCGCGTCGTTCTCCCCGACCACCCGGGCGGACCGCGCGCACGCCTCGGCGGGCACCGTGCCGTGCTGGACGGCACCCGCCGCGGCGAGCGACCCGAGGTCCGCTGCGCCCTGGGCCTCCTGGCGCGCGACCTGGACGCGGGCGAGGGCGAGCACGCCGACGAGGAGCACGAGCATGGCGGCGACGACCCCGGCGACGAGGACGGTCGCCGCTCCCCGCTCGGGGTCCGTCCGGGGCCGGCGCTCGCCACGCGCCTCCCGGGACCCGCCCGTCACGGCGTGCCCCCGACCAGCGCCTCCTCCGGGACGGCGCTCGCGCTCGCCGTCACCTGGCCGCCGGTCACGGCGAGCGGGCCGGGCCAGCCGGCGACGACCTCGACGACGACGAGGCCGTCGTCCCGCCGGACCGTGATCGTCGCGTCGTCCGGGGCGAGCTGCCGCGCGTGGGCGAGGACCACCTCGGAGCTCTCGCCCGCGGCGGCCGCCCGGGCACCCGCCTGGGCCGCGTCCGTCGCCCGGATGTGCTGCGCCCCGGTCGCGATGGCGGCGAGGACGAGCAGGAGGACGAGGGCGACGGCGGGCAGGACGACGGCGAGCTCGGCGGTGACCATGCCGCGCTCGTCGTCGTCGGGGCGGGTGTCCCCAGGGGCGGGAGCCCGGCGCGCGGCCGGGGGCCGGGCACTGGGCCCGACCCCCGGCTGTGGGCGCGTGGACATCAGACTCCGAGCGCCCGCGTGATGAGCCCCGTCACCATGGAGATGACGGCGTCGCCGTTGAGGATCCCGATGAGGGCGGCGGCCAGGCCCGCCGCCGCCACGGTGCCGATGGCGTACTCGGCGGTCGCCATGCCCGCCTCGGGGTCCTCCGCCGCGAGCTCGTGCCGCGAACGGAGCGTGGTGCTGAGGCGGTGGGCCGCCTGGGTGATCGTGTGCATGTCGTCAGTCCTTCCCCGGTTCCAACCGGTGTGCGCCCGACCCGGTGCCGGGCTCGCAGGACCAGGCTGCCGAGATCGCGCGGTCCGCCGTCGGGCACCCGCCTCGGCCTGTGCACAGGGATGCAGCACGGCAGCCTGTGGGGACCGGAGCGCTCAACCGCCGAGGAGGTCGAGGCCGGCGCCGAGCACCACCGGGAGGATGCCGAGCAGGACGAACGCCGGCAGGAAGCACAGGCCGAGCGGGAGGACGAGACGGACGCCGAGGCGCGCGGCGGCCTCCTCGGCGACGCGCGCCCGGTCGGCCCGCAGGTTCGTCGCCCGCACGTCGAGGAGCGGGCCGGGGTCGGCGCCGTCGTTCCACGCCGGCTCGAGGCAGTCGGCGAGCGCCCGCGCGTCCGGCGGGACGTCGGCCCACGCCTCCTCCCAGGGCGCTCCGAGGAGCAGGAGCTCGCCCGCGGTGCACAGGGAGCCGGCGACCGTGCCGTCGCCGATCTCGGCCACCGAGTCCCCGAGGGCACGCAGGGCGCCGGGGACCGAGCTCCCGGCCGCGAGCGTCGCCGCGCACAGGTCGAGCAGGACGGCGGGGTCGAGGCGGAGACCGGGCAGCTCCGGGCGGTGGGGCGGCTCCGGCTCCGGGGCCGGACGGGTGAGCAGCCAGGGTGCGACGGCGGCCAGCGCGAGGAGGAGCAGCTGGAGGTTCATGCGTCGGCCGTCTCGGCCCGGCGCTCCTCACGGAGCACCCACCACCAGCCCGCGACGAGGAACGTCAGGCCGAGGACGAGGCAGACGGTACCGATCCCGCCGTCGAGGAGGACCGCGACCGGGTCGGCGCCGACGGCCGCCCCCAGCAGCAGGCCGAGCAGCGGGAGCCAGCCCAGGAGCCGGCCGGTCGCGCGCGGCCCGGCGAGGGCCACGGTGCGGGCGCCGGCGGCGCGGGCGGACTCGGCGATGCCGGACGCGCTGCGGTCGAGGATCTCGGCGAGCGGCGCACCGGTGGCGTGCGTGACGCGGCAGGCCGCCACCACGCCGGCGAGCGCCCCTCGGGCGGAGGCCCGCTCCGCCCGGCTGCCGAGCCTCGGCCCCTCGCGCCGTCCCAGGCCCGGACGACCGCCGGAGGGGTCGCCCCCGGCACCGGGACCGGCACCAGGCCGGGCACCCCGCCGGCCGACCCCGAGCCGCTCGGCCAGAGAGATGAGCTCGACCGGCACGCCGCTGTCGTCGAGCACGGCGCCGCGCACGGGTGTGCCCGACGATGCAGCCCTCGCCCCACCCGACGACGCTCCCGCCGATCCGACCGTCGGCGCACCTCTCGACGCGGCCGACGCACCCACGGTCGACACCCCGGAAGCCGCACCCGCCGGCGTGGCGATCCCGGAGCGGTCGAGCGCGAGCGCCCAGGCCCGGGCGGGGTCCGACCCCGCCCGCAGACGCATCGCCACCTCGGAGACGAGGAGTCCGGGGTCGAGGCGTGCCCGTCGCACGCGCCCGCGACGACCCCGAGCAGCGCCCACCCCGGCCACACCGCTCGCACGCCGGGCGAGTCGCCGCACCCGCCGCGGGGGCGGCGCGAGGAGCAGCACGGCGAGCGCCACGAGGAGGCCCGCACCCAGCGCGCCGGGGCTCATGCGACCGCCACTCTCGCACCGGCCCCGAGCGCAGCAGCCACGGCCGCATCCCCGACCCGACTGGCCAGCCGGTCCACGCCCGGCCCGGCGCTCACCCGCCCGTCCGCCGCGACGGTCAGCGCCTCGACGCACTCGAGGCGGTCGCCGATCCGGTGCAGCACCCCGACCTGGGCGAGGTGCCGCCGTCCGTCGGTGCGCCGCAGGTGGACGACCGCGTCGATCCCGGAGGCGGCCTGCGCGGCGAGGGTCGACTCGGACATGCCCGCGAGCGCCGCGAGCGCGACGAGCCGGCTCGGCACGTCCTGCGCGGTGTTCGCGTGGACCGTCGCCCACCCGCCCTCGTGCCCGGTGTTGAGGGCGCCGAGGACGTCCCGGATCTCGGCGCCCCGGCACTCGCCGAGCACGATGCGGTCCGGGCGCATGCGCATGGCGGCCCGGACGAGGTCCGCGAGGGTGATCTCGCCGGCCATCTGCACGTTGGGGCGCCGTACCTGGAGGTGGACGACGTGCGGGTGGGCGGGCCGCAGCTCGACCGAGTCCTCGAGGCACACGATCCTCTCGCCGGGGTCGGCGAGGCCGAGGAGCGCGGCGAGCGTGGTCGTCTTGCCCGTGCCCGTCGCGCCCGAGAGCACGACGTTGGCCCGCGCGGTCACGAGCGCGCGCAGCACCGGCGCCGCGTGCGCGGGCACGGCTCGCAGCGCCACGAGGTCCGCGAGCGAGAGGGTCGTGTCCCGGAAGGTGCGCAGCGAGATCGTCGTGCCGTCGGCGGCGAGCGGCGGGATGACGGCGTGCAGCCGGGTCCCGTCGGGCAGGGTGCCGTCGACCACCGGAGCGGCGTCGTCGAGGCGGCGGCCGCACGCCGCGGCGAGCCGGGTGGCCAGTCCCCGCACCGCGCCCTCGTCACCGAGGACCCGCCGCGGGTCCGGCACGCGCACGAGCCCGTCGCCACGGTCGGCCCACACGCCGGTGGGACCGTTGACGAGGACGTCCGTGACGTCGGGGGCGGCGAGCAGCGGGGCGAGCAGCGTGCCCGCGCCGAGGAGCTCGGCCCGCAGGTCGTGCTCGAGCCGCAGGAGGGTGCCCGAGCCGAGCGCCCCGGCGGTCCCGGCGTCGAGGGCCTCGCCGAGGGTGCGGCCCGCCGCGACCTCGGCGCGCACCCAGGACGCACCGGACCGGGCGGTCGGGCGCGCCCTCACGAGGCGATCCCCAGCGCCCCGGCGGCCTCCTCGGCGGCGCTCCGCAGGGGGCCGCGCCGCGTGCCCGGCACCACCCCGTGCTCGACCCCGGCCTCGAGGGAGCGCACGTGCTTGACGACAGTGCGCAGCGGCAGCCCGCAGGCCTCCGCGACGTCGGTCGCGAGGACGTCCTCGCCGGCCCGACGGCGCACGACGAGGGACACCTCGGGCCCGCCCGGCGTCGCCGCCAGCGACCTCGCCACGGCCGCCGCCGCACCACCACCCCGCAGGCCGGCGCCAGCCACGAGCAGCAGGTGGTCGAGCTCCTCGACCAGGGGGTGCCGTCCGTCGTCGGAGCGGGCGAGCACGGTCCGCGGCAGGTCGAGGACCATGACGTCGGTGGCCTGGGCGACCGCTCGCACGGCGCGGGTGACGACCGGCTCGTCGACGTCGGCCCCGCCGCGCAGGTCGCCGCCGAGCAGGCGGACGTGCTCGAACGCCGGCAGCGAGGTGGTGAGTCGGTCGGGCAGCAGGGTGCCCTCCTGGCGCCTGAGGTCCGCCCACCGGGTGCCGGGGTCGCGCTCGAGCCCGGTGAGCAGCTCGACGACCCCGCCGGCCGGGTCGAGGTCGACGAGCACCGTCGGGGTCCCGGCCCGCACGGGCACGCGGGACAGCGCGACGGCGAACGTCGTGGCGCCCGCCCCGCCGTGCGCACCGACCACGCCGACCCGGACGGCACGCGCCGTGACGGCGCCCAGCAGCAGGTCGAGCAGCCGCTCCTCGTCCCGGGGCACCTGGAGGCGGGCACCCACCTCGGGTCCGGCGACGACGACGAGCTCCCCCGCGCCCACGTCGTCCAGGACGATCGCCGCGCCCCGCCAGTCGTCGCTCACCCGCAGGCCGCCGAGGTCGGCGAGCCGCCGCACCGCGGCCCGGCCGGCCGAGTCCGGGTCCCCTCCTCGCACGGCCGCGACCGCCGTCGTCCCACCCATGGTCCTCCCCACTCCCCGGCGCACCCTGCGCCGTCCGGACCGACGCTGCCGCAGCACGAGCTCGGCGCGCTCCCCCGGCGTCCCGCCTGTGGACAGATCGCCGTGAGGACGCCCTGTGGACCCGCGTGCCCGTGCGCCGGTCGCCCGCCGACCACCTCGGCGCCGCCGACCGGAGAACCGTCGAGGCGGGGAGCACGGCCCCCTCCCGGCGTCGCTCGGCACCTCGGCCGCGCGACTACCCTGGTCCCGACTCGCCCGACCCGCGGGCGCCCGACCGGAGGGCCAGTGCTCGATGTCGTCGCCGTCGGGAGTCCCTCCCACTCCGGAGTCCGCGGAGACGCCCGACGAGACCGACGGCGCCCCGCCCCGCCCCGACACGGGTGACGCCACCACAGCAGGAGCCACCACCCCCGGTGCCACCGGCACGCGAGCCGCCCGCACCGGCGCGACCTCGGCCGGACGCGCCCGTCGCAGCCGCCCGTACCGGCGCCGCACCCGGCTGCCCCAGCACGCCTGGGCCGTCGTGTTCGCGATCCTCCTGGTCCCCGGCACGGTCGGGGTCCTCGCGGTCCTGCCGTGGGCCTCGGACCGGGTGGTCGCGGCGTCCGGTACGGGTACCGCGCTCGGCCCGACAGCCGCGCTCCTCGGCCTCACCCTCGCGGCCCTCACGCTCAGCTGGCTCGTCGGGTGGGCGACGGCCGTCTTCTCCTCCCTCACGTCCTGGCTGTACGCGCTCGGCGCCTGGCTCGTGGTCTCGCTCTCGTCGGACCGGCTCGCGCAGGCCGAGGTCGCCGCGCCGTTCCGCCGGGCCGCGGACGGCCTGCGCGTCCTCGCCGAGCACGGGACGGCCACGGTCGCGGTCGTCCTCGTCGCGGGCGTCGCGATCGGGACCTCGATCGCCCGCCGCAACGGCCGGTCGGACGAGCGCGCCGAGGCGACGACCGGCCACGAGCGCCCGCGCCGCGGCGACCACGTCCTCGCCACCGCGCCGGCCGTCGCCCTCGGGGCACTGGGCGCGTGGCTCGTCGCTCTCGCGTCGCCGGGCGTGCCGGACGGCAACGGATGGACGTCGTGGCTCCTTCTCCTGGGCGCGCTCGTCCTCGCCGCCTGCGCGGCCACCGCCGGCATCTCCTCGATCGGCGGGCAGATCGCCGGCGGCCTGCTCGTCGTGCTCTGCCTCCTGCACACCTCGCTCCTGGGCACCGGCCCCTCCCCGGTCGAGCTGGACCCCGGGCAGTCCTCGAGCGCGCTGGCGGACGGCACGCTCCTCGTCCTCGGCATCGTGCTGGCGATGGGGGTCTCGGGGGCGCACTGGGCGCGCCGCTCGGGCAAACGCTACGAGCGCACCGAGATGGCCATCGCCCAGGTCTCCCGTGCCGCGCGGCAGGCACGCTCCCGCCGCGTGTGACGCCCGCAACGCGCCGGGGCGCCTCCGCGGCGCGTGCCGGGTGCGGTCGTAGCGTGGCGTGACGAGCGGTGGGAGGCGGTCCCGCCGTACCCACGCCAGGCCGAGGAGGCAGTCACGGTGACGGACAACCCGAGCACGGACGGGTCGCGCACGTCGGCCGACGACGAGCTCGCGGCGGCCCGGCGCCGCGCCCTCCTGCCCACCTCCTCCCCCGAGCGGCTCCGTCCGCACGGCGGGGACGACACCCTCGCGCGCATGCCGGCGGTCGGGTCCGACGAGGCGGAGCGGTCCGTGGAAGGCACGAACGCCCCCGACGACGACGCACCCCGCGACGTCCCACCCGCCGACGACGCCACCGCGCCGGTCGACGAGGTCGAGGTGGCCCCCGACGCGCAGGTCGACGAGCCCGGCGCGATCCCGGCCACTCACGCCGACGAGTCGCAGACCGACGAGCCGCAGACCGACGAGCCGCAGACCGACGACGCGGTCCCGGTGGACGACCAGGCCCCGCACGGCGCGACCGGGAGCGGTGCGCGCGCAGCCGACCCGGCGGAGGCATGGGAGACGTCGATCGACGCCCCGCCCGCACCCACCGGCGAGGACCTCGACGAGCACCCGCAGGGCGGTGCCGGAGACGACACCCGGGCCGTCGACACGAACGAGACGCGGCCGATGACGGCTCCCGACGGCGACGAGACCCGGCCGCTGGACGGCCCCGCGCAGGACCAGACCGGGGACGCGGACGCCGCCAGCACGGCTATCCACGCACCCGGCGACGCATCGCCCACCGAGGACGACGTCGACGCCGACAGCTGGGACGCTGCCTTCGCCTCCGGCGGCGACGGGGTCCCCACCGCCACCGACCGCCCCACCGGTACCGGGGCCGCCGGTGCGACCGCCGCCGGTGCGACCGCGACGGGCGCAGCGACCGCCACGGCCGACGACGACTCCCCGGCCGACGGCTCGGAGGCCATCGACGCGTCCGCCGCCGAGCCCTCCGACACCGACACCTCGGGCGACGACACCTCGGACGACGACGACTCCTGGACGCCGCTGTTCGCCGCGTCCCGCGCGGCCGTCGCCCGCAGCGGCAGCAGCGCCGGGTCCGCCGACTCGGCCACCGGGCACGCCGCCGGGTCCGCCGATTCCGACGGGACAGCCACGACCCGCACACCGGATGCCGCCGGCGACGCCACCACCGACGACCCGGGGACCGGCTCCGGCGCGGCGACCGCCACGCTCGCCACCGGTGCCGCCGGCCTCGCCGCCCGCGGCCGCCGCACGCCCGAGGGCACGGCCGCCGGGGCCGCGAGCGGGACCGCCGCCGGCGCCACCTCGGCCGACGCCCGGACCACGGGCCGGACCACCGACCGACGCTCGACCGAGGACGGACTGCCCGACACCTGGCGCGGGGACGCCCCCCAGGACACCCCGCCGAGCCGTGGCGCCGGCACCCACCTGTGGGTCCTCCTCGCCTCGCTCGTCCTCGCCCCGGTCGCCTGGTACCTCGTCACCGACGCGGGCCGTCGGCTCACCAACGGCGAGAACACCGCCTGGGTGACCGGCGACGTCGTCGTCGAGCACGTGGCGGAGCTCGGGGCGGGCGCCGTCCTCGTCCTGCTCCTCGTCCTCCTCTCCCGGGTCAGCTCGATCGGCGCCTGGGTGTGGGGAGTCGTGGGCACGCTGCTCGGCGCCGCCTGGCTCGTCGTGCCCGGCCCGCTGTCCGACCTGATCCAGCCGGTCCTCGACGGGATCAGCGACCTCTCGGGGGTCGGCGCGCTCGGCGAGAACGTGGCCGCCCACCTCGTCACCGACGGATCGTCGGGCCGTCTGCTGCTGTACGGGCTCGCGCTCGTCGGCGTCGCCGCCGCCACGCACGGGGCGCGCAGGGCCGGCCGCGCGGAGGGCGTCTTCGCCGCGGAGGAGCAGCGCGCCACCCGGCCCCGGGGCTAGGCTCGTTCCCGGACACGAACCGGGCCCGCGTGGCCCGCAACGGCAAAGGGGCCCCGAATTGACGACCGACGACCTGACCGGCGGCGTGGACAACCTCCTCACCGAGACGCGGACGTTCGCGCCCGACCCGGACTTCACCGCACAGGCAAACGCCGGCGCGGAGCTCTACGAGCGCGCCGCCGCCGACCGCGAGGCGTTCTGGCTCGACCAGGCCCGCGACCTGCTCACCTGGCGCACGGTGCCCACCGAGTCCCTCGACTGGTCGGGCGCGCCCGTCGCCCGCTGGTTCGCCGACGGCACGCTCAACGCGTGCGAGAACGCCGTCGACCGGCACGTGGCGGCCGGCAACGGCGACCGCGTGGCCATCCACTTCGAGGGCGAGCCGGGCGACCGCTACGACCTCACCTACGCGGAGCTGCTCGAGCAGGTCTCGCGCGCCGCGGGTGCGCTGGAGGCGCTCGGTGTCACCACCGGGGACCGCGTGGCGATCTACCTGCCGATGATCCCCGAGGCCGTCGTCGCGATGCTCGCCTGCGCGCGGATCGGCGCCGTGCACTCGGTCGTGTTCGGCGGGTTCTCGGCCGACGCCCTCCACTCGCGGATCATCGACGGCGACGCCCGGCTCGTCATCACGGCCGACGGCGGCTGGCGGCGCGGCAAGCAGCTCCCCCTCAAGCGGGCCGTCGACGACGCGCTGGCCAAGGGCGGCACGAACGTCGAGCACGTGCTCGTGGTGCGCCGCACGGGCCAGGACACGGACTGGACCGATGGCCGCGACGTCGAGTGGGCCGAGGCCCTCGCCGCCGCGCCGGCCACCCACGAGCCGGTCGCCGTCGAGGCCGAGCACCCGCTGTTCATCCTCTACACCTCGGGCACCACGGGGAAGCCGAAGGGCATCCTCCACACGACCGGCGGCTACCTCACCCAGTCGCAGTACACGTTCCGCAACGTGTTCGACCACAAGCCGGGCCAGGACGTCTACTGGTGCACGGCCGACGTCGGCTGGGTCACCGGGCACTCGTACGTCACCTACGGCCCCCTCGCCGACGGCGCCACGCAGGTGGTCTACGAGGGCACGCCCGACGCCCCGCACCAGGGCCGCTGGTGGGAGATCGTCGAGCGGTACGGCGTCACGCTCCTGTACACGTCCCCGACCGCGATCCGCACGTGCATGAAGTGGGGCGAGGAGGTCCCGGGGAAGTTCGACCTCACGAGCCTGCGGCTGCTCGGCAGCGTCGGCGAGCCCATCAACCCCGAGGCGTGGATGTGGTACCGCCGCGTCATCGGCGGCGAGCGCACCCCGATCGTCGACACGTGGTGGCAGACCGAGACCGGCGCCATCATGATCGCCCCGCTGCCCGGCGTCACCGAGACGCAGCCCGGCTCCGCGACCCAGCCCCTGCCCGGCATCTCGGCGGAGGTCCTCGACGACGCGGGCGAGGTCGTGAGCAACGGCCAGGGCGGCTACCTCGCACTGACCGCCCCGTGGCCGTCGATGACGCGCGGCATCTGGGGCGACCCGCAGCGCTTCGTCGACACGTACTGGTCGCGGTTCCCGGGCCGCTACTTCGCCGGCGACGGCGCCCGGAAGGACGACCGCGGCGACATCTGGTTCCTCGGCCGGGTCGACGACGTGATGAACGTGTCCGGGCACCGCCTCTCGACCACCGAGATCGAGTCGTCCCTCGTCTCGCACCCCAAGGTCGCCGAGGCCGCGGTGGTCGGCGCGAGCGACGACACGACCGGCCAGGCCGTCGTCGCGTTCGTCATCCTGCGCGGGGACGCGGTCCACGAGGCGGACGAGGTCGGGGAGGGCGCCGACGTCGTCGCCGAGCTGCGGACGCACGTCGCCACCCAGATCGGCCCGATCGCGCGCCCGCGCACCGTCCACGTCGTCGCCGAGCTGCCGAAGACCCGCTCGGGGAAGATCATGCGGCGCCTGCTGCGCGACGTGGCCGAGGGCCGCGACGCCGGCGACGTGACGACGCTGGCCGACACCACGGTGATGGACCAGATCGCCAAGGGGATGTCCCAGGCCTGACGGCCCGGACCTCTGCCCCCGGGTCAGACCACCCCGACGCGGGGGCAGAGGTCCGCGAGCACGCACGCGCCGCAGGCGGGCGCGCGCGACGTGCACACGGCGCGCCCGTGGGCGATGAGCCGGTGACAGGCGAAGGTCCAGTCCGCCTCCGGGAGCTCGCGGGCCAGGTCCTTCTCGACGGCGAGGGGCGCGTCCGCCGCAGTGAGCCCGAGGCGCCGCGCGAGCCGGCCCACGTGGGTGTCGACCGTGATCGCCGGGACGTCGAAGACGTTGCCGAGGACGACGTGGGCGGTCTTGCGCCCGACCCCGGGCAGCGCGGTCAGGGCGTCCCGGTCGGCGGAGACCTCCCCCGCGTGGTCACGCTCGAGGGCGGCGGCCAGACCGATCAGCTGGCCCGCCCGCCGCGCCTGGAACCCGAGGACGCGCACGACGGCGCGCACGTCGTCCTCGGACGCGGCGGCGAGATCGGCGGGCGTGGGCCACCGGTCGAACAGCTCGGGGGTGACGGTGTTGACCCGTTCGTCCGTGGTCTGCGCCGACAGCACGGTGGCCACGAGCAGCTCGAACGCGTTGCGGTGGTCGAGGGCGCAGCGGGCGTCCGGGTAGGCGCGCTGCAGCGCGGCGTCGATCTCCCGACCGCGCCGGGTGCCGCCGCCACGGCCCGCACCACCTCGTTCGCGGCGTCCGACCGACACCTCGGCGGCCGTCTGCGCAGATCCCCGGACCACGAAGCGATGGTACGTCGCGGCGAGGCTGGGTGCCCCGCGTCACAGGTGATGGCAGGATGGGGAGGTAGTGCCCCGAGGTACTGCCGCCGCGAGAAGAAGGAGAAGCGCCGTGGATGGTGACGTCATCGACTCGGTCCCGCTGTTCGAGGACCTCGAGGAGGCCGATCGCGCCGCCCTGTTGCAGGTCATGGGGCAGATCAAGCTGCGCCGTGGGGAGATCCTGTTCCGAGAGGGTGAGCCCGGCGACCGGATGTACATCCTCCTCGACGGCAAGGTGAAGGTCGGGCACCGCTCGGCCGACGGCCGCGAGAACCTCCTGGCGGTGCTCGGCCCCGGCGAGCTCCTCGGCGAGCTCACCCTGTTCGACCCGGGACCCCGCTCGACGACGGCGACCGCTGTGGCGCCGACCCGGATGCTCGTCCTCGAGCACCGCGACCTCATGGAGTACATCGACACCCGTCCGGGCCTGGGCAAGCGCCTCCTGCGCTCGCTGGCCCAGCGCCTGCGCCGCACGAACACCGCGCTCGGCGACCTCGTGTTCTCCGACGTGCCGGGTCGCGTGGCCAAGGCACTGCTCGACCTCGCCGACCGGTTCGGCGAGTCGACCTCCGAGGGCGTCCACGTCCCCCACGACCTCACCCAGGAGGAGCTGGCCCAGCTGGTCGGCGCCTCCCGCGAGACGGTCAACAAGTCGCTCGCCGACTTCGTCTCCCGCGGCTGGATCCGCCTCGAGGGTCGCGCCGTGCTGCTCCTCGACATCGAGCGCCTGCGCCGCCGCGCCCGCTGACCCGACCACGGCGTGACGGCGCCCCGGCCTGCGGGCCGGGGCGCCGTCGTCGTGCATGGGTCCCGTCGTCCCGCGCAGGTTCCGCCGCCGTGCGCGGGTGGGCGCCTACGGGCCGGGCTCAGGCCTCGTCGGGCGAGACCTCGACGAGCAGCTCGACCTCGACGGGGACACCCAGCGGGAGCACCGCGACCCCGACCGCGGAGCGCGAGTGCGTGCCGAGGTCGCCGAAGATCTCCCCGAGCAGCTCGGAGGCGCCGTTGACGACCTGGGGCTGCCCGGTGAAGCCGGGATCGGAGGCGACGAAGCCGGTCACCTTGACGACCCGCGTGATCGCGTCGAGCGACCCGGTGAGCGAGCGGACCGCTGCCAGGGCGTTGAGCGTGGCCGTGCGAGCGGCGGCGTAGGCGTCCTCGGGCGAGACACCGGCGCCGACGAGGCCGACGTGCGTGGGTTCGCCGCCGACGACGGGAAGCTGGCCCGAGGTCTGGACGTGCGTGCCGGTCCGCACGGCGGGGACGTAGGCGGCGACCGGGGTGGCGACCGGCGGCAGCTGGATCCCCAGCTCGGCCAGGCGGGCCTCGGCGCCCATCAGGCGCCCGTCGGACGCTTGAGGTAGGCCACCGGGTTCGTGGTGCCCTCGGGGCCGGGGACGATCTGGACGAGCTCCCAGCCGTCGGCGCCCCACTGGTCGAGGATCGCCTTGGTCTGGTGGCTGATGAGCGGGATGGTCGCGTACTCCCAGGTAGTCATGCGCCGATCCTATGGCGGCGGGACCTCCGGGGGCACCTGCCGACCGCCCGGTGGGTCAGCTGGTGGCGCGCGCCATGAGGAGGCGCGGAGCCTCGGCCTGGCTGAGCTGCGCGATGACGGCGTCGTCCTCGCGCCGCAGGGCCTCGCTCCAGGAGGTGACGGCGGGGTACCGGCGCTGCAGCGCGCGGCGCTCGCGCTCGGTGAGACCGCCCCACACGCCCTGGACCGGTCCCGCCTCCAGCGCGTCGGCCAGGCACTCGAGTCGGACGGGGCAGGCGAAGCACACGGACCGGACCTGTCGTTGCGCGGGGCCCTCGGCGAACAGCACGTCGGGGTCCAGATCAGCGCACGCTGCCCTCATCGTCCAGCTTGCGTCACTCAACGCGATACACCTTTCTTTGCAGCCGGTGCCGCGACGAACCGGGACGGACGTTGCCGGAACGAAACGCGACCCGCCGAAAGTAGCCCGGATTCCTGGGTTATGGGAAGACCCATTCTCACAGATGAGACCAATTCGCCACGAAGTCCTCTCCCCCGCGTGACCTGTCGCTCACCCCGACGGGCACCGCGCTGCGTACCCTGACGCACATGAGTCGCAGCTCCTCACGGCCCCGTCGCGCCCTGCGCGTGGACCAGGCGATCGTCACGCTGCTCGCGTTCGTCCTGGTCTCGGTGATGGGGGGCCTGCTGAGCGCGGCGCTCGTGCTGCCGGCCGTGGCGACGACGGGCCAGGTCACGCGGGCCGGGACGGAGCTGTTCAGCGACCTGCCGGCCGAGCTCGGCATCCCCGAGCCCTCCGAGCGGTCGACGATCCTCGCCTCCGACGGCACGGTGCTCAGCACGTTCTACGCGGAGAACCGGATCATCGTCGAGTCCGAGGCGATCGACGCCGACATGAAGAACGCCGTGGTGGCGATCGAGGACGAGCGGTTCTACGAGCACAACGGGGTCGACCTCCAGGGCATCATGCGGGCGACCGTCAACAACCTCACCGGCGGCGCGCTCGCCGGGGCGTCGACCCTCACGCAGCAGTACGTGAAGAACCTCCTCATCGAGCAGGGCCGCCGGTCCGGCGATGCGGAGGCCATCGAGGGCGCGGTCGAGACCTCGCTCGGCCGCAAGCTCCGCGAGGCGCAGCTCGCCATCGCGCTCGAGCAGCAGCAGTCGAAGGACCAGATCCTCACGGGCTACCTCAACATCGCCCAGTTCGGTCCCTCGGTCTACGGCGTGGAGTCGGCGGCGCAGCACTACTTCAACCACTCGGCCGCCGAGATGAGCGTCGCCGAGTCGGCCCTGCTGGCAGGCATCACGCAGTCCCCGGCCCGCTGGGACCCGGTCGCGCACCCGGACAACGCGGAGGTCCGCCGCAACCTCGTCCTCGACAACATGCTGCGGCTCGAGTACATCACCGACGAGCAGCACGAGGAGGCGGTGGGCACCCCGGTCGAGGAGATGCTCGACGTCACCTACACCCAGAACGGGTGCGGGGCCGCCGGCAACGCCGCCTACTTCTGCGACTACGTGGTCAAGGAGCTCCTCGCGAACGAGTCGTGGGGCGAGTCGCTGGCCGACCGGCAGGGGATGCTCTACCGCGGCGGCCTGACCATCACGACCACCATCGACCTCGAGCGGCAGGCCGCGGCCTACGAGACGGTGACCGCGAACGTCCCCGTCACGGACCCCTCGGACATCCGGATGGCGCTCAGCTCGATCGAGCCCGGCACCGGACGCATCCAGGCCATGGTCCAGAACACGAACTACGGGCCACCGACGGAGACGGACCAGGACGCCACGCTCATCAACCTCAACGTCGGCACGGACCGCGGCGGCGGCAACGGCTTCCTCACGGGGTCGCTGTTCAAGACGTTCACCCTCGTCGAGTGGGTGAACTCCGGTCACTCGATCCGTGACCGCGTCAACGCCACCGACCGCATGTTCCCCCGCGGGGAGTGGAACATCTCGTGCGCCCCGGAGCTGCGGGACAACTACGAGCCCGGCAACCTCGAGAGCGGCCTCGGCGCCGCCAACGGCATGGTCACCGTGCGGGACGCCACGGCCCGCTCGATCAACACCCCGTTCATCGAGATGGCCGCGGACATGGACCTGTGCGCGATCCTCGACACGACGGCCGCGATGGGCATCGACACCCAGGCCAACGGCACCGAGATGATGCCGCGCCCCTCGATGGTGCTCGGCACGAACCAGAACACGCCCCTGCAGATCGCCGAGGCGTTCGCGACCCTCGCCGCCGGGGGCGTGCACTGCGACCCCGTCGCGATCCTCGAGGTCACCGACTCGGCCGGCAACGACGTGCCGGTGCCGCCCTCGAACTGCGCGGAGGTCCTCGCGCCGGAGGTGGCGGCGGAGGTGACGACGGCCCTGGAGTCGGTCGTCCAGCCCACGGCCACCGGGTCCAACGCCGTGCTCGAGGACAACCGTCCGGCGGCCGGCAAGACCGGTACCGCCAACGCCGACGCCGCCGCCTGGTTCTCCGGGTACACCCCCCAGCTCGCCACAGCGATCTGGATGGGCCACATCGACTCCAACGAGTCGATGTTCGACTCGACGATCAACGGCCAGTTCCACCCCGAGGTCTACGGCGGTCTCTACCCGGCGATGGTGTTCTCCGAGTACACGAACCGCGCCCTCGAGGGCGAGCCGGTGCTGCAGTTCCCGGACGCGACAGCGAACCGGCCCTCCACCTCGGACGACGACGACGAACCCAGCGTCGCCGTGCCCGACGTCGTCGGATACTCGGTCGACGACGCGACGACCCTCCTCGAACGCGCGGGCTTCGAGGTGAGCGTGGGCGCCGAGCGCTCGTCCGAGTGGCGCGCGGGCGGCGTCGCGGCGAGCAGCCCCGCCGCCGGCTCGTCCGCGCCGCGCGGGTCGACCGTCAACATCTACCCGTCCTCGGGCCCGGCGAGCGAGGAGCCGAGCTCCGAGCCGCCGACCACGCCGGATCCCACCACGGAGCCACCGGACGAGGACGAGGACGAGGACCCGACCACCGAGGCGCCGTCGGGCGGTGACGACTGATGGCCGCACCCTGGCGCGGCGTCCTGCGCAGCGTCGGCCGGGGGGCCGCCACGGTCGGACGCGCGGCGTGGCCGTACGCCCTGGCCGCCGTTCCCGCGGGCGTGGCCACGTGGGGCCTGGCCGAGACCCGGATGTTCACGCTGCGGCACGACCGCGTGACGACCCTGACCGCCGGCAGCGAGCCGCTGCGGATCCTCCACCTCTCGGACCTCCACCTGCTGCCCACCCAGCGAGCCAAGCTGCGCTGGCTGCGCTCGCTCAAGGACGTCGAGGTCGACCTCGTCGTGGTCACCGGTGACCTCATCGCCTCGCCCGACGCGATCGAGCCCCTGCGCCAGGCGCTCGGCGGCTTCCTCGACGTGCCGGGGTTGGTGGTGTTCGGATCGAACGACTACGTCGCCCCGCGCTGGCGCAACCCCCTGCGCTACCTCGCGGGCCCTTCCTCCGAGGACGAGGAGGACCACCCGCCGACGACGCCGCTGCCGACCGACGAGCTGCGCGCGATGCTCACCTCGGGGGCGTGGGTCGACCTGACCAACCGCCGGGGATCGGTCGAGGTGCGCGGCGTGCGCGTGACCGCGGTCGGCGTGGACGACCCCCACCTGGACCGGGACCGCTTCCCCGCCCCCGACGCCGAGGCGGCGGAGGTGCCCGAGGGGCCGAGCGTCCACCTCGGCGTCACCCACGCGCCCTACACGCGCGTGCTCGACGACATGGCCGACGACGGCTGCGACCTCATCCTCGCCGGGCACACGCACGGCGGGCAGGTGCGCGTGCCCTTCTACGGGGCGCTCGTGACGAACTGCGACCTCGACACCGGGCGCGCGTCCGGGCTGCACGGCTGGCCCGGGGAGCGCCCGGACCGCAAGGGCGGGGAGGTCTCGACCTGGCTGCACGTCTCGGCCGGCCTCGGCACGAGCCCCTACGCCCAGGTGCGGTTCGCGTGCCGGCCGGAGGCCACCGTGCTCACGCTCGTCACGCCCCGCGGAGAGGGCTGAGTCCGGGCCGCTGCCCGGGTGGCCGTTGCCCGGTGTGCCACGACCGGTGGGCATCGCCGGCCGGGCAGGGACCGGCGCGAACGGGCGTCACGCCGCCGCGGCATGTGTGGCGTGCCACCTGGTCGGCGGCAGGCGGGTGCCGGTCGAGCGGGTATTCTGGTCCGGTTGCCACGGGGTGTGGCGCAGCTTGGTAGCGCGCTTCGTTCGGGACGAAGAGGTCGCAGGTTCAAATCCTGTCACCCCGACCAGCTGGAGGGCCGTCGGCCTGCCGAGAGGCAGGGAGGCGGCCCTTCGTCATGCGTGGCCCCACGACGAGTCCCGGACACGAACGAGGGGCCGCAGGCTGTGTGCCTGCGGCCCCTCGTGAAGATCTGCGCTGTCCCGACGAGTCCCCCTGCGACCCGTCCGGACGGCGGAAGCAGATCCGTGGCGCATCCCGGCTGTCCCCCCGGATCGTCCGGGACGCGCCACGGTGTACTGCTGCGGACGCCCCCGCGCCCACAACCCATCTTGCCTTCCGCCCGGTCCGCACCTCACCCTCACGAGGGTGAATTCCCGGCCGGAAGTCTCCGTCCCGAGGAGGAGAGACCTCTGCCCACGCTCAGCCGCTGCGCGCGGCGCCGGAATGTGCTAGGAGGGGCAGGATCCGAGCGCCTGGTCGACGGTCGCCGCGTACTGCCGCGCGCCGTCGTTGCCCGGGTGGATGTGGTCCTGGCCGACGAGCTCCGGATCGTCCTCGACGGCGGCGTGCCAGTCGGCGACGACGACGCTCTCGTGCCGCTCGGCCGACTCGTGGATCGCCCCGTTCGCCTCCGGGATCCAGGTCGCGCTGTCCTGCCCGTAGCCGGTGACGAGGACGACGCACCTGTCCCCCGCGGCCTCGACCAGCTGGTCGATCTCGGACTCGCGGACGGTCCCGTTCGTCGCGCCGGCCACGACCACGTGGTCGGCGAGCGTGCCGGCCCGAGCCATCTGCTCGACGATCCCCACCTCGGAGCCGAACGAGCGGGAGACCTCCGCGTCGACGGTCACGCCGGGCAGCGCCTCGCCGATGGCCGGACCGGACGCGAGCGTGACGGAGTCCCCGACCACGCTGACGTCGGCGCCGGCCACACCCGACCCGGCGCTGGGCGCGCCGTCTCCGGAGGGGGACTCCCCGGACGCGCTCTCGCCGCCCTCGCGCCCGCCCTGCCCCGGCTCGCCCTGCTCCGAGCGGGACTCACCGGACGGGGGCTCGTCGTCGTCGGGGCTCGTGCCGGTCGTTCCGGGCTCCCCCTCGGCGGACGGGTTCTCTCCGGCCGGGTCCTCGGCGCCGCCGGGCTCGCCGGTCGGGCCGTGCTCGTCCGCCCCGGCAGACCCGTCGCCGGCGCCGTCGTCCGGGGTCTCACCGGCGTCGGACCCGCCGGCGTCCCCGGTCTCGTCGGACTCGCCGGGCGCCGGATACGTCCGCACGCCGCCCGTGCCGGGCCCGGAGGCGAAGAGCTCCTCGGTCGAGGTGCGGTCGGGCGCCTGGTCGACCGCCCACGCGGTGCCGGTGAGGACGACCGCGGACGCGGCCACCACGGGCACGCCGAGGGTGAGAGACCGGCGCCTGAGCGAGGCGGCGGCGCCGCGGACGCCGAGGCGTCGCACGGGGGTCTCGACCCACCGGTAGCTCGCCTCGGCGGCGAGAACGGTGCCGGCGAGCACGCCGGCGGCGACGAGGCGGGGATCGGCGTAGGGCCATTGCGCCTGGGCGAGGACGAGGAGCGGCCAGTGCCACAGGTAGATGGAGTACGACCGCTCGCCGAGCCAGACGACCGGCGGCAGCTCGAGCACGCGGACGAGCGTGCGCCCGGCCGGCTGCTCGAGGACGGCGGGCGTCATCGCCTGCACCACGAGGGCGGCGAGGACCGAGGCGGCCAGCAGGAGCCACGGGGTGGCGAGGTCGCTCGCGGCCGAACCCACGACGGCGAGGACGACGAGGGCGAGCAGGGCAGCCCAACCGGCGCCCCCGCGGACGGCGGCCTGCACCGGACCGACGGTTCCCTCGGCGCTCCGGCGGGCGGGGTGCCCGGCGGGGTACCAGAGGCCGTCCCGGCTGCGCGGCCGGCCCGGGGCGAGCGCGAGGGCGAGCGCGGCGCCGAGCATGAGCCCGTAGAGGTGGGTGTCGGTGCCGAGGTAGGCGCGGGAGCCGCCGAGGCCGGCGGCCAGCGCGACCGAGGCCGCGCCGATCGTCAGCGCGAGCCAGGGGCGGATGCCGCGCGGCGCCTTCCAGACGAGGAGCAGGGCGAGTGGCCACACGAGGTAGAACTGCTGCTCGACCCCGAGGGACCACGCGTGGGTGAGGAGCGCCGGGGTCTGCTGGTCGAAGTAGCTCTGGCCGTCGGCGACCTGGAACCAGTTGGCGGTGAAGGTCAGGGTGCCGACGAGCTGGCGGCCGATCCGGACGAGCACGTCGCCGCCCACGAGCGCGGCGAGTGCGGTGACGGCGAGCGCGCACGTGACGACGGCCGGGGCGAGGCGCCTGACCCGTCGGACGACGAATCCGGGGACGTCGACGGACCCCGTGCGGCCGATCTCGCGCACGAGCAGGGTGGTGATGAGGAAGCCCGAGACGACGAAGAAGACGTCGACGCCCACGTTGCCCGCCGGGGCGAGCCCGGGCAGCAGGTGGTAGACGAGGACGAGCGCGCAGCCGAGCGCGCGCAGGCCGTCCAGGCCCCGGATCCGTCCACCGATCGCCATGCCGTGTGCTCCCTCCGTTCGACACCACCCGCCGGGCGGCGCCCCCTATGGAACACCATGAGTCACACGAGTAACAGCAGCCACGCTGGTTACGGCGTGCCGTCGGTGGGGACCGCATACGCACCGAGAGCTGGCCGGCCGCGAACGCCGAACGGCCCGTCCCTGCCGAGGTCGGCAGGGACGGGCCGCGTGCGGCTGTCCGGGTTCAGCGGCCGAGCTCGGCGGCGACGAGCTCCCCGATCTGGACGGTGTTGAGGGCGGCACCCTTGCGCAGGTTGTCGCCGACCACGAACATCGCGATCCCGTGCCCGTCGGGCGCGGCACCGTCGGCGCGGACGCGACCGACCAGCGTCTCGTCGCGGCCGGTGCCCTTGAGCGGGGTCGGCAGGTCGTCGAGCGCGACGCCGGGGGCGGCCTCGAGCACCTCGAGGGCGCGCTCGGGGGTGAGCTCCCGCTCGAACTCGGCGTTGACGGCCATCCCGTGGCCGGTGAACGTGGGCACGCGCACGCAGGTGCCGGACACGCGCAGGTCGGGCAGCTCGAGGATCTTGCGCGACTCGTTGCGCAGCTTCTGCTCCTCGTCGGTCTCCCGCGAGCCGTCGTCGACGAGGTTGCCGGCGAGGGCCACCACGTTGAAGGCGATCGGCTCGGCGTAGACCTCGGGGACCGGCAGGTCGATCGCGGAGCCGTCGAGCGCGAGCGCCTCGAAATCCTGCTCGACTCCGGCACGGATCTGGCCGGCCAGCTCCTTCACGCCGGCCACGCCGGAGCCGGAGACGGCCTGGTAGCTGGTGACGGTGAGCCGGACGAGCCCGGCGGCGTCGTGCAGCGCCTTGAGGGCGGGCATCGCGGCCATCGTCGTGCAGTTGGGGTTGGCGATGATGCCGTGCGGGCGGTTCGCCGCGGCGTGCGGGTTGACCTCGGACACGACCAGCGGCACCTCGGGATCCTTGCGGAACGCCGAGGAGTTGTCGACCACCACGGCGCCGGCCTCGGCGAACCTCGGTGCCCACGTCCGCGAGGTGCCGCCGCCGGCGGAGAAGAGGGCGACGTCGATGCCCGCGAGCTCGGCGGTCTCGATGTCCTCGACCACGACCTCGCCACCGGCGAAGGGCAGCCGCGTGCCCGCCGAGCGCGCGGTGGCGACGAACCGGACCTGCTCCGGCGTGAGCCCCCGCTGCTCGAGAAGCGCGCGCATGACGCGCCCGACCTGGCCGGTCGCCCCGACCACCGCGACCTTGAGTCCTGTCATCGTCATCGTCCGGTCCCTCCGTACACGACCGCCTCGGTGTCCTCCGCGTCCAGGTCGAAGGCCGTATGGACGGCGCGCACCGCGGCCTCGAGGTCCTCCGAACGGGTGACGACGGAGATGCGGATCTCCGACGTCGAGATCATCTCGATGTTGATGCCCGCGTTGTACAGGGCGTCGAAGAGCCGGGCGGAGACGCCGGGGTTCGAGCGCATGCCGGCGCCGACCAGCGAGAGGAGTCCGACCTCCTCGTCCGCGCGGAGCTCGCCGTAGCCGATCTCCTCGCGCGCCGCCTCGAGCGCGCGGCGGGCGGCCGCGACCTGGTCGGTCGGCAGCGTGAAGGAGATGTCCGTCGTCCCCGTCGCCTTCGCGGAGACGTTCTGGACGATCATGTCGATGTTCGCCTCGGCGGCGGCCACGACCCGGAACAGGCGCGACGCGGAGCCCGGGATGTCCGGCACGTCGACCACCGTGATCTTGCTCTGGCTCTGGTCGTGGGCGATGCCGGAGATGATCGGCTCTTCCATGTCGTCTCCTTCGTACGTGTTCTCGGAGGTGACCAGCGTCCCCTCCAGGTGCGAGAACGACGAGCGCACGTGCAGCGGCACGCCGTAGCGGCGGGCGAACTCGACGGCCCGCAGGTGGAGGATCTTCGCGCCGTGGGACGCGAGCTCGAGGGTCTCCTCGAACGAGATCCGGTCGATCTTCCGCGCCTTGGGCACGATCCGCGGGTCCGCGGTGAACAGGCCGTCGACGTCGGAGAAGATCTCGCAGACGTCGGCGTCCAGCGCGGCGGCGAGCGCCACGGCGGTCGTGTCGGAGCCGCCGCGGCCGAGCGTGGTGACGTCGTTGTTCTCGTTGACTCCCTGGAACCCGGCGACGATGGCGACCTGCCCGTCGTCGAGGGTCTTGAGGATCCGGCCGGGCGCCATCTTGAGGATCGAGGCGCGCCCGTAGGACGTGTCCGTGACGAGGCCGGCCTGCTGCCCCGTGTAGGACCGGGCGCTCACGCCCTCGGCGGTCAACGCCATCGCGAGGAGCGACATCGAGATGCGCTCGCCCGCGGTGAGGAGGATGTCGAGCTCGCGGGCGGGCGGATCGTCCGTCACCTGACCGGCGAGGTCGAGCAGGTCGTCCGTCGTGTCACCCATCGCGGAGACGACGACCACCACCTCGTGGCCAGCCTTCCGCGTGGCGGCGACCCGGCGGGCGACCCGCCGCATCGCCTCGGCGTCACTGACGGAGGATCCGCCGAACTTCTGCACGACACGTGCCACTGGTGGTGCCTCCAAGATCTCGTCGGTGGACCGACGGTCAGGGCACCGCCGACTCCGTCGTGCCGACAAGGATAGGGGGATGCCCGGAAGGTGGACAGGTGGTCCCGGTCCGCGGACCTGAGCGACGGCTCACGCGGGTTCCCTGCGGACTACCACCAGCCGAGCTCGTCCCCCATCTGCCAGCCGAGGCGCAGGACGAGCACCGACACGACGACGACGAACACCACCCGGACGAACCCCGATCCGCGCGCGACCGCCATGCGCGCGCCGAGGTAGCCGCCGGCGAGGTTGCCGACGCCGACGGCGAGACCGGCCGCCCACACCACGTGCCCGGCGGGGACGAAGAAGAGGAGCGCGCCGAGGTTCGTCGCGAGGTTGACGATCTTCGCGATGCCCGAGGCCTGGAGGAACGCGTAGCCGAGCAGGCCGACGAGGCTGATGACGAGGAACGACCCGGTGCCGGGACCGATGACCCCGTCGTAGAGGCCGATGACGGCGCCGATCGCGCAGGCGGCCGCGAGGTGGCGGGCGCCGGTGAGCCGCAGCGCGTTGTCACGGCCCACGTTCGGCCGCGCCACGGTGTAGACGAGGACCGCCACGCACGCCGCGAGGATGATCGGCGTGAACGCCTGCTCGGGGATCGAGGAGGCGATGACGGCGCCGCCGATCGCCGCGAGGAGGGCAGCCCCGGCCATCGGGAGGGCGGTGCGCAGGTCGACGTGGACGCGGCGGTAGTAGGTGATCGAGCTGACGGTCGTGCCCATGATCGAGCCGACCTTGTTCGTCGCCACCGCCGCGAGCGGGCTCATGCCCGGCACGAGGAGGAGGGCGGGAAGCTGGATGAGGCCGCCGCCGCCGACGACGGCGTCGACCCAGCCGGCGGCGAGCCCGGCGAGGACCAGCAGGAGGAGGACCGTGAGGTCGATCTCGGGCATGGCCGGCGATCAGGAGGAGATGCGCGTGCGGCCCTCGAACGACCGGCCGAGGGTGACCTCGTCGGCGTAGTCGAGGTCGCCGCCGGCGGGGAGCCCGACGGCGAGGCGCGAGACGGGGATCTCGAGCTGGCCGAGCAGGCGGATGAGGTAGGTCGCCGTGGCCTCGCCCTCGATGTTCGGGTCCATGGCGAGGATGACCTCCTCGACCGGGTGCTTGCCGATACGTGTGAGCAGGTCGGCGATCCGCAGGTCGTTCGGCCCGATGCCGCGCAGCGGGTCGATGACGCCGCCGAGCACGTGGTAGCGGCCCCGGAACTCGCGGGTGCGCTCGATGGCCACGACGTCCTTGGGCTCCTCGACCACGCAGAGCAGCGCGTAGGTGCGGCGCTCGTCGGCGCAGATGCGACACAGCTCGGCCTCGGCGACGTTCCCGCACTCGTCGCAGAAGCGGACCTTGGCCTTGACCTCGACCAGCGCGGTGGCGAGGCGGGCGATGTCGTCCGGCTCGGCCGCGAGCACGTGGAACGCGATGCGCTGGGCAGACTTCGGACCGATCCCGGGCAGCTGCCCGAGCTCGTCGATCAGATCCTGAACAGCGCCGTCGTACACGCAGGCAGCCTACGTCCCCGGGGGGACGTCGGAGCTCGGCGACCGCTTCTCGAGGATCCGCGCACCGAACGCGGAGATCAGCAGGTCCACGCCCATGAGCCCGGACTGCTCGGCGTCCTCGTCGTCCGGCGAGGGCTGGTCGTCCGCCGGGTCGACCCGCGGGACGCCGAACCCGCCCGGGCTCTGCGGCTGCCCGGGCCCCGCCGGGTGGGGGTCGGGGGTCCCGTCGAGCGGGCGCTGGCCGGGCAGGACGACGGGCGCCTCCGCGCCGTCGTCCTCGGGCGCGTAACGGTCGTCCGGCGGCGGGTAGTCGTCGTTCGGCGCGACGGCGCCGCTGACCTCGGTGTCGGCCCCGTGGTCCGGCCCGACGACGGAGCTCTCGTCGACGGCCTCGTCCACCGGTGCGCGGTCGCCGGCCGGCTCCGACCAGCCGTCCTCGGTGGTGATGTCGGGGCCGGGCAGGTCGGCGAGGTCGTCCTCGTCGGGGCTCGGGGCCGCGACGGGACCGGTGGAGGTGACGGTCGAGGCCGGGTCGGCGGGCGGGACAGCGGAGGTCGTTGCGGGTGCGGGCGCGGCCGGAACAGTGGCGCCAGGAATGGCGGCGGGGTCAGGGGCGACAGAACCCGCTGCCACGGAGGGAGCGCCCGGCCCCGGATCCTCGGCCGCAGCGGCGCGCAGGGCGCGCCCGGGTACGGCGACGGCGGGCCACCCGTCCGGGCCGACCGGGGCCGGCTCGGGCGCTCGTGCGGCTGCCGGGGCCGGGTCGGGGCGGGCGGGAGCGGCGGGTGCCGGCCCGGCGGTCGGGTCGGCAGTCGGGTCGGCCACACGGTCGTCGTCGGCGTTCGGCTCGGCGTGAGCGTCCGTGGACGCACCACCGTCGGCGTTCGGCTCGGCGTGGGCGTCGGAGGACGGGCCGCCGTCCGGGTCGGCGGCGGGCTCACCCTCGGGTGTCAGCGGGACGCCGGGAGCTGCGACCGGCGCGTCTGTCGGGACGTCCTGCGGCCGGCGATGACCGGGGTCGTCGTCGGACCCGTTGCCGCGCGAGCCGACGGGCCGCTCGGGCCGGGGCGAACGACCGCGCGCGCCGGCACCCTGGCCACCCGCTCCCCCACCCGGGGCCGGAGCTGCTCCCGCGATGCCGGCGGTCGCCCGGAGTCGCACGCCGAAGGTGCGCCGCAGCGCCTCCTCGACCGGCTCCGCGTGCCCGCCGTTGCGGAACGCGTCTGCCAGGCCGGCGCTCGGGAAGTCGAGCCGCACCTCGTCGGCCGTCACGCCGCCGACGACCGCGTTCTGGGACACGAGCGCCCAGGAGGCACGGCGTAGACCGGCCAGCACGTCGACGACCTCGGACCAGCGTCCGGCCACGGCATCGGGGCCGATGCCGTCGGCCCCGCCGGCGTCCGGTGGGGTCGCTTCGGCGGGAGCCGGGGCGCCGGCGGTCGCGGAGGTGCCGGGCGCAGGCCGCCCTCCGGCCTGGTCGGTGTTCGGCCCGGGCGCCGGGCCCGGAACCGACGCGGGCTCCTCCTCGCGCGCCGGCGGTGCCGACTGCTCGGGTACCTGTCGGGGAGCTGACGCGGTCTGCTGCTCGGGCGCCGACGGGTCGGGTCGAGCGGGCGCCGGCTCCTGCGTGGACGGGACAGGCTGCTCGGCCGCCGGCGCGGAGTCCGGCGCCGGCCGGCTCGCTCCGGGGGGCGAGAGCAGGTCGCGCCAGTCCGGTGCGGCGGGCGCGGCCGCCTGCGGCTCGGACGTGCCACGGCCCGGGGTCGCTGCGCCTCCACCGGCATTCGCACCGATGCCCTCCCGCGCGCGACTCGGCTCGGCCGGCGCAGGTCCGCCTGCCGGCGCGCCGCCGTGCTCGGACGATGCCTCCGCCCCCGTCGCGCCACCTGGGCCGCCAGGCCCCGCCGTCGGGCGTCCGTCAGGTGAGGACCCGTCGGACGGGCGCCCGCCGTCGGGCGTGCGTCGATCCGAAGGTGCGCTCCCCCCGGCCCGAGAGGACTGCGGGAGCGAGGCTCCGGCGTCGTGCGGGGGAACTGCCCCGGAGGCGAGCGCCTGCTCGACCGTCTCGACCCGCGCGAGGATGCCGGCCTCGGCGTCCCCGACACCGGGCAGGAGGATCCGCGCGCACAGCAGCTCGAGGTGCAGGCGCGGGCTCGTCGCGCCGGTCATCTCGGACAGCGCGGCGTTGGTGAGGTCGGCCGACCGGCTGAGGCGGGCGGGGCCCATCCGCTGGGCCTGCTCCTGCATGCGCGTGAGCTGGTCCTGGGGCAC
Source organism: Georgenia sp. Z1344 (assembly GCF_049856295.1). Lineage (GTDB taxonomy): Bacteria > Actinomycetota > Actinomycetes > Actinomycetales > Actinomycetaceae > JB111. The sequence continues at coordinate 122,718 of NZ_JBNDMZ010000006.1, read as the reverse complement.
GCCGCGCAGGACGGTCTCCGCCTGCTCGCCGGCGACGGACAGGACGACGAGGTCGCGCAGGCGCTCGAGGAGGTCCTCGACGAAGCGCCGGGGGTCGTGGCCGGTGGCCACCACGTCGTCCACGACGTCGAAGAGCGCGGCTCCGTCCCGGTCGGCGAGGGCGTCGACGACCGAGTCGAGCAGCGCGGAGTCGGTGAATCCGAGCAGCGCGGAGGCGCGGTCGAGCGCGAGGGTGCCGCCGGACGAGCCCGCGACGAGCTGGTCGAGCACCGACAGGGAGTCCCGGACGGACCCCCCGCCCGCGCGCACGACCATCGGCAGCACGCCCTCGGCGACCTCGACGCCCTCGGCCTGCGCGAGCGAACCGAGGTAGCCGGTGAGGACCCGGGGGCCGACGAGCCGGAACGGGTAGTGGTGGGTGCGCGACCGGATGGTCCCGATGACCTTCTCGGGCTCCGTCGTGGCGAACACGAACTTCACGTGCTCCGGCGGTTCCTCGACGAGCTTGAGCAGCGCGTTGAACCCCTGCGGGGTGACCATGTGCGCCTCGTCGAGGATGAAGACCTTGTAGCGGTCCCGCACCGGGGCGTACGAGGCGCGCTCGCGCAGCTCGCGGGCGTCGTCGACGCCGTTGTGGCTGGCCGCGTCGATCTCGACGACGTCGAGCGACCCCGGTCCCCCGCGCGCGAGCTCGACGCACGAGTCGCACTCACCGCACGGGGTGTCGGTCGGCCCCTGCGCGCAGTTGAGGCAGCGCGCGAGGATGCGCGCCGAGGTGGTCTTGCCGCAGCCGCGCGGACCGGAGAACAGGTAGGCGTGCGTGATGCGGCCGGTGCGCAGCGCCGCCATCAGGGGTTCCGTGACGTGCTCCTGGCCCACGACCTCCTGGAAGGTGTCCGGGCGGTACCGGCGGTACAGGGCTGTCGTCACGGGGTCGACCCTAACCGGGGGCGGGGACGTCGCGTGGCGCGCGGCGAGGACCTGGGGACGAAGGTGCAGCCCGAGCGGTTGTGGAGCCGGGATGTACGTGCGTCGTCGCAGAGGCGTCCGGGCATGAAGGGACCCCCCGCGCACCCGGTAGAGCCCGCCTACCCTTGCTGCCTTCCGGCCCTGGGGGGGTTCAGCGAGATGCCGCCGCACGGGGGGTCTGCCGGGCAGTCTACAAGCCGTCGGGCCCGACGCCGAGGACTGTGGCCCGTCCCTCGCCCGAGGGGGGCGAGGGGGCCTGTCGGCTCGGGTACGCTGGATCCTCGGTACCGCGAGCTCCGGCCCGCGGCCCAGGAGGATTCGCCTAGTGGCCTATGGCGCACGCTTGGAAAGCGTGTTGGGTGCAAGCCCTCGGGGGTTCGAATCCCCCATCCTCCGCAGGGAGAAGCCCCGGATCCGCAAGGGTCCGGGGTTTTTCGTTGCCACGCCGCCGTTTCCGGCCCTCTGTCCTGTTGTCAGTAGTAGGCACTAGTATGCACCTATAGGCAGGATATTAGGACTATGACAGGACGCCGTCAAGGACGGAGCGAGGACCACATGGCGAGCAAGCCGGCGAAGAAGCTGCCGCGGGGCATCGACCGGCGCACCGACGGCATGTTCCGCGCGCGCGTTACGTGGCGCGGGCATCAGTACTCGATTGGTTCGTTCTGGACGATCGGCGACGCACGTGCTGCCCTCGAGATCGCTCGGAGCGAGATCGCCCGGCAGGTGTTCATCCCGCCCGCCGAGCAGCGCCGCACGATCCGGGACGAAGAGCAGCTGGCCCGCCTGAACGCGCTCACCGTCAAGGAATGGTCCGAGGACTGGCTCAAGCGCCTCGAGTCGCTCGACAAGGCCGAGGGCACTCTGAGGTCCTACCGCTCGACCCTCAAGGTCCACGTGCTCGAGAAGCTCGGACGCCGCCAGCTCGTCAGCATCACGCCGGCGGAGATCGACGAGTTGATCGACGAGGTGAAGGCGCGCGGCGGTCCGTGGATGAACGTCGCGCGCACGGTCCGCGCAATGTTCCGCGCCGCCGTCGCCGCCCGGGCCGGCGGACTCACCGAGTCGCCCGTGCAAGTGTCCGTCCCGAAGGAGGCCCGCACGGTCGAGCGCATCGACGGCGAGGACATCGCGTCCCCTGCGGACGTCCGTGCCATGGCGGCCGGGATGCCGGAGCACCTGCGCATCGCCGTGATGCTGGCCGCGTGGTGCGCACTCCGCCAGGGTGAGGTGCTCGGGCTGCAGCGGCGCGACTTCGAGCACCTCGACGACCCGACCAGGACCCTGCTGCACGTGCGCCGGCAGTGGAACTCCAAGGCGACCCCGCCCGGCTACACGGCGCCGAAGTCCGGTTCGGTGGGAGCCGTCGCGGTCCCCGCCTCGGTCGTCCCCGAGCTCGCCCGGCACGTCGAGCGATTCGTCGCGCCGGACCCCACCGCGCCGCTGCTGCCGAGCCCACGAGACTCGCGGGCTCCGATCTCACAATCCGCGTTCGACCGCGCGTGGAGGGTCGCCCGGGATGCCGTTCGTCCCGGGTTCCGCTTCCACGCGCTACGACACACCGGCCTCACCGAGTACGGGAAGGCCGGCGCGACGCTCGAGGACCTCAAGCGGCGCGGCCGGCACCGGAACATCGAGACCGCGATGCGCTACCAGCACTCAACCGCTCAGCGGGACCGCGAGCTCACGGACCGGCTGAACGCGACGATCGGGGACGGACGATGAGGGTGACCGCAATGTGGATCGTCTGCGACTCCCCAAAACACCCGGGGAAGACAGCCAACGTGGCACTGTTCGCGCCGGCCGCCGACGTTAGTGCGCGACTGCTCGCCCCTCGCGAAAGCGGGTGGGTCATGGTGAACCACACGCCGAGTGGACCGGCGCGCCCGAACCTCGCGGGCCTCGCTGACGCGCCGAGCTCGTCTACGTGGGTGCTCTCCGAGGACGATGAACGCAACCGGGCCGCGCGGCCACTCCTCGAGGGACTGTTCCCCGGGCAGGCCGCAATCGCCCCTGGGCCGACGCACAATCAGACGTCGCTCGAGTGCCGGTACTGCTCCGAAACAGTCCGGGCCACGTCGTCGGCCCTCGACACCGCGCTCGACCTCGTGCGCACTCAAGGCGTGTCGCGCATCAATCTGCACACCCTTGCGCGTATCCTGACCCGCGTATGACGAGCGGTGGCGACACCACCGCGGTAATGCCTCCTAGTGGACGGCGCTCTTTCAGCGTCCCCAGGAGGCATTTCTCATGTCCCGCCCCACCCCAGGACTTCACGACGAGCTCCTGACGATCCCGAGGTCCGCCGAGATTCTCGGCACCTCGAGAGACACCGTCCGCCGGATGATCTCTCGCGGCGAGCTCAAGGCCGTGAGATTCGGCCGGAACATCCGCATCCGCCCTCACGACCTCGAGAAGGCGCTCAAGCCGGTCACCACGTACCGCGGCGGTGATCGCGTTGCTTGAGCCCAGACATGCCGCCGCCCCCGGCCGCACAACCGGGGGCGAGCGAGAGAACTGCGAAGCAGACCAACCGATCCCAAGCCTAGTCGACGCGGCTGACGTCAGCCCGGCCGCCACGCCCCTGCCGACGATCTCCGAGCACGACGTCGTCGAGCACGTCAGCGACGCGCTCGTCCTCGTCCTCTACTCGCCGAAGAACAACAGGTTCCGCCGGCGCGTGCTGTTCAATCTGCCGGCCGCGCAGGCCGCGGTGCGCAGGGCGGACGAGCGCGGCGACGCGGCGTGGATCGTCCTGTCTCGGATCGTGCCCGAGGCGGTGGTTCGGTGATCTCGCCAGACCTGTGGGCGATGGCCCCGCGCGCGCAGACCATCGCGCTCGAGTGGTTCGAAGCCGGCTACGTGGCCGGGGTCGAGGTCGGTCGTCGTCTCGAGGAGGCCGAGCTCGCAGCGATCCAGCGGGTCGCGGTCGCGTCAGCTCGAGGTGCTGCCGACCGGGGCCCGTTCGCGCTCGCCGCCGAGCGTCGTGGTGAGCACGAACGTGCGGCTCGTCAGCGGGCGTTGCTCGCGGATCGGGGGATCTCGTGAGCGAGCAGAAGAGCATCTACGAGCTGTTCGACAAGCCGGCAGCGGAGGACGTCCCCGGCGGTGAAGACCCGTTCGAGGTCGCGTCGACGTCCGCCGCTTCCGCACGTTCCGCCGCTCCCTCCGGTTCATATGAGGGGGTGGGGGGTGAAGCGGCGGAGACCGGCGGAGCCCTGCTCGACGAGGTGCGGGCGTGGCTCGCCCGGCACATCGTCGTGATGCAGCCCGGAGACCTTGACGTGCTGACCCTGTGGGCCGCACACACTCACGTCGCCCCGAGGCTCTACACGACTCCGCGACTCCAGATCGACTCTCCGGTGCCCGAGTCCGGGAAGACGACCGTCCTGGAGCACCTCGAGCGGCTCACGTACCGGCCCATCCAGGCGTCGTCGCTCTCGTCGCCGGCGCTGCTCGCCAGGGTGGTCGGGGAGGACCCGCGCACGGTCCTGCTCGACGAGGTCGACCGGACGCTCGACCCGAAGAGGGACGGCGTCGGGGAGATCGTCGCGATCCTCAACTCGGGATACAAGGTCGGCGGCACCCGGCCGACGCTCGTCCCGGTCAAGGGCGGCAGCTGGGAGGCCAAGGAGTTCTCGACGTTCGCCCCCGTCGCGATGGCCGGCAACCAGCCCCAGCTGCCCGACGACACCCGGACCCGGATCGTGCGCGTGCTGCTCCTGCCGGACTGGCGCGGACAGGCCGAGGAATCGGACTGGGAGCTCAAGGACGACGAGGCTCGTGACCTCGGCGACCGCCTGTTCCGGTGGGGCGTGACGGCCAACGTCACCGAGCGCCCCGAGCTCCCGCCCGGCGTCGTGGGCCGGTTCCGAGAGAAGTGGCTCCCGCTCGCCCGGGTCGCCAACGCCGCCGGCGGCCGGTGGCTCGAGACCGTGCGCGAGCTCGCCGCCGAGGACGTCGAACAGGTCCGCCGAGATCGAGAGGAAGGACTCGCCGTGGAGAAGCCCGCTGTCCTGCTGCTGCGTCACATCGTCCAGGGCTGGCCCGAGGGGGAGAAGTTCTGGCGCACGACCGAGCTCGTCGACTCCCTGGTCGCCTGGCACCCCGACATGTGGGGCGACAGCTCGAGCTACGGCAAGGCCCTGACCGCTCAGCGACTCGGACGCATGCTCAGCAGTGGCTACGGCATCCGCAGCACGCGCGAGGACATCGCAGTGAAGGACAGCCCACGCGGGTACCGACGCGACCAGTTCGGGGCCGCTGCCGAGGCTCTGACGTCACGTTCCGCCGGTCCGCCGGTCTCCGCCACTACCCCTCCCATCAAACCGGAGGCACCGGCGGAAGCGTCGGAACCGGCGGCACCCGGTTCGACCACCTGCTCGGTCTGCGGGACCGCCCTCGCGTTCGACGACGGCACCGGCACACACCCGTCCTGCGACACCGGGAGGGCGGCATGAGCGCGACGCGCCCCGAGGTCGCCCACGACGGCGTCCAGCACCGGCACGGGTGCCCGCTACCCGGCTGGCACGTCACGCACTCCCGTGCGCTGCCCGGCCTGTCCGTCGCCCGCTGCGCCGGATGCGACGCCGTCCGCCTGATCCCCGCACCACAGACCTCCGTCGCCGACCGGCGTCGGACCAACCGGAAGGAAATCCCATGACTGACCACGCCATCGCCCGCGGCGACCTCGCCGTCGTCCGCGCCGCCATCCAGGGCACGCAGCGGCTCGCCAAGGAAACCGGCACCACCGTGCCCAAGGCCATCACCACCGGCCTGGCCGACCTCGCCGCGCACATGGACGACGCCACCAAGAGCGCCACCCCCGGGCCCGACGACCTCGGCAGAGCCATCAGGGCCGCCGTCGCCGGGGGTCGGAGCCTGACCGAGGACCCTGAGGTGCTCCGGCTCAGCGCGCTGACCCAGCTCCGCAAGCAGGTCGACATGGACGGCCTCATGAAGCAGATCCGCCTCGAGCGGGAGGCCGCGCTCCTCAAGCAGCACACCCCGGAGCTCGTCAAGATGTGGCGGGGGATCGTCGCCGGGATCTCCGAGGACCTGACCAAGGCGATCGCCGAGATCGACGAGCGCGTGAGCTTCACCGACATCCAGTCTGCGTCCGCGCTCAACCCGGACCGGATGGCGCTGTGGGCCAAGGCCCGGGCTGCCCTCAACATCGCGAGCCGGCTCACCGACACCTGGAAGCTCCTCGCCCGGTCCACCGGCAACGCCCAGGTGGTCGCCAGTGACGAGCCGCTGATCCTCGCCGACCTCACCCTCGCCGACCTCGACGCCCTCGGGAACCGGCCGACCCCGGACGTCCTGATCCGCGCCGGCCACGCGCTCGAGCTCGCCACCCCGGCAGAGTTCACCGAGCGTCGCGCACGGGTCGCCGCCGAGCGACGCGAGGACCTCCACGACCGCGAGAGGGCCACTCAGCAGGCGATCGCCGAGGGCCGGCACCCCCGCCGCTCCAACCGGCTCGACCCCAACGCTCCCAGCATCGAGGACCCCGACGCGCTCGGCCGCGCCCTCGCCGGCCGCGTCGGTCACAACCGGATCCGCCCGCTGGTCCTCGACAACTGGAAGTAGGGAGCGCCAACCATGACCACCGTCAACGCGGAGAGCAACGATCGGGCCCTCGCGCTCATCGCCACACTCAGCGACCAGATCGGCGACGAGGAAGCCATCTTCGCCACCGTCGCCAAAGCGATGGACGCCGGCCCGAACGGGCCCGCCGAAGTCGCGTGGGCCCTGGTGAGCGTCTTCGCCAGGTACGTCCGACACGACCCCGACCCCGACCCCGAGGACGACTACAGCTAGACCCCCGCGCGCACCCCCGCTGGTCGAGAGACGCACCGGCCGCGCGCGAGGCCCACCCCCGACCCTCAGGAGGCCCCCGGGCCACCAGCCACCCCCGACGACACCGCCGGCCCCGCCAGCCACCCCGGGCCACCAGCAGGCCCCGGCCCCGCCAGCATCCCCGGCGCCCACCACGACAGCGCAGGTCGCAGCAGTTCGCTCGAGTTCGCAGCGGTCACAGCGTTCAGCGTCAACGACACTGCTCACCAACCAAGGAGAAGTGCTCATGGTTCGCCGTAACACCACAGTCAGAGACAGAGCACGCGCGATCCTGCGCCGCGCCGGCGGACCCTGCCACATCTGCGGCGGCGAGATCGACTACTCCCTGCCGACCTACGACCCCGGCAGCTTCGTCGTCGACCACGTGATCCCGCTCGCCCGCGGCGGCAGCGACGCCCTGAGCAACAAGAAGCCCAGCCATCGTGCTTGTAACCGCGCCAAGGGCGCTAAGCCGCACGCGGACATCATCAAGCGCTCAGGTTCGCTCAGCAGGCCAGGGACGACGCCGTGATCGGCACGGCCGGCAGTGAGTCGACGCGGACCTCGACGTGGTCGCGGCCGCGGACCTCAAGCACCTCGACGACCGAGACCGCCGGAGGGCGACGACCTCAGAGGGCCCTGGGGAAGGGACCCGCTCCCAGACCCTTTCGCTTCTCCGAGGCATAGGACACATACCTGCCCACGACCTGAGTGATTCGACCTATATCCGACCCTGACGAGAGGAAATGACATGGAACACCGCACACCTGCCGGCCTCAAGGCCCCCGGCCGCAAGCTCTGGAAGTCCGTCGCCGAGGAGTTCGAGCTCGGTGAGCACGAGCTGAGCGTGCTGCTCGAGGCGGCCCGCACGGTCGACGCCCTGGCCGAGCTCGAGCGCATCGTGCGCGAGGACGGCGTCACCAACGTGTCACCACAGGGCCTGCGCGCGCACCCGGCTCTCGTCGAGGCCCGTCAGCAGCGCGTCACCCTGGCGAAGCTGATCGCGTCGCTGCGCATCCCGCTGGACGACGACCAGAGCGTGGGCCGGCTCCCGCAGCAGCGCTCCGGGGTCCGTCCGGCCTCGATGAGCGTGGGACGGTGAGGCGCCGCACCAGGGCCGAGCGCGGCCTCGTCCCGGTCGCGCCGGCGCACCTGGTCGAGTTCCGAGACGAGGACTGGACGGCCGCGACCCCGTACCGCCGGTTCGCTCAGTGGCTCGACGCTCGGGCGGCGTGGCAGGACGAGGTCGGCGAGGAGGCCGCCGAGGGTCTGACGATCGACCAGATCCCCGACGGCCCGTTCGACCCGAGGGAGATCTGACGTGCGACGCAAGCGACGTGACATCGGCGGGGTCCCTGCCCGGTTGCTCGTCTTCGACCCCGCGGACTGGGCGGGCCGCTCGTGGCGGGACCGGTTCGATGCCTGGCGCTCCTCCCTCGAGGAGTTCGACGCTGAGCACGGATGGCCCGCCGGCCGGCTGGACATGTTCTACCGGACCGTGATGACCCGACAGCTGCACGAGAGGCGCGCCCTGCACCGCGGCGTCACCGAACACTTCGGCCTGCCTCCCGAGCGGTGACCGCTACGGCCGCGGATCGGTCATCATCCCAGCGTTGGAGCGGCACGCCCTGTTCGTGCACTTCCGCTTGGGCAGCCAGTGACCGCCGGCGTCGGCCAAGCTCGACACGTCGTTCCATCCCACGACCACGACTCGGGAACCGCACACCGCGCAGGGCTCGGGCCTGTAGTTCTTTTTCTCGGCAGTAGTCATCGAGTCGGCCATGCTCGGGACCGTACCGCCCTCCACCGGCTCCCGCGCGATGTCCACCGCGCTCGTGCTGAGCGACGCGGGGCGTCGGGAGAGCGGGCGCTGGAAGCGCGGCAGTGTCGCTATTACCGAATCCGGTAATAGCGGGAGCACGTGGCGCAACGCGATCAACCTGGCGGGCACCGTCCTTGACCACGCTTCCGACTCTATCCGTCACGGCGTGTTCCCTTGTGACGGATGCAGGGCCGTGGCACTATCTGTCACATGCCAGTGACGTGTGACGTTTGTGGGGATGAGTTCGATCCTGTTCGGGCCGATGCGCGGTACTGCTCGGGCCGCTGTCGCACGCAGGCGTACCGGGTGCGCCTCGAGGGAGAGAAGCCCAAGCGTCGGCGCAGGCCGCTGCCGGATGCGTTCCACGATGCGAGCTACGACCTCCGCCGGGTCGTCGAGCGGCTCGAGCGGCTCGCGGGCGACGAGCGCTTGCCGCGCAACCGGGCGGCGCTGTCCGAGCGGGAGTACCACGACCTGGCCCGCAGCCGTGAGGCGATCGACCGCGTCCTCGACATCCTCGGAGAGCCGTCACCGACGACCTGGCCGTGACGGGTTCGGGATCGCTATTAACGGATCCGTGAATAACGCGAGGCTCGGAGGCCGGCGGCACCACAGAGTCGGTCACCGAACGGCGCGGAGCCCTGCGGGCACTCTTCGCCCTGAGCATCCCCCGACCCTTCGGGTCACCCCCGAACTTGCCCACGGACCAGCACCCCTACCGCGTCGGGCCACGACGAGCGGCCCGCCCCCGAATCGGGAGCGAGCTTCGCCGTGACACCCGCTCGGGCCCTGAGCAGGTGAGGCCGCACGCCGTTCGTGCAGCTGATTGACCGGACCCTCCTGAGTTCGCGCGGGGAGGGCAGGAACGCGCCGAGAGACTCGCTGTGAGCCGCTCAGGGAGGCCCAGGGATGTCGGCAGTCCCGACGCCCCTGGGCGACCCTCAGCGGCCCGCTGCGACGGCGTCCTCGGCCCGCTGGGCGAGCGCGAGCAGGGCGATCCCGATCTCGCGCGCCTGCGCGGCCGTGATGACGTCCTGTGCGCCGCCCTCGAGCCACACGCCGACCGGCTCGTCGGGCTCGTGACCGTCGTGGTTCTCGACGTCGGAGACGTACCCCTCGAGGGACCCTCCGCGGTAGGAGAGCCTGACGGGCGTGGACCGGTGGATCGTCCACACCCCGTCGTCGGTCGTGCACGCCTCGGAGTCGCACCAGGGTCGGTGCGTCGGGATCGACGTCGTGACGCTCATCGGTCCCTCCCCTCGAGAGCGTCCGCGCGCTCCCGCAGCGCCGTCGCAATCGTCCGAGCCTCGGAGGCCGTGAGGTGCCACTCGAAGTCGCCACAGGTGCTGTAGAGCACGACTGCCGGGTGCACGCGCGGCCCGGAGATCGCGAAGACCTCGAGCTCGGTGTCGTACCAGGTGCCGCCGGCATCCCATCGCGGCGTGAGACTGCTGACGACGTTCGTCGACTCCGTCTGACACCGCTGATCGTCGATGCCGCTCTCGTCGCCGTGCCCGTCGCCGTCGCGACACCAGGGCTGGCAGACGATCGGCGGGACTTTCGGGCGGGTCGTGGTGGTCGGCATGGTCTTGGTCCCCTCCGAGAGGTTCGGGACCGGAGTAGGACAGCACTTCACGAACCTGCGTTGTCGCAGGTCACGAATGGTTGGCCGGAGAATCCCCCATCCTCCGCCGACGGACCTGAGCCGCCCCGCCGATCACGATCGGCGGGGCGGCTCAACTCGTTTCTGGGCGGCTCCGCCCAGCTTCACCCGATCCCGCCGCCGACCTGTCCAGCTACCTCCGCGCCCGCGCCCGCCGATCGAGCAGCGCCATCACGAGGACGTAGACGACCCCGGCGATCAGCGAGAATCCGACGATCACCCACGGGTTCGTCGCCCCCGTCCAGCGGTCGGGGAAGAGCCACGCACCCAGCAGCTGGCAGGCGATCATCAGCGCAGTGAACACCGCGAACCGGGTGACGTTGGTCCTGGTCATGCGGCCCACCGTTGCCCGAGCCTGGACCTGTCGTCGACCCGCGTCCACGACCCGGTCACTGTGCGGCACCCCACTGTTCGCGCTGGTCGCAGTTGATAGATTGGCCGTTGCTCCACACGCTGGAAGTCCGTCGTCGTCGAGGGAGGCGAAATGACCGCCCAGTCCTCGCAGGCGCCCGTCCTCCTGCCGGTCCCGACGGTGCCGTCGGCCGCAGACCGTGGCACCACGCCCGGCACGCCGCTGCCGGCCGGCGCCCGCGGCCTGCCCGACCGGTTCGGCCGCCGCGCGACCGACCTGCGGGTCTCACTGACGGACCGCTGCAACCTGCGCTGCACGTACTGCATGCCGGCCGAGGGCCTCGACTGGCTCCCCACGCCGGACGTGCTGACGGACGAGGAGGTGGTCCGCCTCGTCACCATCGCCGTGCGCGACCTGGGGGTGCGCACGGTCCGTTTCACCGGCGGTGAGCCGCTGCTGCGGCGGGGCCTCGAGCACATCATCGCGGGCACCGCGGCGCTGCGGGACCACGACGGGAACAAGCCGGACATCGCGCTGACGACCAACGCCCTCGGCCTGGACAAGCGCATCGACTCGCTCGTCGACGCCGGCCTCGACCGCGTCAACATCTCGATCGACTCCCTCGACCGCGAGAGGTACGCCGCGGCCGCCCGCCGCGACCGGCTGCACGACGCCCTGAGGTCGCTCGACGCCGTCGACCGCGTGGGGATCCGACCGGTGAAGATCAACGCCGTCCCCCAGGCCGGCTCCTACCGCGAGGACGCGCCCGAGCTCCTGCGCTTCTGCCTCGAACGCGGCTATCAGCTGCGATTCATCGAGTACATGCCGATCGGCCCGCGGGAGTCGTGGAAGCGCGGAGAGGTCGTCACCGCCCAGGACCTGCGCGACGCCCTGACGGACGCCGGGTTCACCCTCACCCAGCGGCCCGGCCCCCGTGGTTCCGCCCCCGCCGAGGTCGAGGACGTCACGGCGCCGGGCCTGCCGGACGGGACGGTCGGCCTCGTCGCATCGGTGAGCGAGCCGTTCTGCGCGGCCTGCACCCGCACCCGCATCACCGCCGACGGCCAGGTCCGCTCCTGCCTGTTCGCCACGGAGGAGACCGACCTGCGCGGCCTCCTGCGCGACGGTTCCGACGACGCCGCCGTCTCGCGCCGCTGGCAGGAGGCCATGTGGGGCAAGCCGCGCGCCCACGGCTTCGGCACCGACGACTCCTTCGCCGCCCCGTCCCGCACGATGTCCGCCATTGGAGGCTGACGTGACCACAGAGGCCACGCCCACGACGACGACAACCCTCACGACCACCGTCCGGTTCTTCGCCGGCGCCGCGGAGGCGGCCGGCACGGGCACCACCACGGTCGAGGTCCCCGCCGGCGCGACCGTCGACACGGTCGTCGCCGCGCTGCGCGAGACCGCCGACGAGCGCCTGACCAAGGTCCTCGACGTCGCGACCTGGCTCTTGGACGGCCGCCGCACCGAGGGCTCCGCCGAGGTGCCCGCGGGCGCGACGGTCGACTGCCTCCCCCCGTTCGCGGGCGGCTGAGCGTGGCGAGACGCGTCGCCGCCGACGTCCTCGACACCCCGCTCGACCCGACGGCCCTGACCGAGGCGTGCGCGGACGACCGCTGCGGCGCCGTCGCGTCGTTCTCCGGCGTGGTCCGCGACCACGACGGCGGCCGCGGCGTCACCGGCATCGCCTACAGTTCCCACCCCGACGCGGCACGGTTCCTCGCGGAGGTCGTCGACGAGTTCCTCGACCGGCCCGGCATCCACGCCGTCGGCGCGCAGCACCGGGTGGGCGACCTCGCGATCGGGGACCACGCGCTGATCGCCGCCGTCGCGGGTGAGCACCGCGCCGAGACGTTCGCCGCCCTGGCCGAGCTGATCGAGCAGATCAAGTCCCGCGTGCCGATCTGGAAGCACCAGGCCTTCACCGACGGATCCACCGAATGGAGCGCCCTCCCGTGAGCCCCGCCCCCGCCCCGCTGCCGTCGCTCGAGATCCCGCTCGGCCGACCGCTTCAGCCCCTGCCGGCCGGCGCGTACGACCGGCACCGGCGCTCGCTGCTCGTCGAGGGCTACGGCGAGCGCGGGCAGCAGCGGCTCGCGGCGGCGCGGGTCCTCGTCGTCGGGACCGGCGGTCTGGGGTCGCCCGTCCTGTTCTACCTGGCGGCGATGGGCGTGGGCACGATCTACGTCTCCGACGCCGACGAGGTCGAGCTCAACAACCTCCAGCGGCAGTTCATCCACACCGAGGCCACCGTCGGCACCCTCAAGGCCGACTCGGCCGCCGCGGCGCTGCGGGCACTCAACTCCGAGATCGAGATCGTGCCGATGGGGCCGGCGACACCCGAGTCCCTCGACGCGCTGCGCGACGACATCGACCTCGTCATGGAGTGCTCCGACGTCTTCGCCACGAAGTACCTGGTCGGCGACTGGTGCGCCGCGAACGGGAAGCCGCTCGTGTGGGCGAGCGTGATGGCGATGATCTGGCAGGCGTCGGTGTTCTGGACGGCGCCGCCCGCCCCGTGGCGGCCGCTCGGCCTGCGCGACCTGCACGCCGAGGCGCCGGCGGCCGGCACCGTGCAGACCTCCCACGAGATCGGCGTGCTCGGCCCCGTCGTCGGGCAGGTCGCCTCCACCCAAGCCGTCGAGGCCGTCAAGCTCATCGTCGGGACCGGGTCGCCGCTCTTCGGACGGGTGCTCGTCGGGGACGCGCGCACGCAGCAGATCGACCAGCTCGAGTACGCGGTCCCTCGGGAGGACGCATGAGCCCGCTCGTCGACGTCGAGACCCACCTCGGCCGCATCCTCGACACGGCGCGCGGGGTCGTCGCCGCCCAGCCGGAGCGCACCCTCGAACGGGTGCCGCTCGGCGAGGCGCGCGGCCGCGTGCTGGCCGCCGACGTCGAGGCGCTCGCTCCGGTCCCCCCGTTCACCAACTCCTCGATGGACGGGTTCGCCGTGCGCGCGGCGGACCTCGCGGACCTGCCCGACGACGATCTCTCGCTCCCCGTCGACGGCGACGTCGCGGCCGGCGCGGTCGGCGCCCCGCTCGCACCCGGGACGGCGCAGCGCATCATGACCGGCGCGCCGATCCCCGAGGGGGCCGACGCCGTGGTCCCCGTGGAGGCCACCGACCACTCCCCCGGGCCCGGGCCCGCCCCCGCGCGCGTCCGCCTGTACGAGCGGCCGGTCGCCGGCGTGTACCTCCGCCACCGCGGGGAGGACGTGGCCGTGGGCGACCAGGTCCTCACCGCCGGCACCCTGCTCGGCCCGGCCCAGGTCGCCGCCGCGGCATCGGTGGGGCACAGCAGCCTGACCGTGGCGCGCCGGCCGCGGGTCCTTGTGGTCACGACCGGGGACGAGCTCGTCGCCCCGGGCGAGATCCCCGGCGAGGGCCACATCCCCGACTCGAACTCGCTCCTCCTCGCGGGGCTCGTCGCCGAGGCGGGCGGGACGACCGTGCACGGGCGCAGCCGGGACGACGTCGACGCCTTCCTCGCCACCCTCGATGCATCGCTGCCCGAGGTCGACCTCGTCGTCACCGCCGGGGGCGTCTCGGCCGGCGCCCACGAGGTGGTGCGGCAGAGCCTCGAGACTCGCGGCATCGACTTCCTCGGGGTCGCGATGCAGCCCGGCAAGCCGCAGGGCTTCGGGACGGTGGCCGACTCCACCGGACGGCGCGTCCCGGTGGTCGCGCTGCCCGGCAACCCCGTCAGCGTGTTCGTCACCTTCCACGTGCTCGTCCGCCCGCTCCTCGCGGTGCTCACCGGCGCGGACCCGGACCGGCGGACGTTCGAGGTCGTGGCCGGCCGCGACTGGCCGACGCCCCCGGGCCGGCGCCAGTACGCCCCGGTGGTCCTCTCCCGCGGGGAGGACGGGGAGATCCTCGCCGAGCCGCCGCACCCGCAGGGCGCCAAGTCGCACTTCGCCGCCACCCTCGCCCTGGCCGACGCGCTCGCGATCGTGCCCGCCGAGGTGGACGGCGTGCGGACGGGTGACCGCCTCGAGGCGTTCGGTGTCCGAGGATGGGGCGCATGAGCGAGCTGACCCACCTGCGCGCGGACGGCACGGCCTACATGGTCGACGTCACCGCCAAGACCCCGACCGTGCGCGAGGCGACCGCCGACGCCTCGGTGACCTGCGCCCCGGAGACGATGGCCGCGCTTCGCGCCGGTGGCGTCCCCAAGGGCGACGTGCTGGCCGTCGCGCGCATCGCCGGCATCCAGGGGGCCAAGAAGACCCCCGAGCTGCTGCCCCTCGCGCACGTCATCGGCGTGCACGGCGCGAGCGTCGAGCTCTCCCTCGAGGAGGACCGGGTGGCGATCCGCGCGACCGTCCGGACGGCCGACCGAACCGGCGTCGAGATGGAGGCGCTCACCGCCGCGACCGTCGCCGCACTCACCGTGGTCGACATGCTCAAGGGAATCGACCGCACGGTGGCCATCCGGGACGCGATGATCGTGGCCAAGTCCGGCGGGCGGTCCGGGGACTGGGTGCGGCCCGAGGGCTGATCCGCGCCCGAGGCCGGGCCACGCCGGCGGGGCTCAGGCCCCGCGCGCGGCGGGCGAACGACGCGGAGGCTGAGGCCCGCGCGAGGCCGTGTGCTCGGGCGACTCCCGTCAGGACGCTGCAGCCCGCACCCGGCTTCGCACCGGGACTTCGGCCGGACCGTGGATCGGCGTGCTCAGCTCGCCCAGCGGCAGGCCGCTGCCGCCCCACCGTGCGGCGACGATCTCCGCGCCGATCGAGACCGCGGTCTCCTCGGGCGTGCGCGCGCCGAGGTCGAGCCCGATCGGCGACCGCAGCCTGGCGAGCTGGCCCTCGGTCACGCCGTGCTCGCGCAACCGGGCGTTGCGGTCCTCGTGGGTACGCCGGCTTCCCATCACCCCGATGTAGGCGGCGTCGGTCCCGAGCGCCTCGAGGAGGACGGGGACGTCGAACTTCGGGTCGTGCGTGAGGACGCAGAGCACCGTGCGCTCGTCGAGGCCGGTGGCCGAGGCCAGGTAGTCGTGCGGCCAGGCGCACACGACCTCGTCGGCGTCGGGGAAGCGTGCGCGGGTGGCGAACACCGGCCGGGCGTCGCAGACGGTCACGCGGTAGCCGAGGAAGGTGCCGAGCCGGGCAAGCGCGCCGGCGAAGTCGATCGCGCCGAAGACGATCATCCGGGGCGGTGGTGCGTAGGACTCGACGAACACCGTGACGTCCCCTTTGCGCCCCTCGCCGTCCCGTCCCAGGTGGATCGTGCGGGTGGCACCGTTCTGCAGGAGGCCGAGCGCGTCGCTGACGATCGCCCTGTCGAGGAAGTAGTTCCCCGTCGATCCGTGCCGCTCACCGTCGACCATGAGCATCGTGGTCCCCGGCCGCTGGCCGTCGACCACGGTGGCGACGACGGCGGGTGTCCGCGCATCGACCGCCTCGGCAAGACGGGCAACGACATCGTCGGACGGGTCCACCCGGCGCACGAGGACCTCGAGCTCGCCCCCGCACGTGAGCCCGACGGCGAACGCCTCGTCGTCGCTCACCCCGTACCGGACCACCTCGGCGACCCCGGTCTCGAGCGCCTCCTGGCAACGCAGGTAGAGGTCGCCCTCGACGCAGCCCCCGGACACGCTGCCGACGACACGACCGTCCGCGTGCACCGCCATCGACGCACCGGCAGGCCGCGGCGACGACCGCCACGTGTCGATGACGGTGGCGATCGCGTACGGCTCGTCCCAGCCGCGCACGGCGTCGAGGATGTCCTTCATCGCGCTCTCCTTCTGTCGGCCACGACAGGTAGCCCTGGGCAACACATCCTACCTAACAGACCATCCGAACCGGATGGTTGCAGGAAGTGAAACCGCCGTCGAGTCAGTCCGATGACGTGTGGGCCTCACCGGTGGCGTCGCTCTCGCTGCCGCCCAGGCGGCGCAAGCTCGTGGCCAGCAGATCGACGAACTCGTTCTCGGCGTCGGTGGGCGGCCGCGCCGGGTCACGGACCCCGACGATTCGCCGCATGATGGGCGGTGTCAGGCGATAGCGGCGCACTCCACTGTCCGCGTTGATCCGGCTCAACGGCAGAATCCCGCACAACGGGAGCTTTTCGATCAGATCGAGTATGAGCCCGAGGTCATCGATCTCGATGAGCGGTCGAAGCGCGAGGCCCCGTGGTCCGAGCACACTGTCGACGATCCGACGCAGCCCATGCCTGCCCGATGGGACAACAAGAGGTGCGCTCGCGAGCCACGGGAGCGGGATGGGATCGGCTACCGGGGGCGGCGCTCCCTCACCGGCCACGAGGCACAGTTCCTCATCGACGAGTTCGCGGCCGACGAGCCCGTCGTACCGGAACGACTCGTTGATGATCACTGTGTCGAACTCGCCCGCCCGGAGCCGCGTAACGAGATCGGCGCTGAAGCCCGGAACGATCTGGAGGAGAACATGCGGGTGGTCGGGGACGAATGCCTCGACGGCACCGAGCAGAGCCCGGTCCGTTGCACCTGAGATCACACCGATGCGCAGAACCTCTGTCTCGGCACTCACCGGCGTCGACACAAGTTCGCGCGCCGCATCGAACTGGTCGAGCAGCGGAGCGAACGTGTTGTACGCCCGGCGCCCCTCGAGGGTGGGGACCATCCCTCGAGGGGTACGCTCGAACAGGTCGTGACCCAGTTCGTGCTCGAGCTTCGCGATCTGCGCCGACAGCGCGGGCTGAACGATGCCCAGGCGTTGGGCCGCACGGGTCACGGTTCCCTCGCGCACCAGGCACGTGAAGTACTTCAGCTGTCGCAGCTCCACAACGTTGTCGGCCCCCTTTCCGGGCGGTACCTATGAGGTAGCGCGAGGCGCGGAGGACTCTCGCTCAGCTTCGACCGAACCGCCACCACCCCCGAAGCTCGCCTCGCTGCGCGGGCCGTCGGCGACCGAGTCACCGCCTCGCCGCATGCGGGAGCCGATCTCCGCCACAGTCATGACGACAAGAGGGACAGCGATGGCGACATAGGCGTTGTCGACACCGAAAGGGTTGCCCGCCAGGAACCAGCCCACCGTCGCGATCAGCGCGCCCACGATGCTGACGAGCGCACCGTTTCGGCTCCCGAAGCGGGGTGCGTAGAACATGAGCAGGACGAGAACGGCGAGGGCCGAGCGAAGCGCCTTCCCCAGGAACGTGACCGCGAGGACATCGCTGGCGTAGAGCGCAAGGATCATGGGCACGATGCCCACGACGACAGTGGCGACGCGGATGAAGACCACGTCCTTGCGCGGGTCCTCGTCCCGGTTGAGGAACGGTCGGTAGAAGTCCTTCAGCAGGAGGGTCGAGATCGCGAGTGTGATCGCGCTGATGGTGCCGAGCAGCGCGGCAACCAGTCCCGAGATGACGATCCCTGCCGTCAGCGCGTGCATGTTGACGACGAGTTCCGGCAGCGCCTGCAACGAGTCGATCTCCGGGAAGAGGACGCGCGCGCACATGCCGGCGATGGCCGCGCAGATGCCGTAGGGAATGAGCATGAGGGACGAGTAGACGCTCGACCACTTCGCCTTCTTCTCGTCCCCCACCGAGGCGATCGCCTGAATGATGTACTGCGTGGCGAAGGTTGCCCCGGCACCGGCGATCATCCAGGCGACGATCTGCCCCAGGCCCACCCCGGTGACGTCGAAGAACTGGTCAGGCAGCTGCGCTCGAAGCTCTGCGAGGCCCCCCACGCGCCGCAACGGAAGGACCGCCGCCAGCACGATGCCCGTCAGCATGACGAGCGCGTGCACGACGTTCGTGTAGACGACCGACCGCATACCTCCCACCGCCACGTACAGGACGGCAAGACCTGCGGTCACAACCGTGGCAGTCGTGCGGTCGACATCGAGCAGGCTCGTGAAGACCGCACTACCACCGGCGAACACGGCAACGGCCACGGTGCCAAGGGCCACGATCATGATGATCGACGTGGCCAACCGAACGCGCTCTCCGTACCCGTGCTTGAGCACGCCCGAGATGGTGTTCTGCCCCAGCGACTTGTACTTGTGCGCGAGGAAGAACGAGAACAGGACGAACCCGATACCCAGCGCTACAAGGTTCCAGGCAGCCGAGATCCCGTACTCGTAGGCCCCCTGGGCGGTCCCCATGCTGGCGCTCGTACCAATGAACTCCGAGGCCATGAGAAGACCGATCAGAATGGCCGGAAACGTCTTTCCGCCCGTAGTGAATCCCTCTGCATCCTTCGATGACCGACGCACCGCAAAACTGATCACCACGGTGACCGCCAGATAAATTCCGGTGACGCCAAGAACAGCAGTTTGAAAACTCATCCGAACATCCCGTCGTTAGACTCGCGGGACCCACGCTGGCCCCGTCGTCCATGCATTTCAGGTGATGAGGACGTTACGGGCACCGGTTCCGGTAATCCAATACCCATTGGCGATCCAGATCATCACGATCCGTGATACCTTTCCGCACGCAATTGCCGGAATCGCGATCGCCCACATTCTGGTGAATTCTCGGTGGACTGATCATCCGTGTGAGAACGAGTTCCAGGTGCCCGGTCGGAAAGACCGGGCACCTGGACACGGACTACAGGGATATGTGGACGTGCTTGACCTCCGTGAACTGCTCGATGCCCTCGACGCCACGGGTGCGGCCGAGGCCGGACATCCCGTACCCGCCGGACGGTGTCTCCGCGTAGGAACGGTTGTACCCGTTGATCCACACGGTGCCTGCCTTGACGCCACGCGCAACGGCGAGCGCGTGTCCGGCGTCGCGGCTCCACACCGAGGCGGCGAGCCCGAACGGTGTGGCGTTGACCAATTCCAGCGCACTCGCCTCGTCGCGGTACGACTCGAGCAGGAGGACCGGGCCGAAGATGTCGTCTTGGACGAGCACGGAAGCCGGATCGACATCGGTGACGAGTGACGGGGAGAGGAAGTACCCGGCAGCACCGTCGGGGTGGACCTGCTCCCCGCCGACGACGACGGTCGCGTCACGCCGAGCTATGTCGACGTACGACTCGACTTTCTCGAACGCGGCCTGCGAGATGAGCGGGCCGAGGTCCGCGGACGGGTCCCGGGGGTCGCCGACCGTCAGACCGCTCACAAGCTCGGTGAGCCGCTGAGACACCTCACCGATCTGGTCCTCGTGGACGAGCACACGGGTACATGCCATGCACATCTGTCCCGCAGTCGTCACCGAGTTGCGTGCCGCCAACGCCAGCGCCTGGTCCAGGTCCCCGTCCGGGAGTACGAGCATCGCGGCCTTGCCTCCGAGCTCGAGCAGTGGCCGGGTCATCGTCTCGGCGGCATCGCGAAGGACCGCCTGACCGGCACCGGTCGAACCGGTGATGGCTACGGCAGCGGTGCCGGGGTGGCGGACGAGCGCCGATCCGACCTCGGCACCGCCCGGGAGGCACTGGAGGACGTCCCGATCGATACCGGACTCGTGACCGAGCCGGACGATCCGCTCGGTGACGTGAAAGGTCTGCGGGCTGGGCTTGACGAGAGCGGTGACCCCTGCGGCGAACGCTGGTGCGATGTCCCGGAGCAGGAGCAGGACGGGCCAGTTCCACGGCGTGATGAAGACCGTTGGCCCGACGGGCTCGCGCACGAGGTGGGACTCGCTACCGTCCCACAGCGATCCCGCACGCCCCAGCGGCAGACGGCACAGTCCCGCGTTGAACCGCAGCGAATCGATGCTGCCGGCCACCTCGGCACCGGCCTCGGCGGCGATCTTCCCGGTCTCCCGGATCAGCTGGTCGACCAGGTCGTCCCGCTCCGCCTCGATCCGGTCCGCCCACGCGTGCATCGCGGCCGCACGCGCCTTGTGGTCCCGTGCCCATGCGCCTCGGCCGGCGGCGACGGAGGCGGCGACGGCCTCGTCGATCTCGGCCGGCGTCGCGTCTCCGGGAATCTCCACCTCGGTCTGCTCGACCGGCAGGAGGACCGAGGTCATGCGAACACCCCACCGCCGTCGACGATGACCGTCTGGCCGGAGACGAATCCCGAGTCCGGGCCGGCGAGCCACATGACGGCACTCACGAGGTCATCGGGCAGCATTGCCCGCTGGATCGAGCGGGTCGATGCCACGCGCTGCATGTACTCGTCCGTGTTGACCGCACGCGACCCCGTGTCGTCGACCAGACCCGGCGAGACGGCGTTGACCGTGGTACCCGCAGCGCCCAGTTCCCGCGCCGCAGCACGGGTCAGACCCTCGACGGCTGCCTTGGAGGCCACGTAGTGGGCGAATCCGGCAGCACCGTTGCGGGTGACGACAGAGGCGACGTTGACGATCCGGCCTCCTCCCCCGTCCGCAAGAGCCGGGGCTGCGGACCGGATGGCCTGCCACGTGCCGACCACGTTGACTCGGAGCACAAGCTCCCAATCCTTGTCGGTGAGCTCCACGAGCGGCCGCTTCGGGCCGAGCCCGTGGTAGATCGCAGCATTGTTGATCAGTGAGTCGAGCCGGCCAAACTGCTCCGTCGCCGTTCGGACCGCCGCGTCCATGTCCGCCGCAACGGTGATGTCGGCGGGCACGAACACCGCCTGTCCCGCGCCGAGGCCGTTGGCCTCGGCGACGGCCGCCTCGGCAGTGTCAGCCGTGCTCTTCAGGTCGGTGGCCACAACGTTGGCGCCCGCGCGGACGAGCTCGGTCAGATAGGTCCGTCCAATGTCGCCGGCGACTCCGGTGAGCAGGACCGATCGGCCCTCGTAGCTGTCTCCCATGATGTACTCCTTGCTTCTCGAGGATGTCGGTCAGTCGCTGGTCTCGATGGCTCCGCGAGTCTCCGGGCTGCGCACGACCGCGATGATGAAGACGAGCACGGAGGCGGCAACGAAGATCATGAGTCGGGACGGGATGTCGCTCGTCTCAGGACTCAGGAGCGTGACGAAGGTGGGCAGCAGGCCGCCGAGCATGAATCCGGTGTTCCACGACACCGCAGTGCCGCGGGAACGGATCTCGGTCGGGTAGCGCTCGTTGAGGAAGATCATCACCGGTGCATATGCGGCGTTCGCGATGGCCGCGAGGAGGCAGCACCACAGGAGGATCGCCACGGTTGAGCTCGGGTCCGTCTCGGAGATAATCCAGAGGATGAGCGGCAGGGCGACGAGGTTGATGGCGCCGATGACGATCATGGTGCGGCGCCGGCCGAAGTTCTCGCTCAGGTGGCCCGCCCCGGTGGCAGCGACAACCACGATGAGGCTGGCGGCGAGGAGCACCCATCCACGCGTGTCGGCCTCCACCGGCGTGACGACGTCGAGGTAGGTGGGCAGGAAGCCAGAGGTGAGGTAGTACTGGGCGCCCGCACCGGCAGCGACGGCAATGTTGAGCAGGGTGATCTTGCCGTACCTCCCGGTTACGAGATCCTTGAAGCTGAGCGGCTTCGTCGCGACCTTGCCCGAGGCCTTCGCCTCCTTGGCAGCCAGCCAAATCGGTGACTCCTCGACCTTGCGGAGCACGAAGAGGCTGAGGATCGCCCCGAGAAGACCAGTGAAGAACATGTAGCGCCAGCCGGTCTCAATGAACTCGTCACCCGGAAAGATGGCACTGATGACGATGAAGGCCACGCTCGCCATAGCTGCGCCGAGACCGGCGCCACCGCCGCCGATGAGCCCGGACATCATGCCGCGGTACTTCGGCGGGACGCTCTCGGTGCCGAGGGTGTGCGTCACGGCGGTCACACCGCCGACAAAGATGCCCTGGATGACGCGCAGGACGAGGAAGATGATCGGTGCGACGAGGCCGATGGTGGCGTAGGACGGGATGAGTCCCATCGCCGCGGTCGAGAGGCCCACGCCGGCCAGGACGAGGACCATGATCCGCTTGCGGCCGACCTTGTCCGCCCAGCCGCCGAACACGGCTGCGCCACCTGGGCGCATGACGATACTGACGGCGAAGGACACGAAGACGAGGGCGAGACTGAGCGTCTCGCTCTCGACCGGGAAGATCTGCGCGCCGACCGGTCCGGCGACGTAGAGCAGGATGAAGAGGTCGAAGAGGTCGAACGCCCACCCCATGACCGAGGCAAAGGCTGCGGCGAGCGGGCTGCGCCCGGTACCGGCCTGTGCCGACGAGTGTGTCGTGCTGTTCATCGAGACCACCTTTGGTGCCAATAGATGCAGTTGACGTGCGTGGTGTAGGAGGGGGCGTCGTGACTCGCCCGGCTGTCAGGAGTCGTCGCGGCGCACGAAGTCCTTCGGCTCGAGGACGAGCGAGGTGACGACTCCGATGACGAGCGACCAGAAGGGCGCCGAGATGTGGAACAGGGTCAGTCCGCTCATGGCGACGACGAGTGCGACGAGCGCTCCGATCTGGAAGCGCTTGTCCCGGAAGCTCGACTGGAACGCCTGGAGCAGCACGCCGATCATGGCCAGTCCGGCGAGCGCCGCGGTGAGCTCGGGCGGCAACGTGCTGACTGCCCCGACCGCCACGCTGGCAAGCACACCGAACAGGACGAAGAGGATGCCGTTGACGACGGCGGCGGCGTAGCGACCGTCCTTGTCCTCCCCCGCCTGCTCCGAGGAGCAGATCGCGGTCATGGGCCCCGCGATGTTCGCGTTGTGGCCGCCGAAGAGCGGCGCGAGGATGCCGCCCACTCCACTGATGATCGTCATCGAGTTGAACGGCGGCCGGTACCGCTCGACCATGAGGACACCCATCGCCTGCGCGTTCTCTGCGCCGATGACGAGCAGGGCGAGCGGGACGCCGACGGCGAGGATCGCGCCGAGGCTGAAGGACGGCATGACGAGCTCGGGAGCGGTGAGCACGAGCCCGCCCGGCAGCGGCGTGAACGATCCGGTGATCGCCGCGGCGACCGCGCCGAAGACGAGCGCACCGACGACGCCCGGGACCTTCTTGATGAACCGCGAGAGCAGCAGGTACCCGACGATGGCCGAACCGACGACAACCGGGAGCGCCTGGGCGGCGTCGACCACCCCGGTGCCGAACCTGATGAGCGCCCCGGCGATCATCGCCATGACGATCGGGAACGGGAGCCAGGTGGCGACCTTCCGCACGAGGCCCGTCAGTCCGATGACGAGGACGATGACGCCGGCCGCGATGAACGCTCCGACCATCTCCCCGAACGTGTAGTCGGCCAGCGCTGCGACGACGAGGACAGCTCCCGGGATGCTGTACGCCCCAACGATCGGCAGCTTGTAGTACAGCGCCATGACGAACGAGATGAGTCCGCCGAAGACGTAGATGCCGAAGATCCACGACGAGATCTGGACATCCGTCAGGCCGTTCGCCTGGCCACCGTTGATGACGATGAGCGCGGGACCGGTGCAGCCGAAGATGGCAGCGACGAACGCGGCGCCGATGGTCGAGATGTTGAGGTGCTTGGGCAGGTCGCGCAGACCGGACGCGAAGCCGGGCCCACCTTCGACGAGAGTTCGCTCGACGACGGTGGGTGTGGGTTCCTGATCGCGCTCCTGCTCGTGGATCGTCATGATGCGCTGGACTCCTTCGTCTCGACACGCAGCTGGTAATCGCCGGCCAGGAGCTTGCGGCGCAGGATCTTCCCGACAGGGCTCTTGGGGATGGCGGAGATGACGAGGACCTTCTTGGGCCTCTTGTACTGCGAGAGGGGAGCCTCGTTCCGGCTCCACTCCTGGAGCTCGGCCGCGAAGGCGGTCGGGTCGACCGCCTCGTCGCTCGGCACGACGAACGCGGTGACGGCCTGGCCCCACTTCTCGTCCTTGAGACCGACGACGGCGACCTCGGACACGCCGGGGTGGCGTGAGAGGACGTCCTCGACCTCGATGGGGTGGACGTTCTCCCCGCCCGTGATGATCATGTCGTCGACCCGCCCGTCGACCCAGAGGTCGCCGTCGGCGTCGATGTGCCCGAGGTCGCCGGTGTGGTACCACCGCCCACGGATCGACTTCGCGTCCGCGTCGGGTCGCTTCCAGTAGCCCTGGAACGCCTCGTCGGAGTCGAGTGAGGCGACGATCTCTCCGACGACGTCGACGGGCAGCTGCTCGTGGACGTCCGTCGAGCCGGGATCGACCACGCGGAGGCGGGAGTAGAGCCCGGGACGGCCGGCGCTGCCCGGCTTGCGGGCGGCCTTCTCCTCGATGGCGAAGGTGTAGACCTCGCTGGAGCCGTAGTGGTTGACGAACACCTCGGGCTCGATGGCCTTCTCGAGCTGCTCGCAGAGGGTCGACGTCATCGCCGCACCTGCGAAGGCCAGCTTCCGCACGGATCGCCCGACCCGGTCGAGCTGCCCGGTCTGCGCGAGGGCCCAGAAGGCGGTCGGCACGAGGTAGAGGGCCGAGATCTCCTCGGCCTCGATGAGCTCGACAGCCTTCGGGGCGTTGTAGACAGGCATCTCGACGAACGTGCCGCCGAGGATGAGCATCGACTGCAGCGAGCGCAGGCCCATCGTGTGGTACATCGGCATGGCGCCGAGCATGGACTCGCCGTACTGGTAGCTGCACTGCATGACGTGCGCGGCAGAGGCGGCGAACTCATTGCGCTGGGTGCGCGGCACACCCTTGGGCTTCGCCGTGGTCCCGGACGTGTAGAGCATGACGGCCGGGTCGTCCTCGGTGACGACGATGTCCGGGGCCTCGCTACCCGCGGCGGCGACCACGGTCTCGAAGTCCTCGGAGCCGGCCAGCACCTCGGAACCGGCGTGCAGGAGGATCGGGGCGACGGTCGCCATCCCGAGGGCCTCCTCGGCGACGGCCCGGGCAAGGTCGTCGACGACGACCACCTTGGGCTCGGCGTCATCGAGGCAGTAGGCGAGCTCAGGCCCGGAGAGCCGGATGTTGAACGGGGTCGAGAGCACCCCGAGCTTCTGCAGGGCGAGGTGCGTCGACGCCATCACCTCCGAGTTCGACAGGAACATCGCCACCCGGTCGCCCGGCTGCACGCCGAGCGCCAGCACGGCGTTGGCGATCTGATTCGTGCGCTCGTCCCACTCGCGATACGTCATGCGCCTCGACCCCGCGAAGCCGAGCCGGTCGGGGAACCGCTCCGCGGTCCAGGCGAGCGTGCGTCCGATCTCCATCGATCAGTTCCTCCTCGTGATGCGGTTGACGACGCCGCGCAGGCGCGCGGCGGTGAGCTGCGTGACCATGGCGATCGCGCTCGGTGGTGCGGTGGTGACGGGCTCCTCGCCGCGCGCCGTGGCGTCCAGCGCGCGTGTGAACTGCCCGAACATCTCTCGACTCACGTCCCCCGCGAGGGACCGCCCGAACTGGGCGATCCGTCCTGTCATGTGAAGGTCGGCCTCGGCATGGACGGCGCTGCCCTCACCGTCCGGCGAGACGGAGAGGAGGACCTCGGCCTGCACGTTCCCGCCGCCCGCGTCCTCGGCCTGGGCGAGCGCGACGATCCGTCGGTCGGTCTCGTCCCGCTCGGCCACGTGGATGTCCCCGACGAAGGCGAGCTTGACCGGGCCGAGCGCCACACGGATGCGGCCCTTGTAGCGGTCGTCCCCGAGGTCGGCGACGAGCTCGGCGCCCGGCAGGCAGCGGGCGAGCCGATCGGTGTCCGCCATGACGGCCCAGAGCTCGTCCGGGGTGGCCCGGACCTGCTCGTCGACCTCGATCGCCACGGTCGGCTCGGTCTGCGGCATACGGATCTCGACGGGACCGGTGTCCTCGTCCTCCGCGTGCTCCGCGGCGGCGGACGCACGCCCGCCCCCGTTGTCGCGTGGGAGGAGCGCGGCTGAGGCGCAGTTGCGGGGCGCCGGGACGCCGTCCGGATGCTCCTCGGCGACCTCGGCGACCGCGTCCATGATGTTGCGATACCCCGTGCAGCGGCACAGGACGCCGGACATCTTCTCCGGCAGCTCCTCGCGGTCGATCCCGGGCTCGTGGTCGAGCAGGTCGTAGGCGCTCATCAGCTGGCCGGGCGTGCAGAACCCGCACTGGAGCGCGTGGTGCTTGCCGAAGGACTCCTGGAGCGGGTGGAGGTCGTCCGGCTTGCCGAGGCCCTCGACCGTCATGATCTCGGCGCCCTCGAGCTGGCAGGCCAGGAGGAGGCAGGCCCGCGCGGCGTCGCCGTCGACCACGACGGTGCACATCCCGCACACCCCGTGCTCGCAGCCGATGTGCGTGCCCGTGAGGCCGAGGTGGTCGCGCAGCGCGTCCGAGAGCGTGACGCGGGGCGCGACGTCGACGGTGGCGGGGCGGCCGTTGACGGTGAAGGAGACCCGTAGGGTCTCCCCCGCCTCGACCCTGAGGGTCTCGGACGCAGCTTCCTCCTGTCGCCCGGAGCGGCCGGTGAGGCGGTCGAGCGTGGCGGACAACGGGCGTGGGGGGTTCATGCGGCGACGCTCCGGAGGGTCGAGGTATATGCGCGGGCCAGCTCGCGGGCGGCGAGCGTGCGGACGAGCCGACGCCGGTAGGCGGGCGACCCGCTCGAGTCGCCCCCGGTCGTCACGACGTCGGCGGCCATGGCGTCGGTCGCCTCGGTCAGCCGGGACGCCAGGTCGGTGGCCGAGCCGTCGGAACGCGTGATGGCCTCGGCCAGCGCGGGGCCGAGGTCCCGGCGCTGCGGGCGATCGGAGACACCGAAGCTCGTGACGTGGGCGTCGCGGATCTCGCCGTCGCGGATCCGCACCCGGACACCGACGCCCGCGAGGGCGAAGTCGCCGTGCCGGCGAGCGACCTCGGAGAACCCGAACCCTTCGCCCCGCCCCGGCAGGGGCATCCGCACCGAGGTCACGACGTCGGTCGGCCCCAGCGCCGTCGTCATCGCGCCGACGAAGAAGTCGTCTGCCGCGACCTGGCGCCGGCCGTCCGGCCCCGCGACGTCGAGCGTGGCGCCCAAGCACAGCGCGACCGCCGGGAGCTCCGACGAGGGGTCGGCGTGTGCGAGCGAACCGCACACCGTGCCCCGGCTGCGGATCTCCCGGTGGCCGATCCACGGGAGTGCCTGGCTGAGCAACGGGACGGTGCCTCGGTACTCACGCTCGATGCGCCGCTGCCGGACGGCCGCCCCGATCCGCAGGACGCCGTCGGACACACCGACCTGACCGAGCTCGGGGACCTGGGTGATGTCGACGAGGGTCCCCGGCCGGCCGAGCCGCATCGCAAGGACGGGGACGAGCGACTGTCCACCGGCGATGACCTTGCCGCCGCCCTGCTCGTCCGCTGCGACGAGCTCGGCGACGACGTCCGCCAGCCGGGTCGGACGGACGTAGGCGAAGGGGGCGGCCTTCATGTCAGCGGCCCTCGAAGACCGGCGAGCGCTTCTCGGTGAACGCGGCGACGCCCTCGGCGAAGTCGTGGGTCGCGCGCAGCATCGAGTACGACTTGCGCTCGAGCTCGACACCGGTGGCCAGGGGGCCGTCGATCCCGCGGTCGAGGACCTCCTTGGCGGTGCGCAGGGCGACCGGCGAGTAGCCCAGCAGCGTCGACACGATGCGCTCGACCTCGGCCTCGAGCCCGTCCCGGTCCTCGGACACCGACGCGAGCAGGCCCCAGTCGAGACCCTGCTGCGCCTTGATCCGCTCGGCCGTGAGCACGTGGTACTTGGCCCGCGAGAGCCCGATGAGGCGGGCGAGCCGCTGGGTCCCGCCGCTGCCCGGCATCATCCCGAGCCGCATCTCGGGCAGCGCGAACTCCGAACGCGCGGTCGCGAGGCGGATGTCGGTCGACAGGGCGAGCTCGAAGCCGACGCCGAAGCAGTAGCCGTCCACCGCGGTGATGACGGGCTTGGGCGAGCGCGCCGGCGCGGTGATGTCCTGGCCGAGGTCGGTGAGGTCGAACGGCTCGACCTCCATGAAGCCGGCGATGTCACCGCCCGAGGTGAAGTGCTCGCCCTCGCCCCGGATGACGACGACGCCGATGTTCTTGTCGGCGTCGATCTCGGCGAACCGCTCCGCCATGAGCGCGCGGGTCTCCATCGTCACGATGTTGAAGCGCCCGTGGTCGAGCGTGAGGTTGGCGACGCGGCCGTCGTGGCTGCGCTCGAGTCGGATGTCTCCACCGGTCAGGGGCATGTCGGCTCTCTTCCTTCGTGGGTCAGCGGGAGGTGGTCAGCAGGTCGTGGATGACGTTGCCGTGGAGCGGGAGGCGCGAGATCTCGACGTCGTGCTCGGACAGCGCGTCCTCGACGGCGTTGGCGACCGCGACGGGGAAGCTCATCGAGCTCCCCTCGCCGGAGCCCTTCGCGCCGAGGCGGGTCACCGGGGACGGCGTGACGATCCGGTTCCCCACGAGGGGGAACATCGCCTCGGCCGACGTCGGCACGAGGTAGTCCATGAACGTCGAGGTCGGCTGGCCGGACTCGGTGTAGGCCATCTCCTCGTAGAGCGCGCCACCGAGCCCGTGGACGATCGCGCCGTGCACCTGGCCCTCGATGAGGAGGGGGTTGAGCACGGTCCCCGCGTCGTGCACGCCGGTCACCTTCTCGATGGAGATCTCGTAGGTCTCCGGGTCGATCCGGACCTGGACGAGCTCGGCCACGAATCCGTAGCACAGCGAGGAGTTGACCTGGTCCGTGCGCGAGGGGGCCTTCGCCTCGGGCGGGGTGAAGGCCGCCTCGGCGTAGAGGGACGCGTCCACGCCGTCCGGCAGCGAGCCCGGGTCCCAGTGCACGACCCCCGCCGCGTGGCGGAACTTCACCGACCGGTCGGGCTCGGCAGCCACGCGGACGAGGCCGTCGGCGAGCTCGAGCTCGTGCGGCTCGGCCTGGAGGAGGACGCTCGCGGCCACCTTGATCGAGGCCGAGATCCGGTCGGTCGCCTCGACGATCGCGGAGGTCAGCAGCGGCGAGAACCGCGAGGAGTAGCTGCCCGAGGTCACTGTCCACGGGGTGCTGTCGGTGTCCATGTCGACCTTGGGGACCACCTGCTCGAGCGGCAGGCCGAGCTGGTCGGCGACGACCTGACGGGCGACGGTCGCGTGCCCCTGACCCTGCGGGACGGTGCCGAGGAGGACCGAGACCACCCCGAACGGGTCGACCGTGACGCGGACGTGCTCGGTCGACCCGGACTTGTCCCGCCCCGGCGGGCGGTCCTCCGCCGGCGTCGCGAGGCCGACGTAGCCGATGTTGGTGGCCGAGGGCTCGACGACGAGAGCGACCCCGCTGCCGACGAGCTCGCCCCGGGCCCGGGCCTCGGCCTGCTCGGCGCGCAGCTGCGCGTAGCCCGTCGACTCGAGCAGCATCTCGACGGCTCTCTCGTAGTCCCCGGAGTCGTAGATGCCGCCCGTCGGCGTGGCGTACGGGAACGAGCCGGTGCGCACGAGGTTGCGGCGCCGCAGCTCGACCGGGTCGGTACCGGTCGTGCGGGCGATCTTGTCCATCACGCGCTCGAGCCCGAAGTAGAGCTGCTGGCCGCCGAAGCCCCGGTTGAGCCCGGTGGGCGTCTTGTTCGTGACGACGGCGCGGGACCGCAGCCGGACGGCGTCGATCCGGTAGGCCCCGGTGATGTTGCCGAAGCAGCGGTAGAGGGTCGCGGGTTCCGGGGGTCGGAGGTAGGCGCCGACGTTCTCGGTGAAGTCGACGTCGAGCGCCTGGACCATCCCGTCGGCGTCGATGGCGGCGGAGAAGCGCATGAGCCGGTCCGAGCCGGCCGAGCTCGCGAGCAGGTGCTCGTTGCGGTCCTCGGTCCAGCGGACGGGCCGCCCCGCGTGCCGGCTCGCGAGGGCCATGAGCGCGATGTACGGGTAGATGCCGGCCTTGATGCCGAAGCTCCCCCCGTTGTCCTCGGGCACGATCAGCCGGAGCTGGGCTGGCCCGATCCCCAGCGCACCGGACAGCACCGGCACCATCGAGAACGGGCCGTGGAAGTTGGAGTAGGCGGTGACGCGCGGCCCGTCGGCCTCGTCCCGCCACTCGGCGATCACCGAGTAGCACTCCATCGGGGTCGACGAGTACCGCGGAAAGCTGTACTCGCCGGTCACCACGCGCGCGGCGGCGGCGAACGCGTCGTCGACCTCGCCGAACGTGAAGGTGCGATCGCTGGCCACGTTGCTCTCCGCCGTGTCGTGCAGCAGCGGCGCACCCGGCTCGAGCGCCTTCGCGGTGTCGACCACGGCGGGCAGGAGCTCGTAGTCGACCCGGACGAGCTCGGCGGCGTCCTCCGCGGTGTACCGGTCGGTCGCGACGACGACCGCGACCGGCTCACCGACGAACCGCACCTTGTCGGTGCCCGTCGGGTAGTAGGGCATCGGGGCGCGGAGCGAGAGCGGGAACGGCTTGAGCGCCTCGAGCACCTCGTCGGGGCCGATGACGGCAGCGACGCCGGGGTACGCGCGCGCCCGCTCGAGGTCGACCGACCGGATGTACGCGTGCGGATGCGGACTGCGCACGACCGCGGCGACGAGCGTGCCGGGCAGCGGGTCGAGGTCGTCGAGGAATCGCCCGCGGCCCGTGAGCAGCGCGGGGTCCTCGAGGCGCGCGAGGCCCTGCCCCACGAACTTCTCCCGTCCCGGCTCGTCCCCGGTCATCGCATCCTCCGTCCACGGGGCAACGTCGCCCTCTACGCTCCGTTTCGTACGGTCCGTCTCGGAGGATGAACCTAGAGTACGGTCGACGGCATGTCAAAGGTGCGCCTCTCGACGACGTCCTACGTCGTCCTCGGACTGATCGGGCTGCGCGGCCCGTCCACCTCGTACGACCTCAAGCGGGCCGTCGGGCGCTCGGTCGGCTACTTCTGGCCCTTCCCGCACGCCCAGCTCTACTCGGAGCCCCGCCGGCTCGCCGAGGCGGGACTGCTCGAGGTCGAGGCCGAGTCCGACGGTCGGCGCCGCCAGACCTTCTCCCTCACCACCGCCGGACGCGTTGAGCTCACCCGGTGGCTCGCCGAGCCGGTGACGGACCCGATGCAGATCCGCGACGTCGCCGAGCTCAAGCTGTTCCTCGGCGAGCTGGCCACCGACGAGGACCTCCTGAGCCTCGCCGAGGAGCAGGTCCGGCAGCACACCGAACGTCTCGGCGTGTACGACGACATGGCGGCGCGATACGAGGGAGATCCGCGGCTCGAACCACGGCTGCGCTCGCTCCGGCTCGGGCAGCGGATCGAGCACGCGGCGCTGGAGTTCTGGACGGATCTCGCCGACGAGGTCAGCGCGCAGGTCGAGCGGCGGCAGGGGGCATGAGAGGCGGGGTCCACGCGCCGGAGACGGGGAGCGGCCCGCGTGCGGTTCTCCTGCACTGCGACGCCGCCACGGGTGCGTCGGGGTGGCGCATGCAGCGGGGGCTTGCGAAGCGGTGGACGCTCGTGACGCCGGACCGGCCCGGCTACGGTTGCAGCCCGCGGGTGCGGGTCGACTTCGAGACGGAGGCGCCCGGGCACGCCCGGCTCCTCGGGGACGGTGCCCACCTCGTTGGCCACTCCAACGGGGGCGTCTCGGCCATGTACGTCGCCGCCCTGGCGCCGCACGCAGTCCGGTCGCTCACGCTGGTCGAGCCGCCCGCGTTCGGCGTCTCCGATGCCCCGACGGTGGTGGAGACCCGCGAGCGCCTCATGGCGCTGTGGGCGGAACAGGTCGAGGACCCCTTCGAGTTCTGGGACCGCTTCTCCCGCACGATCGGCGAGCGCCCGTGGCCACGGCCACCGCTTCCCGCCGCGCTCGCGGACGGCGTCCGCGCCGTCATGGGCTCCCGCGGCCCCTGGGAGGCCCGCCCCGATCTTGCCGCGCTCCGCGCCGCCCCGTTCCCTGTGCTCGTGGTCTCCGGCGGGCACCATGCCGGGTTCGAGGCGGTGGCCGACACGCTCGCTGCGGGCACGGGGGCCGAACGTGCGGTGCTGCCCGGGCGGAACCACATGGTGCCGCTGGTCGGCGAGCCGTTCAGCGCTCTCGTCGAGGACTTCTGGCTGCGGGCCGACGCCGCGGCCCGGCGGGCGGCGGGCGACGCGGACGCTCAGGCCCCGCGCGCGGCCGCGTGGGTCTCCGACAGCTCGAGATAGGTCTCGGCGTTTCGACGGATCGCCTCGACCTCGTCGTCGGTGGTCTGTCGGCGCACCTTGCCCGGGACCCCCGCGACGAGCGAGCGTGGCGGGATCTCCGTGCCCTCGAGGACGACTGTCCCCGCGGCGATGAGGCTGCCGGCGCCGATCCGGGCGCCCGTGAGCACGACCGCGCCCATGCCGATGAGGACGTCGTCCTCGATCTCGGCCGCGTGGACCACGGCGTTGTGCCCGACGGACACGCCCTCGCCGATGCGGGTGGAGTGCCCGACCTCGACGTGGACGCTCACGTTGTCCTGGATGTTGCTCCGCGCGCCGAGCACGATCTCCTGGCCGTTGAGGTCCGCCCGCAGCACGGCGCCGTACCAGACGCTAGAGCGCTCGCCGGCGCGAACACGGCCGACCAGGGTCGAGCCGGGGGCGACGAACGCATCGGGCGCGACCTCGGGCGTCGCGCCTTCCGGCAGCGACAGGACCTGCGCGGAGCGGGCGGTGTTCTCAGGCATCGGGTTCTCCTCGACGTCGACGGTCGTGCCATCCAATCATCGGGCCGCCGCCGGCGATCGACGCACCCGGCTCAGCGAGCGTCGTCGGGCGTCCTCGCGTTCGTCGACACTCCCGCCCATCGGGACACGAGACCGACCTCGATGTCGAAGAGGTCGAGCACACGCCCGACCGAGTGGTCGACGACCTCCTCGACGGACGTCGGACGGGTGTAGAAGGCCGGCACCGGCGGCGCGATGACGGCGCCCAGCTCACTCAGCTCGGCCATGCTGCGCAGGTGGTTCCGGTGCAGGGGCGTCTCCCGCACCATGAGGACGAGGCGCCGCCGCTCCTTGAGCTGAACGTCCGCGGCGCGTGCGATGAGCGACGAGGTGACACCCGAGGCGATCTCGGACATGGACTTGACCGAGCACGGGGCCACCACCATCCCCATGGTCCGGAACGAGCCGCTCGAGATCGTCGCTCCGATGTCGTGGTTGGGGTGCACGACGTCGGCGAGGTCGTCGAGGTCTGACATCCGCATGCCCGTCTCCTGGGCGAGCGTCAGGCGGCCGGCCTTGCTGACGACGAGGTGGGTCTCGACCGGCGTGTCCCGGAGCACCTCGAGCATCCGTACGCCGTAGGCCGCGCCGGACGCACCGGTGATGCCGACGATGAGGCGCGGGGTCATGTCACTGAGGTCCATCGTCACTCCCTACCGCGTCGCCACGGAGTTGCGCCAGTCCCCGGTCGATCGATCCACGACCGCGTCGAGGTCGACCTCCGCCTCGCCGGGGACGCGGATCCGGAGGAACTTCATGTCGGGCGACCCCACGGGAACGGTCGCGTCGAACCCGAGCTTGGCGCCCACCCCCGCCTGCGTGGAGGGATCCAGCTTCGACCCCTGGGATCCCTCGACGACGACGAGGTCGCTGTCCGCCTGGAACCGGGTCGCGACCGCCCACTCGACCTCCCGCGGGTCGTGGAGGTCGACATCCGTGTCGACCACCGTGACGTGCTTGATGTCGTAGTGGGTGGCGAGCGCCCCGAGGATGACGTTCTTCGCCTCGCCCGGCTGCGGCGAGTCGACCTGCACGTACAGGTGGTAGCGCGACACGCCTCCGAGGGAGAGGTGGACGTCCCGCACACAGGGGAAGCTCCTGCGCAGGTGCGACAGGAACGAGGCCTCGCGCGGGATGCCACCGAGCAGGAGGTGCTCGAGCCCGCCTCCGACGATGGTGTGGAAGACCGGGTCACGGCGGTGCGTGACACGGTCGACCTCGATGACGTGCCGCTCGGCGCGCTCGCCGTAGTACTGCGGGAACTCCCCGAACGGCCCCTCGGGCTCGCGCCGGTTCGCCACCAGGCGCCCCTCGATGACGATCTCCGCGTCGGCCGGGACGCGGACGTCGTTCGTCAGGCACCGCGTCACGCGCAGCGGTGCGCCGCGCAGCGCGCCCGAGATCTCCAGCTCGTCCTGCCCGAGCGGGACGATCGCCTGCGAGGACATGAGGGTGAGCGGGTCGACGCCCACGACGACGGCGATGTCGAGGTCCTCGTCGTCGTTCTCCCGCTCCTCGAAGAACCGCAGGGTGTGGCGGGGCAGGAGCAGGGCGCCGAGCCGGTCGGGCCCGCTGACCTGCAGGCGATGGATCGATACGTTCTGGGCACCGGTGGATCGCTGACGCGAGATGAGCAGACCGGCCGTGATGTAGCTGCCGCTGTCGTGCTCGTTGTGCGTGGGGATCGGGAGGATCTGCTCGAGGTCGACGTCGTCGTGCACGACCTCCTGGACCGGGGCGTCAGCGACCTCGGCCCACGGGACCGGCGACAGGCACGCCTCCTCGAAGGTGCGGACGAGGGATCCCTCGTCCACCCCGAGGGCCTCCGCCATCCAGGACCTCTGAGAGAGGAGTCCCGAGACGACGGAGCCCGGGTGCCCGTCGGGGTGCGGGAACAGGGAGGCCGACGTCCCGTCCAGACGGTTGGCGACCGCGGCGACCTCGTGCCGGAGACCGAGCCCCGTCCGTGTGACGGAGAGCCGGTCGGTTCCGGCGAGGTGGTCCAGCCAGCCCCGCAGGTCGGCCCCGGGGGGTACTCCCTCGCCCTGCACGTGGTCCGTCATCGTGTCGTCCTCCAGGTCGCCGGATCGGTGCGCCCTGCGCCTCTGGGCCGGCTCGACCGACCCGGGTGTCCACGCAGCGGTGCCGACGGACCGGCGGGCGGCTCGGCACGATCCGGTCGCCTCGTCGCGTAGTCCGTCTCGGACCATCCTGGCCGGACTATCGGACGGGCGTCAAGGTCGACCGCCACGGTCGGCGCGGCGTCATTCGTCCGCACGCCCTCGGGAGGCCCGTCACCGCGGGGTGTCGACGTCCTCACCCCCGGCCAGGTCGCCGCACTCGACCAGCCGGACCTCCTGGGTGCGCAGGTAGGGGGCTGCGCCGTCGTCGTCGGTCAGTTCCGCCAGCAGGGGGCCAAGGTGCGCGGCCGGGACCACGACCGGGTGCCGGGCCCGCCCGGCGAACGAGGCCCGGACGAGGTCGTCGTCGGCGGCGGCGAGGACCCGCGCCACGACGTCGGGCCCGATGTCCGGGTAGTCGACGAGGTGGATCGCCATGCGCCGGGTCCCCGCCGGCACCGCGTCGAGACCGGCGCGCAGCGAGGCGCCGATCCCCCGCTCCCACCCGGGGCAGTGCACCTTGGCCGCGCCGTCCGGCAGCTCGGGCCTGGCCGCACCGGTGACGACGAGGACCTCGTCGCACCCGCCGACGCGGAGCGCGTCGACGCCGTGCGCGAGCCAGCCCGGCACGAGGATCTTCGGCATGCCGTAGCGCCGCCCCGCACCGGCGGCGAGCAGCATGCCGACCGTCGGACCCGGGTCGTGCGCCCTGCTCGTCACCATGCGGTCAGCCTCCCCCGGTCGCAGCCCCGCGCCAAGTCCGCACCACCCGTCGCGACTCGCACCACCGACCGCCGCTCGCGACACACGCACGTGGGTCCACAGGCGCGCCGCTCGGGCCACCCGGAGAGAACTGTCCACGTGTCGTCCCCCGTCATCGCGCGTCCTCGTGATGGACTACGGTCACGCATCTACCAGGGACGGTAGGTCCTGGGTACTTCGACGAAACTGGAGGGAGACCCGCGATGGTCAGCAACGACGCGACCACCAGCCCCACGAGGCCGCAAGCGACCGTGACCGGGGACGACCTCCGGGGCGCCCCCTCGGCCCTCTCGCCCGACGCGGCCTGGATGCTTCCGTCCACCGAGCTGGTCGACGACGTCGAGTCGTCGTTCCGCCCCGCCGCGACCGTGACCCCTCCGCGGTACGGCGGGCTGCGGTACACGGCCGACTGGTGGGAGTCCCGCGCCACCCACTGACGACGCCGGCACCGCGCGTCTCCGGCGCGGCGCATCGCAGGCACCACCCGCTTTCTGCGTCCCGGCCGTCAGCGGTCCGCCCAGACAGTTCCGTCGTCGTCGCTCGTGACGAACCGTTCGACGCTGACCTGGACGACGTCCGAGTCGAGCCCCGGCCAGCCGGGCGGGACGTCGACGTCGAGCGTCTGACCGTCGTCGAGCTCGACCTCGAGGCGGATCGCGCCGATCGAGGCCGTCACCGCGACCGGGCGGGCTCTCAGCACGCCGGGGCCGTCGTCCAGGCTCGCCCGGGCGTCCGCGGCTCGCACGTGCACGAGGCATCGACCCCCGGCGGGCGCGTCGCCGTCCGACCCGGAGCGCGCAGCCGTACCTCCGCCCGCCCCGTCGGAGGCCGTCCCGACGCCGATGAGCTCGACCCCGGCGACCGCAACCCCACCGCCGGCCGTCCGCTCGCCGACGAGCGAGGTCACCCCGGTGAGGCGGCGCCCGAAGCCCGAGCGCGGCGCCGCGAGGAACTCCGCCACGGGCGCGGACTCGGCGACGCGGCCGTCGGTGAGCACGACGACATGGTCCGCGAGCGTGGCCACGTCGAGCAGGTTGTGGGTGACGAGGATGCCGGTGCGACCGCGCATGACGTCACGGACCACCGCCCGGACCTCGGCGGCCGCCCCCACGTCGAGGGCAGCGAACGGCTCGTCGAGCAGGAGCACGTCGGGATCGACCGACAGCGCCCGCGCGAGCGCCACCCGGGCGCGCTGCCCACCGCTCAGCGTGCCGACGCGGCGGTCCGCCAGGTGCGCGGCACCGACACGGCGCAGCGCCGCCCGCGCCTGCTCCCGGGCGGGCTGGGTGCGCGCGCCGCGGATGCGCGGCCCGAGCGCGACGGCGTCGACCGCCCTCTGACTGACCAGGAGCCCGGGGTTCTGGCTGAGCAGGGCCGTCCTCGGCGCGATCGCACCGGCGGGGCCGTTCGTGGCGGGTGTGCCGTCAGCCTCGTCGGTGCCGTACGCGGGATTCGAGCCGACGCCGGCGCGCACGTCGGTCTCGGCGTCGGGCAGCAGTCCGGCGAGGGCGGACACGAAGGTCGATTTCCCCGCGCCGTTGGGCCCGACCACCGCGACGACGGAGCCGGCCGGGACGGTCACCTCGACGTCGACGTCCCGGACGGGGTGGGCGACGCGGACGTCGAGCCCGACCGGTCCCGGATCGGTCCCTGCACCGGCGCCCTTAGCCGCACTCTCGGCAGAAGAAGGCTCGGCACGCGAGCTCCCACCCGCACTCTCGGCAGAAGGAGAGTCGACGCGCGGGCTTCCCACCGCGTCGTCGGCGTCGGAGGGACGGGCGGTCGGCAGCGGCACCCGATCGTCGTCGTCGGGCTCGGGATCGTCCTCGACGCCCCGACGCGAACCGCCGGCGGCGAGCCGGCCCGCGAGCCACATGCCGGAGCCGATGAGCACGATCGCTGTGAGGATGAGGACGAGCGCCAAGGCATACGCGCCCTCGGGGTCGGAGACGCGGGAGAGGTAGATCGCCGTCGGCATCGTCTGCGTCTCGCCGGGCAGGGAGCCGGCGAACGTGAGGGTCGCGCCGAACTCTCCGAGGGCCCGGGCGGCGGCGAGCGCCGCGCCGGTGACGATTGCGGGTGCGACCGCGGGAAGGATGATCCGCACCAGCACCGTCCAGCGCCCCGCACCGAGGGCGCGCGCGGCGTCGGCCGGCGCCGGGTCGAGCACGCGGAGGGCCGACTCGACCGTCACCACCACGTAGGGCAGCGCGACGAAGACCTGCGCGAGGACGACGGCGGTGGTCGTGAAGCCGATGTCGAGGCCGATCGCGCCGAGCACCGCGCCCACCGGCGAGTTGCGCCCGATGGTCGCCACGAGGGCGAGGCCGGCCACCACGGGCGGCAGCGTGAGCGGCAGGAGGACGAGGAGCCGCGCCACCGGGGCGAGTCGCGCCTGCCCGGACAGCCACAGCGCGAGCGGCACGCCGAGGAGCATCGTCACCACGGCCGCCGTGGCCGAGGTGCGCAGCGAGAGCCACAGGGCCTCGAGCAGGTCGGGACGCCGGAGGGTCTCCGGCAGGCCGGCCCAGTCCACCCGGGAGACGAGCCCCAGCAGGGGGACGACCAGGCAGGCGAGACCGAGGAGCCCGACGGCGACGACCGCCGGGTGCCGGCCCGCCCCACCGACCGCGGCGGACGGTGGGGCCGCGGCCGGGCGGGGGGAGCTGGTGCGGGTCACGGGCGGCCGAAACCCTCCTCGTCGAGGCTCGAGCGCACGTCCTCGGACAGGAAGTGGTCGAGCAGGCTCTGCGCGTCCTCGCCCGCGTCCGCGGTGAGCGCGACCTGCGAGACGTTGACGACCTCGTCGGCCTGGTCGAGCTCGACGAACTCGAGGTCGCCGACGTCGGTCTGGTAGACGATGCCGACGTCGGCCTCGCCCGTCTCGACCTTGCCGACCGTGTCGGTGACGTTGGGCTCGAGGGAGACCGGGTCGTACTCCGCGCCGCTGAGCTCGGCGAGCGACTCGGTCGCGGTCCCGCAGGGCACCTCGGGGGCGCACACCACGAGCCGGTCGGAGCCCCACGCGTCGTCGCTCGTCTCGATACCGCCGGGGTTGTCCGGGGCGAGCGCCGCGACGAGCGTGTTCGAGGCGAGGTCGGTCGGGTCCTCGGCCGCACCCTCCTCGACCGCCCGCTCCATCGTGGGCGTGTTCGCGGTGACGAGCAGGTCACCGGGCGCGCCCTCGACGAGCTGGTCGACGAGGTCGTTCGAGCCGCCGCCGACGACGGAGACCTCGACACCCGACGTCTCCGTCCACTCGTCGGCCGCGGCCGTGAGGACGTCGACCATGGAGGCGGCGACGTAGATCGTCAGCCCGCCGCCGTCGCCACCGCCGGCGCCGTCCGAGCCGGACTCGCCCTCGTCGTCGCCCGACCCGCAGGCGGTGAGCGTGAGGGCGACCGAGAGCGCGCCGGCGGCGTACGCCACCCGTCCGATGCTGCGTCGCACGACAACCATCCGTTCCGATCCGGGGAGACGCCGAGGAATCGGCGCGGCGGTCAGATTAGCACCGCACATGCGGGGTACGTCCGGGGCGTTTGTCGCACATGCGGAATCCCCAACGACGACGAACCCCCGGCGGTGAACCGTGCGGCATCCGCCCCGGCCCTCCTACGGTGGGGGCATGCCGAGCTCACCGGACGTGCCCGCCGCCGTCATCACCGTCTCCGACCGCTGCCACGCCGGGACCCAGGAGGACCGCTCGGGCCCGCTGGCCCGGGACCTGCTCGCGTCCGAGGGGCTCGTGGCGGGGGACGTCGTCGTCGTGCCCGACGAGGTCGACGCGATCCAGGGCGCGCTGCGCTCGGCGCTCGAGGCCGGCGCCCGGTTCGTGCTCACGACCGGCGGCACGGGGGTCGGTCCGCGGGACGTCACCCCGGAGGCGGTGGCGCCCCTGCTCGCGCTCGACCTGCCGGGCGTCGCCGAGCAGGTCCGCGCGCACGGCCTCGCGGCCACGCCGCACGCCGTCATCTCCCGGGGCGTGGTGGGCCTGACCGACCGGGGCGAGCGGGCCGCGCTGGTCGCCACCGCGCCCGGATCGACCGGCGGCGTGCGGGACACGGTCGCCGTCGTCGCCCCCCTCGTCCGGCACGTCCTCGGGCAGGCGGCCGGCGCCGCGCACTGAGCCCCCGGGCCGGCCACCGAGCTCCCGAACCGGATCCCGGCCACCGAGCCCCTGCACGGTCGCGTGCCTCCGTGACGCAACGGCAACCAGACGCCGGGGCACGGATCGAGCGGGCGGACGGCCCCCCGCCTACGATCGAAGGCGCACCACCCTGCCGTCGGCGGCCACGAGGCCCGGCGCAGGCCCCCGGCACGAGCAAGGAGCAACGAGCACGCGATGATCTTCAAGGCTGTCGGCGAGGGGCGCCCGTACCCCGACCACGGCCTGGTCACGCCCAAGGAGTGGGCGGTCGTCGCGCCCCGCCAGGTCCGGCTCGACCAGCTGGTGACCACGCGCGCAGAGCTCGACCTGCACTCCCTGCTCTCGTCGGACTCGACGTTCTTCGGCGACCTCTTCGCGCACGTCGTGCGCTGGCAGGGCACGCACTACCTCGAGGACGGGCTGCACCGCGCGCTGCGGGCCGCGCTCCAGCAGCGCACCGTCATCCACGCCAGGGTGCTCGACCTCGACGACCCGACGAACCCCACCGGCACCCACACGGCGATCGAGGCGCCCATCCGCCGGTCGAGCCGGTCCCGCGGCGCACGCCCGGACCTCGGGTCGGCCCCGCCCCCGCCGCCGCGCTCCTCCCTCGGGCCCCCGCCTCCCCCGCCGCCGACCGCGGCGCAGGAGAGCCGGGTGCGCCGCCAGCCTCTCGCCCACCGGCGACCGCCTACCGATCGCACGTGACCGAGTCGATTACGGTGGCCCGGTGAACCCGGCCCGCAACAAGCTGACGCCGCACGAGCGCAGGCAACGCGCCATCCGTCAGCGGCAGACGACCGTCATCGGTGGCCTCGTGGCCGTGCTGCTGCTCATCGCGCTCGTCGCCGCAGCGATCTGGGCGCAGATCCTGCCCAGCCCGTTCGACCGCGAGTTCAGCGCGGACCCCGAGTCCGGGTCCGACGGGACCGGGACGTCCGAGTCAGCCCAGGTGTGCCCGCCGCCCGGCTCGACCCCGCGCCCGCTCGACGAGATCACCGCGAACGTCTTCAACGCGACCGACCGCGGCGGGCTCGCCGGCACCACGGCGCAGCAGCTCACGGCGACGGGGATCGTCGTCAACCAGCAGGGCAACTGGGCGGGCAGCCCGCTGACCGGCGCGGTCCGCATCATCGCGGGCGCGCCGGGCGTGGTTCCTGCCTACTCGGTCGCACGTCTCTTCCCCAGCGCCGAGGTGACGATGGACGACCGGACGGACGAGTCCATCGACATCGTCCTCGGCGAGGCCTACGACGCGATGCTCCCGCCCGAGGAGGTCTCGGCCCTCGACCAGTCGCAGCCGCTCGCCGCCCCGGAGGACTGCCAGCCGATCGAGGAGGCCCCCACCGCCGAGGGGTGACCTGCGGCGCGGCCCCGCGGGAGCACCCCGGGGACGGCACACGTGCACAGACGCGGGCGCCCGTCCCGGCCCGGGACGAACGCCTCAGCCCTCGGCGCCCCCGCGCCCGCGGACCTCGTCCCCGCCAGGCACCGACGCCGGCGAGGCCGACTCCTGGCCCGTCCCGCGCAGCCACGCGATGAGCCGCATGCCGTGGTAGACGACGAGCGTGGCGAACGAGCCGAGCGCGATGCCCTCGAACGTCATCTCCCCGATCACCAGCGTGAAGTTCGCGATGCCGATGACGAGCGCGACGGCCGCGGTGTTGAGGTTGACGGGGTCGGAGAAGTCCACGCGGTGCTGCACCCAGATGCGGGCGCCGAGCATGCCGATCATCCCGTAGAGCACGGTGGCCGCGCCGCCGAGGACGCCGGCGGGGATCGTCGCGATGAGCTCGCCGAACTTCGGCGACATCGACAGCACAAGGCCGAACAGCCCGGCCACGAGGTAGGCCGCCGTCGAGTACACGCGGGTCGCGGCCATGACGCCGATGTTCTCCGCGTACGTGGTGGTGCCGGACCCGCCGCCGGAGCCGGCGAGGACGGTGGCCAGGCCGTCGGCCATGAGCGCACGGCCCGTGACCGGGTCGAGGTCGCGCCCGGTCATCGAGGCCACCGACTTCACGTGGCCGACGTTCTCGGCGACCAGGACGAGGACGACGGGCACGAACAGGCCGAGGACGTTGACGTCGAAGCTGGGGGTGGAGAGGTCGGGGAGCCCGATCCACGCCGCGTCGCGCACCGCGTCGAGCTCGACCTCGCCGCGCACGAGCGCCGTGGCGTAGCCGACGAGCACGCCCACGAGGATCGACAGCCTCCCGAGCAGCCCCTTGAACAGGACCGTGACGAGCAGGATCGACACGATGGTGACGACGGCGGTGACGGGCGCCAGCTGGACGTTGTTCCACGCCGCCGGGGCCAGGTTGAAGCCGATGAGCGCGACGATCGTGCCGGTGACGACCGGCGGCATGACGAGGTCGATCCACCGCGAGCCGGCCACGTGGACGAGCAGGCCGACCAGCGCGAGCACCGCGCCGGTGACGAGCACGCCGCCGAGCCCGAGCGCCATCTCCTCCGGCGTCGGGTCCCCGTGGACGGTCTGGACCGCGGTGATCGGGGCGATGAAGGCGAAGCTCGAGCCCAGGTAGCTCGGCAGGCGCCCGCCGGTGACGACGAGGAACAACAGGGTCCCGACGGCGGAGAAGAACAACGTCGTCGCGGGCGGGAACCCCGTGAGCAGCGGGACGAGGAAGGTGGCGCCGAACATGGCCACCACGTGCTGGGCGCCGATGCCGATCGTCGCCGGCCACGAGAGCCGCTCGTCAGGGGCGACGACGTCACCCGCGCCCACGACCCGGCCGTCCCCGTGGACGGTCCAAAGACCCTTGCGACTGCTGCGTTCCGTGCGACCCGACGCCATCCGTGCTCCTTCGACCAGCGGCCCCGGGCGGGACCCGCGCCATGCTACTGGCGCGCCGACGCGCTCCCGTCCGGCGGCGCGGCGCCGCCGGTTACACGACCGGGGTGATGTGGGATGCTGCCCACGGCCCGGCGCGTCGCCCGGCACCCCGCGCGCCCGGCGGCCGCGGGCTCGAGCACGAACCGCGAGGGACGGAGGAGCGATGAGCGACCAGGGCTGGCAGCTCCCCTCCGGCACCGTCGGTCGCTTCGGCGGGACCGGGACCGTCCCCACCGGTCCGGACGCCGGGCAGACCGCTACCTCCTACGGCGCCGCCCCCGCGCCGGGCGGCCCGGCGACCGCGCCCTACGGCGTCGCCGAGCTGCCCTGGGCCTGGTCGGGTGCCCCCGCCCCCAGCGCCCCGGCCGCGGCCGGGCCCGAACCGTTCCCGGGCACCGAGTTCGTCGACCTCGAAGCCACGCTCGGCGGGCCCGGGTACTCGGGCCGGCCGCCCCGCACGGACGGGCTCGCGATCCTCACTCTCATCGTCGGCCTCCTCGGGATCATCCCGTGGGTCGGGCTCGCTGCGATCGCCCTCGGTCACGTCACGCTCTACCGGCTCTCCCGCCAGCCGTACACCGGCGGCCGCGGGGTCGCTCTGACGGGCACCGTGCTCGGCTACCTCACCGTCGGCGTCCACGTGCTCATCCAGCTCTTCGTCGAGACGTTGCGCTCATTCTTCTGAGCCCGCGCGCCGCCGCCGGGGCGCCGACCTAGCATCGCGCCCATGAAGCCGTTCCTCCTCCTGGCGACGCGCCCGGAGACAGCCGTCGCCGACGCGGAGTACGAGCAGCTGCTGCGCTACACAGGTCTGGTCGCCGACGAGCTCGTCCGCGTCCGGCTCGAGCAGGGGCCGTTGCCGGACATCGACCTCGGGGACCTGTCGGGCATCGTCGTCGGGGGAAGCCCGTTCACCGGGTCGGTCCCGCAGGAGACGAAGTCGGACACGCAGCTGCGGGTCGAGGCGGAGCTCGCCGAGCTGCTCGACGTGGTGGTCGCCGAGGACTTCCCGTTCCTCGGCGCGTGC
Organism: Georgenia sp. Z1344; assembly: GCF_049856295.1. Classification (GTDB taxonomy): domain Bacteria; phylum Actinomycetota; class Actinomycetes; order Actinomycetales; family Actinomycetaceae; genus JB111. Next base: position 78,776 of record NZ_JBNDMZ010000006.1, on the reverse strand, counting down.
TACGGCGTCGGCACGCTCGCGCGGCACCGGGGCGCCGTGGTCGACGGGACGTACGCCGAGCCGATCTCGGCGCCGACGGTCGAGCTGACCGACGCGGGTCTCGACCACGAGCTGTGCGCCGGGATGCCGCGGCGGTTCCAGGCGTTCGTCGGCCACAAGGAGGCCGTCCGCGAGCTGCCCGAGGGGGCCGAGCTGCTCGCGACCTCCGAGCGCTGCCCGGTGCAGATGTTCCGGGTGCGGGACAACCTGTTCGCCACCCAGTTCCACCCCGAGCTCGACGTGCCCGGCATCCTCCAGCGCATCGAGGCCTACCGGATGGCCGGCTACTTCGACCCCACCGACCAGGCCCTGGTCGAGCGTGCGGTGCAGGACGTCGACGTCTCGGCGGCCCACAAGGTGCTGGAGAACTTCACCCGCATCTACGCCCGCCACTGACGCGCGCGAGGGGCGGACGACCCACAGGTCGCCCGCCCCTCGTTCGTGCCGAGCTGTCCGCTCACTCGTCAGCCTTGCTGACTCGCGAGCCGGGGATCGTCAGCGGCGGACGCCCAGGGTGTCCGTGCCGTCGCCGTCCCAGTCGCCGACGAAGACCTCGTCGCCGGAGCGGCCGTAGTTCTGCTCGATGTCCGCCCAGCCCGACTCCAGGCTGTTGGAGACCAGGAACAGGTTGTCGCGACGCGACGCGAAGGTGTCCACGCCGTCCCCGTCCCAGTCACCGACGAAGACCTCGTCGTGGTCGCGCCCGTACTCGAGCTCGGCGTCCGCCCAGCCCGACTCCAGCGAGTTCGACACGAAGTACCCGTTCCCGCGGCGCACCGCGAAGGTGTCGGTGCCGTCCGCGTCGTAGTCACCCACGAGCACCTCGTCCGCCGCACGGCCGTAGTCCAGCTCGGTCCCCGCCCAGCCAGACTCGTGGCTGTTCGAGAGGAAGTACGCGTTGCCGCGGCGCACGGCGAAGGTGTCCACGCCGTCGCCGTCCCAGTCACCCACGAGCACCGTGTCGCCGGCGCGGCCATAGGTCAGCTCGATCTCGGCGTCGCCACCGAACAGCGAGTTGGTGAGGAAGTAGGCGTTCCCGCGACGCACGGCCAGGGTGTCCTGCCCGTCACCGTCCCAGTCACCCACGAGGACGTCGTCACCGCGACGACCGAAGGAGAACTCGTGCTCGGCCTGGCCGTCCCACCCGTTGTTGAGGTAGAACCCACGACCCGGCGTCGGGGGCGTCGGCTCACCCGGCTCCTCGGGCTCCTCCGGGTCCTCGAGCAGGTCGGTGACCTGGAAGAACGTGGTGGTGCCGGAGACCTCGCTGCCGACGATGAGCAGCGGCGCCGCGGTGGGCGACTCCTCGGCGGTGACGAACGCGAGCCCCTCGGGGCCGAGGTCGCCGGCCTGCGGGAGCGCGGCCTCCGGGTTCTCCTCGTCCTCCATGGAGATCGAGAAGTCCCGGTTGTTGACGTAGGTGACGAACTCCGACGCCGCGGGGTCGGTGATGTCGTAGACGGCGATGCCGCCCACGCGCTCGAACCCGATGAAGGCGTAGGTGCGGTCGCCGACCTCGCCGAGCACGAGGCCCTCGGGCTCGGGGCCCTTGTCCTCGGAGCGGCCCTCGAGGTTGGACTCGGAGTGGTTGGAGTTGAAGAACTCGGGCGCGGCCGCGTGCGTGATGCGCTCGAAGTCTTCGCCGGAGTCGAAGACGAGCTCGCCGTCGGCGGAGAAGATCGAGAACGAGCGGGAGCCGTACGCGTAGAGCTCCTCGTACTGCCCGGTCTCCTCGTTGAAGCCCTCCTCGAGGGAGACGTTGAGGCGGCCGAGCTGGTCGTCGCCGAGCAGGCCCGGGAAGGCGTCCTCGGAGACGGGGCCGAGGCCGTCGTCCTCGAGGTCCTTCACGCGCACGGACTCCACGTAGTCGCCCCACTCGCGGGCGTCACCCTCGTTCGCGGTGACGATGTAGTCCTGGTCGCCCACCGTGTAGGCGCCGACGGTGTCCGGCATGGGGATGCCGAACAGGTTGTCGAACGTGCGGATGTTGAACGTCGGCGCGTCCTCGGGGTCGCGGTCCGAGGGGTCGATGCCGTGGCCCTCGACCGAGTGGTCGACGAAGCCGAGCGGGAGCAGTGCGGTCAGGGTCGCGGTCGGGATGTCGACGACGGCGATCGCGTTGGCTTCCTGGACGGAGACGTAGGCGGTGGTCCCGGCGGTCGTGACGAACTCGGGCTCGAGGTTCTGCGAGATGCGCCGCTCGGGCTGGTCGTTCGTGTTCGGCACCTGGGGGCCGAAGACGCGCACGCCCTCGGGGAGGGTGTCGGGCGCATCGTCGTACTGGTGGAACGCGACGGTCTCGACGTCGTCGGCCGTGGCGGCCGCGACCTCGGCGGGGAGCGCGACGACGGAGATCGAGCCCTCGGGGTCGACCGAGAAGTCGTCCGCGGGCTCGCCCTCGTTGGCGACGACCGCGTGGCCCCCGTCCTCGGTCAGGGCCACGGAGTCGGGCAGCGGACCGACCTCGACGGCGCCGAGCGCGGTGGGCTCGCCGCTGACGTCGACGAACATCAGCCAGCCGTTGTCGGTCTTGGTCGGGTTCTCCACGGCGACGACGGCGAGGCCGTCCGCGCGCACGTCGATCGAGTTGGCGATCGCGCCCTCGGGGATCGTGCCCCCGCCGTCGACCGCGACGCCGGCGGCGGCGATCTGGTCCGCCTCGACGGGGTTCGCCGGGTCGGCGCTGTCGATGACCTGGACGACGCCGGCGAGGGCGTTGACGACGAACGTGCGCTGCGTGGCCGGGTGGAACGCGACGATCTCGGAGGCGGCCTCGTCGAACGCGCCGGACTCGAACGTGCCGAGCGGGTCGAGGGAGACCGACGGGTCGTCGGCGGAGTGGACGATCGGCTCGGGGACGATCGCGGTGCGGCCCGGGACGGAGCCGGGGCCCGCGACGGCGGGTGCCGCGATCGGGAGGACGAGGGCGGAGCCGAGGATCGCGGCTCCGCACACGCGGAAGCGCCTGAGGGTCATGTGGGGGTCACCTTCGTCGGTGGGGCGGGAGAATGCTCAACGTACGAGCGGGCGGTGGCCAGGCCGTGTCCTCCGGGTGAACATCTCGAGCGGCGGGACGGCGTGGGACCGGAGGCCGCCAGTCGGCCGTGCCCCCGATCTCGCGTGCGGCGAACGCGCGCCCGTCGGCACACCCGTCCGGTTGCGGCGCGGCGCCGGGCGCGGAACAGTGGAATGCACGCCCGGCGATCGCCGGGAGGTCGACGACATCAGGAGGTGGCCCGATGGGCCTCGGTGACAAGTTCGACGAGATCAAGGGCGCGGCCAAGGAGAAGCTCGGCGACGCCACGGACGACCGCCGCACGCAGGCGGAGGGCAACATCGAGAAGAACACCGCCAAGGCGAAGCAGGGCGCCGAGAACTTCAAGGAGGGCGTCCAGGACCGCATCGACGGCGACGACGCCCCGCGCGCCTGACACCCACCCGCCGACGCCGGCACCGCCGGCGAACGCACCGCGAGCCCTCGACCCCCACGGGTCGGGGGCTCGTTCGCGCCTCGGAGGGAACGTCCGCGTCCGACGACGACGCGAACCGCACGGTGGGCACCGGCGCGGCGCGCGGTGGGCCGCGCGGGGTGGGCCGCGCGGGGTGGGCCGCGCGGGGTGGGCCGCGCGGTGGGCGCCGAATCCTCTCGACCCACCCGCCACCGCCTGGAAGGCTGTCGCCCGTCCCGCCGCTCGAGATTCCGTCACGGCCGATGTCGATCCGGGCGCGCTCCGTTCGACGGGAGGGTAGGAGGCGCACCGGCGCCTCCACGACGAAGGGGCACCACCATGAAGTACATGCTGATCATGCGCAGCACCGACGCCGCCCTCGAGGCCTCCAAGGAGATCGACTTCGAGGAGATCTTCAACGCCATGGGCCGCTACAACGAGTCGATGATGGAGGCCGGCGTGATGGTCGCCGGCGAGGGCCTGGCGGGCCCGGAGGAGGGGTTCGTCGTCGACTTCGACGGCGAGACGCCGATCGTCACCGACGGCCCCTACGGCGAGACCCACGAGCTGTTCAACGGCTACTGGGTGATCGAGGTGGCCACCAAGGAGGAGGCCGCACAGTGGGCGAGCCGCTGCCCGCTCGGCCCCGGCAGCAAGCTGGAGGTCCGCCGCGTGCACGAGGAGTCCGACTTCGCCGACCTCGAGGGCAACGAGTTCCTCGAGAAGGAGCGCGGCTGGCGCAAGGAGCAGGGGGCCCGGGGCTGAGCGCCTCCGGGCCCCGCGGGGACCGGCCCGACGACGGGGCACGGGCCGGTCCCGCCCCTGCGAGCGCGCCCGACAGGGCCGGCACGACCACCACCCGGCCCGACGACGACGCGGCACGCGAGGCGGCCGACGCGGAAGCGCGCCGCACGGTCGAGGCGGTGTGGCGCATCGAGGGCGCTCGCGTGGTCGCCACGCTCGCGCGGGTGACGGGCGACGTCGGGCTGGCGGAGGACCTTGCCCAGGACGCCGTCGCGGACGCGCTGGTCCGGTGGCCCGAGTCGGGCGTCCCGCGCAACGCGGGCGCCTGGCTCACGGCCGTCGCCAAGCGGAGGGCCATCGACGCGTGGCGTCGTCGGGAGCGGCTCGACGTCCGCTACCGGGAGATCGCCCGCGATCTCTCGGAGACCGAGGAGATCGAGTGGGAGCCGATCCCCGACGACGTCCTGCGGCTCGTGTTCACCGCGTGCCACCCCGTGCTCTCGCGGGAGGCGAGGGTCGCGCTCACGCTCCGGGTGGTCGCGGGCCTGACGACGGAGGAGATCGCGCGGCTGCTGCTCGTCCCCGTACCCACGGTCCAGCAGCGCATCGTGCGGGCGAAGCGGACGCTGACCGCGGCAAAGGTCCCCTTCGAGACCCCCGAGCCGGACGAGTGGCGCGACCGGCTCGGCCCCGTCCTCGGGGTGGTCTACCTGCTCTTCACCGAGGGGTACTCGGCCACCGCCGGCGAGCGGTGGGTCCGGGCTGACCTCGCCCAGGAGGCGGTGCGGCTCGGCCGGGTCCTCGCCGCTCTGCTGCCACGGGAGGCCGAGGTGCACGGGCTGCTCGCGCTGATGGAGCTCCAGTCCTCACGGTTCGCCGCGCGAACGGGGCCGGACGGGAGCCCGGTGCTGCTCGCGGACCAGGACCGCAGCCGATGGGACCACGGGCGGATCCGGCGCGGCCGGGAGTCGCTGGCGCGCTGCGACGCCGTCGGACGTGGCAGAGGGGCCTACGCGCTGCAGGCCGCGATCGCCGAGTGCCACGCGGTGGCGCGCCGCTTCGAGGACACCGACTGGGAGCGGATCGTCGTGCTCTACGAGGCGCTCGGCCGGCTCGCGCCGAGTCCGGTCGTCGCGCTCAACCACGCGGTCGCCGTCGCCGAGGCCCGAGGTCCCGCGCCGGCGCTCGCCCTCGTCGACCGGCTGGCCGGCTCGGCGGGGCTGCGCGGGTCCCACCTGCTGCCGAGCGTGCGGGGCGAGCTCCTTGCCCGGCTGGGCCGCATAGAGGAGGCACGGTCCGAGCTCGTCACCGCGGCGGGGCTCGCGAGGAACGAGCGGCAGGCGGAGGTGCTGCGGGCCAAGGCGGCCGCGCTCTGACGTCCGGGCCTCCGGGCGCCGAGGGCAGGGGTGCCCGTGCCCGCCCGAACCGTCTCCCCGGCGTCGACTGTGCGCAAGCATGGTGATCCCCGACCCGAGGAGGCCTCCCGTGCGACGCGTCACCGCCGCCCTGACCGCCGCCGTCCTCGCCTGCCTCGGCCTGGCCGCGTGCGGCGAGGACGACGACCGCCCGTCCGCCGAGGGCGGGACCGGCGCAACCTGGCAGGACCCGGTCCCCGCCGGCGAACCGGTCGAGATCGCAGGCGCTTCGGTGACCGTCGAGGAGACGGAGATCGAGCTCGGCGAGGAGGATGCCGGGGAAGGGGAGCACGACGAGCCTGGTGAGGGGCGCGCACACGTGACGGCCCGCGTCTCGGTCGACCTGACCGACGCCGGTGGTGCCGTCGAGCTGCACGACACCCTCGTCCTCGACGTTCTCGGTGCGGACGGGCACGCGCCGTTCGGGCAGGGGTACTGCTCGGCCGACGACTCCCTGAGCCAGGCCGCGTCGGACGCCGACGACGCCGGCGACGACGCGTTCGAGGGATCGATCTGCGTCGACGTGCCCGCCGACCTGGTGGCGGGCGACGGTGCCCAGTGGCTCCTGCGCACGGGCCGCACCCCGGACGAGCCCGAGGCCCGGTTCGCGTCCTTCGACGACCGCCTCCCCGCCGTCGCCGAGCCGGCGCAGCCCGACCTGGTCGACCCGGGGACGACGTCGGCCGTCGCACCCGTGCCCGTCGGCCGTGCCACGGAGGTCGACGGGCTGGCCTTCGCCGTCTCCGAGTCGACGGTCGCTCCGCCTGCCGTCGCCGGTTCTGGTGCCGGGACCGCCGAGGTCTCGACCCGGCTCACGCTGACGAACACGGGAGACACCACCGTCGACATCGGCGAGGTCCAGGTCCCGTGGGTGGAGACGCTCGCGGGCAGGATGGCGTTGGAACCCTGTGCCCGGTCCCAGAACGGGCACCTGCGACGGGCCGATCTCTCCGGCCACCTCGTTCCTGGCGGATCGATCTCGACCGACCTGTGCGTCCTGGTGCCCGAGGCATGGGTCCCCGTCGCGGCCTGGGGTGTCGGGGACGCCGGCTGGTCGGAGCCTCCCGGCAGCGAGGGTGTCCGCCAGCTCGAGCTCGACGCCCCGGACGCACCCGCCGCGGATCCGGCCGACACCGTCGGACACCTGCCGGCCGCACCCGCCGCGACCGGACAGTCGGTCCGGCTCTCGGACCAGGGCACCGTCTCGGCGGCGCCCTCGACGGTCGAACCCGGGCCCGGACCGGACCCCCGGCTCGCCGCGCACCATGCGAGCTCGTCGCTCGAGTCCGTCTCGACCGTCCTCACCGTGACGAACACGGGCCCGACCGCCCGCACCGTCGACGACCTCGTGGGATACACGGCCTTCGTCATGCCCGACGGCGCCACTCGTCGGAGCGTCGTCTCAGCCGTCGGGGACGACGCAGGGGCCGACCCGCGGGTCGAGGTCGGGGAGTCGGTCGACGTCCGACTTGCCACCCTTCTCCCCGAGGGGCCGACCGACGGCGTCTGGCTGGTCGGTCCTGGATCTACGGCCGACGGCCAGATCTATGGGGTCCGCTACCTCGCCCAGGACGAGACTGGCGCAGGTGTCGATCTCGCCGACACCGAGCCGGCAGAGTCGTCGCAGCTCGGCGACGCCCTGGACGTCCCGGCGTCGGCAGGCGCCCTCGTCGAGCTGGCGCCGTGGCAGCTGGAGATGGGGCCCGCAGAGCTGCTGGGTCGGGATGAGGCGGCGGCGTCCGGCGTGCACATCGAGGACGACGTCCCCTCCGATGCCGTCCTGGTCGTCGCACCGGTGACGACCGCCTACCTACCGGGGGACGATGCCTACGTGGCCGACATCGGTGCGCTCATCCCGGTGCCCGAGCTGGTCGGACCGAACGGCGAGGTGATCGGCGTAGGGTCCGGCTGCCGGCCGGCCGAGTCCTGGTGGTGGGTCTCCGGCGTGCTCGCGGGCGGTCGCGCCTCGTTCGACGTGTGCGCCGCCGTGGCCCCCGAGGACGTCGAGGGAGCGGTCTGGCGCGTCGACATCGCCCTGGGCACGCGGTACGTGGCGCTCGACTGACACCGTCGGACGCCCGGTCCCGCCGGTTCGGGGGCAGGGGTGCCCGTCCCCTCCCGAACCGCCTCCCCGGCGTCGACTGTGCGCAAGCATGGTGATCCCCGACCCGAGGAGGCCTCCCGTGCGACGCGTCACCGCCGCCCTGACCGCCGCCGTCCTCGCCTGCCTCGGCCTGGCCGCGTGCGGCGAGGACGACGACCGTCCCTCCGCCGAGGGCGGGACCGGCGAGACGTGGCAGGACCCGGTTCCCGCCGGGGAGTCCGTCGAGATCGAGGGCTGGCAGATCACCGTCGAGGAGACGGAGATCGATCACGGCGAGGAGGGTGATGGCGAAGGCACCACCGAGGAGCCCGGCGAGGGGTACGCGCATGTCCGGGCGCGGGTGACGGCCGACCCGACCGACGGCGCATCGAGTACCTACCCGACCAGCGACGTCGAGTTCCACGTGCTCGGCGCCGACGGTTTCGCCTCGCAGACAGAGGCCGCGTGCACCGTCGACGACTCGCTGCGCGACGCGGCCTTCGAGGCCGAGGCCGACTCCGACCACGAGGGTCCGCTCGAGGGCTGGATCTGCCGGGACGTCCCCGCCGAGCTCGCCGAGGGTGGGCAGTGGCTCGTCAGCACGGCGCCCGACCCGGACGCGGACGACGACGAGGAGGCCGACCCCCCGCAGTACCGGTTCGCCTCGTTCGACGACCGGCTTCCGACCACCGAAGAGCTGCCCGAACCGGACGCCGTCACCGACGCCGACGGTTCTGTCCTCGACCCGGTGCCGGTGGGCGAGCCGATCGAGCTCAACGGCGTGACGTACTCGGTCGCGGAGTCGAGCACTCGCCCCGCCCTCGACGCCGTCGACGTCGAGGCCTCGACCACGTTCACCGTGACGAACACGGGCGAGGAGATCGTCGACCTGGACGCCCTGCCCCACATCCGTTTGGCCGAGCCGTCGGGCCGGCCCGTGACGGACAGGTGCGAGGGGCTCGGCGACGACGCCTATGCCGCGTTCGGGAACCCCACCGGCGTCCTCATGCCCGGGTCGTCCGCACCGGTCGAGATCTGCAACGAGATCCCGGCCGACCTGGCGCCGGCCGCGAGCTGGCGCGTCGACAACCGGACGACGGACGCGCTGCCGACGGAGGTCCGCCACCTCGAGCTCGTCGACCCCGACGCCCCGCCGGCCGAGCCCGCCCTCACCGACGGCCACCTCGTCGCGACCCCCGCCGCCGCCGGCGACGAGGTCCACCTCTCGCCGGACGCGACCGTCTCGTTGTCGGCCACCACCGTCGGCGACCCGGACCCCGCCGCAGCGGGCGACGGACCGTCCTTCGTCGACGTCGGGACCGTCCTCACCGTGACGAACACGACCGACTCCTCACGCAGCCTCATCGAGCTCCTGGACGGCGTGGAGTTCGTCGGGTCGGACGGCGCCGTCCGCTGGGCCGAGCGCACCGAAGTCGACGACGACTCGGGCGAGCGGATCGACCCCGGGCAGAACCTCCCTCCGGGCGGTGACCTCGACGTTCGGGTGACCGCGAGCGTTCCGGCGGGGGCAACGGACGGACTGTGGCAGGTCCAGCCCGGGCGAGACGCGGACACCCCGTCCTACGACCCCAGGTACGTGTCCGTCGACGAGGCCGGGACCGGCCTCGACCTGGCCGAGCCGCCCGCCGGAGATGCGGACCTCGGCCTCACCGCCGACGACCCCGCACCGGTCGACGCCCGCCTCGAGGCGGAGCCGTGGGCGGTGAGCCTGGGCGCGACCGACACGGACGCGCGCGCACTCGTCGAGGCCGAGGGCGCGCTCGACGACGTCCCGGCGGACGCCGCCGTTGTCGTCGTCCCCGTGACGAGTGGCCACCGGCCGCCGAGCCCCGACGCAGATCCGTGGACGTACAGCCACCTCCCGGAGGTCGCGCTGATCGACGGGAACGGCGAGTCGCACGCCGCCTACGACACCTGCCGGCTGGAGGACCGGCTGTGGGAGGTCCTCCCCGGCGGGGAGACCACGTACCGGGTCTGCGTGACCCTTCCCCCGGAGGACCTGGAGGGCGCCGTCTGGGAGATCACGGTCGGGAGCGTCGACGGCGGCGAGGACGAGATCCGCTACGTCGAGGTCGGCTGAGCCGGAGACCCGCGCAGCAACGACGAAGGCCCCGAAACTGTTGGAATCCCAACGGTCTCGGGGCCTTGCGCGTGGCGGTAGCGGTGGGATTTGAACCCACGGTGGCTGTTAACCACACAGCATTTCGAGTGCTGCACCTTCGGCCGCTCGGACACGCTACCTCGGCGCACCACTGTACCCGCGGCCCACCGGCGCTCCGCACCGATCCGGCGCGAGACGCGTCACGCTCACGCGTCGCACACGCCTCCGTCACCTCTCCCCCATACCCTGACCTGGTGACTCAGCCGCCGTCGTCGACCGGGAGCGGCCACACCCTCGAGGACTACTTCCCGGGTGTGGGCGCCGGGGAGACGCGCGGCCACGACGCCGGACGGGACCTCGCGCCGGGCGCCGCCACGACGCCGGGCTCCGGCACGCAGCCGGGCACGTCCGCGCCGGCCGTCACCCCCGGGCGCACGAGCACGACGACGACGCCGCGGCTCCGCCTCATCCCGCCGCCCCCTCCCCCGCCCGCGGGCTCGCTGCCGCCGGAGCCGACCGACATCGACGCCGCCGTCCAGCCGCTCGCCGACGCGCTCGACGGCCGCAGGTTCCTCGCCATCACCGGCGCGGGCATCTCCACCGACTCGGGCATCCCGGACTACCGCTCCCCCGGCTCCCCGGTGCGCCGGCCGATCACGTACCAGCAGTTCCTCACCTCGCCCGCCCACCGCGCGCACTACTGGGCGCGCAACCACCTGGGCTGGCGCTACATGGCCGACCGGCGCGCGAACCTCGGCCACCGGGCCCTCGCGCAGCTCGAGCGGGAGCGGTTCGCCACCGGCGTGGTCACGCAGAACATCGACCTCCTCCACGCGCGCGCCGGCCAGCCCACCGTCGTCCACCTGCACGGCCGCTACGACCGGGTGCGCTGCCTGAGCTGCGGCCGCACGATCCCGCGCGCCGAGCAGGACGACCGCCTCGTCGCCGCCAACCCCGGCTGGCGCGAGCGGCTGCTGCGGCTGCGGGACGTCGAGGTCGCCCCGGACGCCGACGCGGTCCTCGAGGACACCACCGACTTCCACGTCGTCGACTGCGAGGTGTGCGGCGGCGTCCTCGTGCCCGACGTCGTGTTCTTCGGCGGCACCGCCGACCCCTCCCGCACGCGCCGCGCCGCCGAGCTCGCCGAGGCCTCGACCGCCCTGCTCGTGGCCGGCTCGACCCTGTCCGTGTTCGGCGTGCGCCGCATCGTCAACCGGATGGTCAAGGCCGGGTTCCCGCTCGTCGTCATCAACCGGGGACCGACCCGCGCCGACGATTCGGCCACCGCCACGCTCTCCGCCTCCACCACCCGGGCGCTCCCCGCGCTCGACCGGGCCCTGCGCGAGCGCCGCGCGGCACGCCCCGCCTGGCAGCGCTGACGACGACCGGCCACCCGCGTGGCGACGGGTGACCGGTAGGGGTTCGTCGTCGTCGGGGACGTGGCCCTACCGCGCGGCGCGGCGCCGGACGAGGACCACGACGCACGCGACGACCCCGATCGTCGCCGCGAGCATCCCGGCGCCCATCGTGGCGAACTTCGCCACCGCGAACGAGGAGTGCAGCAGCGCGAGCACGCCCGGGAAGCCGGCGGGGTCCGCGATCATGCCGAACGAGACGAGGTTCTCCAGGGCGTCGAAGGCCGCGCCGAGGACGAGCCCGCCGGCGGTGACCCGGCCCAGCAGCCGCCACCGACCGGGGAGCAGGCGGACGAGGAGCGCCCCGAGGACCAGGCCGGACAGCCCGTACGCGACGAGGAAGCCGAAGTCGGTCAGCTGGGTGCGGGTGAAGTCGTCGAGCGTGCCGAGCGACTCGAGCACCCCGAGGTGCTCACGGACGGTCGCGGCCGAGAATGTCGTCTGCCCCTCGGCGAAGGTGACGGGGTAGCCGGTCGCGTCGTACATGCGCTGGAGCACGGTGTTGACCACGCCGACGACGACGAGCGTCGCGATCGTGGCGCCGACGTGCGCGGCGAGGGAGAGGCGGGCCGGCGCGTCCCACCACGAGCTCGTGCGGCGCAGCGTGCGGGCGGGGCCTGCGCCTGCCGTTGGTGCATCGCCGTCGCCGGGCCTCGCGATCGCGCCGGCCCCGTGCGTCTCGTCCGTCGTCGTGCTGGTCATGGTGCTTCCCTCCGAGTCGATGTATTCCACGGAATGGATGTTACGGTCCGTGGAATGAATCCACAAGAGGCAGATCGACCGGGGACGACGGGGCGGCTCGTCGGCGACCTCGGCATGCTCGCGCAGGTGTTCCAGTCGCGGTCGCGCGAGATCCTCGCGCCGCTGGGCACGTCGCTCACCCACATGACGCTGCTGACGCACCTCGAGCGGCACCCGGACGGGCAGGGCGTGGCGGCCATCGCGGCGGCGATCGACATCCAGCAGCCGGGAGTGTCGAAGGCGGTGGCGCGGCTCGCCGAGCTCGGCAGCGTCGTGGTCGAGACGGATCCGGCCGACCGCCGCGCGCGCCGGGTCAGGCTGAGCGAGCGAGGGGCCACCGAGCTCGCCGGGATGCGCGCGCGGCTGGCCGGCGAGGTCGAGGCCTGGTTCGAGGACTGGGACGACGCGCGGCTCGCACAGCTCGGTGAGGACGTCCGCCGGCTCGCCGGCCGGATCGACGCCCGCCGGGACGACCGCCGGGGCTGACGGGTCGGGGCGCGCGGGTCCCGACCGCGCTCTCGATGCCGCTACGCCGCACTCTCGACCAGTAGCGCGGCTCCCAACCGCAATCTCGACGACGACGAACCGCAATCTCGACGAAGGCGGTGGGTCAGCGGCGGGAGCGGAAGAAGGTCTCGAGCACGGCGGCGCACTCGGCCTCGCGCACGCCGGAGACGACCTCGACCCGGTGGTTGAGGCGGGCGTCGCGCACGACGTCGCGCACCGAGCCCGTCGCGCCGGCCTTCGGGTCCCACGCCCCGATCACCACCCGCGCGACGCGGGCGAGCACGAGCGCCCCGGCGCACATCGTGCAGGGCTCGAGCGTGACGACCAGGGTGCAGCCGTCGAGCCGCCACTCACCCCGGGCCGCGGCGGCCGCCCGCAGGGCGAGGACCTCGGCGTGCGCGGTGGGGTCGGCGTCGGCCTCCCGGCGGTTCGCGCCCTCGCCGAGGACGGAGCCGTCCGGCCCCAGCACCACGGCGCCCACGGGAACGTCGCCGGCCGCCCCCGCCGCCCGCGCGAGCTCGAGCGCCCGCGCCATCGGCGGGTCCCACCCGGGTCCCGGCGCCGGGGTCCCTCCGGTCGCGGCGCTCGTCATGACGCCATCGTGCCAGCGCGCGGCGCACCCGCCGCGCTCCCCCGTTCGCCACCGGCCCGCCCCCGCGACGGTAGGTTCGTCACATGCGCGTCCACCACGTCGAGCACCCGCTCGTCGCCCACAAGCTCACCACCCTGCGCGACGAGCGCACCGAGTCGCCGACCTTCCGGCTCCTGGTCGAGGAGCTCGTCATGCTCCTCGCCTACGAGGCCACGCGGGACGTCCAAACGGAGCCGCGCGAGATCACCACGCCGGTGACGACGACGACGGGCGTACGCATCGCCCGCCCCCGGCCGCTCGTCGTCCCGATCCTGCGCGCCGGCCTCGGCATGCTCGAGGGCATGAGCCGCCTCGTCCCCACGGCCGAGATCGGGTTCCTCGGCATGAAGCGTGACGAGGAGACGCTCGAGGCGATCACCTACGCCAACCGCCTCCCGGACGACCTCTCGGGCCGCCAGTGCTTCGTCCTGGACCCGATGCTCGCCACCGGCCACACCCTCGTGGCGGCGATCGACTACCTGCTCGACCTCGGCGCGCGCGACGTCACCTGCATCACGCTGCTCGCGGCGCCCGAGGGCCTGCGCCACCTCGAGGAGTCCATCGGGGCACGCGGCGACGTCACGGTCGTCACGGCCGCGATCGACGAGGGCCTCAACGACAAGGCCTACATCGTGCCCGGGCTCGGCGACGCCGGGGACCGGCTCTACGGCATCGTCGACTGAGCGCGTCGTGGCACCGTCGTCCCCCCGCCGTGCCTCGACGACACCCCCGGTCACGACGAGCGCGGACTTCTCCGCACCCGTCTCGGACGTCCTCGGCACCCCGTACGTCACGCGGACCGTCCCGCTCAGCCTCACCGACGGCGGCCACTCGCGCCGCGTCCGCGACGTCGCCACGGTGGTCCATCGTTCCGGCGTGGGCCGGCACGGCCGGGCCGTCGTCTACCTCCACGGCTTCATCGACACGTTCTTCCACGCCGAGCACGAGGCCGCGTGGCACGACGCCGGCTGGGACCTCTACGCCCTCGAGATGCGCCGGTCCGGCCGTTCGCTGCGTCCGGGGCAGGTGCGCGACGACATCCGCATGATGCACGTGCGCCACGAGGAGGTGGGGCTCGCGGTGGACCTCGCCCGCAGCGAGGGCGCCGAGGAGGTCGTCCTGCTCGGCCACTCGACCGGGGGCCTGCAGGCGGTCCTGTTCGCGCACGACCACCCGGGCGCCGTCGACGCCGTCCTGCTCAACTCGCCCTGGCTCGACCTCGGGCGCGGCTGGCCCACGGACGTCGTGGCGACCGCGCTCGTCGACCGCCTCGCCCCGCTTGCGCCCCGCCTGCCGATCTCCTCACTGACGGGGACGTACGGCGACTGGCTGACCAGCCCCGACGGCGGCGGCTGGGACGTCCCACCCTCGCTCAAGCCGACGACGTCCATGCCCGTCCACGCCGGCTTCTTCCGCGCGGTGCGTCGCGCGCAGCGCGCGGTCCAGCGGGGCCGGGCCGACGTGGCCGAGCCGGTCCTGCTGGCGATGTCGCGGCGCTCGGGCGCCCGCGTGGACCCGGGGCCCGCGGACCTGTCGAGCTCGGACGTGGTCCTCGACGTGCGCACGATGCGGCGCAGCGCCTCCCTGCTCGGGGAACGGGTCGACGTGCTCGAGGTGCCGGGCGGGATCCACGACCTCGCGCTGTCGCCGGAGCCCGCCCGGTCCTTCTACGCCTCCGAGGTCATCGCCTGGGCGTGCGCGCGCCCCTGGGACCGCTGACGCCGGCGGGCTCCCTGCCCCCGGGGTCCTTGCGGACGACGACCGGCGCGTCGTCGCCGGCCTCGGCGCCCGCACCCGGCGACCGCCGCTGGTCCGGGTCCTCGAACCCGCGCCCCGCCGGGGCGGCACTCCCCTCGAGCGTCGCGGCGTCGTCGTCGGGCGCGGTCGTCCCGCGGGGGGCGACGATCCCGGACGAGGAGGCGGCCGGGTCGGGGGCGACGATCTTCTCGACGTCGACCGTCTCGCGCAGCGACGTGCCGCGCATGAACAGCGCGGCGACGAACCCGATGCCGGCCATCAGGGCGCACACCAGGAACACCGGGCCGATGCCCTCCGCGTAGCCGGTGCGGAACGCGGCCTCGACCGGCGCGGGGAACGCGTCGAGGTCGAGCGAGCCCTGCGCACCGGAGCCCTCCGGAAGCGAGAGACCGGCGGAGCGCATGTGGCTCGCCACCTGGTTCGCGTAGAGGATGCCGAGCACCTGGATCGCGAGGGCGCCGCCGAGGTTGCGGAAGAAGGTCACCGAGCTGGTGGCCGCCCCCATGTGCTCGAGGCCCACCGTGTTCTGCACCGCGAGCACGATGTTCTGCAGGCACATGCCCATGCCCCAGCCGGCGACGAACAGCAGCGTGGAGGTGATCCACAGCGACGTGTCCTGGTGGACGATCAGGCCGAAGGCGAGCGTCCCGAGGGTCATCAGCCCCATGCCGGAGGCGACCGCCCACTTCCAGCTGCCGCGGGCGGTGACCATCCGGCCCGACCAGGTCGAGGCGATGAGCAGCCCGAACATCAGCGGCAGCCCGAGGAAGCCCGCGATCGTCGGCGAGAAGTCACGCCCGTACTGGAAGTACTGGCCGAGGAAGACGTTCGAGCCGAACATCATCGAGCCCACGCCGATCGAGGCGACGATCGCGAGCACGGTGGTCCGCGAGCCGAGGATGTGCAGCGGGATGAGCGGGTCGGGGACCCGCGTCTCGACGACGACGAACAGCGCCGCCGCCGCGAGCGCCCCGCCCACCATGAGGTACGACTGCCACGACGACCAGGGGAACGAGGTGCCCCCGATCGAGATCCAGATGAGCAGCGCGGACGCCGAGACGGCGATGAGGAGCGCCCCGAGGTAGTCGATGTGGACCCGGCCGCTCCGCCTGACGGCGGGCAGCTTGAGGCGCGAGCTGACGACCCAGGCGGCGAACGCCATGAACGGGATCATGACGAAGAAGCACCAGCGCCAGCCGAGCCACGGGGTGTCGACGATGACGCCGCCGACGAACGGGCCGGAGACCGTGGCGACGGCCATGACCGCGCCCTGGTAGCCGTTGTACCGGCCGCGCTGCCGCGGCGGGATGATCGTGGCCATGATGACGATCGACATCATCACCTGACCGCCCATCCCGATCCCCTGCAGGGTGCGCACGGCGATGAGCATCTCGGCGTTGACGGCGAGGCCCGAGAGCAGCGAGCCCAGCATGAAGATGCCGATGAAGATGATGAGCAGCCGGCGCTTGTCGAACAGGTCGCCGAGCTTGCCGGCGATCGGCGTGAGGACCGTGTTGGCGAGGATCGCCGCGGTGATGATCCAGACGTACTGGCTCGGGGCGGCGCCGACCTCGGCGGCGATGACGGGCATCGCGTTGCCGACGATCGTGTTGGCCATCATCCCGAAGAACTGGGTGAGCAGGAGGCCGGTGAGGACGGCCATGATCCGCCTGTGCTCGGCCTCGGCGGCCTCGGCCTGCTCGAGGGTCATGCCGGCATAGATGCGCTTGCTCGTGAGGTCCTTCGTGCGGCGTGCCGCGGTCATTCGGTGCTCCTGCTCGTGCTGGTGGTGGTGTCGGTGGTGCCCGGCTCGGCGGCGTCGGCCGCGGCCACGGCGGACTCGGGCTGGTGGGTGCCCAGGCGGTGCAGGCCCGCGGCGAGCGTCTCGAGCTCGGCGGTGTCCCACTGCGCGGTCATGCGGGCGATGGCCTCGGTGTAGAGGCGCCGGTTGTGCCCGATCGTCTCGCGGCCCAGGTCGGTGACGGAGACGACCTGCGCGCGGCCGTCGTCGGGGTGCGGGCTGCGGGAGACGAGGCCGAGCTCGTCGAGGGACGCGATCTTCCGGGAGATGACGGAGACGTCGAGCTCGAGGCCCGCGGCGATGTCCGAGATGCGGCAGGCGTCGGACTCCTGGATCCGCAGCAGCGTGAGGTAGTCGGCGCGGCGGATGCCCGTCAGCTTGTTGACGGCCTCCCCCAGGCCTCGAGTGACGCGGCCGGCCTCGAGCACCGCGAGGACGAGGTCGGCGACGACGGCGAGGCGGTCGTCGGACGTGGCGTCAGGCGTGGCGCCGGCGACGACGTGGTGCGCAGCGGCGTCCGTCGGGGACGCGCCGCTCGCCGGGTCGGGCGAGGGGGACGAAAGGGATGAAGCATCAGGCACTGGTCCGACGATACTCCGTTGCTTGCAGCATGCAACTAGTCGTGAGCGGGGGCACAGCGTCGTCGTCGCGGGGCACGGCGTCGTCGTCGCGGGTGTGGGGCCCGAGACCGGAGGGGTCGAGGTCGAGCGGGGCCGTACAGGGGTGCGGCCCGGCAAGGGGCCCAGGAATGGCGAATGCCCCGGTCGCATACGCGACCGGGGCATCTGCGCGCCCGAAGGGACTCGAACCCCCAACCTTCTGATCCGTAGTCAGATGCTCTATCCATTGAGCTACGGGCGCACGCCTCAAGGGCAGGGACCAGGTTACAACGGCCCCGACCCCCTGGCCTCCCCCACCTGCGTGAGTGTGCTCACGGGCGGACGACGCCGGCCGAGCCCCGCGCGGTGCACTCCGCGCAGGACCCGGCCGGTCGCGGTCTCCCGACCCGGGTCGGGTCGGGTGGTTCGACCTACATCGCGATTCCGAGTACCCACTGCCCCAGCGTCATCACCGTGAGGGTGATGAGGACGATGCCGATGATGTTGAGCCAGACTCCCGCCTTCACCATCTGTGAGATCTGGAGGTACCCCGATCCGTACGCGATGGCGTTCGGCGGGGTGGCGACCGGCAGCATGAACGCGCAGGTGGCGGCGAGCGCCACCGGGACCATGAGCAGCATGACGTCGACGTCCATACCGGTGGCGACGCCTCCCATGATCGGCAGGAACGCGGCGGCGGTGGCGGTGTTCGAGGTCATCTCGGTGAGGAAGATGACCAGGGCCGTCACGGCGGCGATGATGAGGATCACCGGGGCACCCGCCAGCCCGCCGGCGGCCTCGCCGATCCAGTCCGACAGGCCGGTGGCGGTGAACATCGCGGACAGGGACAGCCCGCCGCCGAACAGGAGCAGGACGTCCCACGGGACCTCCTTGGCGGTGTCCCAGTCGAGCAGCTGGACGCCCTTGTTGACGTCGGCCGGGACGATGAACAGCACGAGCGCGAGGATCATGGCGATGACCTCGTCGGAGAAGTTCGACTCCTCCCAGATGAGCGGGACCGTGACCCAGGCCAGGGCGACACCGACGAAGATGATGAGTGTGAGGATCTCCTGCCGGGACATCGGGCCGAGCTTGCGGTACTCCTCCTGGATGACCCCACGCCCGCCGGGGATCTCCTTCATCTCCGGCTTGTAGAAGACGTTGACGAGCAGCCACCAGCAGATGAGCGTGAAGACGATCGCGAGCGGGGTGGCGAACAGCATCCACGTGCCGAAGTTGAGGTTGATGTCGTAGTTGTCGGCGAGGTTGGCGCGCAGCAGGGCGTTGGGCGGCGTGCCGATGAGCGTGGACAGGCTCATGATCGACGACGAGTAGGCGATGCCGAGCATGAGCGCGGTGCCGAAGTTCGACCGCTTGGTGTCGTCGCCGCGCAGGGTCCCGACGAGCGCGAGGACGGACAGGCCGATCGGCAGCATCATCACGGCGGTGGCGGTGTTCGACACCCACATCGTGAGGAACCCGGTGGCGACCATGAAGCCGAGCACCAGTTGCTTCGGCTTGGTGCCGACGGCGAGGACGACCGCGAGCGCGATGCGGCGGTGGAGGTTCCAGCGCTGCATGGTCAGGGCGAGGAAGAAGCCGCCGAGGAAGAGAAAGATCGTGCCCGAGGCGTACGGCGAGGCGGCGTCGGAGACTCCGACCACGCCGAGGCCGGGGAACGCCACGAGCGGCACGAGCGCCGTGGCCGCGAGCGGGATGGCCTCCGTCATCCACCACACGCCCATGAGCACGGCGATCGCCGCGGTCAGAGCGATGTGGTGGCCGGACGCCTCGATCTCCTTGCCGGCCAGGCTCTCGACGAGCTCCGGCGACAGGTCCTTGGGGAAGATGAAGTAGATGATGACGGCGAGGACCACGCCGAGCGAGAGCCCGATCCAGCGCCGGTTGCGGGTCCTCGGGTCGGCGGGGAGGGCGTCGAGACCTGCCGCGCGCGACGTGCTCTCCTTGATCTCAGGGGTCGACATCGACTGCTCCTTGCGTCGTCGCAGGCGGCAGTCGGTGGGAACCGTCCCCCACCACGCACCGCTGCGTGGTTCCGGTTACGGCGCAACGTATCAGCGGTCACATCCGATGTCGCGCACATGAGCACGTCGGGACAGCGGTGCGCCGCGGGACCGGGAATCGTCCGGTCCCGCGGCGCACCGGCGGGGTCGTCACCGCCCGTGGCATCACCCGGGCAGGTCCATCCCGCTCCTTACTGCGGAGTGCCCTCCCAGTCGGCGAAGATCTCGTAACCGATGATCTCGAACTCGTTGGCCCCCAGCGGGGCGACCTCGGCGCGACCGACGGGCCTCTCGTGGCCGTCCGCGTAGACGTCGCAGTAGATGACGCCCGTGTTGAAGTCCTGGCCGCAGCCCTGGATGCTCGACGGCGTCATGGGCGGGTCGTAGAAGCCCTGGAACGCGTACCAGAGCTCGTCGTATCCGTCGACGTTCGTCACCGCGTCGAGGTCCGCGGAACGGCCCTCGGCCGCGGCGGTCGCCGCCGCGAGGACGGCATCCTCGACGGCGTCGGCGCGGCGTACCATCGGCGTGTCGACGCCGTCGCCGTCCCAGTCGCCGACGATCAGGCCGTCGTCGGAGCGCCCGTAGTCGAGGACGGTCTCAGCGGCACCGGTCGTGATCGAGTTGTGCAGGTAGACGGTGATGCCGCGGCGCACGCCGAGCGAGTCCGCACCGTCGCCGTCCCAGTCGCCCACCAGCACCGTGTCGTCCGCGCGGCCGTAGACCGCGTGCTCGTCCGCCGGGCCGGACTCGAGGGAGTTGTGCAGGAAGTACTCGGCGCCGCGGCGCACGGCGAGCGAGTCCGCGCCGTCGCCGTCCCAGTCACCGACCAGCACGGTGTCGTCCGCGCGGCCGTAGTTGACGATCGTGTCCGCCGGCCCGCCGGACATCTCGTCGCGTAGGTGGTACGCGTTCCCGCGCCGCACGCCGAACGAGTCGGCGCCGTCGCCGTCCCAGTCGCCGACCACGAGCTGGTCGCCCTCCCGGCCGTACTCGAACACGGCCTCGAAGTGGTCGACATGGCCGAACGTGTTGGTGTAGCTGATGACGTTGCCCTCCCGCACGGCGAAGGTGTCGACGCCGTCGCCGTCCCAGTCACCGACGAAGACCGAGGAGAGGGTGTCGCCGAAGGAGAAGTGCGTCCCGGTCGTCGAGTCCCAGGAGTTGCTCGCGTAGTAGCCCTCGCCGATGTCGTTGTTCGGGCTGCCGGTGGCGCTCGCGGCGGTGGCGCCGGCGGCGACGAGTCCGGTCGTCGCGAGCCCGGCGCCGAGGATGCTCATGCGACGGGTGAGCGATGGTCGGGCGTTGGCTGGTGCGCGGTAGGTGCTCATGGTGGATGTCCCCCTGGTATCGGTTCCCCGAGCACCGACCGGCCCCCGGGTCGTGTGTCACGACCGGCGTCCGCCGGTCGCACGGCACGACCGTCCCGAACTCGCCGAGGCGTGGGCAACACCGCACGGAGGGGACATCAGACCTGGCCACAGGGGTGGGGTGCGTCGGTCCCACGGAAGGAGTACACTGCTTTGATTGGTCCGTGACCCATTCGTGACCTGGCCACAGGGGCGTCACCGCCACCTGCCGAAGCCCGGCAGGAGGTCACTCCCCGGGCACCAGCCACCCGGCACCCGGGACTCACCAGTCGGCGACGATCTCGTAGTCGACGACCTGCCAGGTGGTGACGCCGTCCGGAGCCGCGTAGGCGTAGCCGATCGCCACGGGATAGTCGTCGGACCGGACGTGGCACATGACGATCCCGCCCGGCACGGGCCCGCAGCCCGTCACGCGCGTCGGCCACTGGGGCGGGTCGTAGAAGCTCTGGAACGCGTACCAGAGCTGCTGCTCCGCGTGGTTGCTGCTCAGGTGGTCGAGCAGGGGACGGTCGCCGTCGGACGCGGCGCGGACCGCCCGGAGCACAACGTCCTCGACCGGTGACGGACGGCGTACCCCGAGGGTGTCGTCGCCGTCGCCGTCCCAGTCGCCCACGAGCACGCTGTCGGTCGGCCGCCCGTAGTCGAGGACGATCTCCGCGGGGCCGTCCGCGATCGCGTCGCTGAGGTAGTAGGTGTTGCCGCGGCGCACGCCGAGCGAGTCACGGCCGTCCCCGTCCCAGTCCCCCACGACCACCTGGTCGGCCGCGCGCCCGTAGTCCACGACCAGGTCGGCCGGACCCGAGGTCTGCGAGTTCCGCAGGAAGTACGTGTTGCCCCGGCGCACGGCGAACGTGTCCACGCCGTCCCCGTCCCAGTCCCCCACGAGCACGGTGTCACCCGCCCGCCCGAAGTGGACCACGCGGTCCGCCGGTCCGTCGGTCAGGGTGTTGCGCATGAGGTACTGGTTGCCCCGGCGCACGGCGAACGTCTCGGTCCCGTTGCCGTCCCAGTCACCCGTGTAGAGGGTGTCGAACATCCGGCCGAACCGGAACGCGAGGTCGAACTCGGTGGGCCCGAGCAGGTTGACGACGTCGATGACGTTGCCGCGCTGCCGGGCGAAGGTGTCTGTCCCGTTGCCGTCCCAGTCCCCCATGAACACCATCTCGACCGGGAGGCTGAACACCACCTCGTGGTTGGCCCGGCCGGTCCACTCGTCGTTGAGGAAATAGACCTCCCCGAAGTCGTCGTTGCCCTCGCCCGCCGCGAGGGCCGGGGGCGACGCGCCGGCCAGCAGGCCGAGGGCGAGCGTCGAGGCTGCGACGGGGCGGGCGGTCGTGCGGTTCGTCCCCATGGCTCACTCCTGCGTGATCCGCGGGGCACGTCACCGGACCCCGGTGGGCGGTCGGGCCGGCTCGTGCCGGTCCGATGAGAGGACGCTACTCCCGCAGGATCGTGCGGTACATGGCCCGGCGGTCACGGTTGGGCGGCATCGCGCGACACGATGCACGGTCGCGCGACGACGCCCGGCCCAAGGACAAGGGGCCGGGCGCCGTCGTTCGTCGTGACGGGCGGCGCGCCGGTCAGGCGACGGGCTCACCCGTCTCGAGCGGGAGCGCCGGGTTGTTCGCCCACTCGGTCATCGACCCGTCGTAGACGGCGACGTCCCCGCGCCCCGCACGCGCGAGCTGGAAGGCGACGTAGGTGGCCGCGATCCCGCCCCCGCAGTACGTGATGACCGACGGCTCGCCGTCGATGACCTCCGCCGCGTCACCGGTCTCACGCACCTGGTCCACCTCGGCGGCCAGCCCGTCGGCGTCGAGGAGGTCCCCGAAGAAGATGTGCTTCGAACCCGGGATGCGCCCGGCCCGGGCGTAGGTCACGCGCTCGCCGGTGAAGGTGGCGCGGTCGAGGCTGTTGACGAGGACGGTGCGCGGGTCGTCGATCGCGGCGGCGACCGAGTCGACGTCGGCGTAGAGCTCCGGGCGCGGGTGCGCGACGAAGGTCCGCGGCTCGGGTGCCGGCGAGGCGCCGGCGGCGACCTCGAGGCCCGCGGCCCGCCAGGCCGGCAGACCGCCGTCGAGGACGAGGACGTCGTCGTGCCCCACGTAGCGCAGGTTCCACCACAGGCGCGTGGCCCACATGGTCTGGCCCTGGTCGTAGACGACCACGGTGGTGTCGTTGCCGACCCCCAGGGCGCCGATCTTCTCGGCGAAATCCTCGGGCGGCAGCGCGGTCCAGAAGTCGGGGTTCGAACGGTCGGCGAGGTCCTCGAGCAGGTCGGCGAACACCGCACCGGGGACGTGGCCCTCCTCGTGGACGTCACGGCCGGTGGCGGCGTCGTAGAAGCCGTCGCCGTCGGGCTGCCGGATGATCGAGGTGGCGTCGAGGACGACGACCCCGGGGCGGTCCTTGAGCTCCGCGAGCTCGGTGGCGGTGACGAGGCGGGCGACGTCCTGGGTCGCGGTGGTCTGGTCGGCAGTGGTCATGGGGACTCCTGTGGTCGTGAGAACGGGTGGTGGCCGGTCCGGGCCGGGTCGCGTGCGCGGGCAGGTCCGCGTCAGCGACATCGGGTCGAGCGCGCCCGGCCCTGGTCGAGCCAGAGCCGGCGCACGAGCAGCAGGTCCATGCCCACGACGCTAGGCGCGCGCCGCGGCGCGGTGGGGTCGCCCCCGGCCGGGTCCCGCCATCCGGACCGGCCACCCGGCGGGGGTCTCGTCGTCGGACACCCGCTCCCCCGGGCACGTGCCCCGGGACCTCCCCCGACGACGAACGGCGGCCGCCGGGTCCCCCTCCCCGTCGGGAACGGCCCGAGGCGCCCCGGGCCCCGCCACAATGGCGATATCCGACCTCGAAGAGCAGTGGAGATCATGCCCAGGACGCGCCCCGCCCTCGTCGCCCTCGTGCTGACCGGCGCCGCGACCCTGACCGCGTGCTCGGGATCGGGACCCGGGCTCTCCGTGCAGCCGATCCCGTCGGAGGCGGGACCGTCCTGGCAGGCCGCCGCCCCGCAGGGGTCGACCGTCACGACCGGCGCGTGGACCGTCACGCTCGGCGACACGGAGCAGGACGCGACCGCGCGGCCCGTGGCGGGGGTCGACCTCCTCGCGGCCCCGGCGGACGACCAGCGGATCGTGTCGGTCCTCGTCGACGCGACCAACGACTCCACCGCCCCGCTCACGCCCGCCGACCACCTCGGGCTCGAGCTCGTCACCACCTCCGGCGCCTCCTACCCGGGCAACGCGTGCGAGGGCGAGGCCACCGTCGCCGACGCACCGGAGGTCGCGCCCGGCGAGAGCCTGAGCGCCCGCTGGTGCACCGTCATCCCCGCCGACGCGCTCGAGGGCGCCGTCTGGGCCGTGGTCGACGGCTCGGAGGGTGCCGGGCCGTCGGTCGGCTCCGGGGTCTCGGGCGGGACGGGCGACGACGGGACGGGCGACGCGGACGACGGCGGCGGCACCGTGGGCTCCGGCTCGGGCAAGGAGGCCGCCGAGCGGCGCTACGTGCTCGTCGGCGACGAGGCGCCCGCCCAGCTCCCGCCCCTCCCGGTGACGGACACCGCCGCGGGTCGGCACATCGAGCTCCCGGCGGCGTCGGGCACCCCGATCCGCGTCGGCGACCTCGCGGTCGCGATCGGCCCGAGCGACCTCGACCCCGAGCTGCTGCCGGACGAGGACGGGGAGGAGCCGGAGCCATACCCCGACGAGATGTTCGTGGGCTCCACCGTGGCGGTGACGAACCTCGGCACCGAGCCGGTCCAGCCGGCGCTCGGCGGGCTCGAGCTCGTCGACTGGGCAGGCGGGTCCCTCTTCGCGATCGGCGAGTGCGACCCGGCGAGCCGGCCGACGGACCCCCTCGGACCGATCCAGCCCGGCGGGACCGCCGAGATCTCGCTGTGCCAGGCGGCGCCGATCGAGGCCGTGGCCGGCGCCCGATGGCAGCTGACCGAGGGCGCGGTGGGCTGGGGCGCCTCCTACCGGTACGTCGAGCTCGGCGTGGACCCGACCCCCGAGCTCCTCGCGGCGTCGACCGCCCCCGAGCCCGGGAACCTCGAGGGAATCGACTCCCGCGAGCCCCTGCCCGCGGGTGAGTCCCACGAGGTCGGGTACACGAGCGTGACGATCGACGAGGCCCGCACCGAGGACGAGCTCGAGGTCGACGGCTACTCCTTCACCGACGAGCCCGAGGACGGGAACGCGTTCGTCCTCGCCGACATCGCCGTGACCGAGGACGGCTCGGCCGGGACGGACTCCTCGCGCCGGTACGAGTTCGACGTCGAGTTCGTCGACGCCGCGGGCCAGCTCCACGACACCCGGTACTCGTGCTCGGGCGGCGAGGGCTTCGAGATCGACGACCTCGACCGCGCGGGCGCCACCCCCCGCGGTGAGGCCGAGGGCGAGCTGTGCGCCGAGGTCGACGAGGACCTGGTCGAGGGCGGGGCCTGGCGCGTGACGAGCTACGGCCCCGAGCGCTCCGTCCCGGTCCGGCACGTCGCGACGGCCACGGCCGCGACCTCGCTCGAGCCGTTCGAGGTCCCGGTGGTCGAGGCGGGCGCGGGGACCGACCCCGCCGCCCCCGCACCGGCCGGCACCCCCGTGCGCGCGGGCCTGTGGGTCGTCAGCATCGACCCGGTCACCGTCCGGGACCGCGCGGAGGACGACGAGGACCCGCTCTCGAGCAGCGCGCGCCGGATCGACACGAACGTCACCGTGACGAACACGGCCTCCGTGCCCGCCTCACCGTTCGACGACGTGTCGCTCGTGTGGATCGCCGAGGACGGCACCGAACGGTCCTACGGCGACGAGTCCGCGCAGTGCAGCTGGGAGTACATCGACCGGGTCGACTCCGTCCCCGGCGGCACGATCACCCACGACGTGTGCATGGAGATGACCCGGGGCGATGCCGAGTCCGGGCACTGGGAGGTCCGCACCACCGGGTGGTCGCAGGACCCGGACACCGAGGAGCTGGTCGAGGAGGAGATCGTCCGGTACGTCGCGGCCGGGTGAGGACGCGCCGTCAGTTGCGGCGGGCGATCCACCAGATCACGCCGATGATCAGCATGATGACGCCGAGGATCCCCCCGAGGATCCCGCCGATGATGCCGACGATCGGTGCGGCGATCTCCCCGCCGCTGACGTTGTGGCCGACGAACGCGCTCTCGTTGCAGGTGACCGTGTAGGTACCGGCCTGGTCGGTCGTGAACCGGTGACCGAGGGAGTAGTCGTTGACCGTGATGTCGGTGCTCGGGTCGTCGAGCGAGACCTGCGCGCCGTCCGGTCCGGAGACCTGGCACGTCTGCGTCTGCGCCTCGGGGTTCTCGCTGTTCGTGGCGTAGAGGGCCCACTCCTCGCCGGCCTCGGCCTCGATCTGCGCGCCGCCGGGACCGACGGTGGTGAAGTCGGCGTCGGAGACGAGGCCGCCGATGCGGCCGACGGCGAAGATGATCGCGGCGATCGCCAGCACGATGAGACCGAGCCCGATGAAGGTGACGATCTTCGGGCCCGTGGTGCTCCTCTGCGTCCTGCCCGGCATCACCCCGTCGCCCGCGCCGTACGGGTTCGCCGCCGCGCCGTACCCGCCGGGGTTGCCGTAGCCGCCCTGGGGCTGGTTGCCGTAGGCCTGGTTGCCGTAGCCGCCCTGACCCTGGTTGCCGTAGGCCTGGTTGAACTGGTCCTCGTACCCACCGGGCCGGCCGCCCTGACCCGGGTTGCTCCCGCCGCCGTAGCTGCTCATCGTCGTGTCCGTCCTGGTCCTGGGGGCGTCGTCGGCCGGTCTCGGGTGGCGCACCCGGCATCGGCTGCGACGCTAGCACCAGGGAGCGCACCCGGCCGTGACACAAACGTGTCGCAGGAGTCGGCCGGAGCGGGCATGACGGCGTGACAACGGTGCGATCATGTGCGCAGATCCGGATCCCCCACCAAGGAGCCCCCGTGCGCCGTCGACTCGCCGCCCTCGCCCTTCCCGTCCTCGCCGCGGCGAGCCTCGCCGCATGCGGCGGTCCGGACGTCCCGACCGCGCTCGCGCCGCAGGCACCCCAGACTCCCCAGGCACCGACCGCGCCGTCGACCGAGCCGGCACCGACCCCCGCGCCCACCACGGAGCCGGCCCCGACCACCGAGCCCGCGCCGACCACCGAGCCGGCTCCCACGACCGAGCCGGCGCCGTCGACCGAGCCCGCACCGGACGGCGACCTCGGCACCTCCCGCGACAACCCCGCCCCGATCGACACGGTGGTGCGCGTCGGCGACTGGGAGGTCCAGTTCGGCTCGACCGTCCAGGACGCGAACCAGACCATCGCCAACGAGAACATGTTCAACGAGCCGCCGGACGACGGCCACAACTACGTGGTGGTGCCGGTGACGGCGACCTATCTCGGCAACGAGAACGGCACCGCGTGGCTCGACCTCAACATCGAGTTCGTCGGGACCGACGCCGTGACCTACAGCGGGTACTGCGGCGTGGTCCCCGACTCGCTCATGGACTCCGGCGAGCTCTACGAGGGCGGGACGGCGACGGGCAACGAGTGCGCCATGGTCCGTGTCGACGCCATCGAGGGTGGCGTGTGGCGGGTCGCGGACACCTACGACTTCGAGGGGAACTCGGAGCGCTTCATCGCCGCCTCCTGAGCGCAGCCACGACGGCCGAAGGGCCCGGGAACCGCACGATCGCGCGGTTCCCGGGCCCTTCGGCACGCGGCGGAGACGGTGGGATTTGAACCCACGAACGGGTTACCCCGTTACATCCTTAGCAGGGATGCGCACTAGGCCTGACTATGCGACGTCTCCAGATGCAGCGTCCACCGTACCCGGACGGCGACCGGCGTTCCAACGCGGGAGCGTGAGGCGCGGGCAACACTCGTCACGAACTCGCACGACGACGCCCCACGTCGAGCCGCCGACCGCCGCTCGCGGCCGAACCGGCGGAGGGTAAGGGATTCGAACCCTTGGTGGTTTCCCACAACGGTTTTCAAGACCGTCACATTCGGCCGCTCTGTCAACCCTCCTCGCCCGGCCGGGCCGGGCGCCGGCCCGCGCACCGGCAGGAGTACCGGGACGGACCGGCGACCATCCTACGATCCGGCACGATCCCGCCCGACAGGCTCGGGTCCGCCCCGAGGTGCACGGTCCGGCCGCAGCACTTCGCCAGCACCTCGCCCGGACCTCGTCCTGACCTGGTCCTGTTCTCACCTCCGCTCCCCGCGCTCCCTCCTGGGGCACGATGAGCGGATGGACGCGATCTCGATCTCCGACGGCGGCCGCCTCGAGCTGGCCACCGCCCCCGACCCCGTCCCCGGCATGGGCGAGGTCCTCGTCGACGTCGTCGCCGCCGGCGTCAACCGGGCCGACCTCCTCCAGGTCACCGGAGGCCACCTGCCGCCGGAGGGCGAGTCGGAGGTGCTCGGCCTCGAGCTGTCCGGCACGATCTCCGCGCTCGGCGACCACGTCGAGGGCTGGGCGGTCGGCGATCGGGTGTGCGCGCTCGTCGCCGGCGGCGGCTACGGCACGCGCGCGGTCGTCCCGGTGGGCCAGCTCCTGCGGGTCCCCGACTCCCTCGACCTCGTCGACGCCGCCTCCCTGCCCGAGTCGATCTGCACCGCGTGGGCCAACATGGTCGAGCTCGGCCACCTCGCCCCGTCCCAGACCGTGCTCGTGCACGGCGGGTCCGGCGGCATCGGGACGATCGCGATCCAGCTCGCGCACGCCTACGGCTCGCGCGTGATCACCACGGCGGGCGGTGCGGAGCGCACGGCCCGGTGCCTCGAGCTCGGCGCCGACGTGGCGATCGACCACACGTCCGACGACGTCGCCGACCAGGTCCTCGCCGCGACCGACGGCCGGGGTGTCGACGTCGTCCTCGACATCCTGGGGGCCGGCGGGCTCGCCCTCAACGTCTCGGTGCTCGCCGAGCGCGGCCGGATCATGGTCATCGGCCTCCTCGACGGCGCGAAGGGCACGCTCGACCTGGGCGCCCTCCTCGCCCGCTCGGGCACGATCACCGCGGCCAAGCTGCGGACCCGCTCCCGGGCGTCGAAGGCCGCGCTCATCGACGACATCCGCGAGCGCGTGTGGCCGTGGGTCGAGGACGGCACGGTGGTCCCGGTCGTCGCCGAGCGGATCCCGCTCGCCGAGGCCGCCCGCGCCCACGAGACGATGGCCGCCGGCGGGTCGTTCGGGAAGATCCTGCTCACCGTCTGACGACGCCGCGCCCCGGGCGCTCCGATCCGGGTCCGCACCGGGCCCGGCGGTTCGTCGTCGTGCGGGGTGTGCTCAGTCGCCGTAGACGTCGGCGGCCGCGTCCTCCAGCGCCTGGGCGGTGGCAGCCGGGTCGGAGGGGTCCTCGTAGAAGTCGATGAGGACGGGCCACAGGCCCTCCAGCTGGCTCGCGCCGAAGTCCGGCGGGACGAGGTCGGACAGGTCGAGGCGGAAGACCTCGGCGCCGACGATCTGCTGCGCGATCTCGCGCGAGAGGTCGTCCTCGTAGAGGTCGAGGTCCGCCCGCTGGTTCGGCGACGTCGTGCCGCCCAGGGCGATCCAGATGTTCGCCGCCTCGGGCGAGGCGAGGTACCGCATGAGCTCGGCCGTGCCGGGCTCCGAGTCGAACGCGACGGCCCCGCCGGCCTCCCCCACCACGGTCGGCGCCGAGCCGTCCATCTCGGGCCACGGGAAGAACATCGCGTCCTCGCCGACCACCGCGTCGGTCTGTCCCTCGATCGAGCCGGCCACGTACTCGCCGCCCACGAGGGTGGCGGCGCTCGGGTCGTCGCTGAAGACGTTCTCGACCGTGTCCGGGTAGGAGCGGTCGAGGCCGCCGGACAGCACGAGCTCGGGGTCGCCCCACACCTCGGCGAGGACCTCGAGGGTCTCGACCACGCTCGGGTCCGTCCAGGGGATCTCCCGGTCGACGAGCTGGTCGTAGGCCTCGGGCCCGGCGAGGCGCAGGTAGGCGTTCTCGAACCAGTCCGTCAGCGGCCAGCCGTAGTCGACGCCCACGGTCACGGGCGCCACATCGGTGCCGGAGAGCTCACGCAGCCCGGCGAGGAGGTCGTCCCACGTGGCGGGCTCCTCGACGCCGGCGTCCGCGTACGCCGCAGCGTCGTACCAGAGGAGCGACTTCGAGGTCGCCTCCATCCAGACGGCGTAGACGTCGCCGTCCACCGAGCCGAGGTCGGTCCAGGTCGGCGCGTAGCTGTCCTCGATGGTCGCCCGCACCTCCTCGGCCAGCGGGACGATGGCGCCGTCCTCCGCGAGCGAGCGGACCAGCGTGGGGCTCCCGACGACGGCGACGTTCGGGGGCCGGCCGTTGTCCAGGCTCTCGGTGATGGCGAGGACGGGGTTGCCGCCGAGGCCCAGCTGGTCGACGCGGGCACCGGTGGCCTGCTCGAACGCGTCGAGCACCTGGTCGAACCGGTCGCGCTCGCTCCCGGTCCAGCGGGTGGCGATCTCGATGGTCTGCCCGGACAGGTCGGCGTAGCCCTCGAGCTCGGGGGCGAGGACCTCCTCGGGCACCGCCCCCCCGTCGGTGGGGGTCTCGGGCGACCCTGCGGTGCCCTCCGAGGAGGACTCGGGCGGTGCCGTCGGGTCCTCGGCGCCGTCGGGGGCCGTGCCGTCCGGTGCGGAGCCGGGGTCGGCGGAGCTGTCGGCGTCGTCGTTCTCGTCCTCGGCCCCGCCGCCGCAGGCCGCGAGCAGCGCCACCGTGACCAGTGCCGCGCCGAGGGCCGCGCCCCGACCTCGCCTCGTGCTCCGTGCCATCGTCCGCCCTTCCTCGACCCACCGCGACGGGTGAACCCCGCCATCGTAGGTCGTGGGCGGACGGGCGCGGTCCCCCACCTACTTCTGCGAGCCCGCCATCAGCGCGCTGACGAAGTACCGCTGGAACGCGAAGAACACGATGAGCGGGACGATCATCGAGAGGAACGCGCCCGCGGAGAGCACGTCCATGTTCGACGAGAACTGCCGCAGCTGGGACTGCAGCGCCACCGTGATCGGCTGGCTCTCCGGGGAGGAGAACAGCAGGGCGACGAGCATGTCGTTCCACGACCACAGGAACTGGAAGATCGCGAGCGAGGCGATCGAGGGCATCGCCAGCGGGAGGGCGATGCGGACGAAGATCCGCAGCTCGCTCGCGCCGTCGATGCGCGCGGCCTCGAGCATCTCCGCGGGGATCTGCATGAAGAAGTTCCGCAGCAGGAACACGGCGAACGGCAGGCCGAACGCGGTGTGGAACAGGACGACGGCCGTGATCGAGCCGAAGATCCCGATGTCCCCGAACAGGCGCGCGAGCGGGATGAACGCCACCTGGAGCGGCACCGCCATGAACGCGATGATGACGATGAGCAGCCAGTCGCGCCCCGGGAACCGCACCCAGGCGAGCGCGTAGCCGGCCATCGCCCCGAGGCCCACGACGAGCAGCGTGGACGGGACCACGATGAGCACCGTGTTCCACAGGGAGGACATGATCCAGTCCGCCTCGAGCAGGTTCCGGTAGTTGTCCACCGAGAACTGCGAGAGGTCGAGGAACCCCGTCCACCAGCCCGACTGGGCGTTGGCCTGCGAGCTGCGCAGCGAGGAGAAGAACAGTCCGACCGTCGGGACGAGCCACACGAGCGCGACGACGACGAGCACGACGTTGACGACGCCGCGGCCGAGGAACCGCGCGACCCTCGAGCCGCCGCCGGGGCGGGAGCCGGGTGGGGTGGCGGGGGGCGTGGCGCCCGGGCCGGAGCCTCCGGGTCCCCCCGTCCCTCCGGGACCGCCGGCCTCGGGGTCGTCCACGGGCGGCGTGGTGCCGACGACGGCGGTCATGCCTGACCTCCTCGTCGGAAGTTGCGGATGTTGAGCAGGATCGCCGGCAGCACGAGCAGCAGGAGGAAGATCGCGAGCGCCGAGCCGAGGCCCTGGTCGTTGCCCCCGCCGAACGACACGGTCCACATGCGGGTGGCGATGACGTCGGCGGCCGGTTTCGACACCCCGGGCGGGATGACGTAGACGAGGTCGAAGATCTTCAGCACGTTGATGACGAGCGTGACCATGACGACCATGAGCACGGGCGCGAGCTGGGGCACCGTGATCCGCCGGAAGACCTGCCACTCGTTGGCGCCGTCGGTCCGGGCGGCCTCGAGCAGGGAGCGGTCGACGGAGGACAGGCCGGACGCGATCATCACCATGGCGAAACCGGCCCAGATCCACACGTAGGCGAGGATCGTCACCGGCGTGATGAGTCCCGGGCCGAGCCAGTCGATGCCAGAGGCGCCGGGGGCGAAGCTGCTCGCCGGGAGCGTGAGCGTGTACTCGCCTCCCGGGTCGAGCCCCTCGACGACGAAGGTCCCGTCGTCCTGCGTCACCGCGGTGGCGACCTCGGCCCCGGAGGCGTCGGTGAGCACCACGTCGATCCCGCCGAGGCCGGGCTTGCCGTCCCCGACCTCACCGTTCGTGCCGCCGCCGCCCACGATGAAGTCGAACCACACGGCGCCGGTCACCTGGTCGTCGCCGGCCGCGGGCGGTTCCACGGCGTCGACGGCGTCGGCGGGCCGGCTCTCCTCGGCGATGCCGACGAGCGGGATCTCGACGACGGAGCCGGCCGCGACCTCCTCGGTCGACGTCATCTCGCCGGTCTCCTGGAGCTCGACGGCACCCTCGGGCCGCGGCCGCGCGTCGGGGTAGCTCGTGGACTCGGCGCCGACCATCTCCTGCACGGAGACGATGACCGCGTTGGCGAGGCCGATGTCCGGGTTCTGCTGGAAGACGGACCGGAAGATGACGCCGGCGGCGAGCATCGAGATCGCCATCGGCATGAAGATGATGAGCTTGAAGGCCGTCTGCCAGCGGATCCGCTCCATGAGCACGGCGAAGATCAGCCCGAGCACCGTGCACACCGCGGGCGCGACGAGCACCCAGATCGCGTTGTTGCGCAGGGCCCGGAACGTCTGGGCGTCCGTGAACATGTCGACGTAGTTCCCGAGGCCGACGAAGGTCTCGCCGGACTGGTCGAACAGGCCGCGGACGAGCGAGAAGACGATCGGGTAGGCGACGAGCGCCCCGAGGATCAGGACCGCGGGACCGAGCAGGATGACGAGGACCACCCACGTGCTGGTCCCCGAGCGGGGGGCGCGACGTGCGCGCCCCCCGCCCGGTGCGGCCGTGGTGGTCTCGGCCGTGGTCACGTCGTCAGTCGCCGTACGCGGCGGCCGCAGCGTCCTCGAGAGCCTGGGCCGTGGCCTCCGGGTCGGAGGGGTCCTCGTAGAACTCGATGAGGATCTGCCACATGCCCTCGCCCTCGGTGCCGCCGAAGGCCGACGGCGCGAGGTCGGACAGGTCGAACCGGAAGACCTCGGCGTCGACGAGCTGCTGGGCGATCTCGAGCGAGATCTCGTCCGGGTACAGGTCGAGGTCCGCGTTCTGGTTCGGCGAGGTGAAGCCGCCCAGCTCGATCCAGATGTTCGCCGCCTCGGGCGAGGCGAGGTAGCGCATGAGCTCGGCGGTGGCCTCGTTGTCGTCGAACGCGACCGCGACGTTGCCGGCGCCCATGACGGACGGGGCGGAGTCGTTCATCGTGGGCCAGGGGTAGAACAGGGCGTCCTCACCGACGACGGCCTCGGTCTGGTCGGCGATGTTGCCGGCCACGAAGTCGCCCTCGAACACGGTGCCGGCCTCGGGCGGGTCGGAGAACACCGACGTCACCGAGTCCGGGAACGAGCGCTGCCCACCGCCCTCGAGCAGGAGCGCGTCGTTGCTCCACACCTCGGCGAGCGCCTCGAGCGCCTCGATGACGCTGGGGTCGGTCCACGGGATCTCGTGGTCGGCGAGCTGGTCGTACATGTCCGGCCCCGCCGTGCGGAGGTAGACGTTCTCGAACCAGTCGGTCAGCGGCCAGCCGACGTCGGCACCGACCGAGAGCCCCGGAACTCCGGAGTCGGAGACGAGCTGGAGGGTGGACACGAAGTCCTCCCAGGTCTCGGGCACCTCGGCGCCCGCGTCCTCGTAGACCTGCGTGTTGTACCAGATGGTCGACTTGTTGGCGGCCTTGAACCACACGCCGTAGACCTCGCCCTCGACCGAGCCGAGGTCGATCCACGTCTCCGCGTAGTTCTCCTCGACCGCCGCGAGGGTGTCCTCGGACAGGGGCACGATGCTGCCGTCGGCCGCGAGCTGGTCCATGAGGCCGGGCTGCGGGATGAGCGCGATGCTCGGGGGGTTGCCGCCCTCGACCCGCGTGCCGATCGTCGTGGCCACGTTGTTCCCGTAGGACTCGTAGGT
This sequence comes from Georgenia sp. Z1344, assembly GCF_049856295.1. Classification (GTDB taxonomy): domain Bacteria; phylum Actinomycetota; class Actinomycetes; order Actinomycetales; family Actinomycetaceae; genus JB111. Next base: position 44,828 of record NZ_JBNDMZ010000006.1, on the reverse strand, counting down.
GACCTCGGCGCCGGTGGCCTCCTCGAAGGCGTCCATGACGATCTCGAAGTTCTCCTGCTCGGCGCCGGACCAGTCCGAGGCCACGACGATCGACTCGCCGTCGAGCTCCGCGTAGCCCTCGAGCTCGGGCAGCTCGACCTCGCCACCGCCGTCGCCGCCGTCCTCGCCGCCGCCCGCGGCGCCGTCGGAGCCGCCCTCCTCGGAGGTGTCGCCGCCGTCGTCGGACTCGTCGTCACCACCGCCGCCGCAGGCGGCGAGCATCGCTGCCACCGTGAGTCCCGCAACCACCGTCATGCTGCGTCGTCGCGTCATGAGTCGTGCCATCGTTCGCCCTCCTCGGCCAACCGTTCTCCACATCGTGAACGAGGTCAGCGTAGGCCGGGCGACCCGCCACAGCGCCACGATCGAGGTCTCGAACGGGTCACGCCGATGCGGGGACGGGCGGCGTCGTCGTCGGGGTCGGTCGGGCCACCGTCGGGACCGGCCGGGGGCGTCGTCGGAGGAGCGCCCAGGGCGTCGTCGGAGGTGCGCCCAGGGCGTCAGCGGGGCGCGGCGAGCAGGTCGAGGAGGTCGGCCAGGCCGTCCGCCTCGACGGGCGCGACCTCGGTGCGGGCGTAGGACTTGACCTCCGGCCGCGCGCCGCCCATCGCCACGCCGAGCCCGGCCCAGGACAGCATCTCGACATCGTTCGAGCCGTCGCCGGCGCCGACCGTCGCCGCCCGGTCCACGCCGAGCAGGTCCCGCACACGCTCGAGCGCGGTCGCCTTGGAGATCCCCTCGGGCGCGACGTCGACCCAGGACGACCACCCGATCGCGTAGGTCACCGACTGCATGCCGGCCGAGTGGACCGCCTCCTGGAAGGTGTGCGCGTCCAGGTGCGCCGCCCGCACGGTGAGCCGGGTGACCTCCCGCGAGCACAGGTCCTCGAGGTCGACGAGCTCCCACTCGCCGCCGAGCTCGCCGGGCGGGAACGGCGAGGACAACCGGAACCCGGTGCCCACGTCCTCGACGGCGAACACCCCGTCCGGGATCGCCTGGTGCAGCGCGCGCAGCGCCGGCTCGGGGTCGAACGTGACGACGTGGTCGAGCTCGAACCCGCCCTCGGCCTCCTCGTCCAGTCGCACGGTGACGGCTCCGTTGGAGGAGATCGCGTACCGGCTGGTCAGGCCGAGCCGGCGGGCCACGGGCACGGTGGCGAACACCGAGCGGCCGGTCGCGAGCATGACGTGGGCACCCGTGTCGCGCAGCGCGGCGACGGACTCGGCCACCCGCGGCGACAGCGTCGTGTCGTGGTGGAGGATCGTCCCGTCGATGTCGAGCGCCACGAGCAGGTCCGGCCCCGCCTCCGGCAGCGCGGCGACGGCCTCGACGAGCGGGTGGGTCCGCGGGCGACGCCGCACGACGTTCCGCGCCCACGAGGCGGCCCGGGTGAGCGCGAGCCCGACGGCGGGGGCCGTGCGCCGCACGTTCCGCCGACCATCCGTCTCGTCGTCGGGCTCCCCGTCGTCCCAGAGCTCGACGTCCGCCTCGGCCTCGACCTCCGCCCCGTCGACCTCGGCCTCGGCCTCGTCACCCTCGACGACGGCGGCGTCCGCCTCGTCGTCGACGACGTGGGCCCCGGCGGGCCCGAGGTCCGGGTCGGCGTCGGCGTCGGCGTCGGCGTCGGCGTCGGCGTCGGCGTCGGCAACGGTCGCCCGCCCCTCGGCAGACGGGTCGGCCGACGGCGCGGCCCCGTCGTCGTCGGGCAGGTTCTCGCCGTGGTCCCGCGCGTGGACCGGCTGGTCGGCCTCGGGGGGCAGGTCCGTCTGGGCGTCGAGGATCGCCTGGTCCCCGGCGGGGGTGGCGACGAGGGCCTCGTCCTCGTGCCGCGTCACGCGGCCACCGGGGCGAGGACCTCGCGGCCGCCGAGGTAGGGCCGCAGCGCCTCGGGCACGTGGACCGAGCCGTCGGCCTGCTGGTGGTTCTCGAGGAGCGCGACGATCCACCGCGTGGTGGCGAGCGTCCCGTTGAGGGTCGCGACCGGGGTCGTGCCCTTCTCGGTGCGCTCGCGCGTGCCGAGGCGGCGGGCCTGGAAGGTCGTGCAGTTCGAGGTGGACGTGACCTCCATCCAGCGCTCCTGGCTGGGCAGCCACGCCTCGCAGTCGAACTTGCGTGCGGCCGAGGACCCGAGGTCGCCGGCGGCGGTGTCGATGATCCGGTAGGGCAGCTCGACGGCGTCGAGCATCTCCCGCTCGAGCTCGAGCAGGCCGGCGTGCTCGTCGGCCGCGTCCTCGGCGTGGACGTAGGAGAACATCTCGAGCTTGTTGAACTGGTGGACCCGGATGATGCCGCGGGTGTCCTTGCCGTACGAGCCGGCCTCGCGGCGGTAGCAGGTGGACCAGCCGGCGTAGCGCAGCGGGCCGCCGCTGACGTCGATGATCTCGTCGGCGTGGTAGCCGGCGAGCGCCACCTCGGACGTGCCGGTGAGGTACAGGTCGTCCGCCGGGAGGTGGTAGATCTCGTCCGCGTGCGCACCGAGGAAGCCGGTGCCGGCCATGATCTGGGGGCCCACGAGGGTCGGCGTCGTCATGAGCGTGAAGCCGGCGGCCTCCGCCCGGTCCGCCGCGCGCATGAGAAGGGCGAGCTCGAGGCGGGCGCCGATGCCGGTGAGGTAGTAGAACCGCGCGCCGGAGACCTTGGTGCCGCGCTTCATGTCGATCGCGCGCAGCGACTCCGCGATGTCGAGGTGGTCGCGCACGGTCACGCCCTCGGCGGCAAGGTCGCGGGGCGTGCCCACGTGCTCGAGCACCTCGTAGTCGTCCTCGCCGCCCGCGGGGATGCCCGGGGCGATGATGTTGGGCATCTGCCACAGGAGCTCGTCGGCCTCGGCCCCGGCGGCGTCGGCCCGCTCCTGCGCCGCGCTCACCTCGCCGGCCATCTCCTTGGCGCGCGCGAGGATCGCGGGCCGCTCCTCGGGCGAGGCCTTGCCGACGCTCCGGGAGAACTCCTTGTGCTCGGCCCGCAGCGACTCGAACTCGCCGAGGGCGGTGCGGCGCCGCGCGTCCGCCTCGAGGATCCGGTCGACGAGGGCGGGGTCGGCACCCCGGGCCACCTGGCTGTCGCGCGCGGGCTGGGGGTCCTCGCGCAGGGCACGCACATCGATCATGACCTGAGCCTATGCCGCCGGGGGAACCGGTCCCCGTCCGTGCTCGCCCCCGCGTGCCCCCGGTGGTGCCAGGATGTGCGCCGGACCGCGTGCGGCCCACCTGTCAACCGCCCGACCCAGACCCGAGGGGTGCCCCCATGATCGTCACCACCACGTCCACCATCCAGAACGCGAACATCGCCGAGTACCTCCGCGTCGTCGCCGGCGAGACGGTCGTCGGCATCAACATGTTCAAGGACATCGGTGCGGGCTTCCGCAACCTCGTGGGCGGTCGCTCCGAGGGCTACGAGCGCGAGATCGGCGGCGCCCGTGAGTCCGCGCTCGGCGAGATGGTGCAGCGGGCGATCGAGCTCGGTGCCAACGGGGTCGTCGGCGTCGACATCGACTACGAGTCGGTCGGCCAGGGAATGATGATGGTGACCGCCTCGGGCACCGCCGTCCGCATCGCCTGACGCCCACCCCTCCTTCCCGCCGCGGTCCACGACGCCGCGCGTCACCAGCCGTGGCGCGCGACGTCGGCGCGGCCCGGGCTACCGTGAGGCGTGCCCACGGAATGGTTGATCGTCCTCGTCGTCGCGATCGTGATCGCGCTGCCCGTCCTTCTCGTCACGATCTCCGTCGCCCGCAGGCGGGGCCAGCTCGAGCGCGAGTCGGCCGCCGCGAACGCCGAGGCGGCACGCGTGCTCGAGGAGGAGCGCGCGGCCCGGAAGGAGGCCGCCGCGAGGGCCGCCGAGGAGGCGGCCCGGCCCGCTCCCCCGCCGGTCGCCGTGGTCGTCAACCCGTCGAAGAACGTCGACGTCGACGAGCTGCGCACCCTCTTCCGGGCCGCCGCCGTCCGCGAGGGCCGCCAGGAGCCGCTGTGGTTCGAGACGACCGCCGACGACCCGGGCCGCGGCCAGGCCGAAGAGGCTCTGCGCGCCGGGGCCAGCACGGTGGTCGCCGCGGGTGGCGACGGGACGGTGCGCGCCGTGGCGGAGGTCCTCGCCGGGACCGGCACCCCGATGGGCGTCATCCCGCTGGGCACCGGCAACCTGCTCGCCCGCAACCTCGGCCTCCCGCTCGAGCGCACCGACGAGCTCGTCCGGATCGCGACCACCGAGCCGACGGGTCCGGTCGACGTCGGATGGCTCCGTGTCCGTGACCAGGGTGAGGTGCCGCAGGACGAGGACGGGATCCTCGTCGAGGAGTCCGGCGCGGGCCGCGACGGGTGGCACGCATTCACCGTCATCGCCGGGCTCGGCTTCGACGCCGACATGGTCCATGGGACCGACGACGACCTGAAGTCGCGGATCGGCTGGGTCGCCTACTTCGTGGGCGGCGTGAAGAACATGGTCAAGTCGCGCCTCAAGGTCTCGGTGGCGGTCGACGACGCCGAGCCCGAGCACCTCAAGATCCGCACCGTCATGCTCGCCAACTGCGGCCTGCTGCCCGGCAACCTCGTCCTGTCCCCCGACTCACGGTTCGACGACGGCGTGCTCGAGGTCGTCACCGTCGACACGCGCTTCGGGATCGTGGGCTGGGCCAACCTCGGGATCTCCGTTCTCGCCCAGCGCGCCGGCCGGCGCCGCACCGGCGAGCTCCCGGGCAGCGAGCTGCTGTTCAAGCCGGCGCGTCGCGTGCGCGTCGTGGCCGAGGACGCGGCCCACGTCCAGCTCGACGGCGACCTGCTGAGCACGTCCGGCGCCGTCGAGGTCCGGGTCGAGAAGGGGGCGCTGCAGATGCGCTACCCCGTGCCTCCCGACCGGCTCCAGGCCCGCACCGGCGAGCACGTGCCCGGCGAGCCGGCGGAGCGCCACCCGGAGAAGCTCCAGGACTGATCCCCGGGGCCGCCCGCCCACGCCGAGGTCGCTCACCGACCGCCCGACGACGGGCTCGGTCAGGTCCCGGTGCCCTCGATCGAGACGTTGGTCGCCTTGATGACGGCGGTCGCCGGCGAGCCCACCTCGAGGCCGAGCTGCTCGACGGCCTCGGTCGAGATGAGCGAGACCACGCGGTAGGCGCCGCACTGCAGCTCGACCTGGCTCATCACGGTGTCGGAGACGATGCGCGTGACGATGCCCGTGAGGTGGTTGCGCGACGAGCGACGCTCGATGCCGTCGTCGAGGGAGTCGACGTGCTTCTCGCTCGCGAGCTCCTGGGCGAGCGCGGCGACGAAGGCGCCGTCGACGGAGAGCCGGCCGCCGTCGCCACCCGCCTCGAGCCGCCCCTGGTCGACCCAGCGGCGGACGGTGTCGTCGGAGACTCCGAGCAGGTCGGCAACGGTGCGGATCCGAATGTGCGGCATTCCTGGAGGCTAGCACCCGCACCTGCGCCTCCTGGCCGGCAAGTGAGCGGACGTCCTCCCGGCGAGTGAGCGGACGTCCGACTCGCGACCGAGCAGGTGTGCCCCGAGGGCTGACGCGCCCCGGACGCCCGGTCGATAGCGTGCAGTCATGACCTCGACCTCCGGCTCCGACCGCCAGGTGCTCGCGCTGTCGCACGCGGGCACGACCGCTTTCGGCACGACGACGGCAGTGGCGCTCGCGCTCGAGGCCGCGCGCGCCGGCGAGGAGGTCCTGCTCATCGACCTCTCCCCCGACGGCGAGGCCACCCGGTGGCTGCAGGCCGAGCCGTGGGAGGAGGGCCAGGACGTGGGCGCGATCCTCGACGACGACTACCCCCTCGGATGGGCCCGGTCCCTCGCCGTCCCCACCACGGACCACGAGCGGCTCCGGCTCGTCCCGGCGTCGTCCGGCCCGGCCCGTGAGCCGCGCGCCGGCGCGGGTCCGCAGCTCCACCACGCGCTGACCACCGCCGACGACTACGTCCTCGTCGTCATCGACTGCGGTCGGATCCGCTCGGGCGCCCGCCTGGTGACGGCCCTCAACGCCGCGTCCGACGTCGTCGTCACCACCACCCGATCGCCGAAGGACCTCGCCGAGGTGTCGAACATCGTGGCGAGCGTCGAGGCCTACCGCCGGCTCATCCACGACGAGGGCGGCAACCGGTCCGATCTCGTCCGACTCCGCGGCGTGGTGGTCGGCGCCCCGGCGGGCGGGCCGGCTGAGAATGCGTCGTCGACCGAGGAGCCCGAGCTCGCGGAGGTTCCGACGGACAAGGCGTGGTCGCCCCTCGTGCTCAGCCCGCATGTCCCGGTGGTCCCGGCCGAGCACGGTGAGCCCGCCACCCGGAAGCGCCCCTTCGAGATCTGGACGCCCGGCAGCACCTTGTCGCAGCACTACGGGCAGCTGGCGGCCCAGCTCGTCGACGCCATGTCGGACGCATCCACCGACGACTGAGGACCTGCTCGTCGAGATTGCGGTTGGTAGCCGTCGAGATTGCGGTTGGTCGGACCGGGCAGAAGCCCGCTCACTCGTCAGGAGGAAAGCCGCTCACTCGCCAGGAAGGGGGCGACGAGGTCAGTAGGCGCTTCCGTCGGCGAGCGCCGTCACCCAGGCGCGGGCCTCGTGGAACTCCTGGTCGGACGTGCCGCGGGCGAGCACCGGCCTGCGCTGGTCGGCGCGCGGGTAGGAGCCGAGGAACCGGACGAACGGGCACACCCGCCTGAGCCCGAGCAGGGCGGCCTTGACGCGCTCGTCCGCCACGTGCCCCTCGGCGTCGATCGAGAAGGCGTACCGGCCGATGGCGTCCCGGATCGGCCGCGACTCGATGCGGGAGAGGTTGACCCCGCGGGCCGCGAACTGCTCGAGCATCGTCAGCAGGGCGCCGGCCTCGTCGTCGGGCAGGTGGACGAGCAGCGTCGTCTTGTCGGCGCCGGTCGGCGGGGGCGGCGGCACGAGCCGGGAGACCGCGATGAAGCGGGTGACGGCGCGGCGGTTGTCGCCGACGTCGTGGGCGAGTACCGGGAGCTCGTACCGGGCGCCGGCCAGCGGGGAGACGATCCCGGCGTCGAACCCGGGATCACCCTCCCCGGCGAGGATGTCCGCGGCCGCGGCGGTCGAGGTCGCGGGGACGTGGACCGCGCCCGGCAGGTGCTCGGCGACCCAGCCGCGGCACTGCGCCCACGCGTGCGGATGGGTGGCGATGCGGCGGACGTCGGCCAGCTCGGTGCCGGGCCGCGCGACGAGCTCGAACTCGATGGGCACGAGCATCTCGGCGACCACCACGAGGGGCTCGTCGCCGGCCACGAGCGAGTCGATCGTGGCGTTGACCCCACCCTCGACCGAGTTCTCGATCGGGACGACGGCCCGGTCGAACCGCCCCTCGCGCACGCCGGCGAGCGCCCCGGGGACGTCGGTGCTCGGCTCGGCCACGTCGGCGTCGTCGTCGAGGATCTGCCGCAGCGCGGCATCGGTGAACGTGCCCGCGGGGCCCAGGTAGGTGTAGCGCACCGGCCGAGCCTAACCACGCGGGGCCGTGACCGGTCCCGCACCGACCCGCCCCCGGCCCGCCACCGCCCGCGACGTACCCTCGGACGCATGAATCTCGGCCCGCACCGCCCGATCCGGGTCCTCGCGTGAGGCGCGACGACCGCCGGCGCAGGGTCGTGCTGGTCCTCGGCGTGCTCGTGCTCATCGCGATGATCAGCCCGTTCATCCTCCCGCTCCTCGCGAACGGGGCCACCCCTGCAGACACGTCCGACGACGACACCCCCGTCGTCGTCCTCGGCACCGGCGGTCTGACCTGGGAGGACATCGACGACGGAGAGACGCCCCGGATCGCGGAGCTGGCAGCCGAGGGGTACTCCGCCAACCTCGTCGTCCGCTCGGTCGGCTCGACCACGTGCCGCACCGACGGCTGGCTCGCCCTCTCGGCGGGTCAGCGGGCGGCCGGCGAGCGCGACGGCGGCGACTGCCTCCCACCCGCGCCCGTCGGCACCGAGACCGGCACCGAGACCGGCGGCGAGTGGCAGGTCCCCGGCTGGTCGGAGTACGTCGAGGGCGCCCGTACCGACCGGTTCGACGCCGTGCCCGGCACCCTCGGCGGGTCGCTCGCCGAGGCGGGTCGCAGCGCGGTGGCGATCGGCGGCGGCGCGGCGGTCGCGCTCGCCGAGCCGGACGGGACCGTCGCCGACGCACGCCCCACCACGGACGACGACGCCGAGCTCGGGGCGCTGACCGCCTCCGCGATCGAGGACGGAGCGGACCTTGTCGTCGTCGACCTCGACCCCGCGGACGCCACCGGACGCGCCCCGGACGGCGAGGCAGCACCGGGCGAGGCCGCACCGGGCGAGGAATCCCCGGGCGAGCAGCCCCCCGGCGCCCGCACGCCCGCCGAGCTCGACGCCCGGGTGGGCGCCGTCGTCGACGCCCTGGCCGAGACCGGCAGCGAGCCGACGATCCTGCTCGCCTCCCTCTACGACGGCACCCGCACCTCGACCCTCCAGGCGCTCGCGCTCACCGGCGCGGGCGAGGGCTCCGGGCTCGCCACCTCCCCGGCCACCCGCACGGACGGCATGGTCCAGGCGCCCGACCTCCTGCCCACCGTGCTCTCCCTGCTCGACGTCGACCAGCCGACCGGGCTCGTGGGCTCCGCGCTCGTCACCCGGCCCGGCGACGACGACCCGGCGGACCGCGCGGCGGGCCTGCGCGACGTCGGCGTGCGGGCGCTCGCCGTGGCCCCGCTCGTCTCGCCGGCCGTCCTGTGGCTGGTCGGGCTCAACATCGGGCTCGGCGCGGCGGCGCTCGTGGGCCTCAACCGGCGCGTCCTCGCCGCGCTCGGCGGCACCGAGCGGGCGCGCCACCGGGTCCTGCGGGTCCTGCGCGCGGCGGCCCTCGTCGTCGCCTCCCTGCCGGTGGCGCTCATCGCGTCCTCGCTGCTGCCGTGGTGGCGGTTCGAGCCGGCCGGCCTCGCGCTCGCCGGCGTCACCGTCGCCGGGGCGCTGTTGCTGGCCCTCGTCGCCGTCGGCGGGCCGTGGCGGCACTCGCTGGTCGGCCCCACCGCGGTGGTCTCCGGCGTGACGGCGGTCGTCATCGCCGCCGACGTCATGCTCGGCTCCCACCTCTTCCTCGGGTCCGTGCTCGGCACGCAGCCCCAGATCGGCGCCCGGTACTTCGGGATGTCGAACCACTACTTCGCGCTGTTCGCCACGGCGTCCCTGCTGCTCGCGGCGACCGCGGCGCAGGCCCTCGTCGCCCGCGGGCGGGGGCGTGCGGCCGCCGCGGCAGCGCTCGCCATCGGCGCGGTGGCCACGGCCATCGACGGCTGGCCCGCATTCGGCGCCGACTTCGGCGGGCCCCCGGCGATGATCCCCGCGTTCGTCGTGCTCGCGCTCCTCGTGGCGGGGGTCCGCGTGACGTGGCCGCGCGTGCTGCTCATCGGGGCCGTCACGGTGGCCGTGGTCGCGACCGTCTCGCTGCTCGACTGGCTCCGCCCACCCGACGAGCGCACGCACCTGGGCCGGTTCGTCGGCACGCTCCTCGACGGTGGCGCGTTCGACGTCATCTGGCGCAAGCTCGGCCGCAACCTCGAGATCCTCGTGTCCTCCCCGCTCACGGTGCTCGCGGCGGTCGGAGCGATCGTCGTGGTGGTCCTCGTGGCCCGGCCGCTGCGCCGGCCGGACACGGCCGCTACCTCGGACTACGGCTGGCTCGTCCGCCGCCCGGAGACGGGCACGACGACGAACGGCACGACGGCGAACGACGCGGCGGCCACCTCCTCACCGGGCACGACGGCGACGCTCGCCCTCCCCGAGGCCGCCCAGGTCCTGAAGCCCGCGGCGGTCGCCCTGCTGATCCTGTGGATCATCGGGTTCGCCGTCAACGACTCGGGGATCGTCATCCCGGCCCTCGGCGTGGCGCTCGCCGTTCCGCTCACCCTCGCGCTGCTCGCGTCGTGGCTGCTCGAGCGCCCCCGCCACGGGCCCCTGCACGAGGCGGACGACCGGGGCGACGAGGGCGCGCGCACCGCCGTCGACGCCTGACCCGCGCGGACCGGCGAGGGTCAGCCGGCGAACAGGTCCGGCAGCGCCTGCGACGCCGTGAGCACCGAGACCACCACGAGGAGCACGGCGAAGACGGTCGTCAGCGTGGCCGGCGGCGTGCGGGTCGAGAGTCGGGCACCGAGCTGGCCGGCGAGCGTCGAGGCCAGCGCGAAGGCGAGGACGACAGGCACGTCGAGGTCGATGCCCTGCGGCACGCGGGCGAGCAGCCCCGCCGCGGAGTTGATCGTGATGACGAGCAGCGAGGTGCCCACGGCCGCGCGCATCGGGTAGCCGAGCGCGAGCACGAGCGCGGGGACCGCCGCAAAACCTCCCCCGACGCCGAACAACCCCGTGAGCAGCCCGACCACCGCCGCGAGCCCGATCAGACGGAGGGCACCGCGCCACCGCCGTCCCGCGGGAGCCCGGTCCGCCTGCGGGAGATCCTGCGGCGCACCGGTGGTGGCGTCGTCGTCGGGCATCTCGCTCTCGTTATCGCCGGCGTCCGCGAGTGCCCTCAGCTCCGCCTCGCGGGCGTCGCGACGGTCCGCGGACGCGCGCCTGGCCATGAGCACGGCGACGCCGAGGAGGAGCACGGAGAACGCGGCCATGAGGGCGGGGCCGTCGACCAGGTGGGCGAGCCACGCCCCGCCGGCCGACGCCACCGCGCCCACCGCGCCGAAGACGAGGCCGCCGCGCAGCCGGACGTTGCCGCGCCGGGCGTGGGGAACGAGCGTGACGAGCGAGGTGACGCCGACGATGACGAGCGACGCCGTCGCCGCCGCGTGGGGGCCCATGCCGAGCAGGTAGACGAGCGCGGGGACGGTCAGCACCCCGCCCCCGGCACCGAGCGTGCCGACGACGACGCCGACGACCGCGCCGATCGCGGTCGCGAGGGCGATGGCCTCCATGCGCGTCCCCTACTCGGAGGTGGGGCGCGGGCGGGGTGCGCCGTCGGGACGGACCCGATGCACGACGTCGGGCCGGGGCCGCGTCACGCCGGCGAGTCCGCCGAGCGCGGGGGGTCCGGGGTCGCGGGGGTCTCCGCCGTCGGCTGGCCCTGCGGTTCGACCTGGGCGGCCCCGTCGGCGGTGGGGTCCCCGGCGGGGGTCTCGTCGTCGGGCGGGGTGTCGCCGTCCTCCGGCCTGCGCGGGGCCCAGGCGCGGTAGGGCTCGCCGGGCTGCTGGTCGTCGGCCTCGGGGCCGCGGCGGCTCATCGGCACGTTGTGGCGTCGGGAGGCGCGTCCGGCGACCGCCATGGCCACGTCGCGGTACTGGCGCGCGCGGTGCATCCGGCCGGCCATGTCGCGGCCCGTGGCGCGGTGGCTGACGTCGCAGGGGATCTCCTGGACGGTGAGGCCGGCGACGAGGAGGTCGATCGTCATGCCGACCTCGACGCCCCAGCCGCGCGCGAGCGGCAGCACGGACTCGTAGGCGCGCCGCGTGAGGCAGCGCTGGCCGGACAGGGGCTGCGCGCTGACGAACCCGGTGGCGGACTCGATCGCGGCGCGGGCCATGCGCACCACGCGGCCGCGGCCGCCCGAGCCCTTCTGCGGCGGGAGGACGGCGATCGCGAGGTCCGTGTCCCCGGCGAGCACGGCCTCGACGAGCGGGGCGAGCCCGACGGCGGAGTCCTGGAGATCCGCGTCGACGAACAGGAGCGCGCGCGGCGGGGCGTCGGGCAGGTCGCGCATCGAGACGACGGACGCGCCGGTCTCCATCGCGGACGCCTTGCCCCGGTTGACCGAGTGGCGGACCACGACGGCGCCGGCCGCGCGGGCCACGTGCTGGGTGTCGTCGGTCGAGCCGTCGTCCACGACAAGGACGAGGTCGACGTGCGGGATCGCCCGGCAGGCCCGGATGGTCGCAGCGATGTGCGTGCCCTCGTCCTTGGCCGGGACGACCACCGCCACCCGCCTGGAGTCCTGCGCCACAGTCCCACCCTAACCAGGTTGGCGCGGGGCGACCCACCTGTCCGCGTTCGTGGGACCCGGCGTGGCGCGCGGTGCCGGCGTCGCGAGACCTGCCGGAGCGAGGCCCGGCAGAGCGGGAACGACCGGTGCGAGACCTATCGGAGGGAGACCTGGCGGCTGACGAGTCCGGCGCGGGCGCGGCGCTCGTCGGCGGTCAGCGGCTCGGTGACGGCGAGGGCGGCGTCGAGCCGCGTGCCGAGCTCACCGAGCGGGCCCTCGACGTCGTCGGCCTCGGTGCCCGGGGCGAGCTCCCAGACCGGGACGAGGAGACCGCACGTGCGGAAGGCGCCGACGAACCGGGTGCCCTCCTCGATGGCGGACTCGCGCGCGGCGTGCAGGCGGGCGAGGGCGTCGAACACGGTCTCGGGGTCCTCGGGGCGGACCCAGCGGACGAACTCGCGGCCCATCCGGCACCAGTAGGCGGAGCCGGCGGAGTCGATCCGCACAGTGGGGACGATCTGGTCGGCGCTGTCCTTGACGGCCTGGGCCACCTCGGCCTCGTCCTGCTGGTCGGCGGAGACCCAGTAGCCGAAGTCGGCGTGGACGTCGATGGTCGGCTCGACCGCGGGGTCGAGGATGTCCTGCAGGCGCGGGCCGGGCTCGGGCAGCGCGCCGACGGGCAGCGGCTGGCCGGGCTCGAGCTCGAGGGCGCGCAGGAGCGCGTGGGCGACGTCGCGGGACGCGTCGCCGGAGCTGCTCGCCGTCTGCATGCCGACGAGGATCGTGCCGTCCTCGCGGCGCAGCGCCGGGGCGAGGTCCGGCAGCAGGCTGGCGATGAGGACGTCCGCGCCGCCGTGCTCGGCCGTGGTGCGGACGGGGATCGTCGCCGCCGGGACGATCTCGCGCATGGCCACGAGGTCGGTCTCCGCCGCCAGCCCCTCGAAGGGACGCTCGACGTACTCCACCTTCGGCGGGCGCACCCGCGTCGGACGCTCCTGCTGGCGCGCACGGCGCCTCGATGCCTTACCCATGACGCGCAAGCCTAGTTGCGCCGCGGCCCTGGGGGCGCCGGGAGCGCCCGGGCCGCGGCGGTCGGTCACATGATCTCGGGCACGGATCCGTCGGAGGAGACGATCTCGCGGCCGGCGGCGGCCCAGCCGGCCATCCCGCCGTCGACGTTCCAGGCGTCGTACCCGGACTGGTTGAGCCACTGCGCGGCGCGGGCCGAGCGGCCGCCGGTGCGGCAGATGACGAGCAGGTCGGCGTCGCCGAGCTCGTCGGCGCGCTCGGTCAGCTCGCCGAGGGGGATGTGGACGGCGCCGGGGGCGTGGCCGGCCTCCCACTCGTCGTCCTCACGGACGTCGAGGAGCGTGTAGCCCTCGGGGATGGTCTCGCCGGGGAGGTCGGCGATGGTCACGTCGGCAGGTGCGTCGGGGATGGGCATGGGTCCAGCCTCCCTGGCGGCGGGCCGTCCGTCCAGTGGGGTGGGGTGGCGCCGGGGCTCGTGCAGGGGCCCGACGACGACAGACCTCAGACCTTGGTGCTCTTGCGGTAGGCGATGTACTCGCTGCTGGTCTTCTGCCACAGGAAGACGAGGACGAGGACGACGAGGAGGAGCGTCACGACCCCGGCCGCCGCGCCGCTGGCGATGTTCGCGAGTGCCCCCAGGACCGACAGGACGAGCAGCACGGTGAGGATGATCCGCCCGACGTTGCTCCCGCGCCACACGAGCACCGTGAGGAAGGCGTAGAGCACCGCCCCGATCAGGACCCCGACGCCGATGGCCCGCAGGTCGTCCTCCCGGATGTAGGTACCCGCGGGAGCAACGTCGGACGGGTCCAGCGCGAGGTAGGCGAACCCGCCCAGGAGAGCCAGGCCCGAGATGACCCACAGGATGATGCAGGCGGCCTTGAGCATGCCGGGCCGCTCGACGGGCCTGCCGTGGCCGCCCATGCCGTAGGCCGGCGGCGCGGCGAAGGGGTTGTCGTCCTGGTTGGGGTAGGTCGGGAGACCGGCCTGCTGGCCGTACTGAGCGCCACCCTGCTGGCCGTACTGCGGCTGGCCGAACTGGGCGTTCTGGCCCTGCGGGGCGTAGGCGCCGTACGGCGGCCGGCCCTGCTGCCCCGGGTCGGCGTACGCGCCGTACTGCGGCTGGCCCTGCTGCCCCGGGTCGGCGTACGCGCCGTACTGCGGGGCCGCGGGCACGCCCGGGTCCGCCGGGCTCTGCCCGTACGGGGTCTGCGCGCCGTACTCGCCCTGCTGGCTCTGGCCCCAGGAGGGGTCGCCCTGCTGCGGGGTCTGGCCCCACCCGTCCTGCCCGTAGCTGTTCGACATGCCTTGATTGTTGCAGTCTCAGCGGTGCGAGAACCCAAGTGTGACGAGCGCCCGTCGGGCACATTTCCCCGGTCGCGCACGTGTGCGGGGGTGGATCGTCCGGTGTTCTCCCCGACGGACGTGAGGAGTGGGCGGAGACGCTTCAGCGCCGCCGTCCCCCGTCGCCCGTCAGAGCACCTGCCGCCCCGAGTCCTTGAGGCGCTTGCGATAGGCCATGTACTCGGTGCTCGACCTCTGCCACAGGAAGACGAGAACGAGGACGGAAACGGCGATTCCCCCGATTCCGGAGCCGGCGTCCGCGCCGTTGGCGAAGCTGCCGAGGCTCACCAGGGTCGACAGGCCGATGAAGATCGTCACCGCGATACGGGCAGCGTTCGATCCCTTCCAGACGAAGACCGGCAGCACGATGTCGAGGGCGCTCGCCATCAGCACGCCGAACCAGATGAGCTTCCAGGTGGAGTTCTCGATCCCGTAGATGCCGGCCTCCGCGGGGTCGGTCGCGAAGAACACCAGGCTGACGAGAACCGCGAGGGCGCCTCCGACCCACAGGATGATGCAGGCGGCCTTGAGCATGCCGGGGCGCTCGACGTGGCCACCGGGACCGCCCATGCCGTAGCTCGGCGGGGCGGCGAAGGGGTTGCCGTCCTGGTTCGGGTACGGAGGGAATCCACCGGGCTGGCCGTACTGGGGCTGGCCGAGCTGCGGCTGCCCGTACTGGGGCTGGCCGAACTGGGCGTTCTGCCCCTGCGGGGCGTAGCCGCCGAACGGCTGCTGCCCGTACTGCGGCTGGCCGAACTGGGCGTTCTGTCCCTGCGGGGCGTAGCCGCCGTACTGCGGAGCGACGGGGACGCCCGGGTCCGCGGGGCTCTGCCCGTACGCGGTCTGCGCACCGTACCCGCGCCCGTCGCTCTGCCCCCAGGAGGGGTAACCGATCTGGGGGGACTGGCCCCATCCGTCCTGCCCGTAGCTGTTCGACACCGCTCGAGTGTCGCAGTCCAGGCGACGCGACGACCGAGATGTGACGAGCGCCCACCGGGTAGTCCTCCCCCCGTGCGCGGCGGTCGAGCTCGATCGGATCAGCGGCGTCGGGCCGCGCGCTCGCGGACGTATCGGGTGCTGGCGGGCAACCACATCGCGACGACGACGAACACCCCCAGCACCACGCCCAGCCACGGGCTGCCCTCGCCACCCCACGTGTGCACGACGAGCCAGACCAACGCACCCGCCATGATCACGGTGAGCCCGATCCGACCGACCTGCTTGCCCTGCCACAGCTGCACCCCGAGCACGATCGCGAGGACCGACACGACGACGATCCCGAGCCCGATCAGTGTCAGCGCGGCCCCCGGCTGCAGATCACCGAAGACCGTGCTGTCGGACTCGCCCCACATCTGGCTGATCCCCCCGATGAACATGGCGAAGAGTCCGGCGAGCAGCGCCCACGGGGCGAAGAACCACACGATGATCGCGGCGGCGGTGATCCAGCCGGGGCGGCGCACGCGGTCGGGCAGCCCGGGCGGCGGCACGGCGTACGGGTTGCCGTGGTCGGGGCGGCCGTAGGCGTTGCTGTCAGGGCCGGCCAGGTAGGCGTTGCCGCTCGCACCTGCGGCGTAGCCGTTCGGCCCGTGGACCTGGCTGCCCGGCCCCGGCACAGCACCGCCGGGCACCGGGGAGTAGCCGTTCGGCCCTGCGCTGGGGCCGTGCGCATAGGGGTCGGTCACCGACAGATAGTGACAGGCGTAGGACCGGCTGCCCATCGGCACCGCTCCCCCACGCCGAGCCCGACAGTTCCCGCCGACCCATGTAGTCGTGCGCCGAGCCATATAGTCGTGCGCCGACCCAAGCAACTACCTGCCGACCCCACCGACGCCGTCACCTGGGTCGGCACACAACGACTGGGGTCGGCGATAAGTACCTGGGTCGGCACACAACGACTGGGGTCGGCGATGAGAACGGCGGCGCCACCGGAAGTTCGTCGTCGGGTGCGTTCCCCCCTCGAACATCGGCGCGGCTGCTGGCAGGATCACCTCATGGACCCGCGCGCCGGCACAGCTGCTCAGCCCTCCGACCTCATCGACGTCGACGCGGTCCGCGGCGCCTACTACGACCGCACCCCGAATCCCGAGGATCCCGCCCAGCGCGTGGTGTTCGGGACGTCGGGCCACCGCGGCTCGAGCCTCGACACGGCGTTCAACGAGGCGCACATCGTCGCGATCACGCAGGCGATCGTCGAGCACCGCCGCGGAGCCGGCGTCGACGGGCCGCTCTACCTGGCCAAGGACACGCACGCGCTGTCGGACCCGGCGTGGACCACGGCGGTCGAGGTGCTCGGCGCGGCCGGAGTCGAGCTGCGGGTGGACGCCCGCGACGGCTACACCCCGACCCCGGCCCTCTCGCACGCGATCCTGAGGGCGAACGGCGCCGGCACCACGGGCGGCCTCCGCCTCGACGGCCCCGGGCTCGCGGACGGCATCGTCATCACGCCGAGCCACAACCCGCCCCGCGACGGCGGCTTCAAGTACAACCCGCCCCACGGCGGGCCGGCCGACTCGGCGGCCACCTCCGCCATCGCGGCCCGCGCGAACGAGCTGCTGGCGTCCGGCGTCGGGCAGGTGGAGCGGATGCCGGTGGACAAGGCGCTCGCGCTCGAGTCGACCCGCACGCACGACTTCATGTCCGCCTACGTCGACGACCTGTCCAACGTCCTCGACCTCGACGCGATCCGCTCCGCCGGCGTGCGGATCGGCGCGGACCCGCTCGGCGGCGCCGCGGTGGCCTACTGGGGCGAGATCGGCGAGCGGTACGGCCTCGACCTCACGGTGGTCAACCCAGAGGTCGACCCGACCTGGCGGTTCATGACGCTCGACTGGGACGGCAAGATCCGGATGGACTGCTCGTCGCCGTCGGCGATGGCCTCCCTGCGCGAGATCATGGCGGCCACGGACGGCCAGGCGGCCCCCTACGACATCGCCACGGGCAACGACGCCGACGCCGACCGGCACGGCATCGTCACCCCCGACGGCGGGCTGATGAACCCCAACCACTTCCTCGCCGTGGCGATCGACTACCTGTTCGCGCACCGCCCGGACTGGCGCCCCGAGGCCGCCATCGGCAAGACCCTCGTGTCCTCGTCGCTCATCGACCGCGTGGCCGACTCGCTCGGCCGCCGGCTCATCGAGGTGCCGGTCGGGTTCAAGCACTTCGTGCCGGGCCTGCTCGACGGCACGGTCGGGTTCGGCGGTGAGGAGTCCGCGGGCGCCTCGTTCCTGCGCACCGACGGGACTGTGTGGACCACGGACAAGGACGGCATCCTCCTCGCCCTGCTCGCCTCGGAGATCACGGCCGTCACCGGGACCTCGCCGAGCGCGCGGCACGCCGGTCTCGTCGAGCGGTTCGGCGCGAGCGCCTACGCCCGCATCGACGCGCCCGCGACCCCGGACCAGAAGGACCGCCTGAAGAAGCTCTCCCCCGACGACGTCGCCGCCACGTCGCTCGCGGGCGAGCCGATCACGGCCCGACTCGTCGATGCCCCCGGCAACGGCGAGGCGATCGGCGGCCTCAAGGTGACCACCGAGAACGCCTGGTTCGCGGCCCGCCCGTCCGGCACCGAGGACGTCTACAAGATCTACGCCGAGTCGTTCAAGGGCGAGGACCACCTGGCGCAGGTCCAGGAGGAGGCGCGCGCCGTCGTCGGGAACGCCCTCGGCGCGTAGCCGCTCTCGGGACGTAGCGGCACCCGGGACGTAGCGGCGCCCGGCACGCGGCGACTCGGCGAGCGCGGCGCCGTCGAGGCCTGACGTCGCCCCGGCCGCTCGGCCGACCGCGGCGCCGTCAGCCGAGCAGGAGCGTGACGAAGCCGAGCGGCCGCCGGTGCCCGCGCAGCCAGTCGGTCACCTCGCGGGCGATCTCGTCGGCGTCGGCGTGGTCCGGGTGGCGTGCGAGCCACTCCTGGCGCTCGCGCAGGTGCCCGAGGTCGAAGTCGTCGAACTCCTGGCGGGTCGTCTCGTGCATGCCGAGCAGCACCCAGCCCGCGGCGTACGCGTCCTCGACGACCTCCACCAGCGTGCGGCAGTCGTCGGTGGAGGCGCCGTCCCACATGTGGGCGAGCTCGTCCGCGGTCGGCGTCCCGGCCCAGGTCTCGCAGCCGAACAGCAGCCGTCCGCCCCCGGCGCGCCGCTCGCGCAGGGCCACGAGCGCCTCGGGGACGCTGCCGAACGCCTGGTAGGCACCGAGGCTGATGAGCAGGTCGGCGCGGTCGGTGCACCCGGTGGCGTCCGCCTCGCGCAACTCGACCCGGTCGGCCAGGCCCCGGCGCTCGGCGTCGGAGCCGGCCCGGACGATGTCGGGGCCGTGGACGTCGAGCCCGAGCCCCCGGGCCCGCGGCGCCTCCTCGAGGCAGGCGAGCAGCATGGCTCCCCACCCGCAGCCGTGGTCGACGATCGTGGTGGGGTCGTGCGCGGTGGCCGCGCGGGCGAGCCTGCGCACCGTGTCCGAGGACAGCGGCGAGTTGATCTCGAGCCGCGCCCCGGTCCCGCTCGGCGGCAGCGGGTCGGTCTCGTCGGTGGTCGGGCCGCTCATGTCTCCCCCTCGGTGGACGTCTCGGTCCCGGAGGGTGCCACCCGCCGGATCGCGGCAGCCACGTGTTTTCCGGGGGCCGCGTCGACCTCTCGGCGCGCACGCGCACGGCCCACCTGCCATCCTGGGGCTCCGAGGACCCGGCCCACGGGTCCCGAACCGAACGAGGAGGCGAGCATGGCTGCCCTCGGCATCATCCTCATCGCGGCGGGAGCGATCCTGTCGTTCGCGGTCCAGGACTCGATCGCGGAGGTCGACCTCACGATGGTCGGCTACATCCTCATGGGGGTCGGCGTCGTCGCCGTCATCATCGGGATCATCCAGATCGTGTCCCGACGGCGCACGAAGCACGTGACCCGGGTCGAGCGCACGGGGCCCCCGGACGTCGAGGTGCACGACCCCCGGGACCCGCGCGTCTGACCACCCCGGCGTCACCTCGCGCGTCCGGGCCCGAGGGCCGGAGCCCGACGTCGGACCCCGAACCCCCAGCACCATTCCCGACAGGCACGGAGCAGGCCATGAAGCTGTCCGCACGCAACCAGTTCCCCGGCACCGTCGTCGCGGTCGAGCGCGGCGCCGTCAACGGCATCGTCCAGATCGAGATCGCGCCGGGCATCGTCATCACGTCCGACATCACGAACGGCTCGATCGACGAGCTCGGCCTCACCGAGGGCTCGCCGGCCGTGGCGGTGATCAAGGCGTCGAGCGTCATGGTCGGCGTCGAGGAGTAACCACTGCGTGCCGCCCCGCCGGCAGCACCTAGGCTGGCCCCATGTCCCTCGCGAACCTCGGCATGGCGTTCGAGGACGGCATCAACAAGCGTTCGGTCGACATGCTCAAGCGGCGGGGCTGGCGGCCCCGGATCATCGGTCTCACCGGCTACGGGTCGGTGCAGTCGCTGCACGTCATGGGCCGCGTCATCATGGGCGACCCGGACGCGACCCCCGAGTCCGACCCCTGGGTCGACGTGCACGGCGACGGCGAGGCCACCCGCCCCGCGCGCTACCCCGCGCTGAGCGACAACGCTGGCGAGTTCCTGGCGAAGACCGCGCAGGAGGCCCGGCGCGGCTGGCGGCAGTTCTTCACGGCGCAGGTGGGCCACCTGCCCGTGACGGTCCGCGTCAACGGCCGCGAGGTCGCCACCACCACCGACCGCTCCGGCTACATCGACGTCATGGTCTCCAACCACGGTCTGGAGCCCGGGTGGCACCCGGTCACGCTGGAGGCCAAGGCCGCGGAACCCACGGTCACGGACGCCCTGGTGGTGGCGCCGACGACCCGGGTGGGGATCATCTCCGACATCGACGACACGGTGATGGTGACGATGCTGCCGCGCGCGGCGCTGGCCGCGTGGAACTCGTTCGTCCGGCACACGAACACCCGCAAGGCCGTGCCCGGGATGGCCGAGCTGTACGCCAAGGTGCTCGACATCCACCCGGACGCGCCGATCTTCTACCTGTCCACGGGCGCATGGAACGTGGTGCCCACGCTCAAGCGCTTCATGCTCCGGCACGGCCTGCCGGTGGGACCGATGCTCATGACGGACTGGGGGCCGACGACGACCGGCCTGTTCCGTTCCGGCAAGGAGCACAAGCGGGTCCAGCTGCGGAACCTCATGATCACGTTCCCGCACATCTCCTGGCTGCTCGTCGGCGACGACGGCCAGCACGACCCGATGATCTACGACGACGTGGCCCGCGAGCACCCCCGCAACGTGTGGGCGATCGGGATCCGCCAGCTCTCCCCCGCCGAGCAGGTGCTCGCGCACGGCACGCTCGAGTCCGCCGAGATGCCGATCCGCGGCCGCTCGGCCGCCACCGAGCACGGCGTGCCCACCGTGCACGGCAAGGACGGCTACGCGCTGGCGGACGAGCTCCCCGCCGTCCTGGCCGCCCAGCGGCAGCGACGCGAGCAGCGCGAGCGCGGCGAGGAGGTGCCCGCGTCATGACCGGCACGAACGGCCCCGACGTCGAGGTCGGCCCCGCCGTCGACGGGGCCCTGCCCCCGGACGTGGCGGACGCGATCGACGCCGCCCCCGAGCGCTTCCGGGCGCTCGCCGAGCGGCTCTACCGGATCGTCGACGGCGCGATGCCGGCCGGGTACGAGCGCAGCGTCGACCGCGGGTTCGTCACCTGGGCGATCCCGCTGGCCGACTACCCGGACACCTACAACGGGCAGCCGCTCCAGTACGTCGCGCTCAAGGGGCAGAAGGGCTACGTGTCCGTCTACCTCATGGGCGTGTACTCCCAGGCCGAGGAGGCGGAGGCGTTCCGGCAGGCGTGGGCCGCCTCGACCGGGCACCTGGACATGGGCAAGTCGTGCCTGCGTCTGAAGAAGGACGAGCAGGTGGACGCCGAGCTGCTCGCCACCACCGTCGCGGCGACCCCGCCGCGGACGTTCATCGAGACGTACGAACGGATCAAGGGGTAAGAACAATGCCCGACGCCACAGGTCAGGTCACGTACGACGTCGTCGTCGTGGGAGGTGGGATCGTCGGGCTCGCGACCGCGCGGGCGCTGCTGCGTGCCCGGCCCGACTCCCGCGTGCTCGTGCTCGAGAAGGCCGAGGAGGTCGGGACCGGGCAGACCGGGAACAACTCCGGGGTGATCCACGCGGGGATCTACTACGCGCCCGGCTCGCTCAAGGCACGGCTGTGCAAGGCCGGCGAGCGGGCGACGAAGGAGTTCTGCGCCGAGCACGGCATCGAGGTGCGCGAGATCGGCAAGCTGGTCGTGGCCACCGATCACGAGGAGAAGGCGCGGCTCGCGACCCTCGCGGCCAACGCCCGGGAGAACGGCATCGAGGTCCGCGAGGTCGACGCCACCGAGCTGCGCGAGATGGAGCCGAACGTGACCGGGCTGGCGGCGCTGCACTCGCCGCGGTCCGCCGTCGTCGACTTCGGTGAGGTCGCCCGCGCGCTGGCGGACGAGGTCACCGACCTCGGAGGGGAGGTGCGGGTGCGCTCGGAGGTCGCGTGGATCTCCGAGTCCGAGACCGGGGTGGACGTCTCGCTCGAGCACGGGGAGGCCGTGCGGGCGCGCCGGCTCGTCGCGTGCGCCGGGCTGCAGGCCGACCGCGTGGCGTCGAAGGCTCACGTCCCCACGGAGATCAAGATCGTGCCGTTCAAGGGCGAGTACTACACGCTGCCCGGCCACCGGTCCGGGCTCGTCGAGCGGCTCATCTACCCCGTGCCCGGCGAGGGACTGCCGTTCCTCGGCGTCCACATCACCCCGACCGTGGACGGGAAGATCCTCCTCGGCCCCAACGCGGTGCTCGCGCTGTCGCGGGAGAAGACCGGACGGTTCGGGTTCGATGCTGACGACGCCCGCGACGCCGTCAGCTTCGGCGGCCTGTGGAAGATGGGGCAGAAGCACTGGCGCACCGGCGTCAAGGAGCTGTGGAACTCGTTCGTGCCGGACGGCTACCTGTCCGAGGTGGCGAAGTACTGCCCGTCGCTCAACTCCACCGACCTCGTCGGCTACCGCGCGGGCGTGCGCGCGCAGGCGGTGCGGCCGGACGGGTCGCTGGTCGAGGACTTCGAGATCGCCTCGACGCCGCGCCAGGTGCACCTGCTCAACGCCCCCTCGCCGGCCGCGACGTCGGCGATCCCGATCGGCGAGGAGCTCGTCTCCCGCGTGTGGGGGTAGGCGGGAGCGGAGCCCGCGTGCGCCAAGGCTGATCGATCAGCAAGGTCTTGAAGCCGGAACGATCTGTCGACTATACTCGACATATGATCGAGGTCCTCAGCACCCCAGACTTCGATCGTTGGCTTCGGAAACTGAAGGACCGGCAGGGACGGCTACGGATCCTCTCGAGGATCGACCGACTCGCCCACGGCAATCCTGGTGATGCCAAGGCAGTCGGCGGGGGTGTCCTGGAACTCCGGCTGACCTACGGGCCGGGCTATCGGGTCTATTACGCACAACGCGGCACCCGTGTGGTGCTCCTGCTCTGCGGTGGCGACAAGTCGACACAACAGAGCGACATCGCAAAGGCGCACCAGCTCGCCTCGGAGTGGCATTCGACGGAGGACGATCATGAGCACTGAGAAGTACACGCGTTTCGACCCGGCCGACTACCTCGACGACATCCACGACGTCGCCTCCTACCTGCAGATCGCTCTGGAGGAGTCTGCCGAGGATCCCACCGCCGTACCCCGCGCCCTGGGAGTCATCGCTCGTTCCGGCAACATGAGCGAGCTTGCTCGCCGTGTCGGGATGAGCCGTGACGGCCTCTACAAGGCGCTGTCCGACCAGGGCAATCCGACCTGGTCGACCGTTCTCAAGGTCTCCGACGCCCTCGGCCTCAAGCTCACCTTCCACGCGGTCGCATAGTCGCTCCCCCGCTCGGTCACCGCGGGCCAGGTATCCCCGCCCGCTCGCACAGCCGCGTGTACGCCCGCGCCATGTAGGCCGCGTAGGCGCCGGTGGAGAGCGCACCACCCACACCGGCGACGGCGAAGACCTCGAGCCAGCCGTACGAGTCGTCGAGCCCGAGGACCACGGCGACCGCACCGAACGCGATGGCGATCGGCCCGAGCAGGTAGTCGATCCGGCGCCCGAGGATGCGGGCCATCGGCAGGAAGTGCGCGCCGATGACGATGACCATGAGCGGCAGCACGAACCGGGCCTGGCCGACGAGGACGAGCACGACGCCGCCGAGCATCCAGATCGGGTGCGTGACGGAGTTGAGCAGACCCATCGCACGACCGATGCGCCGGTCCTCGGCGGTCGGTTCCGCGGGGAAGCGCGCGGCGTGCCGGATCTGGCGGATGCCGCGCGCGACGAACCAGCCGGCGTAGGCCGCCGCCAGGGCGAAGGCCACGATGCCGACCCATCCCCAGGCGAGGGCCCACCACACCGAGTAGACGATGACGTAGACGCCCATGAGGAGCGGGAAGGACGCGTTGCCCCGGGCGGCGGAGCCGAACCATTCGGGGGCGTCGGACGTGACGGCTGGCTGGACGCCGGTCGTGGGCACAGGACCACCTCAGGCTCGGGGGCTCCAGTCTACGGAGGTCCGGGCGCGTCGTTCGTCGTCGTGGGCACGCGTTGCCGCCGCGACGACGGTGGGCCAGGCTGGACGGGTTCCCGCCAGCGCTGCCGAAGGGTGCCCCCATGCCGCACAAGGTCCAGGCCGTCGTCTCCCGCGCGAAGGACGCGCCCGTCGAGGTGGTGACGATCGTCGTGCCGGACCCGGGTCCGGGCGAGGTGGTCGTCGACGTCGCGGCGTGCGGCGTGTGCCAGACCGACCACCACTACGTGGCCGGCGGCGTCTCCGACGACTTCCCGTTCCTGCTCGGCCACGAGGCCGCGGGCACGGTGAGCCAGGTCGGCGAGGGCGTCACGCACGTCGAGGTCGGGGACTACGTGGTCCTCAACTGGCGGGCCGTGTGCGGGGAGTGCCGGGCCTGCTACCGGGGCGAGCCGCACTACTGCTTCGCCACCCACAACGCCACCACGCGGATGACCCTCGAGGACGGCACGGAGCTGACCCCCTCGCTCGGCATCGGGGCGTTCGCCGAGAAGACCCTGGTGGCCCAGGGCCAGTGCACGAAGGTCGACCCGGCCGCCCGGCCCGAGGCCGCCGGCCTCGTCGGCTGCGGCGTCATGGCCGGGGCGGGCGCCGTGCTCAACACGGGCGAGCTGCGCCGGGGCGAGTCGGTCGCCGTCATCGGGTGCGGCGGGGTCGGAGCCGCGTCCGTGGCCGCCGCACGCCTCGCGGGGGCCACGACGATCATCGCCGTCGACCTGCAGGAGCGGAAGCTCGCCTGGGCGCGGGACCTCGGCGCCACGCACACGATCGACGCCGGCAGCGAGGACGTCGTCGCCCGGATCCGCGAGCTCACCGGCGGGTTCGGCGCGGACCTCGTCGTCGACGCCGCGGGGGTGGCTGCCACGTACCGGCAGGCGTTCGAGGCCCGGGACCTCGCGGGCCGCGTGGTGCTCGTCGGCGTCCCGTCGCCGGGCACCGAGATCACCCTGCCGCTGGACGAGGTCTTCGGCCGCGGCGGGTCGCTGAAGTCCGCCTGGTACGGCGACTGCCTGCCGGAGCGGGACTTCCCGATGCTCATCGACCTCTACCTGCAGGGCAGGTTCGACCTCGACGCGTTCGTCACGGAGACGATCGGGATCGTGGACGTCGAGGCGGCGTTCGGGAAGATGGTGGACGGGTCGGTGCTGCGCTCGGTGGTCGTCCTGCCGGGCACGGGTCGCGAGAACGAGGAGGTGCCGGCATGAGCGCGCTGCAGGTCGAGACGGTGGTGACGTCGGGGACGTTCACCCTCGACGGCGAGACGTTCGACGTCGACAACAACGTGTACGTGATCGGCGACGCGGACGAGTGCGTGATCGTCGACGCCGCCCACGACGCCGCCCCCGTGATCGCGGCGGTCGCGGGACGGAAGGTGACGGCGATCGTGCTCACCCACGGGCACGACGACCACCTGCACGCGGTCGCGGCCCTGCGCGAGGCGACGGCGGCGCCCACCTACCTGCACCCGGACGACCGGATGCTGTGGGACGTGACGAACCCGGAGCTCGCCCCGGACCAGGAGCTGGCGGACGGGCTCGAGCTGGCGGTCGGGGGCTCCGTGCTCCGGGTGCTCCACACGCCCGGCCACTCCCCCGGCTCGTGCTGCGTGCACGTGCCCGACCTCGGCGTGGTCCTCACCGGGGACACCCTCTTCCAGGGCGGCCCGGGTGCGACGGGTCGCAGCTTCTCGGACTTCCCGACGATCATCGGGTCGATCCGGGACCGCCTCCTCACGCTCCCGGGCGAGACCCGGGTGCTCACCGGGCACGGGGGCACGACGACGATCGACGCCGAGGCCCCGCACCTGGACGAGTGGATCGCGCGCGGGCACTGAGGGTGTGGTCGTCGTCGGCGTGACGCCGGGGCGGGCTGCGCAGGACCATCGACCGTGGGACGCTTCCGGTCATGGTCGACGGACTGTCGCCTCGGCTCCTGCGCGTGGTGGACGCGCTCCCGCTGCGGCCGGGGCTCCGGGTCCTCGAGATCGGCGGGGCGCCGGGAGCCGCGGCGCGGGAGGTCGCCGCGCGCGTCGGGCCGGACGGGCACGTGCTCGTCGTCGACCGGTCGGCGACCGGCGTCCGCAGGACCGAGGAGGCGTGCGCCGAGCTCGTGGCGTCGGGCGCGCTCTCCACGCTGTGCGCGCCGGTCGAGAACGTCGCACTTCCCGACGGCGTCGCGCCGTTCGACCTCGCGTTCGCCTGCCGGGTCGGCGCGCTCGACGGGCGGCACCCGCATCTCTACGAGGCGGCAATCCGGTGTCTGCGCGAGGCGGTGGTGCCGGGCGGCTCCCTGTACGTCGATACCGGCTCGCCGCTGACCGAGGTCCGACTCTGAGGCACGGCCGGGCGGCGTGGCTCCCGCCCGGCGACGGGCATCGGCGGTCGCGGTCGTCCCGTGTCGGTGGTGCGCGGGAGCATGCGGCATGGCTTCGACCAACGACCACCCGATCCTCGTCCTCGGCGGCACCGGCACGGTCGGTTCACGCGTCGTCCAGCAGCTGCGTGCGGCGGGCGTGGCGTCGCGCCCGGCCGCGCGCGGGACCGAGCCGCCGTTCGACTGGGGGGAGCCGGGGACGTGGGACGCGGCCCTGGACGGTGTGCACCGGCTCTACCTCCTCCTGCCCGACGACGGCGAGCTCCCCGACGCCTTCCTCGAGCAGGCGGCGAGCGCCGGCGTGCGGCGGGTGGTCCTGCACTCCGACCGCGGCAT
The DNA here is from genome assembly GCF_049856295.1 of Georgenia sp. Z1344. Lineage (GTDB taxonomy): Bacteria > Actinomycetota > Actinomycetes > Actinomycetales > Actinomycetaceae > JB111. The sequence continues at coordinate 18,260 of NZ_JBNDMZ010000006.1, read as the reverse complement.
CGACGTCATGTCGGTCGAGCGGCTGCAGCGCGCGGAGGCCGCGGTGCGGGGCTCGGGCCTCGAGTGGGCGATCCTGCGGCCGGACTGGTTCGACCAGAACTTCGAGACGTTCCTCCGGGACGACGTGCGCGCGGGCCGCGTGGCGCTCCCGGTCGGTGACGGTCGGCAGGGGTTCGTCGACGCCGAGGACATCGCGGCGGTCGCGGTCCGCGCGCTGACCACCGACGACCATATCGGCGAGGTGCTCGAGCTGACCGGGCCGGAGGCGATCTCGTTCGGCGAGGCCGCGGCGGCGATCGGGCGGGCCACCGGTCGGACCGTGACGTACGTCGGGGAGCCGGGCGCGTACCGGGAGGCGATGGCGGGGGCCGGCCTGCCGGAGCCGGTGGTCGACGGCATCGTCGCGCAGTTCGCGCCCCTGCGGGCCGCGGGAGACACGACGCCGACAGGCACGGTCGAGCGTGTGCTCGGGAGGCCGGCACGACCGTTCGAGGTATACGCCGAGGAGGCCGCGCGGCGCGGGGTCTGGTCGGAGCCGGCTCGATAGCGCGGGCGCTGGGGCGGCTCGGTGAGGTCGGTCCGGTGACGTCGGTCCGGTGAGGTCGGCTCGGTGGCCCCGCCCGAGCGGGGGTCGGCGTGCGAGCTCACCGACCGCGTGGGCTCGAGGCCTGTCCGTTCATCTCCGTGGACCCGGTCCGCGACGAGGAGTACGGTCGGCCGCCCGGCATCAGCTGGCGCGTCGGCGTACGCGTCCCACCTGCCCCCGGAGGGAGGGCGACCGCCGGATGGCACGCGACTCTCGATCTCCCCGCACGAGAGCGGGCACCCCCACTGCGCAGGCTGCCCGGATCGCGCCGGCTGCCCGCCCGCGCCTACCCCTCCATGGCACCGATGGCACCTGAGACCGCGACGCTCACGACCCGCGCGACGATCGCGGGCGCGCTGCGCACCACCGCCCGGCTGATCCGCGCCCGATGGGCAGCGGTGCTCGTGGCGATGCTGTGCGTGCAGGGCGCCCTGCTGTGGACGATGCCGCTGCTCGTCTCGCTCATGCGATGGACGTTGCGGCAGCTCGGGATCGACGGCGCCAACCTCTACACGCTGGACACGTTGCTCACCTCGCCGCTCGCCCTGCTCGTGCTCGTGGGGATCGCGGTGGTGGCGACTCTCTTCGTCCTCGCCGAGATCACGCTGTTCGCGGTGATCGCCCACCTGGCGCTCGCGGGCGAACCGGTGACCTTCGGCAACGTGCTGCGCCGTGCGCGGTCGATCGCGAGCAGGGCCATCGGCTGGCAGGGGCTCCTGCTCGTCCCGTACCTGACGGTGCTGCTGCCGATCTCGCAGGTGGGGTTCTCCTCGGTCCTCACCGAGCACGTCGCACTCCCGCGGTTCATCAGCGGTGAGCTGCTGAAGACCACGTCCGGCACCGTCCTCTACACGGTGGTGATGGGCGCGATCGTCTACGGGGTGCTGCGGCTGCTGCTGTTCCCCGCCCTCCTCGCCGGCGGCGACGTCTCGATCCTGGGTGCCATGCGTCGCAGCGTGCGCATGACGACCTGGCGCCCGCTGCTCGGCTTCGGGGCGATCCTGCTGGCGACACTCCTGGCCGCCTCGTTGGTCATGGTGGTGCTCGGCGCGATCGGGCTCGTGCCGGTCGCGGCGGGTCGGACCGCCACCGTGAGTGGCGTCGTCGTCGGGCTGCTGGACCTGGCGCGGTTCGTCGTCGCGGGCGCTTCGTCCGCCGTCGTCGCCTTCTTCCTCGTCTGCTACCTCCGTCTGGCGGGCGGGCAGCCCGTCGAGGTCACCGCTCCTGCTCCGGCCGGTCGTCGCACCCGCGCGGCATCGGCCGTGCTCGTCGTCGCCGCGCTGCTGATCGCGACGCCTCGCGTGGTCGCGTCCGCGGAGGCGGCGAACGTCGCCGCGGAGGCCTCGCCGGAGATCATCGGGCACCGCGGGTACCCCGACCGGGAGGTCGAGAACAGCATCGAGGGTCTCCACGCCGCCGCCGACGCCGGGGCCGACGTGGTCGAGACGGACATCCAGGAGACCCGCGACGGCGGGCTCGTCGTCATGCACGACGTCGGCCTGGAGCGCATGACGGGGGACGATCGCGACGTCTACGAGCTCACCGAGGAGGAGGTCACCGGCCTCACGCTCAGCCAGGGCGGTCGCACCGCGCAGGTCCCGACCCTGGCCGAGTACGTCCGCGCGGCGGATGCCCGAGGGGTCCGGCTGCTCGTGGAGGTCAAGCCCCACGGACAGGAGCGCGAGGGCCACGCACGCCGGCTGGCCGAGGAGATGGACCGGCTCGACCCCGACCACACGCACATGATCCAGTCCCTCGACCGCGAGCTCATCGAGGAGATCACGCGGATCGACCCGGACCGACGGACGGCCTACGTGGTCGGCTTCCAGGTCGGCGAGCTGCCCGCCACCATTACCGACGCGGTCGTCATCGAGAACTGGTCGCTCGACGACCGGATGCTCGAGCAGGCGCGGGCACAGGGGCGCGAGCTCTACGTGTGGACCGTCAACGACCTCGGTCCGCTCCGCGAGCGCCTCGCCGGCGGGGCGGATGCCGTCATCACGGACGACGTGGGCCTGGCTGCCGAGACCCGTGAACGCCTGGCCGGGGGGCCGGTCGCGCTGTATCTCGAGCTGGCGAGCGGTCTCGTCGCCGTCGACCGGGCGACGTGACCGGCCCCGGCGGACCGGGGCGGGAGAAACGGCCCGCTAGCGTGGGCGCGGTGAGCGACGTCGAGATCACCGTCCGCGGGTCCCACCGCCGGTTCCACCCGGCCGAGCGGGGCACGGTCCACGCGCGGATCGCGCTCGAGGGGGCCGATCCGAAGGCGGTGTACGACGCCGTGGTCCGCTCCGCCGGCCGCGCGCACGCGAGCATCACCGATCTGCACGACCCGTCCCGCGGCCCGGTGACGTGGTGGTCGGCGCAGGACGTGCGGACGTGGACCACGCGCCCGTGGAACAAGGACGGCAAGCAGCTGCCGCAGGTCCACCACGCGCGGACGGACCTCGAGGTGAAGTTCAGCGACTTCGCCCGGCTGAGCACGTGGCTGCGGGAGATGTCGTCGGTGCTGGGGTTCGCCGTCGACAAGGTGGCGTGGTCGCTGACCGAGGTACGCAAGGCGGAGCTCGTGCGCGAGGCGCGGACGGGCGCCGTGGTCAACGCACGCGACAAGGCGGTCGCCTACGCGGCGGCGCTGGGGCTCGGGGACGTGCGGCCGCTCGAGGTGGCGGACTCCGGGATGCTGGGCCACGACCGCCGCGCGGAGAAGCCCGCCGCCGCCCCGTACGCCCGCGGGGCCGCGCTCGCCGGCTCGGGCGAGCAGGACCTCACGCTGCTTCCGGAGGACATCGAGATCACGGCCAGCGTCGACGCGCGGTTCGTGGCTTCCGGCGCCTGACGACGAGCCGCCGTCACAGCAGCCCGCGCCGGTAGCCCGCGGCGACGGCGGCCGCCCGGTCGCGCACCTCGAGCTTGGCGAGGATGTGCTGGACGTGGGTCTTCGCGGTCGACTCGCCGATGAACAGCGCCCGCCCGATGTCCCGGTTCGTCCGGCCGGCGGCGACGAGCGCCAGCACCTCGATCTCACGGTCGCTGAGGACAGGCTCCGGCGCCTCCGTCCCACGCGCGGCGCGGCCGGCCACGGACGGGGCGAGCACGGTCCGGCCCCGGGCGACGTCGTGGACCGCGCCGACGACGGTGGCCCGCGGGGCGTCCTTGAGCAGGTAGCCCGTCGCGCCGGCGGCGAGCGCCGAGGCGACGTCGTCGTCGGTGTCGTAGGTGGTGAGGACGAGGATCTCGACCGACGGGTGGTGGGCGCGGACCTCGCGCACGAGCTCGACGCCGCCACGTCCGGGCATGCGCAGGTCGGTGACGACGACGTCGACCGCCTCGCACCCCAGCACCGCGAGCGCCTCCTCCGCGCTCGCGGCGACCGCGACCACGGCGAGGTCCGTCTCGGCGTCGAGCTGCGCGCGGAGGCCGTCGCGGACGACGGGGTGGTCGTCGACGAGGAGGAGCCGGATCGCTGCGGTCATGTCACGGTGCCCGTCGGCTCGGTGGCAGGTAGCTCGGTCGGTGCTGGCTCGATGCGAGACGCCGCGGCTCGGGTCGGCACGGTCACCGTGACGACGGCCCCCTCCCCCGGCGTCGAGTCGACGACGACGAACCCTCCGACCTCGCTCGCCCGCTCCCGCATGATGGCGAGCCCGTGGCCGGTCCGCGTATGCCGGTCGTCGTCACCCCAGGCATTCGAGCTGCCGGACGCACCACCATCTCCAGGTCCGGCGGATGCATCGGGAGCACCGTCGGCGCCGGCAGCGAACCCGTCCCCGTCGTCGGCGACGTCGAGGGCGACCGAGTCGTCGAGATAGGACAGCGTGACGCGTGCACGGCCGGCGCTGGCGTGCCGCACCACGTTGGTCAGCGCCTCCCGGGCCGCGCGCACGAGGACGTCCTCGGCGGCGGCGTCGACCTCGCGCTCCTCGCCGGTGACGGTGACGTCGACCGGCAACCCGTGGGTCTCCCGCACGCGCGCCGCGGTCTCGCCGAGCGCGGCAGGCAGCGAGTGCTCGGCCAGCGGCGCGGGGCGCATGGCGTGCACGGACCGCCGCGCCTCGGCGAGGCCGTCGCGCGCGAGGGAGACGCTCGTGCGCACGCGGTCGCGGGCGGGGTGGTCGGGGGCCAGCTCAGCGTCGAGGGCCTCGAGCTGGGCGACGACGCCGGCGAGGTCGGCCGCGAGGGTGTCGTGGATCTCGCCGGCCAGGCGGGCCCGCTCGGCGGAGACGCCCGAGGTGCGTGCCTCCGAGACGAGCCGGTCCTGGAGCACCCGGTTCGCCTCGGCGGCGCGGGCGAGGTCGGCGTTCGCGGCGGCGAGCGCCTCGACGGCGGCGCGGCGCCGGGCGGACTCCTCCTCGAGGCGGCGGATCGACCAGCCGGCGGTCGCGGCCACGGCCCCCGCGGAGAGCGTGACGACCACGTTCTCCACGGACCACGTGACCCATCCCGGGCCGGCGATGATGACGCCCGCCACGAGGGCGACGCCGGCGTACGCCCACCGGCCCGGGAGCACCTCGAACGCGAGCGGGAAGCAGACGACGTAGAGCGGGAGGAAGTTGAACGAGACGGTCAGCAGCAGCGCGCACACAGCCACGAGGCCGACGAAGTAGACGACCGCCGCGACGACGCGGGTCTCGAGCCACGACCGGTGGCGCAGCGCCCACCACGAGTGCCAGGCGACGACGACGAGGCTCCCGCCGAGCAGGACCGGGAGCTCGTCCCGGTCGACCCCGCCGAGCAGGACGGTGAGCAGCGCGGAGACGAGCAGGAGGGCATATGGCAGCAGCAGCCAGACCCGCTCGGTCCGGCTCACCGATGGGCCGCCCGCCATGCGTCTCACCGTAGAGGGCGGTCGCCGCGACGGGCCCGGCCATATGTGAGGCGGCGCAGGAGCGTCTCGGCGGGTCCGCGTCGGCCACGGCGGGCGAGCGCGTCGGCACCGATGACGGTGAGCAGCCACGTGAGCAGGGCGAGGGCGGTGGCCTCCGCCGTGCCGAGCGTCCCGCCGAGCCCGAGGGTCCAGGCCGGCAGCAGGGCGACGAACACGACCGACTGGGCGAGGTAGCAGCTGAGCGACCGCTCCCCCGTGGCGCGCAGGGCCTCGACGATGCGAGCCACGGGCGCGGACAGGGGGTTCGCCGTCGTGCGGGGTGCTGTGAGGCGGGCGGCGACGAGCGCGATGGCCGCGGCGTACCCGAGGCCGATGAGGACGCCCGTGAGGATGTGCAGCCAGGACAGCAGGGCGACGACGACGCCCGACGGCTCCCACACGTGAGCCGTGGCGAGCGCGGTGCCGACGCCGCCGATCAGCCCGACGGGGATCCCGATCGCGGCGGTGCGGCGCAGGAGGGTCGCGTGCTCGGTCGGGCTCTCGAGGATCCGGCGCCGGGCGGCCCACATCCCCACGAGTACCGGGGCGACGACGGCGAGCAGACCCACCGGGCCCGCCGCCCACTCGAGCGGCCGCCAGGCGAGGGCCTCGAGCGGGTCGGAGATGGCGAAGGACCACAGGTGGCCGCGCTGGTTCGTGATCGTGGGGTCGGCGTACGTCAGCCCCTGGACGGCGGACGCGACGGCGAGCCATGCGCCGGCGGCCCACAGGAGGGTGCGGTCGCGGGCGCCGAGGGCGGAGGCGAGGACGAGGCCGATGAGGCCGTACCAGCCGAGGATGTCGCCGGAGAAGCCGAGCAGGGCGTGCGCGCCGCCGAGGGCGACGAGCCAGACGGAGCGTCGGCGGATGATGCGGCGGGCCTCGAGCGGGGAGGCGCCGCGACGGCGTTGCCCGTCGGCGATGCGGACGAGGCCGTAGCCGAACAGGGCGGCGAAGAGCGGGTAGGCGCGGGCGTCGACGGTGAGGGTGACGAGGAAGGTGACGGCGCGGTCGATCGCCCCGTCCTCGACGATGTGCTGGCGCAGCCCGTAGGGGCGGTCGTGGAGGTAGATCGCCACGTTCGCAACCGCGATGAGCGCGAGCATGAGCCCGCGGGCGAGGTCGGGGGCCAGCGCGCGGGGGCGTGGCGGCGGGTTCGAGGAGGAAGGACCGGAGGAGGGCGCTCCGGATGCGGGCGGCCGATCGGGGGCCGGCGGGTCCGTGGACGGGGTCTCGGTGGTGGCGGGTCGGGAGGTCATGCCGACGACGCTAGAAACGCACGAGGACGTGCGAATCAGCCGATCGGCGGATCGGTGCGCCGACGGAGCGACGGACCCCCGGGCCGGCGGGCCGGCGGCCCGGTGGACCGGTGGGCACATGGACCCGCGACCCGGCGGATCGGCCTCCTGGAACGCCGTTACGCTCGCGCTGTGACGCCACCTGATGCGCCGCGGTCCCGCTGGACCACCGTGCCGTACACGATCGGCATCGTCGTGCTCGGGTGCGCGCTCGTCCTGTGGCCGGTCGTCGTCCAGGGGCTGTCCGCCGCGTCGATCTACCAGGACCCACCTCGCGGCTCCCAGATCGTCAGCTGGGCCGCGCTGCGCTTCTCCGCGCTCGCCGCCGTCCTCGCCCTCGTCCTCCTCGGGCTCACGCTCGGCTCACGCTGGGGTCTGCTCCTGCTCGCTCTCCCCGCGCTCTACACCGCGAGGAGGGGGGCCGATCTCGTCCAGGACGCGCCCCGGACGATTCGTGAACCGGAGACGTTCGCCTTCATGGACCTCTTCACGCCGTACACCACGTACAACTGGACCGTGGTGGCACTGTCCGTGCTCGGCGCCTCGGTGCTCCTGGCGCACCGGGCCAGGCGGGCGCGACGCGGCGGGCTCGCTCCGTAGGTGCTGCGGGGCGAGGCGGCGGTCGAATCAGCCGATCGGCGGATCGGTCGGTCGGCGGATCGGTCGGTCGGCGGGCCGAGTGACCCGCCGACCGACGCACCGAGGAGGGCTCAGCCCGCCGCCTTCACCGCCAGCACCGGGCACGGGGCGTCGTGGAGGATCGCGTGCGCCGCGGAGCCGAGCACGAGCTTGCCGACCGGCGAGCGCGGGCGCAGGCCGATGACGATCATCGTCGCGTCCAGCTCCGTGGCCAGGGCGACGAGGTCGTCGCCGGCCAGCCCGTCGGACTCGCCGTGCCGCACCTCGTGCTCCACGCCCGAGGCCGCGAGCGCCGCGTCGAGCTCCGCCATCTCCCCCGCCTGGGCGTACCGCGGGTCGACGAGCCGGTCGGCCCTCGTGGTGTTGAGGACGACGAGCCGCTCGCCCCGCAGCCGCGCCTCCTCGAGGGCCGCCTCGAGCGCGGCGGTGCCCGCCGGCGTCGGGATGTAGCCGAGCACGATCGTCATGACGTCTCCCTGTCGGTGCGGTCCGGTCCCGCGCTGGCGGCCGGCGCGGAGTCGACGACGGGGGTGTCGTCGTCGGGCCGTTCGCCGTCGGGCTCCGTCGTGTCGTCTCCCCCGCCGACCTCCCCGTCCCCCTCGCCGGACTCGGCGAGCACGTCGGCGTCGAGGCGCCGCTGGCGCCGCTTGAGCCAGAACGACAGGGCGAAGATGACGATCAGGGCGATGTACACGAACAGGGCGAACGGCGACTGCACGAGCGCCACCGGGTCCCCCTGGGAGATCGACAGCGCCCGGCGCAGGTGCGCCTCGAACATCGGCCCGAGGATGAGGCCGACGACCATCGGCGCCACCGGGTAGCCGTACCGGCGCATGAAGAAGCCGAGCAGGCCGATGACGAGGAGCATGACGACGTCGGCGGTCGTGAAGTTGACCGCGAACGCGCCGAGCCCGGCGAACGTGAGGATGCCCGCGTACAGGTAGGGCCGCGGGATCTGCAGGATCTTCACCCACATGCCCACGAGCGGCAGGTTGAGCACGAGCAGCATGACGTTGCCGATGTACAGCGCCGCGATGAGCGTCCACACGAGCGCCGACTGGTTCTCGAACAGCAGCGGGCCCGGCTGGATCTGGTAGCGCTGGAAGGCGGCGAGGATGATCGCGGCGGTCGCCGTCGTCGGGAGCCCGAGGGTGAGCAGCGGGACGAGGACGCCCGCCGCGGCCGCGTTGTTGGCCGCCTCCGGTCCGGCGACACCCTCGATGGCGCCCTTGCCGAAGCTCCTCTTCCGCTCGCCCTTGGCCAGGCGCCGCTCGGTGGCGTAGGAGAGGAAGGTCGCGACGTCGGCGCCGCCGGCGGGGATCGTCCCGATGGGGAAGCCGACGGCGGTGCCGCGCAGCCACGGCTTCCAGGACCTGCGCCAGTCGTCCTTCGTCATCCAGCTGCGCCACCCGCCGGTCACGGGGATGACCTCGACGGGTCCCTTCCGCAGTCGGGACGCCACGTGGAAGGCCTCGCCGACGGCGAAGAGCCCGACGGCGACGAGCACGACGTCGATGCCGTCCGTGAGCTCGGGGATGCCGAGCGTGAAGCGCTGCTGGGCGGAGATCGCGTCGACGCCGACCAGCCCGATGAACAGGCCGAGCCCGAGGGCGACCATGCCGCGCGTGACCGAGGAGCCGAGCAGGGCGCCGACGGTGAGGAACGCGAGGACCATGAGCGCCACGTAGTCCGCCGAGGAGAGCTTGACGGCGAACCGCGCAGCGATCGGGGCGACGAACGTGAGGCCGACGGTGGCGAGCGTGCCGGCGACGAACGAGCCGATCGCGGCGGTCGCGAGCGCCGCGGCGCCGCGGCCCGCGCGGGCCATCTTGTGCCCCTCGAGCGCAGTGACGATCGACGCCGACTCCCCCGGTGTGTTGAGGAGGATCGACGTGGTCGAGCCGCCGTACATGCCGCCGTAGTAGATGCCGGCGAACATGATGAACGCGGCGGTGGGCTCGAGCGTGTAGGTGAGCGGGAGCAGCAGGGCCACCGTCATGGCGGGGCCGATGCCGGGCAGGACGCCGACGGCGGTGCCGATGAACACGCCGAGCAGGGCGTACAGGAGGAACATCGGCTGCAGCGCGGCGCCGAAGCCCTCGATGAGCAGCGAGAGGTTATCCACGGAAGATCTCCACCCCCTCCAGGAGCGGGCCGGCGGGCAGGGAGATGCCCAGGCCGCCGGCCATGGCGACCTGGATGACGAGGGCCATGACGAGGCCGACGAGCACGGTGCGCCAGATCGGCCGGGCGCCGAGCGTGACGGCGGTGCCGGCGAAGAGCACGGTGGCCGCGAAGGGCCAGCCGATCGGCTCGATGAGCAGGATGTGGGCGACGACGACCGCGACGAGGATGCCGACCGTCAGCCAGTCGGTGCCCGCGGTCGAGTCGGTGTCCTCGCTCTCCTCGGCCTCGCCGCGGCCGCCGCGCGCGATCGTGGCGAGGACGCCGAGCCCGCTGAGGACGAGGAGCCCGCCGACGAGGTAGGGCATCGTCCGCGGGCCCATCGCGCCGGCGGTGAGGGGGACGTTGATGTTCCCCGCGTCGAGCAGGACGTAGGCGCCGAGGGCCACGACGGCGACGGCGAAGACGATCTCGCCGACGGGCCTCGGCCGCCGGGCCGCCGCCGGCGTGGTGCCGGCGGCGGTCGCGGTGGTGGCGGGGTCGGTGGTGGGGTTGGTGGGGTTGGTGGTGGCGGTCGGCGGGCTCGCGCCGGCGCCGGAGCTGGGGGCCGGCACGTCAGACCAGCCCGATGTCCGTCAGCGTCTGGCGGACCGACTCGATGTCCTCCTCGAGGAAGGTGGCGAACTCGTCGCCGGCCAGGAAGGCGTCGTCCCAGTTGTTGGCCTCGAGCGCATCCGCCCACGAGTCGGCGTCGTGCATCTCGGTGACGAGCTGGGTGAGGGCCTCGGCCTGGGCGTCGTCGATGTTGCCGGGGGCCACCACGCCGCGCCAGTTGGTGAGCACGAGGTCGACGTCCTGGTCGATGAGCGTGGGCGTGTCCGGCAGCGCGGGCGAGGGCTCCTCGCTCGAGACGGCGAGCGCCCGCAGCGTGCCGGCGTTGACCTGCTCGGCGTACTCGGCCACGCCGGAGATGCCGGCGTCGACGTTGTTGCCGAGCAGCGCCGCGAGGGACTCGCCGCCGCCGGAGTAGGGGATGTAGTTGAGGGCGCCCGCCACGTCGGCGGGGTCCATCCCGGCCTCGGTGAGCAGCTGGGCGGCGAGGATGTGGTCGACGCCGCCGGCCGAGCCGCCGGTGACGGAGACGTCCTGGCCGTTGGCGATGATGTCGTCGGTGAGGTCCTGGATGGTCTCGTACTCGGACTCCGCGGGGACCACGACGACGAGGGGCTCCTCGGTGAGCCGGGCGATCGGGGTGACGTCCTCGAGGGTGGTCTCGGACTGGTTCGTCTCGATCGCGCCGACCATGACGTAGCCCATGACCATGAGCGTGTTCTCGTTCGTGGCGGTGGCGAGCTGGGCGAGGCCCACGGTGCCGCCCGCGCCGCCGACGTTGACCACCTGGGCGTCGCCCACGATGTCGTTGTCCTGCATCTCAGACTGCATGGTGCGGCCGGTCTGGTCCCAGCCGCCGCCGGGGTCGGCGGGGACGATGATCTCGACGCTGTCGATCTCGACCTCGCCGTCGCCCGAGTCCTCCCCCTCGGCGTCGGAGCAGGCGGCGAGCGCGAGTGCGGCGGCCGCCCCGACGGCGAGGGCGGTGGTGGTCCGGCGGGTGGTGCTGCGGGTGTTGCGGCGCTGGGCTGCGGCGGTGCGGCGCAGGGACATGAGCTCCTCCTTGAGCGATGCGGGTGCGGCGAAGTTAGGACGAAGGTCCCTGGCCGGAGAAGGCTGCGGCCGTAGTGGTCGTAAGGGCCGTTCCGGTCGTTTCGGTCGTTCTGGTCGCGGGCGTTCTCGGGGGCGGGCCGCCGGCGGCGTGGCAGGCTGAGACCATGCGCCGGCCGATGTCGCTGCGGCGACAGCTCCTCCTGCTCCAGGCGGCGATCGTGGTGCTCACGATCGGCACCGTGGGGCTCGTCGCGCTGCGCATGCAGGAGGCCCAGATCCGCGACTCGCACGAGGACCGGATGGTCGGCGTCGCCCAGTCGGTGGCCACGCTGCCGTCCGTCATCGACGCCTACGACACCCCGGACCCGTCCGCGATCATCCAGCCGATCGCCGAGCTCATCCGGGAGGCCTCGGACGTCACCTACGTGGTCGTCACCGACGACCAGGGCATCCGGTACTCCCACCCCAACGAGGAGAACATCGGGCAGATGGTCTCCACGGACCCGAGCGAGCCGCTGTCCGGCCGGGTATACGTAGGCACCCAGACTGGCACGATGGGCGAGTCCTGGCGGGTCAAGGTCCCGATCTTCGACGACGGCGTCATCATCGGCTCGGTCTCCGTGGGCACGCTCGAGGCCACGCTGCGCGCCGAGCTGATGGACGACCTGCCGCAGCTGTTCGTCTGGCTCCTCGGAGCGGGGCTCGTCGGCACCCTCGGGGCGGTCTACATCTCCCGGCTCGTGTGGCGGCGGATCTACCGGATGGAGCCCGAGGAGATCGCCTCCCTGCGCGAGGTGCGGGACGCGATGCTGCACGGGCTCGGCGAGGGGATGGTCGCCGTCGACGAGCACAACCGCATCGCGCTGGCCAACGACCAGGCCCGGAAGATGCTCGACCTGCCGGAGGACTGCATCGGATCCGAGGCCGCCGCCGTCCTCGACCCGGCGATCACCGACATCCTCGCGGGGCCCGACGTGGAGCGGGAGACCCTCGTGCTCGTCGGCGAGCAGATCCTGTTCGTCCGCGTCGACCGCGCGGAGGTCGGTGACCGCGAGGTGGGCTCGGTGCTGCTGCTGCGGGACCGGACCGAGATCTACGCGCTCGTGCGGGACCTCGACGGCGCACGGGACCTCACGCAGGCGCTGCGCGCGCAGGCCCACGAGTTCGCCAACCACATGCACGTGGTCTCCGGGCTCATCGAGCTCGGCCGCACCGAGGAGGCGATGGAGTTCATCTCCCGGACGGGCCGGTCCGGCGCCGTGGGGATGTACAGCGCGCTCCCGGGTGTCACCGACCCGGCCGTGGGGGCGCTGCTGCTGGCCAAGACCGCGATCGCGCACGAGCGCGGCGTCCGCGTGCAGATCGACGACGGGGTCCGGGTGGAGCCGGACGGCACCACCGACGTGGTGACGATCCTCGGCAACCTCATCGACAACGCCGTGCACGCCGCCGGGAGCGGGGGGCTCGTCATGGTCGGTGCGCGGAGGGAGGACGGGGTGGCCGTCCTGACCGTGGAGGACGACGGGCCCGGTATCGACGAGGGCGAGCGCGAGCGGGTCTTCGAGCCCGGGGTGACGACGAAGGACGAGGCGAGCTCGCGCGGCATCGGGCTCGCACTCGTGCGGCAGGTGGTCGACCGGCGCGGCGGCGGCATCGAGGTGGGCGACTCGGCGCACGGCGGGGCGCGGATCGTCGTCACGCTTCCGGCGCCGAGGTTCGCCGCGGCGGTCGGTGGCTCGGAGTCGGCCGGCATACCGGTGGAGGTGGTGCGGTGATGGGCGCGGCGATGGTGCGAGGACCGCAGGTGGGTACTGCGGAGACCGGCACTCCGCTGCGGGTGCTCGTGGTCGACGACGACTTCAACGTCGCCTCTCTTCATCGCAGCTTCGTGGAGTCGACGGAGCACTTCACGGTGGTCGACGTGGTCCATACGGGCGCCGATGCGGTGGCGCGGGCGCGCGAGCTGGCGCCGGACCTCGTGCTGCTCGACATCTACCTGCCGGACATCTCGGGGCTCGAGGTGCTTCGGCAGCTGCGGCAGGACGGGGAGGTCGACGTCGTCGTCATCTCTGCCGCCCGCGAGGTCGAGACGGTGCGCACGGCGATGGCCGGCGGGGTACTGCACTATCTGGTCAAGCCATTCACGCGGGCGGACCTCCAGGCGCGGCTCGAGGACTACCTCCGGCACCGCCGACTCGTGCAGGACGCGGCCACCGAGCCGATGAGCCAGGAGCAGGTGGACAGGCTCCTCGGCGGAGGACGAGCAACACCCCGCACAACGACGAACACCCACCTCCCCAAGGGCCTTGCGCAGCGGACCATGGAGATGGTGACCGAGGCTCTGCGCGAGGTGGGCGGGCCGGTCTCCGCGGACGACGTGGCGGAGCGGGTCGGCATGTCCCGCGTGGCGGCGCGGAGGTACCTCGAACACCTGGCGGCGACGGGGCTGGCGGAGGTCCGGCCCAGGTTCGGGCGGTCGGGGCGGCCGCAGCACCTCTACGAGGCGACTGGGTGACGCGTAATAAACCAACCTCTGCGGCGATCTTGAGTACCCCACCACAAACTGCACTGCATGCACCGTCGCAACTCCGTTTCACGCACCAGATTCACGCAAACCGGGTATCAATGCACCACACAGTGAAAGACTCGTGGCATGGAGGACGGACTCTACAAATCCCTCGGCACGCGGCGACTTCTCAACGAGATCGCGAGCCTCGGCGCACCGCAAGCTGCGTGGGAGGACGTCGAGGATGCCGAACAACCGCACGTCCTTGCCCGACACGTGGGGCAGCTAGTCGAGCACGCCCTTCGCTCGAGACACGGCGCCGAACGCAACCACCTAGCCAATCGACTCATCGAAGCGATCGACGCTCAGGAGATCATCGACGATCCTCCCCGCCAGTTGCGCTACTTCCGGCGCCTCGCGAATCACACAAGCCCTGACGCACCTGCGCGCCCCGCCACACCACTCAGCGACGCGGCGCTCCTGACAAATGTGCGAGGTGAGCCAAGTCTCGGAGCCGAGCTACGCGCGGAACTGGCCTCGGCCGATCAGGTCGATCTGCTCTGTGCATTTGTTAAGTGGCACGGTCTGCGCGTGATCGAAGATAACCTTCGAGAGCTGAGAGACAGAGGGGTTCCGTTTCGGGTCATCACAACGACCTACATGGGCGCCACTGAACGGCGCGCGATCGACCGTCTCGTGGAGGAGTTTGGCGCCGAGGTCCGAATCCACTACGACGAGGCAAAGACTCGACTTCACGCTAAAGCATGGTTGTTTCATCGCAAATCCGAATTCGACACCGCGTACGTTGGCTCGTCCAACCTTTCCCGCAGCGCACTACTTGACGGGCTCGAGTGGAACGTCCGCCTCTCGAATGTCGCCACACCCCATCTGATTCAGAAGTTCAATGGGACATTCGATACCTACTGGAACGACCCAACGTTCAGGCCGTACGATCCCACCGACCTATCACAGCGCAACCAACTCGATCACGCACTCGCCGTGGCCGGCGGAAAAAAGACCGCTGGGGTCCAGAGCCTCAACCTTTCCGGACTCGACGTAAGGCCTTACGCCTTTCAGCAACATATTCTTGATGCCATCGAAGCCGAACGTGAGCTTCACGGCCGGCATCGCAATCTCGTCGTCGCGGCGACAGGAACTGGGAAAACTGTCGTCGCCGCCCTCGACTACAGGCGCCTCTCAAACGCATCGACAAAAACCTATCCGAGTCTCCTATTCGTCGCCCATCGAGCGGAAATACTGGAGCAATCCCGGCGCACCTACCAGGAAGTGCTCTCCGACCCAAATTTTGGAGAGCTATACGTCGCCGGCAACCGGCCCGAGCGCTGGAAACATGTCTTCGCCAGCGTTCAGTCGCTCCGATCCACCGACGTTCGCACGGTCCCACCTAACGCGTTCGACATCGTCGTCATCGATGAGTTCCACCACGCCGCAGCCGCGAGCTACACAGCGCTGCTCGAACACCTGACGCCACGCGAGCTCCTCGGTCTGACTGCCACGCCCGAACGAGCGGACGGTTTCGACGTGCGTGGATTCTTTGGCGGGCGGACCGCAGCTGAATTGAGGCTGTGGGAAGCACTGGATGCTGGGATTCTGTCGCCCTTCCACTATTTCATGTGCTCCGACGGTACCGACCTGCGCGACGTTCCTTGGGTGCGCGGTCGCTACGAACCGGCACAACTCGAGAACCTGTATACCGGAAACGATGCGCGAAGCCGCGTGATACTTCGGGAGGTTCACGACAAGGTACTTGACGTCCACTCAATGCGCGCCCTCGGCTTCTGCGTAGGCGTCGAGCACGCCAAGTACATGGCTCGAGTGTTCTCGGAACGAGGCATCAACGCCATTGCCCTCGACGGAAGCAGTACCGTTGAACATCGACGAGCATCACTTGAACGCCTCAGTAAGGGCGACGTTAACATCATCTTCTCAGCCGACCTCTTCAATGAAGGGATCGACATACCTGACGTCGACACCATCCTCTTCCTGCGGCCGACTAGCAGTGCCACGATTTTCCTCCAGCAGCTCGGCAGAGGGCTCCGACAGCGCCCAGACAAACCAGTTCTTACGGTCCTCGACTTCGTTGGCAACCAGCGAGAGGAGTTCAGGTTTGATCTGAAACTCCAGGCACTGACAGGGCGTCCACCGCGGCGCCTCGAAAAAGATCTCAAGGACGGCTTTCCATTCCTTCCCGCAGGTAGTCAAGTGGTCCTCGATCGGCGCGCACAGGAGGTGGTGCTTCGAAGCCTCAAGGCACAAATCAATGCACGATGGCCACATCTCGTTGCTCAACTCCGTGCACTCGATCCAGATATTGATCTTCCCAACTTCATCGATCGCACCGGATACACGCTTGCGACAATTCTACGCAAAGGCAATCGCTCCTGGACTGAGCTGCGCCGCGAGGCTGGGCATCTCGAATCGCAAGGGTCGAACCTCGAGGCAGTACTCGCTAAGCGCCTACGCGCATTCACGCACGTCGATGATCCCATTCGGCATGAGGGCTACCAGCGGACACTTCAGGAAATCACAGAGGGCGGAGACCTATCTCTGGACGACAAACTGGCAGAGATGCTCTTCTTCTCACTCTGGCCGGGCGGTGGTGGCCACGCGAGCGCGACAGAAGGGCTGCGGACCCTCACAAAGGAGCCTGAATTCGTCGACGAACTCAGGACCGTCATTGATCTCGCTTACGAGTCCGCGCGCCGTCCGGTTGCGCCGACGCCCGGTCGACTCGCGACACTCCCCCTTCGCATCCATGCTCGATACCAGCGTGAAGAAGTTCTCGTGGCGCTCGGCTACTCGTCACTCACCCGCAAGCCGAACTCGTTCCGCGAGGGCGTACTCTACGAACCGAATCTCAACGTGGATGCATTCTTCGTCACACTCAACAAGACCGAGGAACGGTACTCACCAACAACCATGTACCGAGACTTCCCGATCAGTCGCGAGCTGTTTCACTGGGAAAGTCAGTCGACGACAAGCATCAATTCCAGCACCGGCAGGAGATACATTTCCGGTTCGAGCACTGTACTTCTGTTCGTTCGCCAAGAGGGCCAGGACGAATTCGGTACAAGTCCATATCTATACCTCGGACCCGCAACCTATGTCGGCTCTTCACATTCGAGGGTGTAGTTGGGGTCGGAATCCGCCCGTCTCGAGTAGTGATCGGGCGATGTAATTGGTCAGGTTGCGGAAGCCGAGGGCCGAGCCGCGCAGGTGCTCGAGCCTGCCGTTCATGGCCTCGGTGGGGCCGTTGGACGTGCCGGGCCGGTCGAAGTAGGCGAGCACGTCGGCGGCGCGGCGCTTCAGGGTCCTGCCCAGCTTGCGCAGCTCGGTCAGGGCGGCTGGCACGGTGGAGCTGACGGAGGCGATGAGCTGGGCCATGAGCTGGCGACCATGTGCGCGGTCGGGGACGCGGTAGGCGGCGATCATGCGCTGGTAGACGGCCCAGGCGGCCTCGACCGCTACGTGGGTGTCGCCGTCGAACAGGCCCTCCAGGCGCTGGGACTGCTTCTCGGTGAGCAGGTCGGCGCCGGTGTGCAGGGTCCGGCGGGCGGCGTAGAGCGGATCGCCCTTGCGGCCCCGGTGCCCGCAGGTGTCCTGCTGGACACGGCGCCGGCAGTCATCGAGCGCGTCGCCAGCGAGGCGGACCACGTGAAAAGGATCCATGATGGCGACCGCGTCGGGCAGCTCTTCGGCGGCGGCGGTCTTGAACCCGGTGAAGCCGTCCATCGCGACGATCTCGACCCCGTCGCGCCAGTCCTGCGGCCGGCCCGCGAGCCACTGCTTGAAGGCGTGTTTCGAGCGGCCCTCGACCATGTCCAGCAGCCGGGACGGGCCGGTCCCCTCGCGAACAGCGGTGAGGTCGATGATCACGGTCACGAACCTGTCGCCGCGGCGGGTGTGGCGCCAGACATGCTCGTCGACACCGATGGCGCTGACGCCGTCGAACCGGGTCGGATCATCGATGAGGACGCGGCGTCCTTCGGTCAGGACCGCGGCGTTGGCGGTGTTCCACGAGACCCCCAGCCCCTCGGCGACACGAGCGACACTCAAGTGCTGGCACACGATCCCTTCCAGCGCCCACCGCAACCCGCGGCGGGAGAGCCGAGCGCGCGGCTCGGCCGCGGCGGTCGTGTCCTGACGCCACACGTGCCCGCAGCCCGTGCACCGGTACCGACGCACCCTCACCTCCAGCGTCGTGGGACGCCACCCCAAAGGCTCGTGAGCGAGCTCGCGCGTGACGGTGTCCCGCGCGACGCCCTCGCACCCGCACCGCCGGCACCAGCTGTCCGGTTCGACGACCCTGCAGGCCAGGACCGCCCGACCAGGCTCGATGCGCTGGCCGACGACCTCCAAGCCGAGCTCGTCCAGACGAGCGAACGTGGTCAGATCAGGGCGGGCGAAGGTAGCGTCAGGCACGTCGAGGTCTTCCCGGTGGGTGGCGTGAGAACCCCCATCATCGGAAGACCTCGACCCCTATCTGGACGCTGACACGCCGGCACCTCGCTCACCACCGCGCCAGGCCGTCTACACCCTCAATCCGGAAGAGCC
>NZ_JBNDMZ010000005.1:205513-266955 GCF_049856295.1 Georgenia sp. Z1344 | reverse complement strand
CGCTGGTGGCCGGTGCCGTTCTGGGTAGGAGTCACCTCGGGACAACACTGTGACGAGTCACGCCACACCAGTGGCGGACAACCTTCTGATCAGGTCTCCGAGATGGGCCAGGACGGTGCCGGCCACCCCACCCATGGGCGGACAGATCAATCTCCAGACACCCCCAACAAGGGGTCTGCGGTTCGCCGAGTCACACCCACGAGCGGAACGACCAACCACCACCCTGCCAGCCAGTCCCAGACCAGCCACCCCCACACTCACAGCGGTTGGTGCTCACCGAGATTGCGGTTGGGGCCCCAACCGCAATCTCGACGACGACGAACCGCAATCTCGACGACGACGAACCGCAATCTCGACGGTGACACGACAGAAGGGGCCCCCGCCATCGGCGGGGGCCCCTTCCTCGTTCAGCGGGTCAGCGCTGGACCGTCAGGGTGTCGGTCCCGTTGCCGTCCCAGTCGCCGACGTGGACGACGTCGTCCGGTCGGCCGTAGCGGATCGTCTGCTCCGCCCAGCCGCCGGTCAGGGAGTTGCGCAGGAAGTACTCGTTCCCGCGGCGGACGAGGAGCGTGTCGACCTCGTCGCCGTCCCAGTCGCCGACGTAGGTCACGTCGTCGTCGTGGCCGTAGGCGAACACGGAGTCCGCCCAGCCGTCGCGGATGGTGTTGGCCACGAAGTACTCGTTCCCGCGGCGCACCGTGAGGGAGTCCGTCCGGTCGCCGTCGAAGTCGCCCACGACGACCTCGTCGCCGGCGCGACCGTAGGTCACCTCGGCGTCCGCCCAGCCGGACTCCATCGTGTTGCTGACGAAGTACTCGGCACCACGGCGGACCGTGAAGGTGTCGAAGCCGTCGCCGTCCCAGTCGCCGACGAGCACGACGTCGTTCGCGCGGCCGTAGTGGATCTCGTCCACCGCCGCGTTGCCGAGACGCTCGTTGTTGACGAGGTAGCGGTTGCCGCGTCGCACGGAGACCGTGTCGACCCCGTCGCCGTCCCAGTCGCCCACGAGGACCTCGTCGCCCGGTCGCCCGAACTCGTAGGTGTACTCGGCGGGACCGTCGGCCCAGGTGTTCGACGCGAAGAACGTCGAGGCGGGACCGGTGGACGGCGGCGGCGGGACGTCGCCGTCACGGTCGACCGTGAACGGCTCGGAGGTCCAGCGCTCGAACTCGCCGGCCTCCTCGGAGCCCAGGGCGGCGACCGCGGTGAGCTCGAGGACGTAGTCGCCGTCCGGCAGCGCCACCCGCTCGGTGCGGTCGTCGGTCAGCACGGTGCCGTCCCACTCCCAGAACTCGATGCCGGCCGAGAGGCCGACGGTGTCCTCGGTGCGGACGATGCGGCCGTTCGTGCGGGCCTCGGCCTCGTCGGCCGGGAACGCGCGGAGGGTGACCTCCTGGGCGTTGTGCTCGAGCGTCCACACCGCACCCGGGCGGTCGAACCGCTCGAGGGAGTAGGTCGCCCCCGGCTCGGGGAGCCCGAAGGACGCGCCGGCCTCGCACTGCTCGCCGACGAAGCGGGTGCACTCGACGAGCACGCCGAGCGCGCCGTCCTCCTCGCTGTCCTCGAGCACGGGCTCGAGCAGGTTGACCGACTGGTAGTCACCCGCGAACCCGTAGAAGGGCAGCGAGATCGGCTCGACGGACTCGTCGCCCGGCGTGAGGACGACGTAGCCGCCGTACTGGGCGCCGAGCTCCTCGAGCCCCGCGGACGGGGTGATCGCGTACGAGAAGGTCGCGGTGCCGCCAGCGGGGACGGTGACCGAGGTCGGTCCCGCGTACGTCGAGGTGCCCTCGTAGACGCCGTAGTTCCACGACCCGGTGGTCGCGACCGCGTCGACGGTCGAGATCGAGTACGTGACGTCGGCGTCGGAGGTCGAGGTCAGCGTGACCTCGCCGGAGGTCGGGCCGCCCTCGGACTCACCGAGGACGAGCTGACCCGGGCTGGCGATGACGCCGGCCTGGATGGACTCGTCGATCTGGATGAGGCCCGCGCCCTGACGGTGCACGGCGTCGACGATCCCGAGGGTCGGGTTGTCGGCCCACATCGAGGGCTCGGCGTAGTTCTGCAGGACGTCCCGGATGAGGCCCGAGTCGGTGCCGGGGTGCGCCTCGAGGTAGAGCGCGACGGCGCCCGCGGCGTGCGGGGCGGCCATCGAGGTGCCCGTGAGGGTGGCGTAACCGCCCTCCTCGAGCGGGTAGGTCGCGTAGATCGACCCGCCCGGTGCGCCGAGGTTCGGCTTGAGGTCGAGCCCCGCGGTGCCGCCCCAGGACGAGCCCGGGTTGACGAGGCCGCCGGACGGGTTGACCGTCTGGACCTGCTCGTCGGTCCACGTGATCGAGAAGCCCTCGCTGCCGATCCGCGAGACGAGGTCCTGGCCGGTGGCCTGGTCGACGAAGGTCGTCGGCACGGTGACCGCCGGGTCGCCCTCGACGGTCGCGCTGAGCAGTCCCGGCGCGTTGTTGTAGATGATCACCGCGGCGGCGCCCGCCGCCTCGGCGTTGGCGGCCTTGATGTGGAAGGTGCAGTTGCCGCGCTCGACGAGCACGAGCTGACCGGTGAGGTCCTCGGTGTAGGGCTCGCAGCCCTGCGCCTCGGCCGTCCCCGGCTCACCGGCGGAGGTGATCTCGGTGTACTCGGTACCGGGCTCGCCCGCGGGGGCTCCCGTGGCGGGCATGTGGCCGACCAGCTCGTCCTCGGGGCCGACCCGGAAGGCGTCGGTGAGGACCTCGGTGTTGTCGTACATGGCCACGCCGATGACGGTGTCGCCGTTGCCGGGGGCGCCGGCGGCCCAGGGGCCGTAGTCGCCCTCGTTGCCGATGGACGCGGTGACGGTCATGCCGAGGTCGTGCAGTCGGGAGGCGAGCACGGAGGTGGGGTAGTCGCTCCAGCCGGCGAAGGCCGAGCCGATCGACATGTTGAGGACGTCCGCGCCGTCCGCGTACGCGCGCTCCATCGCGGCGTTCATGATGTCGGTCTCGGTCGAGCCGTCGCAGCCGAAGACCCGGTAGGCGCCGAAGGTCACGCCGGGGGCCACGCCGACGACGCCACCCGTGGTGGTGTCGCCGTTCGCGCCGACGATGCCGGCCACGTGCGTGCCGTGGCCCTGGCAGTCGTCCGGGTCGCCGTCCGGCTGGGGGACCGGCTGGTAGGCGGGGGAGCTGGGGTCGGCGTTGTAGGAGTCGCCGACGAAGTCGTAGCCGGTGGTCACGCGCTCGGTCGGGAAGGAGGTGCCGCCGGGGGTGCCCGAGCCGCCGAAGTCCTGGTGGTCGTAGTCGATGCCGGTGTCCATCACGGCCACGTGGACGCCGGTGCCGTCGAAGCCGAGCTCGCTGACCGCGACGTCCGCGCCGGTCATGGTGACCGCCGAGTAGAGGTCGGGGGAGTTGTTCGGCAGGGTCTGCGGCGAGTCGACGATCTCGACGGGCCACACGCCGGTCACCCCGGGCATCGCGAGGATCGCGTCGATGTCCGAGTCGGCGACGTCGATCGAGAGACCGTTCCAGACCGTCTGGTACTCGTGCCGGACGTCGATCGAGACGCCCGCGCTCGCCGCCGAGCTGAGGAAGCTCGACTGCTGGGCCGCGACGTTCGCGCTGCTGCCGCCGAGGGCGGTGGCGGTGCGGTCGAGGCCGACGAACCAGGCGCCGGTCTCGGAGCCGGCGGCGACGGCCGCAGCGGTCTCGGACGAGATCGCGAAGCGCGAGGCGTCCGGGTCCGGCGGGTCGAGCTCGGTCACGTCGGCCGAGGCGGGGACGGCGAGGGCCCCGACGAGGAGCGCGGAGGAGGCCGCGGCCACACCCAACATCCGTCCACCTCCCCGTCGTGCTCTGGAAGCTGGAAGGGTGGACACGCGTTGAACCTCCGGTACATAGAGATGACGATCGACATCGACCGTCATGGTGCGCATCACATCATGCACCGTCCGCCGGAGGTCGTGTCACGAATCGGTCTCCGAGATCACCAGGGAAGGTTGCGAAATGGTCACGGCCGTCGCGCGGTGTCGTCGGAGGTAGGTTCGTCGGCATGACCGACCGCATCACGCCCGAGGACGAGGTCCTCGAGATCTGCCGCGACCTCATCCGCATCGACACCTCCAACTACGGCGACGGCTCCGGCCCCGGCGAGCGCGCGGCCGCCGAGCACGTGATGTCCCTGCTCACGGAGGTCGGGTTCGCCCCCGAGCTGGTCGAGTCGGCCCCGCGGCGCGCCAGCGTCCTCCTGCGCATCCCCGGCGAGGACCCCACCCGCGGTGCGCTGGTCCTCCACGGCCACACCGACGTCGTGCCGGCGGCGAAGGACGACTGGAGCGTCGACCCGTTCGGCGCCGAGGTGAAGGACGGGATGGTCTGGGGCCGCGGCGCGGTCGACATGAAGAACATGGACGCGATGATCCTGGCGGTCGTCCGCTCGATGGGTCGGGACGGCTGGCGTCCGCCGCGGGACCTCGTCGTCGGGCTCCTCGCGGACGAGGAGGCCGGCGGGAAGTTCGGCGCGCACTGGCTGGTCGACAACCGCCCGGACGTGTTCGAGGGGGCGACCGAGGCGATCAGCGAGGTCGGCGGCTTCTCCGCGCAGATCGCCGGGCAGCGCGTCTATCTCCTGCAGACCGCGGAGAAGGGGCTCGCCTGGCTCAGGCTCGTGGCCGAGGGGCGGGCCGGTCACGGCTCGCAGGTCAACGAGGACAACGCGGTCGCGCACCTCGCCGACGCGATCTCCCGCATCGGCCGCCACGAGTGGCCGCTGCACCTGACGAAGACGGTGCGCGCGCTGTTCGACGGCGTCGCCGACCTCACCGGGGCGACCTACGACCCCGAGGACCCCGCGAGCATCGACGCGATGGTCGAGCAGTTCGGTCCGGTCTCCCGGTTCGTCGGCTCGACGATCCGCACGTCGGCCCACCCCACCCAGCTCGACGCCGGGTACAAGGCGAACGTCATCCCCGGCACCGCGACGGCCGCGATGGACGTGCGCCCGCTGCCCGGGCACGAGGCGGAGGTGCGGGCCACGCTCGAGGAACTCGCGGGGGAGCGGGTGCGCATCGAGGATATCCACACCGACGTCGGACTCGAGGTGCCCTTCTCCGGCGGCCTCGTCGACTCGATGGTCGCGGCGATCGACGCCGAGGACCCGGGCTCGACGGTCCTGCCGTACATGCTCTCCGGCGGGACGGACAACAAGGCCCTGTCCCGGCTCGGCATCACCGGCTACGGGTTCGCCCCGCTCCGCCTCGACCCCGAGCTCGACTTCGCCGGCATGTTCCACGGCGTGGACGAGCGGGTCAACGTCGACGCCCTCACCTTCGGCGCCCGCGTGCTCGAGCGCGTCATCCGCACGAGCTGAGCTCTCCGCCCGCCTTGTCCTCGTCGAGAGTGCGGCTCAGCCCTCGGCGAGCGTCGAGGCCACCCGCATGGCGCGCCGACGCAGGACCACCTTGCGCAGGCCGCCCTCGTAGAGAACGGAGCGCGCGAGCTCCCAGCGGCCGTACTCGGCCTCCGCGGTGAGCAGGCGACGCGCGTCCGAACGCCCGACGTCCGGGGGGATCGTCACGGTCCGGAACTCGTAGAAGGTGTCGCTCGCGTAGGTCGAGCCCGCTCGGGCCATGCCGCCTCCTCGGTACGTCGGTGCCGCCCGGCCGTGCGACCGGTTCGACCATCCTGGCCCAGGCTGGCACTTCGCGCGCGCACCGCTAGGCTCGGTCTCATGGCAACCGACCCGCGTGCAGCCCTGGACCGTCTCGTCGCTGCGCTCGAGGAGCACCACCTCGCCGCCGCGGCGGCGCAGGACCCCGACTCCCCGCGCGTGGTCGCGGCCGCCTCGACGATCGCGGAGGTGTTCGTCACGTACGACGACGCCCTGTTCACCGCGTACGGCGTCGACCTGCCGTTCGACCTCTACGACGATGACGACGAGGACGACGACGACTACTACGACGACGACGAGGACGACGACCTCGAGGACATCGACGAGGACGACGACGAGCAGGACGACGACGACCGTCGGTAGCACCCCGCCGCCGCGGCATGGCCCCGGGCCTCAGAGGCGTTCGGGGTAGCCGACCTCGATCCCGCTGATCTCGTCGAGCGCGCGCTGGATCGAGTCCGGCAGGTCGAGCGCGGCGCCGGCCAGCGTCTGGCGCAGCTGGGCGATGCTCGAGGCCCCGACGAGCGAGACGTCGACCCCCGAGCGGACCGACCACGCGAGGGCCACCTCGGCGGCGGAGACCCCGAGGCCGTCGGCCGCCGTCGCGACCGCCTCCGCGATCGAGGCCGAGCGCGTGTCGAGGTACGGCTCGACGAAGCCGCGCAGGTGCGCGGAGGCCGCCCGGGACGACGGCGGGATGCTCGAGCGGTAGCGGCCCGCGAGCACGCCCCGGCCGAGCGACGACCAGGCGATGACCCCGATGCCGAGCGCCTGCGCGGCGGGCAGCAGCTCGCGCTCGATGCCGCGCTGGAGCAGCGAGTGCTCGACCTCGACGGCGGCCAGGTGCGGCGCGGGGAGCAGCTGCCTGGCGAGCGTGGCCGCGTGCGCGGTCGTCCACGCGGGGTGGTTGGCGAGGCCGACGTACCGGGCCCGCCCCGTGCGCACGGCGTGGTCGAGCGCGCCGAGCGTCTCCTCCAGGGTGGTCTCGGGGTCGGGGCGCTGGACGAGCCACAGGTCGACCCGGTCGGTGCCGAGCCGGGCGAGCGACGCGTCGAGCTCGGTGAGCAGGGCCGCCCGTGAGGCGTCGACCATACCGGTCCCGCCGCGGACCCGGGTGCCGGCCTTGGAGACGACCACCACGTCGTCGCGCACGTGCCGGCGCGCCAGCTGGTCGCCGAGGATCTCCTCGGCGACGCCGTCCGCGTAGGACGCCGCCGTGTCGATCACGGTCCCGCCCGCCTCGAGGAACGCATCGAGGTGCTCGGCGGCGTCGTGCTCGTCGGTGTCCCGTCCCCAGGTCATGGTCCCGAGGCCGACGGCGGACACGGCGAGGCCCGTGGCCCCGAGGCGGGAGGTGCGCATGGCGTCACGGTAGCCGCCGACCCGGGCGGTCCCCGGATGCGGATACCGTGTCCACCCGTGACATGGTGGGAGACGATCGTCCTCGGGATCGTGCAGGGACTCACGGAGTTCCTGCCGGTCTCGTCCTCGGCGCACATCCGGATCTTCGGCGAGCTCCTGCCGTCCGGGGTCGACCCGGGGGCCGCCTTCACCGCGATCAGCCAGCTCGGCACCGAGGCCGCGGTCGTCGTCTACTTCCGCAAGGACATCGCGCGGATCATCTCCCACTGGTTCCGGTCGCTGCCGGTCGGACCGTGGAAGCGGCAGCTGCCCGCGAGCGACCCGGACGCCCGGATGGGCTGGTTCGTCATCGTCGGCTCGATCCCCATCGGGGTCCTCGGCCTGCTGCTCGAGTCATGGATCGACACCACCTTCCGCCACCTGTTCATCACCGCGGCGATGCTCGCGCTGTTCGGCGTGCTGCTGCTGGTCGCGGACCGCACGGCGAAGCAGGTCAAGACGCTGGACCACCTGTCCTGGCGCGACGCGATCCTCCTCGGCCTCGCGCAGTCCCTCGCCCTCGTCCCGGGCGTCTCCCGCTCCGGCGCGACGATCACGATGGGGCTGTTCCTCGGCCTCACGCGCGAGACGGCGGCCCGGATCTCGTTCCTGCTGGCCATCCCGGCGGTCGTCGCCTCCGGCTTCTACAAGCTCGTCTCCGACGTCCTGCTGAGCGACGCCCCGCCGGCACCGGGGGAGCCGAGCCTGTTCGCCACGTTCCTCGCGACGGTCGTCGCCTTCGTCGTCGGCTACTGGGTCATCGTGTGGTTCCTCAAGCTCGTCTCCACGCGCACCTACCTGCCCTTCGTCGTCTACCGGATCCTCCTCGCCGTCGCGATCGTCGCCCTCGTCCTCGGCGGCGTCATCTCCGCGACCCCCTGAGCGCGGAGGGAACGCGCCCGCGCGGACGGGCACCGTCCGCCGGGCCGATCCGAACTAGGGTCGAACGGTGAGGTCCTGGTCCGCTCCCGTCGTCCCCGAGCTCCCCGACCGTGGCGGGGAGGTGCGCCTGACCCCCACCGTGGGACTGCCGCCCGGCGGCTCGCCCGAGCCGCAGGACGAGTCCACCCGTCGCCTCTACGTCTGCGGCATCACGCCCTACGACGCCACGCACCTCGGCCACGCCGCCACCTACGTCGGTTACGACCTGCTCGTGCGGGCGTGGCTCGACGCGGGCGTCGAGGTGGCCTACGTGCAGAACGTCACCGACGTCGACGACCCGCTCCTCGAGCGCGCCACCGCCACGGGCGTCGACTGGCGCGCCCTCGCCGAGGAGCAGACCGACCTGTTCCGCTCGGACATGACGGCTCTGCGGGTGGTCCCGCCGAGCGCGTACGTCGGCGCGGTGGAGTCGATCGACCTCGTCGTCGAGGCCGTGAGCCGCATGCTCGCCTCGGGTGCCGCCTACCGCGTGCCCACGCCCGACGCCCTCGACGACGACGCGGCCGGCGACGTGTACGCCGACCTCTCGGCCGACCCGAGCTTCGGGACCGTCTCCGGCATGTCCCGTGCGGAGATGCTCGAGGTGTTCGGCGAGCGCGGCGGCGACCCGGAGCGCCCCGGCAAGCGCGACGCCCTCGACCCGCTGCTGTGGCGGGTGGCGCGGGAGGGCGAGCCCGCGTGGGACGGCGCGGGGCTCGGCCGCGGTCGCCCCGGCTGGCACATCGAGTGCGCGTGCATCGCGGCCGTCCACCTCGGTCTCCCGATCGACGTCCAGGGCGGCGGCAGCGACCTGCTGTTCCCCCACCACGAGATGTCCGAGTCGCACCTGCGCGTCCTCGCCGACCGCCCCGGCGCGGTGCGGCTGCACGCCCACGGCGGGATGGTGGCCTACGAGGGCACGAAGATGAGCAAGTCGCTCGGCAACCTCGTGCTCGTCTCGCGCCTGGTCGAGGCGGGGGAGGAGCCTGCGGCCGTCCGGCTCGCGCTGCTTGCCGGGCACTACTCCGCGGACCGCGAGTACTCCGACCAGGTGCTCGAGCGGGCGAAGGAGCGGCTCGCCACGTGGCGCGCCGCGATCGCTGCGGCTTCGGCCGACGGCGCGCGGGAGCGTGCCGTGCTCGACGGTGTCCGGGCGGCGCTCCGCGACGACCTCGACTCCCCGCGTGCGCTCGGCGTGGTCGACGACTGGGCCCAGGAGGTGCTGAGCGGCGCCGGGGAGGACGGGGCGCCGGGGACGCTGGTCAGGGACGTCGTCGACGCCCTGCTGGGGGTCGACCTCGGCGTGTGAGGGGGACCCCACCCGCGATGTGGCGTGCGGCGCTGGAATAAGTTGATGCTTCAACTAGTTTTGCCGGTATGACGATGACCCGCCCCGAGCTCGAGCTCCTGCCCGCCACGACGACCATGGGGACCGTGCGCCTGCGTGTGCGCGACCTCGACGCCGTCGTGCGCTTCTACGAGGACGGCGCCGGTCTCGTCCGCGTGGGCGAGGGGCCCGGCAGTGTCCAGCTCGGCCTGCCGGCAACGGAGGCGTCGCCCGCAGAGGTCCTCATGGAGATCACGCACGCCCCCGACCTGCCGATGCGCGCGAGCGGTACCGCCGGGCTCTTCCACACGGCGATCCTCTACACCTCGCCCGCGGACCTCTCGGCGGCCGTCCTGCGGCTCGCCCGCGCCGGCGCCCGCTTCACCGGGTCGTCCGACCACCTCGTCTCCGAGGCGTTCTACTTCGACGACCCGGAGGGCAACGGGGTCGAGCTCTACGTCGACCGCCCGCGCGACCAGTGGACCTGGACGAACGGTCAGGTGGAGATGGCGACGATCTTCCTCGACCCCAACCAGTACCTCGCCCGCCACCTCGACCGCGAGGAGGGCGTCCCCGTCGGCGCGACCGTCGGCCACGTCCACCTCCAGGTCGGCGACACCGGCACCGCCCGCCGCTTCTACGTCGACACCCTCGGGTTCGAGGCGACCTTCGAGTTCCCCGGGCAGGCCCTCTTCGTCTCCGCCGGCGGCTACCACCACCACATGGCGATGAACGTGTGGGGGAGCCGCGGCGCCGGGTTCCGCGCCCCCGCGCTCGGTCTCGGCCGCTCGATCCTCGAGCTCGGCGACCCCGAGGCCGTCGGTGCGGCGGCCGAGCGGCTGCGCGCGGCCGGTCACCAGGTCGACGACGACGGGGCAGCCCTCGAGGTCGACGACCCGTGGGGCAACCGCCTGCGCCTCGTGGGCTGACCCGAGGACGACCGACGCCCGGCCGGCTCTGCCACGTGCGGTGCCGGTCGGCGCAGCGCCGTCGTGCCCTGGAGCGCCCCGGTCACATGCCGGTCGGCGGCGTCGTGCCCGTGCCCTTGCCCGGGCTGCCGCCGTCGCGCCGGCGCAGGTAGCGCTCGAACTCCCGCGCGATCGCCTCGCCGCTCGCCTCGGGCAGCTCGGCGGTGTCCTTGGACTCCTCGAGCATCTCGACGTACTCCGCGACGTCGGAGTCCTCCTGCGCGAGCTCGTCGACCGCCCGCTGCCACGCGACGGCGTCCTCGGCCAGGTCGCGCAGGGGCAGCGAGATCCCGACGAGGGTGTCGAGGGCCATGAGCAGCGCGAGGGTGGCCTTCGGCGAGGGCGGCTGCGAGACGTAGTGCGGGACGGCCGCCCACATCCCGACCGAGCGCAGCCCGCGCGCCTGGCCGAGCGCGCCGAGCACGCCGACGATCCCCGTGGGCCCCTCGTAGTCCGGGGCGGACAGCCCGAGCGACTCCTGCAGCTCGCGGTCGTCCGTGGCCGACTGGACCGGGATCGGGCGGGTGTGCGGGACGTCGGCCAGCAGGGCGCCGACGGTGACGAGCGTGCGCACGCCCGCCGCGTCGAGGGCGTCGAGGATCTCGGCGCAGTACCGCGACCACCGCATCGACGGCTCGACCCCCTGGACGAGCACGAGCTGCTCCCCGGTCGTCGGGGAGGTGGCGAGCACCACCTCGGTGACGGGGAAGGTGAGGGCCCGGAAGCCGTCGGGGCCGCGCTCGATCCTCGGCCGGTTGACCTGGAGGTCGTGGAACTCCTCCGGGTCGAGGACCGTGAGGGTCTCGGTCTCCCACTCCGTGGCGATGACGGAGAGCGCGGACGTGGCCGCGGAGCCCGCGTCGTTCCAGCCGTCGAACGCCGCGAGGGCGATGAGGCCGTCGCCCGGCGGCAGTGCGTCGTCGGGCCGTGTCGTGTCGTCCTGCATACGGCCCAGGGTAGGTCTCCCGCGCGGGAGCGCCGGGTAGGGTCGGTCCGTGACGATCCCCGATCTTCCCGAGGCCGTCCTGTGGGACATGGACGGCACCATCATCGACTCCGAGCCCGTGTGGTTCGTCCATCAGAAGGCGCTCATCGAGGAGCTAGGCGGGCGGTGGAGCGACGAACGGTCGCAGGAGCTCCTCGGGCTCAACCTCGAGGACGCCGCGCGGGTGATGATCGACGAGGGCGGGATCGACGCCGAGCCGGCCACGTTCCTCGACGAGCTCGTCGGGCGCGTGGTCGCGCACGTGCGTGCCGAGGGCGTCGACCGGCGCCCCGGCGCGTTCGAGCTCATCGCGCAGCTGCGCGAGGCGCGCGTGCCGCAGGCGCTCGTCACCGCCTCCTACGCGCCGTTCGCCGAGACCGTCGCGGAGCTCGCGGGCGGCTTCGACGTCGTCGTGCCCGGTGACCGGGTCGAGCGCGGCAAGCCGGACCCGGAGGGCTACCTCCTCGCCGCGCGACTGCTGGGCGCGGACATCGAGCGCTGCGTCGCGATCGAGGACTCGCCGAACGGGCTGCGGGCCGCGCGCGCGTCGGGCGCCCGCTGCCTCGGGGTCCCGCACATGTCGACGATCCCCCACGCCGCCGGGCTCTCGCGCGTCGCCAGCCTCGCGGACGTCGACCTCGAGACGATCCGGGACATCGGGCTCGGCCGGGCGGTCGACCTGCTCGCCGCCTGACGCGCCGGCACCTCCGCCGGGGCCGGCAGGACCGCGAGGTCCGCTCCCGCGGCAGGACCGTGAGGTCCGCACCCGCGGCAGGACCGTGAGGTCCGCACCCGCGGGAGGACGTGTGAGATCTGCGCCCTCGGGAGGACGTGCGAGGTCCGTGCCCGCGGGCACTCAGGCGCGGCGGACGGTCAGCAGCCGCTCGATCCCGGTGGCCGGGAGCTCGGGCGGCTCGCCCCCGAACTGCGGGCACCGGTCCTGGAACGAGCACCACGGGCACAGCTTGGACGGGCGGGGCGGGAACACGCCGCTGACGGCGGCCTCCTCGATCCGCCCCCAGATCTGCTCGATCCGCTCCTCGGCGGCGAGCAGGTCCCGCTCCTCGGGGTCCACGGTCAGCGTGCGGCCGTCGGCGAGGTAGACGATCTGCAGGCGGCTCGGCGCCACGCCGGTCGAGCGCCACAGCACGAGCCCGTAGAACATCAGCTGGAACGTGGCCTCGCCCGCGAACCGCGCCGACGGCGACTTGCCCGTCTTGTAGTCCACCACCCGGGTCGCGCCCGCCGGGGAGCGGTCGAGCCGGTCGACGATGCCGCGCAGCAGCACCCCGGAGCCGAGCTCGGCCTCGACGTGCATCTCGCGGCCCGCCGGTTCGAGGCGGCGCGGGTTCTCCATCCGGAAGTACTGGGAGACGAGCGCGCGGACCTGGTCCATCCACGCGTCGGCGTCCTCCGGCGATGTGAACAGCGAGTCGAGCCGCGAGTCCGCCGTGCGGATGTCCTGCCACGCCGGGTCGACGAGCGAGAGCGCCACCGGCTCGGTGCGCTCGGGCGCCGGCTGGTCGTAGAGGCGCTCGAGGACCGAGTGGACGACCGTGCCGCGGGTCGCGGCCGGCGAGGGCGGCTCGGGCAGGCGGTCGACGACGCGCAGGCGGAACATGAGCGGGCACTGCTCGAAGTCCTTGGCCCGCGACGGGGACAGCGCGGCCCGGGTGGGGGTGCGGCGGGGGGCCGGGGAGGTGGGCATGTCCGCAGGCTAACGACCGGGGCCGACACCGCCGTGGACCGGGCGACGCGCCTGTGGAGAAGGTGTGGTGGGCTGGTGCTGTGGACCCCGAGCCCCGCCGCACGCCCGGCCTCGTCGTCGCCCGGGTCGCGGGCGCCCCGGTCGTCCTCACGTGGAGCTGGCTCGGGCTCGTCGCCGTCGTCGCGCTCGTCTACGGACGGATCCTCGCCCGCCCCGAGCAGTCCGGGCTCGTCATGGGGCTGCTCGCCGCCCTCGCCGTCACGATCGCGGTCCTCGTCCACGAGCTCGGGCACGGGCTGACCGGCGCGGCGGTGGGGATGCGGCCGCGCGAGTTCGTCCTCACCTTCGTCGGCGGCCACACGTCCTTCGACGGGACCGGGCGTGGGCCGTGGGCGTCCGCGGCCGTCACCGCCGCCGGTCCGGCCGGGAACCTGCTCCTCGCCGGCGTGGGGTACCTCCTCGCGCCGCTGGCCGAGGGGAGCTCGCCGTGGGAGGCCGCCCTCGACGTCGGCGTCGTGATGAACGTGGTCCTCGCCGTGTTCAACCTCGTCCCGGCCCTCCCGCTCGACGGCGGCCGGCTCTGGCTCGAGGTCGGCGAGGGGCTGACCGGGCGGCCGCTCGCCGGCCTGCGGGCGCTCGGCGTGCTCGGCTGCCTGCTGGCCGTCGCGGTCGTCGGTGTCGCGGTGCTGATGTTCGCCCGGTTCGGCGGCTGGGCGGGGCTCGTCGTCGTCGCGGCCGCCGCCTCGGCCGGGGCCACCCTGTGGTCGGGCGGGGCGCGGGCGGTGCGGGACGCCGGCCGGCTGAGGCGCGAGCGCAGGGACGCCGGCGAGCACGACCTCGCCCACGAGCACGACGACCCCCACGGTGACACCACCGGCCACGACCTCCCCCCGGGGGACCGCACGTAGACTGCCCCGCCGTGACCACCGAGCCCGAGACCACGCCCGAGAGCGCCGACCGGCCCGCCGGACCGGGGCACCGCCGCGGCCCGTTCCGGGCGGGGGAGCGGGTCCAGCTCACCGACGTCAAGGGTCGCCACCACACCGTGCACCTCACGCACGACGGCTACTTCCAGTCCCAGCGCGGCTCCTTCCACCACCGCGACCTCATCGGCCGCGACGAGGGCACCGTCCTCGCCACCCCCACCGGCCACGACCTGCTCGCGCTGCGGCCCCTGCTGTCCGACTACGTCATGTCGATGCCGCGCGGCGCCGCCGTGGTCTACCCCAAGGACGCCGGGCAGATCGTCCAGATGGGCGACATCTACCCGGGCGCCCGCGTGGTCGAGGCCGGCGTGGGCTCGGGCGCGCTCAGCATGTCGCTGCTGTCCGCGATCGGCGAGACCGGCACCCTCCACTCGGTCGAGCGGCGCCCGGAGTTCGCCGAGATCGCCGAGGCCAACGTCGACTCCTGGTTCGGGGGCCGCCACCCCGCCTGGACCGTGACCGTCGGCGACCTCGCGGACGTGCTGCTCGACGCCGAGCCCGGCAGCGTCGACCGGATCGTCCTCGACATGCTCGCCCCCTGGGAGAACATCGGTCCGGCCGCCCACGCGCTCGCGCCCGGCGGCCTGCTCATCGCCTACGTCGCGACCACCACCCAGCTCAGCCGGGTGGTCGAGGACCTTCGGGGCAGCGGCCGCTTCACCGAGCCGCGGCCGTGGGAGGCGATGGTGCGCGGATGGCACGTCGAGGGGCTCTCCGTGCGCCCCGACCACCGCATGGTCGCCCACACCGGCTTCCTCGTCACCGCCCGCGCGCTCGCCGACGGGTCCGCCCCGCCGCAGCGCACGCGTCGCCCGGCGAAGGGGGCCGGGCCGCTCGGCGCCGGCGCGCACGGCCACGCGGCCGACCTTGCCTCGGGGGCCGGTCCCCGCCCGGCCTCCGACGACGAGACCCGCGACACCACGCCCGACGACGCCGCACCCCCGGCCGTCGACCCGCCCCGCACGTCGACCCATGCCCGGACCTCCCGCCACGCCCCGCCCGTGGGCGTGGACTCCGGGGCGCCCGAGGGCGACGCCAAGGGCTGGGCCGCCGCGCTGTCCGCGGGCGAGCGCACGATCTCGGTGAAGAAGCTCCGGCGGGTCGGCAGGGACGTCCGGCGTCGTGCCGAGATCGAGGAGTCCGGCTACGCGTCCCGTCCCGCCGCACCCGAGGAGAACACGACGGCCGGGACCGGCGCCGACGACGCTGCAACCCACGCCCCGGACGAGGGTGCGACGACCGAGGAGTGACCTGCACCCTGGCGACCTGGGCCGTTCGGCATACGCTGGATGTCTGCCACGTGACGGGAGCGGAATGACGCAGGAGATGTACTCAGAGGCGCGGGCGCGCGAGCTCGAGCAGCAGGCGATCTCGCTCGCCGGCAAGAACGAGCGGCTCTCGGAGTCCCTCGGCAAGGCGCGCCAGCGCCTCATCGAGCTCCAGGAGCAGGTGGACTCGCTCACGGCGCCGCCGAGCACCTACGGCACGGTCGTCGAGGTCCAGCCGGTCGACCGGTTGGCCGACGTGCTCGTGGGCGGCCGCCTCATGCGGCTCACCGTGTCCACGGTCGTGCCCGTCGGGGCGCTCCTGCCGGGCCAGCGCGTCGTCCTCAACGACCAGCTCGCGATCGTCGCCGCCGCCGGCTACGAGCCCAACGGCGACGTCCTGTCGGTCAAGGAGGTCCTCCCGGAGCACCGGGTCCTCGTCGTCGGACGGGGGGAGGACGAGCGCGTCCTGTCCGTCGGCGGCGTGCTGCGCGAGACGCGGCTGCGCCCCGGGGACCTCGTCCGCGCCGACCTGCGCACCGGTTTCGTCCTCGAGCTCGTCCCGCGCGCCGAGGTCGAGGACCTGCTCCTCGAGGAGGACCCGGACACCGAGTACGCGGACATCGGCGGGCTCGGCCCGCAGATCGAGCGCATCCGCGAGGCCGTCGAGATGCCGTTCAACCACCCCGAGCTCTACGCCGAGCACGGGCTGCGCGCCCCGCGCGGCGTGCTGCTCTACGGCCCGCCCGGGAACGGCAAGACCCTCGTCGCCCGCGCCGTGGCCACCTCGCTCGCGCGGTCCGCGGCCGAGGACTCCGGCGCCGGCCGCGCCCACTCCTACTTCCTGTCCGTCAAGGGGCCGGAGCTGCTCACCCGCTACGTGGGCGAGACCGAGCGGCAGATCCGTGTGATCTTCTCGCGCGCCCGGGAGAAGGCCCGCACCGGCGTGCCGGTCATCGTCTTCTTCGACGAGATGGAGGCCCTGTTCCGCACGCGCGGCTCGGGCGTCTCGTCCGACGTCGAGACGACGATCGTGCCCCAGCTGCTCGCCGAGATCGACGGCGTCGAGGCCCTCGGCAACGTCATCATCATCGGCGCCTCCAACCGCGAGGACATGATCGACCCGGCGATCCTGCGCCCGGGCCGCCTCGACGTGAAGATCCGCATCGGTCGCCCCGACGCGGCCGGCGCCCGCGAGATCGTCTCGAAGCACCTGACCCCGGACCTGCCGATCCACGACGACGAGCTCGCCGCGCACGGCACGCCCGAGGCCGCGGTCGAGGCGATGGGGTCCGCGATGGTCGACGCGATGTACCTGCGGGACGAGTCCACCGCGGTGATGGAGCTGACCTACGCCTCCGGGGGCACGCGCGTCCTGCACGTCGGCGACCTCACCTCGGGCGCCATGCTCGCCTCGGTGGTCGACCGGGCGAAGAAGCACGCGATCCAGGACCTCGTGGCCGGTCGCGGCCGCGGGCTGCGCACCGAGCACCTGCTCGCCGGCCTGCGCACCGAGATCGGCGAGAACGAGGCCCTGCGCACGGCCATCAAGCCCGCCGACTGGGCGCGCGTGTCCGGCGCCGACTCCGAGCCCGTCACCGCGATCCGCCAGCTCCCGGGGCGGCGCAGGGGCGCCGCCGCGGAGGGCGGCGGTGCCGTGGAGGGCGGTGCTCCCGTCGTCGTCGGCCCGGACGGAGCCACGAGCCAGGGCCCGACGACGAACGGCCCCGCGCCGACCGTCGCCCGTCCGGAGTACCCGGATGCGGCCGAGGCCACGGCGCGGCGGGGGAGCGGACGCCCGATCGACGACGTGCCCACCACCGGCGGCTACCTGTGAGCGCGTCATGACCGTCCGCCGCGTCATCGGCACCGAGACCGAGTTCGGCGTCCTCGACCACACCGACCTCGGCGCGAACGCCGTCGCCCTGTCCACCCGCGTGGTCCTCGCCTACCGCGGCGCGGACGGCACGGCGGCCCACCCGAGCGCCCGGTGGGACTACGTCACCGAGGACCCGCTCAACGACCTGCGCGGGCACCGGATGCGCCGCGCGTCGGCCCACCCCTCGCTGCTGACGGACGACCCGGACCGGCCCGCGCCGGCCGGCCCGGCCCAGCAGGTCGAGCGGCCGAGCGCCGAGGAGCTCGACCTCCCGGTCGCGAGCAACGCCCTGCTGACGAACGGCGCCCGCCTCTACGTCGACCACGCCCACCCCGAGTACTCCGGCCCCGAGACCGTGGGCCCGCTCGAGGCGCTCGTCCACGACCGCGCCGGCGAGCGCGTGGCGGTGCGCGCGATGCACGCCGACGGCCGCGAGGGCCTCACGCTGTACAAGAACAACGTCGACGGCAAGGGCGCCAGCTACGGCACCCACGAGAACTACCTGCTCGCCCGCGACGTCGACCTCGGCGACCTCGTCCGGTACCTCACGCCGCTGCTCGTCACCCGCCAGGTCGTGGCCGGCGCGGGCCGGGTCGGCCTCGGGCAGCGCAGCGAGCGGCCCGGCTTCCAGATCGCCCAGCGCTCGGACTACGTCGAGAACGACGTCGGGCTCGAGACGACGTTCAACCGCCCGATCGTCAACACGCGCGACGAGCCGCACGCCGACGCCGGCCGGTACCGGCGCCTGCACGTCATCGGCGGCGACGCCAACCTCTTCGACGTCCCGTTCGTGCTGCGCACGGGCACCGTCGCCCTGCTTCTGTGGCTCCTCGAGCGCGGCTCCGTGCCGATCGGCCTCGACACCCTGACGATCGCCGCCCCGGTCCCCGAGGTCCAGCGGATCAGCCACGACCCGACGCTGCGCCATAGGATCGCCATGCGCGAGGGACCCGACCGCACGGCGCTCGACATCCAGCGGATCTACCGCGACATCCTCGCGGGCGCGGTCGACGAGTGCGGGGGTCCCGACGCCGAGACGACCCAGGTCCTCGAGCTGTGGTCGCGAGTGCTCGACCGGCTGGCCACGGACATCGACTCCGCGGCGCCCGACGTCGAGTGGGTGGCCAAGCGCCAGCTCCTCGAGCGGATGCGGGAGCGCGACCAGCTCCGCTGGGAGGACCCGCGCCTGGCCGCGCTCGACCTCCAGTGGCACGACCTGCGCCCCGACCGCTCGATCGTCGCCCGCCTCGACGCGGCCGGCCGCGTCACGCGGCTCGCCGACCCCGAGGACGTGCGGCGCGCCGAGCACGCCCCGCCGGAGGACACGCGCGCCTACCTGCGCGGCGAGGTCCTGCGCCGGTACCCGGACCAGGTCACCGGCATCGGCTGGGCGAGCATCGTCCTCGACCTGCCCGGCCGCGAGCGGCTCGCCCGCATCACGCTGCCCGAGCCCGCCCGGGGGACCCGCGGCCTCGTCGGCGACCTCCTCGACGCCAGCCCGGACGCCGGGGTGCTCCTCGGCCGCCTCACCGGCGGCTGACCGCCCCGACGCCCCACCCGCGAGACACACGACCACCCCGGCCGCCGCGCCCGACGCCCGGGGACGACAGGAAGGAACTCGACATGTCGGAGCAGGACCAGACCCGCCCGCGCCGCCCGGAGCCCGCGGGCGACGACGGCCCCGCGCCCGCGCCGGCCCAGCGCGCCGAGCAGGTCGCCCGCGTCGACGACATCCTCGACGAGATCGACTCCGTCCTCGAGACGAACGCGGAGGCCTTCGTCCAGGGATTCGTCCAGAAGGGCGGGCAGTGACGCCCGGCGGGACCCCGCCCGCCGACCACCCGCTGCGGCGCCTGTTCGGGGTCGAGACCGAGTACGGCCTGGCCTTCTCCCCGGAGGACCCGGCACACGTCCTCGGCCCGGACGACACGGCCCGGCACCTGTTCCGGCCGGTCGTCGAGCGGGGACGTTCGACCAACGTCTTCCTCCGCAACGGCGCGCGGCTCTACCTCGACGTCGGCTCGCACCCGGAGTACGCGACCGCCGAGTGCGACGACGTCACGGACGTCGTCGTCAACGACCGCGCCGGCGAGGCCATGCTCGCGTCGCTGGCCGAGCGGGCCGAGGGGGCGCTGGCCGCCGCCGGCACGCCCGGGACGCTGCACCTGATGAAGAACAACCTCGACTCCCAGGGCGCGTCCTACGGCTGCCACGAGAACTACCTCGTGCGGCGCCGGCGCGACTACCGCGCCACGGCCGAGTCGCTCGTCACCTTCTTCGTCACGCGCCAGGTGCTCACGGGCGCCGGCCACCTGCGCCGACGCCCCGACGGGAGCGTGCGCTGGGCGTTCTCCCAGCGCGCGGACCAGACCTGGGACGCCGTGTCGGCGGCGACGACCCGGTCCCGACCCATCATCAACACGCGCGACGAGCCGCACGGCGACGCCGAGCTCTACCGCCGCATGCACGTCATCGTCGGCGACTCCAACGTGGCGCCCACGACCACGCTGCTCAAGGTCGGCTCCGCCGAGCTGCTCATCGCCTGTGTCGAGGACGGCCTGCGGCTCGACGACCTCGAGCTCGCCGAGCCCATGCGGGCGATCCGGGAGATCAGCCACGACATCGATGCGCGCGTGGAGGTCGAGCTCGCCACCGGGCGGCGGCGCACCGCCGTCGACCTGCAGTCCGAGATGCTGACCCGGGTTCGCGACCACGTCGACCGCCGTGGCTGGGCGCCCCTGCTGTCGGAGGGTCGGCTCCGCGCGCTCGACCTGTGGGAGCGCGGCATCGCCGCCCTGAGGGCCGGCGACCTCACGCCGGTCGCGACCGAGCTCGACGTCGCCGCGAAGCGCGCGCTCATCGACCGGTACTGCGCGCGCAACCGGGTCGCGCTCGACGACCCGCGGGTCGCGCGCCTCTCGCTCGCGTACCACGACATCACCGCCCATGGCCTGGGCCAGCGGCTGCTCGCGGGCGGGCTGCTCGCCGCCGTGGGCACGGACGAGGACGTCGAGACAGCGAAGGAGGTCCCGCCGTCGACGACCCGGGCCGCGCTGCGCGGCCGGTTCGTCGGCGCAGCCGAGGACGCCCGCCGCGACATCGCGGTGGACTGGGTCCACCTCAAGCTCGTCGACGGCGCCGCCCGGTCGGTCGCGCTCAAGGACCCGTTCGCCGCCGTCGACGACCGGGTGGACGCGCTGCTCGCGGAGCTCGCGTGAGCCGAGCCGCGAGGGGACCGGTGGCCCGACGGGCCGCCGTCCTCGCGTGCGCCGCGGCGCTCGGGCTCGCCGCCTGCGGGCCGGACGAGGGCGGCGGCGCCCGCGAGGCGACGTCGGACTCGATGTCCGAGGCCGCGGCGACCGGGGTCGAGGGTGTCTCGGTGGCCGGTGCGCCGGGCCACCCCGTCGTCGTCATCGACACCCCGCTCGCCGTGGGCGACCCGGTGGCGTCCGTCGTCGACCCGGGCGACGGCCGCGCGCTGACCGCCGGCGGACCGGCGCTGCTCAGCGTCGCCGCGTGGGACGGGACGACCGGCCAGAGCTCCTCGCGCGAGGAGGTCGTCGCGCCGCGGCTCGCCACCGTGTCCGAGGCAGACGTCGGCGCGACGCTCGCCGAGATCCTGCCCGGCGTGCGGGAGGGCGGCAGGGTCGTCGTCGCCGAGCCCGTCGACGTCGAGGGGGCGCTGACGATGCAGGTCGTCGTCGTCGACGTCCTTCCGACCGTGGCCGGCGGGTCGCCGTCCGAGAGCGCGTCGGGGGAGACAGGGTCGCAGGGTGCCGGGGCGGAGTCCCCGACCGGGGGCGAGTCGCCGTCCGGTGGTGGTGAGTCCCCGA
This sequence comes from Georgenia sp. Z1344, assembly GCF_049856295.1. Classification (GTDB taxonomy): domain Bacteria; phylum Actinomycetota; class Actinomycetes; order Actinomycetales; family Actinomycetaceae; genus JB111. Next base: position 246,042 of record NZ_JBNDMZ010000005.1, on the reverse strand, counting down.
CGGACGGGAGCGGGTCGCCGACCGACGGCGGGGGCGCGCCCGGTCCGACGGTCGGCACCACCGCCGACGGCGCCCCGGTCGTCGGGATCCCCCCGGGCGACCCGCCCGCCGACCTGCAGAGCCGGGTCGTGGTCGAGGGCGACGGCACGACCGTGCGGCCGGGGCAGGACCTCGTGCTGCAGACGCTGACGATGGACTGGGAGACCGGCGAGGTGCTCTCGTCGAGCTGGGCCGACGGGTCGCCGTCGACCGCGGTGGTCGAGGACCTCGGCGAGGGGGTCCGGCTCGCGCTGCTCGACCGGCGCGTGGGCTCGCGCATCCTCGCCGTCGTGCCGCCGGGTCTCGGCGACGGGGAGCACACGCTCGTCGTCGTCGTCGACGTGCTGGCCGCCTCGGGCGGGGACGACGTCGTCCGCCAGGACTGAGTCTCTCCGCGGTGAGGTCGGCGTCCGCGGTGGGCTCGGTGCCCTCGACCGGGCCGGGGGGATGGAGCCCGGCCGAGGGCACGAGCCGGTCAGTCGGTCGTGAACGTCGTGGTGACGGTGCAGACCATCTGCTCGGTGGGGACGAGTGCGGCCAGCGGGCACTCGATCGCGGCGCCGCCGGAGTCCGTGAGCGCGATGTCGGTGACCTCGACGTCGCCCGAGTTCGTCACGAGGTAGCTCCAGCTCACCTCGGCCCCGGCGGCGACGAGCTCGGGGAGCGGGTCGTGGACCTCGATCGTCAGCTCGGGAGTGCCCGGGTCCTCGGCCGGTGCGTCGTCGACCGGGGTGTCGATCGGTGCGGGTGCGGGTGCGGTGGCCGGTGCCGGTGCCGGATCCGGTTCGGGACGCGGCTCCGGAACCGGTGCGGGTGGAGCGGCACCGGCGCCGGAACCCCCGGGAACGGGCGCCGGCGCCGGATCGGGGGCGACGACCGAGCCGTCGCCGGGGGAGTCGCCGGTGTCGGCGACGGCGGGCGGGGCCACGCCCCACGCGAGCAGGGCGGCCGCGGCGAGGAACCCGCCGGCGGTCAGCGTGCGTGCGGAGCGCATGGTCACTCACCCGTCCCGTCGGTGTCGGCGTGAGCCGCGGTGGCCCGGCGATGGGCGGCGCGGGCGAGCGCGCCGGCGCCGACCAGTCCGGCAGCGAGGGCGATGGCGGTGCCGAGGTCGGGGCCGGTCTGAGGCAGTGCGACCGGTCCGGCGGCGCGGGGGCCCGCGACCGGCATGCGCGACTGTGTCGTGCCGCCGGTGACCCCGCCGGTCGGACGAGGTGCGGAGGTATCGGTCGGCGTCGGCACGGTTCCGTCCGGGCATGTCGTCCCGGCGGTGGTCGCCGCCTCGCCGGCGTCCGTGTCGGTCGCTGCACGGTCCTGGGTCTCCGCGCCGGTCGTCGTCGCGGCGGCGGTGGCCGCCTCGCCGGCGTTCGTGTCGGTCGCTGCACGTTCCTCGGTCTCCGCACCGGTCGTCGTCGCGGCCCGGTGCGCCGTCGGGACGGCGTCGGGACAGGTGGTGACCGTGCTGCCGGTGTCGCCCCGCATCGTCACGCGGACCGCCAGGTTCGCCGCGCGGCGGCCCACCTCGGAGTAGTTTCCCGACGTGGCCTCGACGGGGAAGTCGAGCTCGAGGGGGACCGTGACGATCTCGCCGCGGGCGATCTCCGTCTCCAGCAGCGAGGTGTCGGTGCCCGCGAGCACGGCGAGCGGCATCTCGTTGACGGTGACGTCGTCGAAGAACTGGTCGAGCTCACCGTCGAGGTTGACGTCGACGACGTCGATCGTCATCGTCGCGTCGGTCGGACCGTCGTTGCGGACCCGGAACGCGCGCTGGATCGCGTCACCCGGGACGATCACCTCGTCGAACATCCGCACGGTCACCTCGGGCGCGAACCCGGTGCCGACGTCGATGACGATCGGATCGGTCCCGGTGCTGGGCTCGTCGGCGCCGGCCGGTGTGCTCACGACCAGACCCACGGTGAGTGCCAGCGTGCCGAGCGCGGCGGCGCGGGTACGCAGCCCTGTGCGGAGGGCGCTCACGTCGTCACTGCCTCGGTGCGACGGCGGGACCGCCGCGAGGTCGACGGGAGGGGGGAGTTTCCTGCGGGGGTCGCGGTGCCGGTCAGGTCGTCCGAGGTGTCGGCGCCGGGCGCGGGGGCGTCGTCCGGCTCGTCGGACGCGTCGGCGGAGGGTGCGGGGGCGTCGTCCTCTCCTCGGTCGTCCGTGCCGGCGTCGTCCGCCGGTCCCGGTGCGGGCGTCCCGAGCTCGGCGTCGTCGTCGCCCTTCTTCCGGCCGCCGAGGACGGACGAGAGCACGATCCAGGCGAGGACGGCAATGGCCGCCCCGCCGAGCCACGGCCGGACCTCGGGCTGCGTGAGGTGGCCGACCCACGGCACCCCGTAGATCACGCGGCCTTGGATCTGCTCCATCGTCACCGGGTCGTCGACCGAGCCGTTGGCGTCGCCCTGGGTGGTCACGCCCATCGTCCCGTCCTGGCCGATGGTCACGCCGATGATGCGGTGGGTGACGAGGGTCGGGTCGCCGGACACTGGCTGGATGGTGACGACGTCGCCGACCACCGGGTCGGTGTAGTCCGGGTCGACGACCACGACGTCGCCCGGGGAGTAGGTGGGCTCCATCGAGCCGGAGAGGATCGTCAGCGGGACCCAGCCCATAAACCTCGGGACGATGAACGCGGCGGCCGCGACCGTGACGGCGAGGACGGCGACGACCGCGACGAACCCACGCACGATCCCGGACCACAGCTCTCGGTTGCTCGAGCGGGTGCCGACGGCGTCGCGGGTGCTGGGACGGGTGGTGTTCATGGCGTGACCTCGATGACGGGGGTGAGGACGACGTCGACGTCGTCGCGGGTGAGGGTCTCGTGGGCGGTGACGGTCCACGGCGTGCTGACGGCGAGGTCCCCGCCGTCCGAGGTGCCGGTCGCCGTCACGTCGCCCGTGTGATCGGTCGTGACGGTTTCGATCTCGAGGCAGAACAGCTCAGCGGTGCCGGGCAGCTCGATCGGGGTGCCGTCGTCGACCGGGAGGACGGCGTCGCTCTCGGCGCACCGCTCGGGCGCATCGACAGTGCGCGCCTGGACCCGGAGCACGAGCCCGGGAACGGCGGACTCGAGGGTGAGCTCGACCGCTGCGAGGTCGTGGGGTGAGAGGTCGTTGGCGACGACGGCCGCCCCGCGACCGTCGAACCTGATCTGGTCGACGAGCTCCTGGGGGAGCGGGACGACGACAGGGTCGATCTCGATCTCGGGCTCAGGGGGCGCGGCGGCATCGGGCTCGGGGGAGGCGTCCTCACCGGAGGTTCCGTGCTGTCCGGAACTCACAGGGCCGTCGGCGGACTCGCTCGGCACCGCGTCGCCCGCTGGGTGAGTGCTGTCGCTCGAGGACTCGGGGGGTGCGTCGCTCGGCGACTCGGCGGGCCCGTCGCTCGCGGACTCGGATGCGCCGGCACTGGGCGACTCGCCCGCGTCACTCCGGGACCCGGGGTCGTCGCCCGAGGTCCCGGCACCATCGGTGGGGGAATCGGCGCCGTCGCTCGCGGATTCCTCGGCCGTGATCGACAGGGTCGGGTCGTCGTCGTAGCGGAGGACGTCGATCGACCCCTCCCCGCTCGCGCTCGCCGTCCACAGGGCGAGCGTGCCGGCGGACGCCGCGGCGCCGAGGGCACCGGCCGTCGCGAGGGCCAGAAGTGCCCGGGTGCGTCGGGGGGCGGTCATGACGTCTGCTCCAGCGTGAGCTCGGCCCGCACCGTGAGGAGGTCGAGGTCGTCGGGGTCACCCGTCCGCAGGGGGTGCGGGTTCTCGACGAGGACGTAGACGAACCAGTCCGCGCTCCCGTCGAGACCGTCGGGCAGGTCGGACTGCGTGAGCGACGAGACCTTCCCGGTGGGTGCGTCCGACGGGCTGCGCACGAGTCCGGGGATGCTGCCAGCGGCGACGGCGGCATGGGGGTCGGCGATCGCGGGGTCGGTCGAGACGAACCACTGGTACGGGTAGTCGAGCTCGGCGTCCACCGTGACGTCGACGGTGGCGTCGGCGGTGAGGTTGTCGCCGTCGAGCGCGAGGTCGAAGGCCTGGACGGCCCACGCACGCTCGCCCGACCCGAGGACGTCGGGATCGGCGTTGTCGGGGTGCGGGGTCCAGGTGAGGGAGCCGAGGGCTACCGCGTCGAGGTCTCCGGACGCGATCGTGCCGGCGGTCCCCGCAGCGCCGGCGCTCCACAGCGCGTAGCTGCCCGCGCCGCCGAGCGCGGCCGCGACGAGGGCGGCTCCGGCCAGCAGGACGCCGGGGGCGCGTCGCGCGGCGGTGGGTGATTCGGGGGACATCGTTCCTCGGGTCTCGTGGAAGGGGAGTGCGAGGGGGTGAGACTCCCGGCCGGCCCGCGCGGGCCGGCCGGGAGTCTCAGGTGATCGTCAGATCGCCGGGTGCGGGTACATGCTCTGCTCGAGGGTGATCTCGAGCGAGCCGAGCTCGGTGATGTCGTTGACGCTCACGCGGTCGCCCGTGTCCTCGTCGAAGACGCCGAGGATGACGACGGTCAGCTCGGACTCGCGCGGCAGCACGGTCCAGAACGGGTCGTCGGAGCCGTCCTCCTGGCCGACGCCGTCGGCCTGGAAGCCGAACTCCCGGTCGTCGCCCAGCTCGAGGCCGGTCGCGATCCAGCTGTTCGTGCTGTTGTTGTAGACGCCGTACTCGACGGACAGGCCCTCGAACTCGGCGGTCGCGCCGTCGGCGGGGCCGACCGTGAGGTGGGCGCGGAGGTTGTCACCGTGCAGGTCGACGAGCACGTCCTGCGCACCGACGACGACGTCGCCGGGGACGACGCGGTAGTCGCCGTTCATGTTGGCGATCGTGTGGCCCCAGTCGTGCCGGGGGAAGGGGATGTCCCAGACGATGAACGGGACGCGGTTGAGCGTGGCGTCGTACCACTGGAAGTCGCCCTGGGCCTCGACCTCGAGGTTACCGGCCTGGATCGTGCCGGCATCGACGGACGTGTCGTCCGACCAGAGGGCGAACGTGCCGCCCGAGCCGAGGGCGACAGCTGCGGCAGCGGCGCCGGCGAGGACGCCGACAGTCTTCTTGCGCACGATGGTGCTCCATTCATGGGTTAGGGGTGAAACGGGGGATGAGGGGGGATGCCGACGCATTCATGTGCCGGCGGTCAGAAAGGTAGCAGCGCAATTCATTTGCGCAAGGCATGCCGGATTCTCCGAAATGACACCGAACTGCGCTGTGTCCAGCTCGTGATCTCCCGTGATCCTGCGGTTTCCCGGAGCTTCCGGTGGCCGTGTCGAGCTGCGTCGAGGGCGTGAAACCGGTGTAGTCCCACCGTTTCTGGCCTGTTGTTCAGCGGCATCTGGACGCCGTCTCGACGCTCGCTGGGCGTGGAACTGCCACAACTCGCAGTCGCTCAGCGCTCGAGTCGGCACATTCTGGCAATTGTCTCGCGGGTCGGGGACGGTTACTCGACGGGTATTCGGCGCGGCCAGCGCGAATGCTCGACAAATGCCCGATCAATGACGACCTGTGAACGACGAATGAATGGCAGGAATCGCCGAGTGACATGCTCGAGATGCGCGCCGGTCAACGCGCTGCGGTGAGCCTCAGGTCCGCGTGCTCGGTCGGGTCCGTCTGTGCGATCGCCGCGTCCTCCTGGCGGGCCCAGGTGTCCCACCACGAGGAGACGTCGCCCTCGCGGGACTCGGCGCGTGCCCGGCGGACGCCCGCCGGCTCGTCGAGCCACACGAGTGCGTCGAGCAGCTGATGGAGAAGAGTCGTCCCGCACCCCTCGACCACGACGACGTCCGGGAGCGCGTGGCCCGGCGCGGGGATGACCCGGTCGGCCCCGGGGGCGGATCGCAGCCAGTCCCAGGTCGGCGCTGTGCCGGCCGAACCGCGCCGAAGGGCATCGAGCATCGGCCGCACGGCCACGACGCCGGCGAGCAGGCCGGACCAGCCCGGGTAGTGGTCATCGAGGCGCACGAGCTCGACCCGACGCGCGGATCCCGTGCCCTGGCCCCCGTCGCCCCGTCCCTCGAGCAGCGCCACCACGTCGCTCGCGAGGGTCGACTTGCCGGCGCCGGAGCGCCCGTCGATCCCGACGACGACCACCCGCGGGGTCCCCTCGTCGTCGTGCTCGAGGCGGTCCCTGGCGAGCGCGGCGACGGCGTGGGCGGGCGAGGACATGGCGAGCCAACCTACCGGGCAGCCGCGTCCGTGGTGGTACGCCGCCGCCTCCCGTCCCGGCAGGCACCTGTGCACCGGACATGCAGGGTCTCCGGTCCCGCCGCTCGGTACCGTGGAGGACGAGGCGCCGTCGGTGCCACCGGGAGGAGCACCATGTCGTTGGCGGTTCGCGTCATCCCCTGCCTTGACGTCGCCGGGGGGCGGGTCGTCAAGGGCGTGCGGTTCGAGGGGCTGCGGGACGCCGGCGACCCGGTCGAGCTCGCCCGCCGGTACGACGCGGACGGGGCCGACGAGCTCACCTTCCTCGACGTCTCGGCCTCGGTCGAGGAGCGGTCGACCACCTACGACGTCGTGGCGCGCACCGCCGAGGAGATCTTCGTGCCCCTGACGGTCGGCGGGGGAGTGCGCACCGTCGACGACGTCCACCGCCTCCTCACCCACGGCGCGGACAAGGTGAGCGTCAACACCGCCGCCGTCGCCCGCCCCGAGCTCATCTCCGACGTGGCCGACCGGTTCGGCTCCCAGGTCCTCGTCCTGTCCGCCGACGTCCGCCGGGTGACCGGGGACGTGTCGACCGACTCGGGCTTCGAGGTGACCACGCACGGCGGCCGCCGCGGGACCGGAACGGACGCGCTCGAGTGGTGCGTGCGCGCGGCCGAGCTCGGCGCCGGCGAGATCCTCCTCAACTCGATCGACGCGGACGGCACCGAGGCGGGTTTCGACCTCGAGATGCTCACCACGTTCCGCCGCGAGGTCCGGGTGCCCCTCATCGCCTCGGGCGGGGCCGGCGCGGCCGAGCACTTCGCGCAGGCCGCCCACGCGGGGGCCGACGCCGTCCTCGCCGCCAGCGTCTTCCACTTCGGGACCCTGACGATCGGCGGCGTCAAGGACGCGATGCGTACCGCCGGCGTCGAGGTGCGCTGACCCGGTCCAGCCGCTCCGGCGGGCTGAACGCTCCGGTCGGGGCCTACGCGGGCACGCCCTCGGCGTCGAGCGCGTCGTCGAACACGGTGACGCCCTCCATCCCCGGCAGCCGCGCGATGTTCTGGTCGATGCGGCGCACCTCGGCGCGGCCGTCGGGCCCGCTGAACAGGTGGCCCATGACGTGTCGGACCTCGGTCTGCCCCATGATGCTCGTGCCGACCGGGCGCCAGAACCTCTCCAGGGTGAGGCGGGCGACCCTCCGGGCCGGCTCGCTCTCGGCCAGTCGGGCGCGGGCCTGGGTCGCGTAGAACGCCACGTGCCGCGTCTCCTGCTGCGCGATCCTTCGCAGGAGGACGGCGAGGACGGGGTGCCGCTCGAGGTCGGCCATCCGGCGGTACGCGGCGACGGCGGACCACTCGTTCGCCGCGCCCCACAGCATGTGGGTGGCCACGAAGTCCTGACCCACGAGGTTGGCGAGCACCGACTGCTTGAGGGAGGACAGCGCCTCGCGCCAGCCGAGCTTCGTCCGCTTCGCCTTGAGCTCGTCGTAGTCGACCGTGACGTCGTGCGCCGCCAGCACGGTGGCCAGCGCCTCGCCGTGCCAGAACTCCTCGCGGTTCCACATCGTCATGAAGCCGGCCACCTCGCGCTCGCGGCTCGACGGCGTCACCAGCAGGTCCCGCAGGTAGCAGACCGTGTGGTACTCGACGTCGCACATGTAGCGCAGGCAGCGCAGCGAGTCCTCGGGGAGCGGGTCGTCGCGGAACGCGGACACATCGAGGTCCTCGTACCGGACCGGCGTGCTGTCCGCGGCGTAGGTGTCGATGTCGAAGGCCATCGCGGGCTCCTCAGCTGATGCCGGCGCCGACGGGGGCGCGGTCGGTCGGTGTGCGTGGTGCGTGGGCCCGGTGCCCGGAGGCAACGGGCGGGACGGGAGGGACGAGCGGACGCTCCCGGCGCAGCGCGGTGGCGAGCGGACCGTGCCCACCGAGACCGGGCAGCGCGCGGACCGGGGCGTCGGCGTCTCGGACCACCTCGTCCCGGCCGCCGCCCGCGAAGAGCGTGCGCAGGAACCGGTGGCTCGCCCGCGCGCGCAGCGCGCCCGGGCGCAGCGGGTGGAACCCGCGGGTGAGGAGTGCGCGGGTGAGCCTGACGGCGAGGTCGTCGCCGCCCAGCCGCATCGCGGCCTCCGCGCGGTAGAAGCTCACGTGCTCGAGACGCCGTGCCCGCAGCGGGGCGAGGAGCTCGTCGAGGGCGCCCCGTGCGAGGCCGGCGACCCGGTAGTGGGCGGCGAGCACCGCGCTCTCCTCGGACAGGCCGCGCACCGCGTGCAGGGCCGTCGTGGGCTCGCCCACGAGCGTCGTCCAGACCGGCTCGACGTGCTGGGCGAGCAGGTCCTGGACGTGGGCGAGGCGGTCGAACCGGGTCGACGGCGCGGCTGCGTCGTCGTCGGCCGTGGGCGGCGGGGAGCCGAGGGCGCGGTCGAGGCGCTCCGCGAACCAGTAGCGGTCGTGGGCCCAGGTGGTGAGGAAGGCGGTGTAGCGCGCCTCGCGGGAGGTCGAGGTCGCCAGGACGCGGCGCAGCGTGCTTGTCGCGGTGCGCTCGACGTCCCGCAGGTAGGTGAGGGCGAACCGGACCGACGGGTGGAGATCGGTCGGGCCGAGGGGTGGGGGGTCCGGCGGGCGGTGGTCCCCGAACGCCGTCCGGGTGAACGCCCGCACGTCGAACGACGTCGAACGGACGGGAGCGACCGTGCCGTCGGCGCTGTGCAGGAGGCCCGGCCGCGCGTTCGTCGGAGTCGTTCGCAGGTCGGTCAGCACATGTCGAGGCTAATCGCTGACCGGCAAGGAGGCGTTGGTCAGCCGGCCGAGGAGTGGCTGGTTCCGGCGGGTCGACCGGCACCTGGTCGCTACGCGGGCATGCCCGCGGCGTCGGTATCGGCGGGGTCACCCGTGAGACCGGCGAGGAACCGGTCGATCGTCCCGGGGCGGCCCTCGAGCGTGACGTGGGCGGCGCGGCGGCGACCGTTGGCGTGCAGGGCCAGCTCGACCGGGTCCCCGACCACGGCGACCGCGTCCGCGCCGCGGCGCACGGTCGCGCGCGGCCCACCGGGGACCACGAGGACGACCCCGGTGCCCGCCGTGCGGTACATGAGCCCCGCGGTCGACGAGACCCGCTGCCACAGCTCGCGCAGGAGGTCGGGGCCGATGTCGTCGCGCGGCTCGGCCGGGCCGGAGGAGCCGTCCGCCCCGCGCGGGCCCCGGCGCACGTCCTCGTGGTGGACGACGAGCTCGACGAGGTTGGTCGCCGACTCCGCCCAGCGCACCGGTGACCAGCGCGGACCGCCCGTGGCCACCCGCGCGGCGAGAGCGCGGTAGCCGATCGGGTCGAGGGCGTCGGCGACGATCCGCTGCAGGTGCGGCTCGCGGCCGGGCTCCGCGCGCGAGAGGACGTCGCGCACCATGAGGTCCGGCCGCCGCTCACGCAGCACGAGGTGCGCGGCGAGGTCGACCACGCGCCAGCCGGCGCACAGCGTGGGGGCGTGGGGGTCGGCCTGGGCGAGGGTGGACGCGAGAGCGGCCCGCTCGACGGCCACCGGTCGTTCGTCGTCGGTCACGTGAGGACGGTCCCACACGGGGACGCCGGCGCGCACCCTCCACCGGGCCGCGTCCCGCACCGTGGCACCATGACCGGGTGCCCGACCTAGACGACCCGACCACCGGCCCCGCACCCGCCGGCGGTGTCCTCGACCCGGCCATCGCCGAGCGCCTCACGCGCGACTCGCACGGCCTCGTGTGCGCCGTGGTGCAGGACGCCACGACCCGCGACGTGCTCATGGTGGCCTGGATGAACGACGACGCCCTGCACCGCACGCTCACCACCGGCCGCGCCTGGTACTGGTCGCGCTCGCGGGGCGAGCTGTGGCGCAAGGGCGACACCTCCGGGCACGTCCAGCACGTGCGCTCGGTCGCGCTCGACTGCGACGCCGACGCCCTGCTCGTCACCGTCGACCAGGTCGGGCCGGCCTGCCACACCGGGGCCACGAGCTGCTTCGAGGCGGGCGGCCTGCTGCCGCTGTCCGGGGCCACGCGATGACCGCCGTCGACCCCGTCGACCCGGTCGAGCTCACCTGGGGCGAGACGTGGCCGAGCCTGCCCCGCTTCCGCGAGCTGGCCGCGCACCGCCGCGTCGTCCCCGTCGTCCGCCGGCTCCTCGCCGACGACGTCACGCCGATCGGCGCGTACCGACGCCTCGCCGCCGGCCGCCCGGGCACGTTCCTCATGGAGTCCGCCGAGGCCGGCCGCTGGTCGCGGTGGAGCTTCGTCGGCGTCGGCTCGAGGGCCACCCTCACCTCGCGGGGCGGCCGGGCCGCCTGGCGCGGGGACGTCCCCGCCGGCATCCCCACCGAGGGGCCGGTGCTCGAGGTCCTCGAGGCCGCGCTCGAGGTGCTCGGCACGCCCGCGATCCCCGGCCTCCCGCCCCTGACCGTCGGGTTCGTCGGCTCGCTCGGCTGGGACGTCGTCCACTCCTGGGAACCCACGCTCCCGCGCCGGGCCCCGGCCGACGACGACCTGCCGGAGGTGGCCCTCTGCCTCGCGAGCGACCTCGTCGCCCTCGACCACGCCGACGGGACTCTGTGGCTCGTGGCCGACGCCGTCAACACCGACGGCTCGGACGAGCGGGTCGACGAGGCGCACGCCGACGCCGTCGCCCGGCTCGACGCGATGCAGGCCGACCTCCTCGCGCCCGCCCCGGCGCACGCGTCCGTGCTCGACCCCACCGCGGCGATGCCCGAGGTGACGGCCCGGTTCGCCGACGAGGAGTTCATGGAGGCGGTCCGCGTCGGCAAGCAGCGCATCGTCGACGGCGAGGTCTTCCAGGTCGTCCTCTCCCAGCGCCTCGACGTCACCACCGACGCCGACCCGCTCGACGTCTACCGGGTGCTGCGGACGGTCAACCCGAGCCCGTACATGTACCTCTTCGCCCTCGACGACGGCGCGGGCGGCGTCCTCCACGTCGTCGGCTCCTCGCCCGAGACGCTCGTGCGCGTCACCGGTGACGAGGTCGTCACGTTCCCCATCGCCGGCTCCCGCCCGCGCGGCGCGAAGCCCGCCGAGGACCGCGCCCTCGCCGAGGAGCTGCTCGCCGACCCCAAGGAGCTCTCCGAACACGTCATGCTCGTCGACCTCGCGCGCAACGACCTGTCCAAGGTGTGCCGGCCCGAGACCGTCGAGGTCACCGAGCTGATGGAGATCAAGCGCTTCAGCCACATCATGCACATCAGCTCGACCGTCACCGGACGACGGCGCGACGGCGTGACCGCTCTCGACTGCCTGCGCGCGACCTTCCCCGCGGGCACGCTCTCGGGCGCCCCGAAGGTCCGCGCCACCGAGATCATCGACGAGCTCGAGCCCTCCCGCCGCGGTGTCTACGGCGGCGTGGTCGGCTACCTCGACCTCGCCGGCGACGCCGACCTCGCGATCGCCATCCGCACCGCCGTCCTCCACGACGGGCGCGCGTCGGTGCAGGCCGGGGCCGGCATCGTGGCCGACTCGGTCCCCGCCACCGAGCTCGAGGAGGCCACCAACAAGGCCGCCGCCGCCGTGCGCGCGGTCCGCCTCGCCGCGCAGCTGCGCCCCGCGCCTCGCGGCACGGCAGGGGAACGGTGACGTCCGCCGACGCCCCGCGCACCGCGGCCGACACCCCGCCCACCGCGGGCACGCCCAGCGGCCTCGGTCGCGGGCAGGCGGTCCTGCTCGTCCTCCTGCTCGTCGGGGCGACCCTCCTCGTCGCCCTGCCCACGTGGTCGACCGGCACGGTCCGCACGGCCACCGGTGAGGTCGATCTCGCCGCGACCGGCATGTCCGGGGCGCCCGCGGTGTGGGCGGGCGCACTCGTGGCCGGGGCGGCGGCGCTGTTCGCCTCGCTCGCGCGCCGGGTCGGGACGGTCGTCGCCGGGCTCGCCACCGTGGCCGGCGGGGTCGTCGTCGGCATCGGGGCGGTCGGCGCCGCGCGCGACCCGGGCTCCCTCCTGCTCGCCGAGGCCCGCCTGCACACCGGCACCAGCGCGCCCGACGTGGGGTCGGTCGCCGCGCAGCCCTGGCCCTGGGGCGCGGTCGTCACCGGGCTCCTGCTCGTCGTCGTCGGGCTCCTGATCCTCACGCGGGCGCACCGCTGGAGCGCGGCCGGCCGCCGGTTCGAGCGCGGAACCGCCCCGGGGTCCACGCGCGGGACGGGCACCACCCCGGGCACGACGACGGACGACGCGGTGCGCGAGGCGTCCGTCGACGACGCCGGCACCCCCTCCGACGACGACACCCCGGCCCCCAGCGCCGCCGGCACCGCCACCGGCCGCCCCTCGTCGCCTGCCGCCACCCGCGCGGACACGGGCTCGGCCTCCGCCGCGGCCGACGCCGAGCGGGACCGGTTCGTCGACGACTGGGACGCGCTCGGACGCGGCGAGGACCCGACCGCGGACCACCGGTAGGCTCGGGCCCGACGTCCCCGACCCGAACGTGAAGGAGCAGCCGTGAGCGGCACGAGCCTCGAGCAGCACCGGACCGGCTACCGCCTGCCCGTCGCCGCACCCCCGCACAACGAGGGCAAGACCGTGGCCGCCTGGTCGGTCATGCTCATCGTCACCCTCGGCGTCCTCGTGTCCTGCGTCGGGCTCATCCTCGACATCCCCGTGCTCACGTGGGTGGCAGGGCCGATCGTCGTCGTCGCGGCCCTCGTGGTCGGTCTCGTCCTGCGCCTGTCCGGCCAGGGTCAGCCCCGCCGCAGCGAGCCGGCGCGCGACTGGTACGAGGTCGAGGAGCAGCCCCGCGCGACCGACGCGGACGCCCGCGGCGCGCACGAGCGCGACTCCGTGGCCGACGGGGCCGCCCGATGAACGTCCTCGACGACATCGTCGCCGGCGTCCGCGAGGACCTCGCCCGCCGGGAGGCGGAGCTGCCGCTCGACGCCGTCAAGGAGATCGCGGCCCGCCGGCCCGCCGCGCTCGACGCCGTTACCGCCCTGCGCGGCGACGGCTCGGTGACGATCATCGCCGAGTGCAAGCGCCGCAGCCCCTCCAAGGGCTCGCTCGCGGACGTGCCGGACCCGGCCGTGCTCGCCGCCGCCTACGCCGAGGGCGGGGCCGCCGCCATCTCCGTCCTCACCGAGGAGCGCCGGTTCGGCGGCTCCCTCGCGGACCTCGACGCCGTGCGCGCCGCGGTCGACGTGCCCGTGCTGCGCAAGGACTTCGTCGTCACGCCCTACCAGGTGTGGGAGGCGCGCGCCCACGGGGCGGACATCGTCCTGCTCATGGTCGCCTCGCTCGAGCAGACCGTCCTCGAGTCGCTGGTCGAGCGGGTCCACTCGCTCGGGATGACCGCGCTCGTCGAGGCGCACGACCGCGAGGAGGCGCTGCGCGCCCGCGACGCCGGCGCCCGCGTCATCGGCATCAACGCGCGCAACCTCAAGACCCTCGAGGTCGACCGGGCCGTGTTCGCCCAGGTCGTCGACGTCGTCCCCGACGGCATCGTCACGGTCGCCGAGTCCGGCGTCCGCTCCGTCCGCGACGTCCTCGACTACGCCCGCCAGGGCGCCGACGCCGTGCTCGTCGGCGAGGCCCTCGTCACCCAGGCGGACCCCCGCCGCGCCGTGTCCGACTACGTGTCCGCCGGCGCGCACCCCTCCCTCAGCAACGGCACGAACTGACCGTCGGGGACAGGGGCCGCCCGCCGGACGGCCCACGCACCACCGGCCGGACCGCCGCGCCCGGCCGCGCACGATCGGGCGCCGCGCGCCCGGAAGGAGATCGACGCGTGCAGTACACCGACGACCCGGGCAAGCTGTCCGAGGCCCACGGCCCCTACTTCGGCCAGTTCGGCGGCAGGTTCGTCTCGGAGGCACTCATCGTGGCCCTCGACGACCTGACGGCCGCCTGGGAGGAGATGAAGGGCTCGCCCGAGTTCGCCCGGGAGATGGGGGAGCTCGCCGCCTCCTACATCGGTCGGCCGTCCCTGCTGACGGACGCGCCGCGGTTCGCCGAGCACGCCGGCGGGGCCCGGGTCCTGCTCAAGCGCGAGGACCTCAACCACACCGGTTCCCACAAGATCAACAACGTGCTGGGCCAGGGCCTCCTGACGAAGAAGGTCGGCAAGACCCGCGTCATCGCCGAGACCGGCGCCGGCCAGCACGGGGTGGCCACCGCCACGGCCGCCGCCCTCATGGGCCTCGAGTGCACGATCTACATGGGGGCGGAGGACGTGCGCCGCCAGGCGCTCAACGTGGCCCGCATGCAGCTCCTCGGCGCCGAGGTGGTCTCCGTGACCAACGGGTCGCAGACGCTCAAGGACGCGATCTCGGAGGCGTTCCGCGACTGGGTGACCAACGTCGAGACCACGAACTACGTCTTCGGCACCGCGGCAGGCCCGCACCCGTTCCCCGAGCTCGTCCGCGACCTGCAGAAGGTCATCGGCGAGGAGGCCCGCGAGCAGGTCCTCGCGCTCACCGGGCGCCTGCCGGACGTCGTGACCGCCTGCGTGGGCGGCGGCTCCAACGCGATCGGCATCTTCAACGCCTTCCTCGACGACGAGGGCGTGCGCCTGGTCGGGCTCGAGGCCGCGGGCGACGGCGTGGAGTCCGGCCGGCACGCCGCCGCGATCGGCGGCGGGCGACCCGGCGTCTTCCAGGGATCGCTGTCTTACCTCCTGCACGACGACGACGGGCAGACGATCGACTCCCACTCGATCTCCGCCGGCCTCGACTACCCCGGGGTGGGCCCCGAGCACGCCTGGCTCGCCGATCTCGGCCGCGCCGAGTACCAGCAGGTCACCGACGCCGAGGCGATGGACGCGTTCGCACTCCTCTCGCGCACCGAGGGGATCATCCCCGCGATCGAGTCCGCCCACGCGCTCGCCGGCGCCCTGCGCATCGGCCGCGAGTGGAAGGACGCCGGCGGCGAGGGCGAGCCGCCGGTCATCCTCGTCAGCCTCTCCGGGCGCGGGGACAAGGACATGGAGACGGCGATCGAGTACTTCGACCTCGGAGGCGAGAAGTGAGCAACGTGACCGCGGGGGAGCGGATCGACGCCGCCCTCGACCAGGGGCGCGCCGCGCTCGTCGCCTATCTGCCCGCCGGCTACCCGGACCTCGCCACGTCGGTCGAGGCCGCGCGCGTCGCCGTGGACAACGGCGCCGACGTCGTCGAGCTCGGCCTGCCCTACTCGGACCCGTCGATGGACGGTCCGCTCATCCAGCGCGCCACCGAGGACGCCCTGAGCAAGGGGACCCGGACGCGCGAGGTGCTCTCCGCCGTCGAGCAGGTCGCCGCCACCGGCGCGGCCGTCCTCGTCATGACGTACTACAACCCGGTCTTCGCCTACGGGGTCGAGCGGTTCGCCGCCGACCTCGCCTCCGCCGGCGGCGCCGGCCTCATCACGCCCGACCTCGTCCCCGAGGAGGCCGGCCGCTGGACGGCCGCGGCCGACGAGCACGGGCTCGACAAGGTCTTCCTCGTGGCCCCCGCCTCCTCCGACGCGCGCCTGGCGACCGTGTCCGCCGCCTCGCGCGGGTTCGTCTACGTGGCCAGCCGCATGGGGGTCACGGGCGTTCAGGACAGCCTCGCCGGCGGCGGCGCCGAGCTCGTCGCCCGCACCCGGGCCGCCGGCGCCGAGCGCGCCTGCGTCGGCATCGGCGTCTCGGACCGCGCGCAGGCCGCCGAGGTCGCCGCCTACGCCGACGGGGTGATCGTCGGCTCCGCCCTCATCAAGGCGCTCGGGTCCGGCGGGGCGGCGGAGGGACTGAGCGCGCTCGGCGCCCTCACCGCCGAGCTCGCCGAGGGCGTGCGGGAGGGCCGGGCGTGACCGGCGCGGCCGCGCTGCTCGCGGACGGCGCGGCGAGGGCCGCGACCTTCGCCGCCGAGCGGGGGATCCCGAGCCCGCCGGACAACGTCCTCAACCTCGGCCCGCTGCCGCTGCGGGCCTACGCGATGGCGATCATCGCGGGCGCGATCCTCGCCTGGTGGATCCTCGACCGCCGATACACGTTCAAGGGCGGCCCGGCCGAGACCGCGCTCGACATCGCGCTGTACTGGATGGTGCCCTTCGGCATCGTCGGCGCCCGGATCTACCACGTGGCCACCCACCCCTCGGACTTCTTCGGGCCGGACGGCAACCTCCTCGACGCCCTGAAGATCTGGGAGGGCGGCCTCGGCATCATGGGCGCCGTCGTGTTCGGTGCCCTCGGCGCGTACATCGGCCTCACCCGGCGCGGCCTGCGGATCGGCCCGTTCGCCGACGCGCTCGCCCCCGGCATGCTCGTGGCCCAGGGTGTGGGGCGGCTCGGCAACTACTTCAACCAGGAGCTGTACGGGACCGCGACCGACCTCCCGTGGGGCCTGCGCATCGACCGCGAGCTGCCCGAGCTCGTCCACCCCACGTTCCTCTACGAGGGGCTGTGGAACCTCACCGGCGCGATCGTCGTGGTTCTCGCCCAGCGGCGACTCCGGCTCGACGGCGGACGCGTCTTCTGGCTCTACGTCATCATCTACCTCACCGGCCGCACGCTCACCGAGTCGCTGCGCACCGACCCGTCGGTGCTCATCGGCGGCATGCGGATCCACCAGATCATCGCCATCGCCGGCTGGGTGATCGGCGTCGCCATGATCGTGTGGCTCACGCGCCGCGCGAGGGCGAAGCCGGACCGCGACGAGATCTGGCTGCCCGGCCGCGGGCCTCTGGCGGACGCGGCGGTCGCCGGGGACGCGGGCTCGTCGTCGTCGGGCACGTCCGTCGAGGTCGCCTCGGACGACGACGAGACCTCCGACGACGAACCCGACGCTGACTCACCCGACGGCGATGCACCGACCGACGAGCAGGCCTCGTCGGGGGACCGGTCCGTCTGATCCGTCGGGGCGAACGCCCGACCGTCGGCCCCGTGCTGAGCCGCACTCTCGACAGTTGCTCGGGCTTGACCGGCGCGTGACCTGACCGAGGGGCTAGGTCCCGAAACATGCTCGAAACATCGGTGAAACGCCCGCGTCGACCCGCGTGATTCTGCCGCGGAATTCCGCCGTTCCATGGTCCGTCCTTAGTATTGCCACGGAAGGGTCAAGTCCGCCTACTGTGTGTCCGCCCCACCCGGTGGACGTGCCGGGTCACGACCCCGGGCGCCGTGGCGCCCAGAGGGAGGACGGACGATGGACCTGCCCGGGACCCCCGCACCCACCGGCCTGTACGACCCGGCGAACGAGCACGACGCCTGCGGCGTGGCGATGGTGGCCACGACCCGCGGTCGGCCGGGTCGGGACATCGTCGACGCCGCGCTGACGGCGCTCGTCAACCTCGACCACCGCGGCGCCGTCGGCGCCGAGGAGGCCACCGGGGACGGCGCCGGCATCCTCCTCCAGGTGCCCGACGCGTTCCTGCGCGCGGTGGTTCCCTTCGACCTGCCCCCGGCGGGCGCCTACGCCGTCGGCATCGTCTTCCTCCCGCAGGTCGGCGCCCGCTCCGAGGCCGTCGCCCGCGTCGAGGAGATCGCGGCCGAGGAGGGCGTCGAGGTCCTCGGCTGGCGCTCCGTCCCCGTCGACGACTCGATGATCGGGCCGACCGCCCGCGCGACGATGCCGACGATGCGGCAGCTCTTCGTCGCGGCCGACGGGCTGACGGGGATCGACCTCGAGCGCAAGGTGTTCCGCCTGCGCAAGCGGGCCGACAACGCCGGCATCTTCCTCGCCTCGCTCTCCCCGCGCACGATCACCTACAAGGGGATGCTCACCACCGGCCAGCTGCGGCCGTTCTTCCCGGACCTGTCCGACGAGCGGCTCGTGTCCTCGGTCGCGCTCGTCCACTCCCGGTTCTCGACCAACACGTTCCCCAGCTGGCCGCTCGCGCACCCCTTCCGGTACGTCGCGCACAACGGCGAGATCAATACGGTGCGCGGCAACCGCAACTGGATGGCCGCCCGCGAGGGGACGCTCGCCTCCGACCTGCTCGGCGACCTCGAGCCCCTTCTGCCGATCACGACCCCCGGCGCATCGGACTCCGCCTCCTTCGACGAGGTGCTCGAGCTCCTCCACCTCGGTGGCCGCTCCCTGCCGCACGCCGTCCTCACCATGGTCCCCGAGGCATGGCAGAACCACGAGTCGATGCCGCCCGCGCTGCGCGCGTTCTACGAGTACACCGGCACGATCATGGAGCCCTGGGACGGACCGGCGGCCATCTGCTTCACCGACGGCACCGTCGCCGGGGCCGTCATGGACCGCAACGGGCTGCGCCCCGGGCGCTGGTGGGAGACCGCCGACGGCCTCGTCGTCCTCGCCTCGGAGTCCGGTGTCCTCGACCTCGACCCCGCCGACGTCGTGCGCAAGGGCCGCCTCGAGCCCGGCGCGATGTTCCTCGTCGACACGGAGGAGGGGCGGATCGTCCCCGACGCCGAGATCAAGGCCTCCCTCGCCGGCGCCCACCCGTACCAGGAGTGGCTCGACGACGGACTCGTCAGGCTCGAGGCGCTCCCGGAGCGCGAGCACACCGGCCACTCCGCGGAGTCCGTGGTGCGCCGCCAGCAGATGTTCGGCTACACCGAGGAGGAGGTCCGCGTCCTCGTCCGGCCGATGGCCGCCACGGGCGCCGAGGCCATCGGGTCCATGGGCACGGACACCCCGCTCGCCGTGCTCTCGGCGCGCCCCCGCCTGCTCTTCGACTACTTCACCCAGAGCTTCGCGCAGGTGACGAACCCCCCGCTCGACTCGATCCGCGAGGAGCTCGTCACCTCCCTGGTCGGCGCCATCGGCCCCGAGCCCAACCTGCTCGACGAGGGGCCGGAGCACGCCCGGAAGATCGTCGTGCCGTTCCCGACGATCGACAACGACCAGCTCGCGAAGATCCGGCACGTCGACCGCGCCCGGCGGACGGGCCGCGGGTTCACGGCGGTGACGATCTCCGGCCTCTACCCGGTGGCCGGCGGGGGAGCGGCGCTCGAGGCGCGCCTGACCGAGATCTTCGACGAGGTCGACGCCGCCGTCGAGGCCGGGGCGAGCTTCGTCGTCCTCTCCGACCGCGACGCAACGGCGGCGCTCGCGCCGATCCCCTCCCTCCTGCTCACCTCGGCGGTCCACCACCACACCCTGAGGCGTCGGACACGCACGAAGATCTCCCTGCTCGTCGAGGCCGGCGACGTCCGCGAGGTGCACCACGTGGCCCTGCTCGTCGGCTACGGGGCGGCTGCCGTCAACCCGTACCTCGCGATGGAGACCGCCGAGCGCCTCGTCGCCGACGGCGACGTCGTCGGGGTGACCGGGCCGCAGGCGGTCCGGAACGTCATCACGGCGCTCGGCAAGGGCGTCCTCAAGGTGATGTCGAAGATGGGCGTCTCGACCGTGCCGTCCTACCGGGGCGCGCAGCTGTTCTCCGCCGTCGGCCTCTCCGAGGAGCTGGTCGCCACCTACTTCACCGCCACGTCCTCGCCGCTCGGCGGAGTGGGCCTCGACGTCCTCGCGGACGAGGTCGCGGCCCGGCACGCCGTGGCCTACCCGCCCTCGGGGCTCTCGCCGGCGTACCGCGAGCTCGAGACCGGCGGCGAGTACCAGTGGCGCCGCGACGGCGAGCCCCACCTGTTCGACCCGGAGACCGTCTTCCGGCTCCAGCACGCCACGCGGACCCGGCGGGCCGACATCTTCCGGCAGTACACCGACCGGGTCGACCAGCAGGCCGAGCGGCTGATGACGATCCGGGGTCTCCTGCGCCTGCGCACGGGCGAGCTCGACCCGGTCCCGATCGACGAGGTCGAGCCGGTCAGCTCGATCGTCAAGCGGTTCTCGACCGGCGCGATGAGCTACGGCTCGATCTCCGCCGAGGCGCACGAGACCCTGGCGATCGCCATGAACCGGCTCGGCGGGAAGTCGAACACCGGGGAGGGCGGGGAGGACGTCGAACGGCTCCACGACCCCGAGCGGCGCTCGGCGATCAAGCAGGTCGCCTCCGGCCGGTTCGGCGTCACCTCCGAGTACCTCACCGCCGCCGACGACATCCAGATCAAGATGGCCCAGGGCGCGAAGCCGGGGGAGGGCGGACAGCTGCCCGGCCCCAAGGTCTACCCGTGGGTGGCCAAGACGCGGCACTCGACCCCCGGCGTCGGCCTCATCTCGCCGCCCCCGCACCACGACATCTACTCGATCGAGGACCTCGCCCAGCTCGTCCACGACCTGAAGAACGCCAACCCCTCTGCCCGGGTGCACGTCAAGCTCGTGTCGACCGTCGGCGTCGGGACGGTCGCGGCGGGCGTGTCCAAGGCCCACGCCGACGTCGTCCTCGTCTCCGGGCACGACGGCGGGACGGGCGCCAGCCCGCTCACCTCGCTCAAGCACGCGGGCGGCCCGTGGGAGCTCGGGCTCGCCGAGACGCAGCAGACGCTCGTGCTCAACGACCTGCGGGACCGGATCGTCGTCCAGACCGACGGCCAGCTGAAGACCGGGCGGGACGTCGTGATCGCGGCCCTGCTCGGGGCCGAGGAGTTCGGGTTCGCCACGGCGCCCCTGGTCGTCTCCGGCTGCGTGCTCATGCGGGTCTGCCACCTCGACACCTGCCCCGTCGGCGTGGCCACCCAGAACCCCGAGCTCCGCGCGCGGTTCACCGGGCGGCCCGAGTTCGTCGTCACCTTCTTCGAGTTCCTCGCCCAGCAGGTCCGCGAGCTGCTCGCCGAGCTCGGCCTGCGCTCGCTCGAGGAGGCGGTCGGCCGGGTCGAGCTGCTCGACCCGGACCGCGCCGTCTCGCACTGGAAGGCCTCGGGGCTCGACCTCGCGCCGCTCCTCGAGCGCGTCGAGCCCGCGGCCGGCTCGGCCCTCCACCACACCCAGGCCCAGGACCACGGACTGGACGCGGCGCTCGACAACGAGCTGATCCGGCTCGCGGAACCGGCGCTCGAGCGCGGCGAGCCGGTGCGTGCCGAGCTGGCGGTCCGCAACGTCCACCGCACGGTCGGCACGATGCTCGGTCACGAGGTCACCCGCCGCTACCGGGGGGCCGGGCTGCCGGACGGCACGATCGACCTCACCCTGCGGGGCTCGGCGGGCCAGTCCTTCGGCGCCTTCCTGCCGCGCGGCGTCACCCTGCGCCTGCTCGGGGACGCCAACGACTACGTCGGCAAGTCCCTGTCCGGCGGCCGCATCGTCGTCACCCCGGACGAGAGGTCGGCGCTCGTGGCGCAGGACAACGTCGTGGCCGGGAACGTCATCGGCTACGGCGCCACGTCCGGCGAGATCTTCCTGCGCGGGCGCGTGGGCGAGCGGTTCGGTGTCCGACTCTCCGGCGCGACCCTCGTGGTCGAGGGCGTCGGCGACCACGCGGCGGAGTACATGACCGGCGGCACGATGCTCGTGCTCGGCCCCACCGGGCGCAACGTCGGTGCCGGCATGTCCGGCGGTGTCGCCTACGTCCTCGACCTCGACACGTCCCTGCTCAATCCGGCCGCCGTCGCCGCCGGCGACCTCCTGCTCGCCGAGCCGGACACCGACGACCTCGCCGTCGTCGTCGACCTCCTGCAGCGGCACGCCGGGCTGACGGGATCCACCGTCGCGGCCGCCCTGCTCGACGACCGCGCCGCCCTGCCGCGGCGCCTCACCCGCGTCCTGCCCCGCCAGTTCGCCGCGGTCTCCGCCGCGCTCGAGCGGGCGGCCGAGGACGGACTCGACCC
This sequence comes from Georgenia sp. Z1344, assembly GCF_049856295.1. Lineage (GTDB taxonomy): Bacteria > Actinomycetota > Actinomycetes > Actinomycetales > Actinomycetaceae > JB111. The sequence continues at coordinate 224,262 of NZ_JBNDMZ010000005.1, read as the reverse complement.
GGCCGCGCCCCAGGTGTGGTCCACCATCATGGAGGCGACCCGTGGCTGACCCCAGAGGATTCCTCGACAACCGCGAGCGCGAGCTGCCCGCGAGGCGACCCGTGCCCGTCCGGATCCGCGACTACCGCGAGGTCTACGCCGAGCGGGGCGCGGACCCCTCGTTCCGGCCCGCCCTCACCCGGCAGGCGGGCCGCTGCATGGACTGCGGCGTCCCGTTCTGCCACAACGGGTGCCCGCTGGGGAACCTCATCCCCGAGTGGAACGACCTCGTCCGTCGCGGCGACATGGCGCGCGCCGCGGAGCGCCTGCACGCGACGAACAACTTCCCCGACTTCACCGGGCGGCTGTGCCCCGCCCCCTGCGAGACGGCGTGCGTGCTCGGGATCACCGAGCCCGCGGTCACCATCAAGAACGTCGAGCAGTCGATCATCGACCACGCGTTCGACGAGGGGCTCGTCACCCCGCAGGTCCCGCACCGGCTCACCGGCCGCACGGTCGCCGTCGTCGGGTCCGGCCCCGCGGGCCTGGCCGCCGCCCAGCAGCTGACCCGGGCCGGCCACACGGTGGCCGTCCTCGAACGGGCCGACGCGATCGGTGGCCTCCTGCGGTACGGGATCCCCGAGTTCAAGATGGAGAAGGCCCACCTCGACCGGCGCCTCGAGCAGATGCGCGCCGAGGGGACGATCATGCGGCCGTCGACGGACGTGGGTGGAACGGGGGAGGGCGCGCTCTCGGGCGAGGACCTCCTCGAGCGCTACGACGCGGTCGTGCTCGCCCTCGGGTCGACCGTCCCGCGCGACCTGCCCGTCCCCGGTCGTGAGCTCGCCGGCGTCCACCAGGCGATGGAGTACCTGCCGCAGGCCACGCGGGTGGTGCACGGCGAGACCGTGCCGGACCAGATCACCGCCACGGGCCGGGACGTCGTCATCATCGGCGGCGGAGACACCGGGGCCGACTGCCTCGGGACCGCGCTGCGCCAGGGCGCCGCCTCGGTCACCCAGCTCGAGATCATGCCGCGCCCGGACGAGGACCGTCCCGAGGGTCAGCCCTGGCCCACCTATCCCATGCTGTTCCGGGTCTCCTCGGCGCACGAGGAAGGCGGCGAGCGCGTGTACTCCAGCTCGACCGTGGAGCTGCTCTCGGACGGCTCGACCGGCGAGGGCGCCGTCTCCCACCTCCGGCTGTCCGAGGTGACGTTCGAGGACGGACGCCCCGTCCCCACGCCGGGCACCGAGCGGGTGATCCCGGCCGGGCTCGTGCTGCTGGCGATGGGGTTCGTCGGCGTCCCGACCGGCGGGATCGTCGAGCAGCTGGGCGTCGCGGTCGACCCGCGCGGCCGGATCGAGCGCGACGCCGACTTCGCCACCTCCGTCCCCGGCGTGTACGCGGCCGGCGACGCGGGGCGCGGGCAGTCGCTCATCGTGTGGGCGATCGCCGAGGGTCGCTCGGTCGCGGCAGCCGTCGACCGGCACCTGCGCGGCACCACGGACCTGCCGGCGCCCGTGCTGCCCACCACGGTCCAGGTCGCCGTCTGAGTCGGGGTCCGAGCCCCCGGCCGGGCCGGCGCCACGGTCCCTGCCCGGCGGTCCCGGGTGCGCACGGACGCGCGCACCCGGGACCGCCGGGCGAGACATCTCCCGACCGGTCCGCCTCACACGGCCCGCGGCGCGCCCGGGGCCGGGAGGTCACTAGGCTGGGAGCCATGCGTAGAGCAAAGATCGTCTGCACCCTCGGACCCGCCACCGACAGCCCCGAGAAGATCCAGGAGCTCGTCGACGCGGGCATGGACGTCGCCCGTATCAACCGCAGCCACGGGATCGCCGAGGAGCACGAGCAGGTGATCCACCGCGTCCGTGCCGCCGCCGACGCCGCGGGACGCCCGGTCGCCGTCCTTGTCGACCTGCAGGGCCCGAAGATCCGCCTCGGCAACTTCGTCGACCGAGAGGTCCAGCTCGCCGACGGCGCCACGTTCACCATCACCACGGAGGACGTCGAGGGCACCGCCGAACTCGCGTCGACCACGTACAAGGGCCTCCCGGGCGACTGCCGCCCCGGCGACCGCATCCTCATCGACGACGGCAAGGTCGCGGTCCGCGTCGTCGAGGTCGACGGCCCGCGCGTCGTCACCCGGGTCGAGGTCGGCGGTCCGGTGTCCAACCACAAGGGCCTCAACCTGCCCGGCGTCGCCGTGTCGGTCCCCGCCATGTCGGACAAGGACACCGAGGACCTGCGCTGGGCGCTCGGCCTCCCGGTCGACTTCATCGCACTGTCCTTCGTGCGCAACGCCGAGGACGTCCGCATGGTGCACGACATCATGGACGAGGAGGGCCGCCGGCTCCCCGTCGTCGCGAAGATCGAGAAGCCGCAGGCGGTCGACGCCCTCGAGGAGATCGTCGACGCGTTCGACGGCATCATGGTCGCCCGCGGCGACCTCGGCGTCGAGCTCCCGCTCGAGGACGTCCCGCTCGTGCAGAAGCGGGCCGTCGAGATCGCCCGCCGCCGCGCCAAGCCGGTCATCGTCGCCACCCAGGTCCTCGAGTCGATGATCGAGAACCCGCGGCCGACCCGCGCGGAGGCCTCCGACTGCGCGAACGCGGTGCTCGACGGCGCCGACGCGGTCATGCTCTCGGGCGAGACCTCGGTGGGCAAGTATGCGATCGAGGCCGTCCGCACGATGGCCCGGGTCATCGAGCACACCGAGGAGCACGGCGGCGAGCGCATCGCCCCGCTCGGCTCGACCCCCGCCACCCGCTCCGGCGTGCTCACCCGTGCCGCCGCGGAGATCGCCGCCACCCTCGACGTCAGCTACCTCGCGACCTTCACGCAGTCCGGTGACACCGCCCGCCGGATGTCCCGCCTGCGCTCGCCCATCCCGCTGCTGGCCTTCACGCCGTCCGCGGAGACCCGCAACCGGCTCGCGCTGTCCTGGGGCGTGCAGCCCTACCAGGTCGAGGGCGTCAAGCACACGGACGAGATGGTCGACCAGGTCGACACCTTCCTGCGGGACAATGGGCTCGCGAGCAACGGCGACCCCGTCGTCGTCGTCGCGGGCATGCCGCCGCAGAAGGTCGGCAGCACGAACTCGATCCGCGTCCACCGGATCGGGGAGCGGTACCGCGCCACCGACGCGTGACGTCCGGAACCGGCTCGGCCCGCCCACGACGGGCCGGGCCCGGGTCGGGGCATGATGTGCGACGCCCCCGCGCCCCTGGGCGCGGGGGCGCGCGCTCCCGTGGTGGAATCGGCAGACACACCGCACTCAAAATGCGGCGCTGAGAGGCGTGCGGGTTCGAGTCCCGCCGGGAGCACCGACGTACCAGGTCAGGGCAGGTTCTTGACCGTCCCGTGACCCCGCGCGTCCCGGGCGCACCTCTGTGCACGCCCGACGCGCGGCATGACTCACATGCGCGCGGATCGCGCCGTGATCCCGCCGTGTCCTAGGCTGTTGTCGTGACCACGACCGACAGCTCCGCGGGCGACGACGCCCGGACGGACAACCAGACCACCGAGCCGGACGACCTGGCGGACATCCTCACGTCCGCCCCCGAGGCGGTGGACGAGCCCGAGCGCGAGGGCCGCCGCGTCGTCGTCGCGGAGGACGAGACCCTCATCAGGCTCGACATCGTGGAGACGCTGCGCGACGCCGGCTTCGAGGTCGTCGGGGAGGCGGCCGACGGCGAGCAGGCCGTCCGACTCGCCGCCGAGCTCGAGCCCGACGCCGTCGTCATGGACGTCAAGATGCCGGTGATGGACGGCATCACCGCCGCCGAAAAGATCATGGCGGACCGCACGTGCGCGGTCGTCATGCTCACCGCCTTCTCCCAGAAGGAGCTGGTCGAGCGCGCCCGCGAGGCCGGGGCGATGGCCTACGTCGTTAAGCCGTTCACGCCGGCCGACCTCGTCCCCGCCGTCGAGATCGCCGTGAGCCGGCACGAGGAGATCATCGCGCTCGAGTCCGAGGTCGCGTCCCTGGTCGACCAGTTCGAGACCCGCAAGCGCGTGGACCGTGCCAAGGGCCTCCTGCAGACGAAGATGGGCCTCTCGGAGCCCGAGGCCTTCCGCTGGATCCAGAAGACGTCGATGGACCGACGCCTGACCATGCGCGAGGTGGCCGACGCCGTCATCGAGCAGGTCGGTGGACGCGGCTGACGCCGAGACCACACACACCCGTCCGACGACGCCCGGCCCGCGCGGCCGGGCGTTCGTCGTTCGCGGGACCGGCCACGCTCAGGCGCGGGCAGCCACGAACTGGCAGGTGAGCCGGGCCGAGCACAGGAGGCGTCCGGCCTCGTCGCGCACCTCGATCGCGTAGCTCGACGCCCGGCGGCCCTCGTGCAGCGCGCGGGCGGTCGCGGTCACGCTGCCCTCGCGCGCCGACCGGTGGTGCGTCGCGTTGAGGTCGACCCCGACGGGCAGGTGGCCCTCGGGCGCAGCGATCATGGCCGCCACGCTGCCCACCGTCTCGGCCAGCGCCGCGCTCGCGCCCCCGTGGAGCAGCCCCATCGGCTGGGTGTTGCCCTCGACCGGCATGGTCGCCTCGACGAGCCCGCGCTCGGCGCGGGTCACCTCGATGCCCATCCGGGCGGCGAGACCGACCCGGGTGCGGTCGGCCACCTGGGCGAGGTCGACCGCGGTGGGCGCGTCGTCGTCGGACCCTGGTCCTGAGGGCTGCCGGTCGGTGCGGCTGTGCTCCGTCACCCCTGGATGGTCCCACGGGCCGGGTCGGCCCCCGGCCGCCCGTCCACCTCGTCGTCGACCCGGACGAAGCGGGCGGCGACCGCCGCGACGCCGACGAGCAACGCCGGGTAGAGGCATGTGTAGACGCGGAACGCGAGCCCGGGGGAGTCCCCGGGGGAGTCCCCGCCGGAATAGCCGAACAGGGGGTCGAGCGAGGCGAGGGCGAGGCCGCCCAGCGCGCCGGTGAGCCGGGCGAAGACGCCGAACGTCCCGAGGAAGACGCCCTCGCGGTGGAGGCCGGTGCGGCGGGCGTCCCGGTCGAGCACGCGGGCGGTGACGAGGTCGGTCGTGGCGAGCACGCCGCCGTAGCCGACCCCGACGACGGCGGCCGCGGCCACCGCGCCCGGCACCGTGCCGACGAACCACAGCGGGAGGAAGGAGAGCGCGAGGAGGGTGAGGGCCCAGCGCCATGCCCGCGGCGCGCCGGTCCGGCGGACGAGCGACGCCCAGGCGGGCAGGACGGCGGCGGCGACGAGGATCGCGGCGGCGAGCACCGGCGTGGTCGAGGCGACCGGCTGCTCGAGCGTGTAGCGCATCCACAGCTGGATGCCGGAGAGCAGGAGCCCGAGCGCCGCCCCGTAGGCGGCGGTGGTCAGGCCGACGAGCCAGAGCTCGGGGGTGCGCAGGACGCCGCCGATCGCCGAGACGAACGGGGTGGGTGGCTCGGCCTGGACGGCGTCGTCCTCGCGGACCGTCAGCACCATCGCCCCCATGACGAGCAGGGCGACGACGCCGAGCAGGATCGCGGTCCTCGTGAAGCCCTCGGGGCCGTGCTCGCTGCCGAGCCACCGCGTGGTCAGGGTGGGTGTGAGCGCCACGGAGATCACCATGGCGGCGAGCTGGAAGGCCTGGCGCATCGCGTTGACGACGGAGCGTTCGGACTCGGTGCGGAACAGCTCGGGCAGGAGGGCGGTGTAGTTCGCGTTGTAGAGGGAGTCCGCGGCCTCGGTGAGGATGACGAACACGGCGAACCAGGCGACCAGCGCCGCGCCGTCGAGGGTGGCCGGGGCCGAGAACAGGGCGACGAACACCGCGACGAGCGTCGGCACCGCGACGAGGAGCCAGGGCCGTCGGCGCCCGAGGCGCGTGCGCGTGCCGTCCGAGAGGTGGCCGAAGACGGGGTTGTCGATCGCGTCGACGATCGCGTAGACGACCATGACGATCGCGTACGCGCCCGCGTCCATGCCGAGGGTGTCGACGTAGTACAGGAGGATCGAGCCGCGCACGAGGTTGATCGGGAGCGAGGACCCGAACATGCCGGCCGCGTACGCGAGCCGGCGGGAACCGGGGACGCGGGGCTCGGGCACCCGCCCAGCCTGCCAGGAGGCGCGAGGTGCGGCGGCCAGGTCCACGCCGCGCAGGTCGACGTCGGCGGGGGGACCTAGGCTGGGCCGGGTGAGCGACACCACCGACCAGGCCGGCACGACCCACGAGTCGACGCAGGGGCGCCTCCTGCTCATCGACGGGCACTCGATGGCGTTCCGCGCGTTCTTCGCGCTGCCCGCTGACAAGTTCGTCAACTCCGCCGGGCAGAGCACGAACGCGATCTACGGCTTCGTCGCGATGATGATCAACCTGCTGACGGACGAGCGGCCCACGCACGTCGCCGTTGCCTTCGACACGCACGCGCCGACCTTCCGGGACGAGGAGTACGCCGACTACAAGGGCGGCCGCGACGCCACCCCGGAGGCGTTCAAGGACCAGGTGCCGCTCATCGCCGAGGTCCTGCGCGCCGCGGGCATCGCCACCCTGGAGAAGGACGGGCTCGAGGCGGACGACATTCTCGCCACGCTCGCCCACGAGGGGTCGGCGGCCGGCATGACCGTGTCCGTCGTCTCCGGCGACCGCGACGCGTTCCAGCTGGTCGACGACCGCGTCACCGTGCTCTACCCGATCAAGGGCGTGAAGACGGTGGCCCGCATGACGCCCGCCGCCGTGGAGGAGAAGTACGGCGTCCCGCCGCACCGCTACCCCGAGATCGCCGCCCTGACCGGGGAGACGGCCGACAACCTCCCGGGCGTGCCCGGCGTGGGTCCCAAGACCGCCGCCAAGTGGATCAACCAGTTCGACGGGCTCGACAACATCGTCGCCCGGGTCGACGAGGTGCCGGGCAAGGCGGGCGCCTCGCTCCGCGAGCACCTCGCCGACGTCCTGCGGAACCGGAAGCTCAACCACCTCCTCACCGACGCCGACGTCGGCGCCGCGCTCGCCGACCTGCCGCCCGAGGACCCGGACCGTGGCGAGCTCACCCGCCTGTTCGACGTGCTCGAGTTCACCGAGCTACGCACCCGGCTGTTCGCCGTCCTGCCGGACGACGGCACGGCGCCCGAGCCCGACGGTCCCGTCCTCGTCGTCGACAGTCCCGAGGAGGGCGGCCTCGGCGCCTGGCTCGCGGACCGGGCGGGCGCCAGGCTCGGCCTGTACGTCGAGGGATCGGGCCGGCCCGGCCGCGGCGAGGCGGTGTCCCTCGCGATCGCCGACGCCGACGCGCACGCCGTGACCGTCGACCTCACCGAGGTCGCGGGCGACGACGAGGCCGCGCTGCGCGCCTGGCTCGCCGACGCCGACGCGCCCAAGTCCGTGCACGACGCCAAGGCGGCCTGGCACGCGCTGCGGGGCGGCGGCCTCGAGCTCGCCGGCGTGACCTACGACCCGGCGCTGGCCGGCTACATCGCCCGGCCGGACGCCCGGCACCTCGAGCTCGCCGACCTGGCGACGGAGCGCCTCGGCCTCGACCTCGACCCGGCGTCGGGCGCCGCCCAGGGGGAGCTCGACCTCTCCCTCGAGGAGGGGGCGGCCGAGGAGGCCCTCGCCCGGCGCGCCCATGCCAGCCTCGCCCTCGTGCCGTCACTGACGGGCGAGCTCGAGGAGGCCGGCGGCACCGGGCTGCTCACGGACCTCGAGCTGCCGGTGCAGCGCGTGCTTCAGGGCATGGAGGACCGGGGCATCGCGGTGGACACCGACTACCTCGACGGGCTCTCGGGGGAGTTCGGCGCCCAGGTCGAGGACGCCGCCGCGGCCGCCTACGAGGCGATCGACCGGGAGGTCAACCTCGGGAGTCCCAAGCAGCTCCAGGAGGTCCTGTTCGATCAGCTCGACATGCCGCGGACGAAGAAGACGAAGACCGGGTACACGACGAACGCGGACGCCCTCGAGTGGCTCCTCGCGCAGACGCAGCACCCGTTCCTCGTGGCCCTCCTGCGGCACCGCGAGCAGATCAAGCTGCGCCAGACCGTGGACGGGCTGCGCGCGGAGGTGCAGGACGACCGCCGGATCCGCACCACTTTCCAGCAGACCGTCGCCGCCACGGGCCGGCTCAGCTCGAAGGACCCCAACCTGCAGAACGTGCCCGTGCGCAGCGAGGACGGGATGCGCATCCGGCAGGCGTTCGTCGTCAGCGACGCGGGGGAGTCGCTCATGACCGCCGACTACTCGCAGATCGAGATGCGGATCATGGCGCACCTGTCCGGGGACGAGGCGCTCATCGAGGCGTTCCGCTCGGGCGAGGACCTGCACGCGTTCGTCGCCTCGCGCGTGTTCGGCGTCGAGGTCGACGCGGTGACGGCCGAGCAGCGCCGGCGCATCAAGGCGATGAGCTACGGGCTGGCCTACGGCCTCAGCGCCTTCGGGCTCTCCCAGCAGCTCGGCGTCGAGGTCGAGGAGGCGCGCTCCCTGATGGAGGGGTACTTCGAGCGGTTCGGCGGGGTCCGTGACTACCTGCGCGGGGTGCAGGACGAGGCGCGGACGCGTGGGTACACCGCGACGATCCTCGGCCGGCGTCGCTACCTGCCCGACCTCACGTCGGACAACCGGCAGCGCCGCGAGCTCGCCGAGCGCATCGCCCTCAACGCGCCCATCCAGGGCTCGGCGGCCGACATCATCAAGGTGGCGATGATCCGGCTCGACGCGGAGATCGCCCAGCGGGGCCTCGCCTCCGACGTGCTGCTCCAGGTCCACGACGAGCTCGTGCTCGAGGTGGCCCCCGGTGAGCGCGAGGAGGTCGAGCAGGTCGTCCGCGACACCATGGGTCAGGCGGCGGAGCTGTCGGTCCCGCTCGACGTCTCGGTCGGCGTGGGCCGAAGCTGGCGCGACGCCGCCCACTGACCCGGCTACGCGGGCCGCTCCGCCACGAGGACGAGGGTGCCGGGCACCAGCGCGCCGCGCTCGGGGCCCCAGCCGCCCCACACGACGTCCCGGCCCGCGGGCCACCGGGGCTCGACGATGTCGACCACCCGCAGACCCGCCGCGACGACGTCGCGCACGTGGTCGCCGACCGTGCGGTGGAACTCCGCGTAGGTCACCGCCCCCGACTCCGTCTCGACGTACGGCCGCCGGTCCCAGTAGGAGCGGCTGACGGTCGTGCCCGCGAGCGTCGGGTCGTCGGGGAACATCCATCGCGCGGGGTGGGTGACCGAGGCGACCCACCGGCCGCCCGGGCGCAGCACGCGGGCCGCCTCGGCGTGCACGCGGTGGGCGTCGGGGACGAACGGGATCGCGCCGAAGGCGGTGAACACGGCGTCCGCGCAGGCGTCGGGCAGAGGGAGGGCGCGGGCGTCCGCCAGGAGGGTCGGCGTGCGGATCCCGGTGGCCCGGTCGAGGTCGCGGGCCGCCGCCAGCATCCCCTCCGCGACGTCGGTGGCGAGGGCCCGCACCCCCTGCGCGGTGAGCCAGCGCGAGCACTGCGCCGCCCCGGCACCGACCTCGACCACGAGCCGTCCACGCAGCCCCTCGATGTCCCCGAGCAGGTGGGCGTCGGCCTCCCGCAGGCCCTCCGGGCACCACACGAGGTCCGCCGCGCCGAGGGTCGAGCCGTGCTCGGCGAGGTACTCGGACGCGTCCGCGGACCAGGCCGCCGCGTTCGCCCGCGCCGCAGCCTCGCCGTCGACGTCGCGAAACCCCGACCAGGGCCCCTCGGATCCGCTCACCGGCCGATGCTCCCACGCTCCCTCGACGGCGGGGGAGCGCTCCACGTCCCGACGACGCATCACCCGTGCGGCGAGGCGCTACCGTCCTGGCAGGGCACCCGCCCGCGGAACCAGGGAGCGACATGAGCACCGGATACGGATGGAACGAGCAGGACCCGTACGCGCACGGGGACCCCCAGGCGCGCGGGGTGTATCCCGAGCACGGCCGCAGCGGGCAGTTCTCCGGCGCCGACCCCTCCTCCGCGGGTTCCCCGGGTGCGGCCCAGCAGCCGTCCGGCGGGCAGAGCTACGGCAACCCGGGCTACACCGGCCAGAACTACGGCGGCCAGAACTACGGCGGCCAGAACTACGCCGGGCAGGCCTACGGCGGGCAGCAGCCCTACGGCGGCCAGAACCTCGGCGGCCCCGACCTCGGGCCGCGCAACGACTACGGCCGCGCGCCGGCCGACACCGACGCCGGTCGCGGTGGGGCGCACAAGGCATCGGTCGCGGCGATCGCCATCTACGTCGGGCTCTTCGTCGGGCTGCCCGTGCTGATCGCGCTCATCGGCGTCGCGGTCGCGCTCTAGGACCGGCGTGGGTGACGCGCGGTTCCGGCCGCCGCCCGGGGGCCGCGACCGGAGGCGTGAGCCCTCGGACCACTACCTGCGCGGCTACGGGATCGAACGCGAGGAGCCCGGGCACGGAGGAGATCGGACGCCCGTGCCCGGTCGGCTCGACAGCTTCGAGCAGCTCACGCGCCGACACCGGCCGGAGGTCGGGCCGACGAGTCCCGCCGGCGCGGGCCATGATCCGTCCGCCCGGCCCGCGGATCCGGCGACCACCTCCGGGCCGCAGCGCGCGACCCGGCCGTCGGGATTCCGCGCCGACGCCCCGCACGCCTCGCGCTACCCCGCGATGCGCGGGGTACGGATCGGCACCCGCACCTACGGGCCGGTCACGCTCGCGCTCGTCGTCGTCCTTCTGCTCGTCGGCCTCGCGCTCTCGTTCTCCACCCTCGTCGGCACGTCGCCCGACCCCGACCCGCCGCCCGGCGGCGGCCCCGCGGACGAGCCCTCCCCGGCGGCGACGGACTTCCCGGTCCTGTGGCAGGCGGAGGTCGCGGCGCTGTCCGATCTCGCGGACGCGCAGCTGCGGGGCAACGTCGACGGATCCTTCGACGACGAGGGGGTGCTCGACTCCGACGGCGCGTGGGCGGTCGTCGCCCAGGACCCGGAGACCCTCGAGGCGGAGCTCGTCGGCGTGGACCCGGGCACGGGGGAGCCCACCTGGACCCGCGCGCTCAGCCACGTGCTGTGCGCGCGCAACCCCGCACCCGGCGGAGACCTCGCGTGCCTCGAGGCGACGGGCACCGACGACGACGGGCTCGGCACCGCGTGGACCGCGCACCTCATCGACCCGACCACGGGGGAGTCGACCGGCACCGCCGAGATCGAGGGCTACCTGTCCTCCCTCTACGTCCTCGGCGACACGCTCGTCGTCCTCGACCAGCCGGCCGGCGGCACCGACGTCGTCCTCCACGGGTACGACGCCGACTCGCTCGAGCCGACGTGGTCGCTCGAGCTCGGCCCCGAGGTCTCCGACGCCATGCTCGCCGGGGACCAGCGGATCGTCGTCGGCGGCACCGGGGAGCGCGGTGACGCGCTGATCGACCGGCCCCGCTGGCGCCCCGTCGCCGAGACCGTGCTCGCGCTCGGGGCGGGGCAGCGCACGGCGATCGTCGACGTCGGTGCCGGTGAGCTCGTCACCGCCCCGCCGTGCACCCGCTTCTCGACCGACGGGTCGACGATGTGGTGCAACGAACCGGGCGCCGGGATCGTCGCCATGGAGGTCGACGGCACCGAGCTGTGGCGCGACCCGCACAACCGGCTCGCGGCGACCACCGCTCTCGACCCGGACACCCGTGTCGTCCCGCTGGTCCTCGACGGCGACCGGCGGCTCCTTCGCTACGACCTCGGGGCGGGCCGCGCCGACTCCGTCCTCCTCGACCCCGGGGTGACCGACACGTTCGCCGGCACGCTCGAGCCGGGCGGTGAGGTCGCCGGCGAGCACGTCCTCGTGCGTGGGGAGCCGGACACGCACCTGCTGAGCGCGGACCGCTCCGACGTCGTCGGCGTCGTCGGGGAGGAGCTGTTCCCCGAGGGCGTGCTCGAGCGCGGGGACACGCTCGTGGTCGACGACGGCGACCTCGTGGCCGTCGACCCCGGGACGGCGGCGGTCGTCGACACGTGGGGTGCGCCGTCCGCCGGCTACCTCGAACCGGTCGGGGACGCCGTCGTGCTGCACGGGAGCGAGGAGCTCGTCCGGCTCGACTGGTGAGCCGGCGGCCGCACGGTGCGTCGTCCGTCGAGGAGGTACCGTCGAGCCGACCCACCGCTCGTGAGGCCCGTCACGAGGTGACGCCGCCGCGCCGTCGTGCTTGTCCCGGTTTGCGAGCGCGGGTACCATTCAACGTCGGCGCCGTCTGTCCGCGCGCACGCGCGGCCCACGAGAACCGCCGTAGTCCCTGTCCGCTCGATCATCCCTGTCCGCATCGGAGTTTCCCTCTACATGACCACCACCACCCCCGCCCCGACCACCCCGCAGGTCGCGATCAACGACATCGGCTCCGAGGACGAGCTCCTCGCCGAGATCGACAAGACCATCAAGTACTTCAACGACGGGGACATCGTCGAGGGCACCATCGTCAAGGTGGACCGCGACGAGGTCCTGCTCGACATCGGTTACAAGACCGAGGGCGTCATCCTCTCCCGCGAGCTGTCCATCAAGCACGACGTGGACCCCGACGAGGTCGTGGCCGTGGGCGACCAGATCGAGGCGCTCGTCCTCCAGAAGGAGGACAAGGAGGGTCGCCTCCTGCTGTCGAAGAAGCGGGCCCAGTACGAGCGCGCGTGGTCGTCGATCGAGAAGATCAAGGACGAGGACGGCGTCGTCACGGGCAAGGTCATCGAGGTGGTCAAGGGCGGCCTGATCGTCGACATCGGCCTGCGCGGCTTCCTCCCGGCGTCGCTCGTCGAGATGCGTCGCGTCCGCGACCTCCAGCCCTACGTGGACAAGGAGATCGAGGCCAAGATCATCGAGCTGGACAAGAACCGCAACAACGTGGTCCTGTCCCGCCGTGCCTGGCTCGAGCAGACCCAGTCCGAGGTCCGCTCGCACTTCCTCAACACGCTGCAGAAGGGGCAGGTCCGCCCCGGCGTCGTGTCCTCGATCGTCAACTTCGGTGCGTTCGTCGACCTGGGCGGCGTGGACGGCCTCGTGCACGTCTCCGAGCTGTCCTGGAAGCACATCGACCACCCGTCCGAGGTCGTCGAGGTCGGCCAGGAGGTCACCGTCGAGGTGCTCGACGTGGACATGGACCGCGAGCGTGTCTCCCTGTCGCTCAAGGCGACCCAGGAGGACCCGTGGCAGACCTTCGCCCGCACGCACGCCATCGGCCAGGTCGTGCCCGGCAAGGTCACCAAGCTCGTCCCGTTCGGTGCGTTCGTCCGCGTCGAGGACGGCATCGAGGGCCTCGTCCACATCTCCGAGCTGGCCCAGCGCCACGTCGAGGTGCCGGAGCAGGTCGCGAAGGTCGGTGACGAGCTCTTCGTCAAGGTCATCGACATCGACCTCGAGCGTCGCCGCATCTCGCTCTCGCTCAAGCAGGCCAACGAGGGTGTCGAGCCGGACTCCGAGGACTTCGACCCCTCGCTGTACGGCATGGCGACCGACTACGACGAGCAGGGAAACTACAAGTACCCCGAGGGCTTCGACCCGGAGACCAACGAGTGGCTCGAGGGCTTCGAGGCGCAGCGCGAGGCCTGGGAGGCCGACTACGCGGCCGCCCACTCCCGCTGGGAGGCCCACAAGGCGCAGATCGCGGCGTCGCGCGAGGCCGAGGCGGCCGGCGACGACGTCGCGGACGAGGTCGTGGACGGTGGCGACGACCTCGCCGCGTCCTACTCCTCCGACGCGCCGGCCGACGAGGCCGCGGGCACGCTCGCGTCCGACGAGGCTCTCGCCGCCCTGCGGGAGAAGCTCACGGGCAACTGACCCGAGAACGCACCAGCGGTCCGACGGACCGTCACCGGACGCCCGGCTCCCTGACGAGGGGCCGGGCGTCCGGCGTTCCCGGGCCCGGCGCCTACCGGACAGGGGTACCCCTCATCCGCGGCGCCCGGCGCCGTGGCCAGGCACTACTCTCGCCGCAGCAGCCACCGAGAGGACCCCTCATGCACACCGACGCCCCCACCTCCGTCCCGTCCGCCACGCGATCGACTGCCGGCCGAGGACGACGCGCGCGCGCCGCCGTCGCCGTCGTCCTGCTCGCCGCCGGCCTCGCGGCGTGCGACGACCCGGTCGGCCCCACCGAGGACCCCACCGTGACCGACCCGACGGACGACCCCGAGGTCGACGCGGCCTACCCGGCCGACCTCGAGATCGAGGTCGAGTCCCTGTCCGGCTCGGTCCCGCCGCCGCACGACTCGCTGGAGACGGTGACCGTGGGCCCGGACGGGATCACGTACACGGCCGGCTCCCGCTACGAGGACGAGCCCCGGTTCACCGAGACCGTCGACGCGCAGGAGGGCGACCTCGAGGAAGTGATGGCGGCCTGGGAGGCGCTCGAGGTCCCCGCGGACACCGGCGACGGGTACGACGACAGCCACTCGTCCGGCGGTGTCGGCGGCTCGTACGTCATCGCCCACGTGTCCGGCACCGGCTACAACTCGGCCGTGACCGGGGACGACGACGCGATCTTCGAGCTCGTCGAGATCGCGCTCGACCAGGTGCCGGCCGAGGTCCGGTCCGAGGGCGAGTCCGCCATCGAGGAGTACAACGCGAGCGACGAGGGCTGACGGGAGACGTTCCCGCAGCACTAGCCTGTCCGGGTGACCGCCGCCCTCGCCCGTCCCTGCCGCGAGGCCGCCCGATGACCTCCGGCACCGTCGTCGTCACCGGTTTCGGCCCCTTCGGGACACACGCCGAGAACCCGAGCGCCGACGTCGTCCGCGCCCTCGGCGCCGACCCGGGAGTCGACGCCGGCGTCCGGCTCGTCACGGAGGTCCTGCCCACCTCCTTCGCCCGCGCCACCGCCCGCGTGCGCGAGCTCGTGGCCGAGCACGAGCCGGTCGTCCTGCTCGCGCTCGGGCTCGCCGAGGACCGCACCGTCCTCACCGTCGAGCGGGTCGGCGTCAACCTCGTCGACGCGCGGATCCCGGACGTCGACGACGACAGACCCGTGGACGTCCCCGTCCGCCCGGGCGGTCCGGACGCCCACCTGGCGACGATCGACGTGCGGTCGGCGATCGCCGCGGCCCGCGGAGCAGGGGTCGAGGCGACCACGTCCGCGAGCGCGGGCCTCTTCGTCTGCAACGCGGTCCTGTACACCGCGCTCGACGCCGCCCGGGAGGCGGGCGCCGACACGGTCGCCGGCTTCGTCCACCTCCCGCCGGCCGGCCACCTCCCGGTCGGCGACGCCACGCGGGCCGTGCGCGCGATCGTCTCCGCGCTGACCCCGGGCGCGCCGTGAGCCTCGGACGTCCGCGCGCGGCCGCGCGGGGGAACGATCGGCCCGGACCCGGCTGGACGCCCGGTCGGCGGGACACGCCGGGACGGGCCGGGGCGTGCTGAGCGTCGGTCTCACCGGGGGGATCGCCGCCGGGAAGTCGACCGTGGCCGCCGAGCTCGTCAGGCTCGGCGCCGTCGTCGTCGACGCCGACGTCCTCGCCCGCCAGGTGGTCGAGCCGGGCACGCCCGGCCTCGCGGCGATCGCCCGGGAGTGGGGGAGCGGGATGCTCCGCGCGGACGGGAGCCTCGACCGGGAGGCCCTCGGCGCCGTCGTGTTCGCCGACCCGGCCGCACTGCGCCGCCTCGGCGAGATCACCCACCCGCTCGTGCTCGCCGAGCACGAGCGGCTCGAGCGCGAGGCGGTCGACGCGGACCCCGGCGCGATCGTCGTGCACGACGTCCCGCTCATCGTCGAGAACGACGTGGCGCACCGGTACCACCTCGTCCTCGTGGTCCACGCGCCCGAGGGACTGCGGGTCCGGCGGATGGTCGAGCACCGGGGGATGACGGCCGAGCAGGCCCGTGCCCGCGTGGCCGCGCAGGCCACGGACGAGCAGCGGCGCGCCGTCGCCGACGTGTGGCTCGACAACACGGGGTCCGAGGACGAGCTCGTCGCGGATGTGCGCCGGGCCTGGCACGGGCGGCTGCGCCCCTACGAGGAGAACGTCCGCACGGGGACGGTCGCCGAGCGCTCCGGCGGCCCGGTGCTGCGCGAGCCCGGGGAGCTCGCGGACCTCGCGGGTGCTGCCGCTCCCGTCGAGCTCACCTCGACAGGATCTCCCACGGAGCGCGGTGATCACCGCGAGCACGGCGATCCCGCCGAGCTCGACACAGGCGGCGGCACGACCGTCGGCCGGCTCTGGGCGTCGACGGGTGCGCGACTCGTCGCGCGACTCGGCGCGGCCCTCGAGCAGGCCGGGGTGGCGGCGGACGTCTCGCACATCGGGTCGACGGCCGTGCCCGGCCTCGCGGCGAAGGACGTGCTCGACCTCCAGGTCGGCGTCGACGACCTGGGGGACGACCGTGTGCCGGACGTGCTCGCCCGCGCCGGGTTCCCCACCCGCCAGGCGGACGGTTGGGACCACCCCCACCCGCCGGCCGACGACCGACCGTGGCCCAAGCGGTTCCACCGGAACGCCGACCCCGGGCGGGCCGTCAACCTCCACGTGCGCGAGACCGGATCGCCCGGCTGGCGCTGGGCGCTGGCCTTCCGGGACGCCCTGCGCGACGATCCCGACGTCCGGTCGGACTACGCCACGATGAAGCGGGCGATGGCTCGGAGCCACGCGGACGACCCCCGCACGGGCGGGTACGCGGAGGCGAAGGAGCCATGGTTCGATCTCCACGGCTCCGCGATCGTCACCGAGCGGCTCGCCACCCACCCCGTGGAACCCGACCTCGACCTGCGGGACCCGGACGCCGCGTGACCGGCGTGTTCGCTGTGCGTCATAGCGTCGCGCCTGGTCACAGGACCGGACCGGATGGGGTGGGGTGCCCTCCCCGTCGAAAGTGCCGTCCGGGGCGCCTGCTTCGCCCTACCTTTCAACCAGTGGCAGACGGAAGGTTCGGCCCGCGAGGATTCGCGGGTGCGGACCGCCGCCACACGGATCACGGACGTTGAGCCGCCCGGGAGCCGGACGCCCCTACCATCCACGCAGGCGCACCCGCCTCGAGACAGAGAGAGAAGCACATGAGCATCTCCATGAACCGCCGCCGTGCGGCGGCCGCCGGAATCGTCCTCCTGGCCGCCTCCGGAATCGCCGCTTGCAGCGATTCCGGCCCGATCGCCCCCACGGGGGAGCCGCCGGCCCCGCCGTCGACGGAGGCCCCGACCACCGACACCCCGCCCACCACCGAGGCGCCCCCGACCACGGAGGAGCCCCCGACCACGGAGGAGCCCCCGACCACGGAGGAGCCCCCGACGACCGAGGAGCCGACCACGGAGGCGCCGCCCGCGAGCGGCGGCGGCGAAGGAGTCAACGTCTCGGGCGAGCTCACCGGACAGGTCCCCGCCGGCGGCTCCGCCACCCTCACCCTCGAGGTCACCGAGCGCGCGGCCGTCGCGATCGGCGCCACCTCGAACGACGGCGGCGACCTGCAGATGGGCATCACCGGCGGCGGCATCGACACGGGGATCGACGACACCTACGGGTACGCCGACATCTTCAGCTTCGACCAGGGCAGCCTCGACCCCGCGATCACGCAGGTCCTCGAGCCCGGCAGCTACACGATCGACATCTCCGAGTTCGGCGGCGACGCCGCGCAGTACCAGGTCGAGGTGCTCTCGGGCACCACGGTGATCCCGGCGGGCGGCACCGCCAACATCGAGGTCTCGGGCTCCGCCGCGACCCTCGCCATCGGCGAGCTGGCCACCGGTAACGAGTCCATCGCGACCAACGGTGACATGGACTCGGTCCTGTGGGCGTTCATCCCGTCCACGCACACCGCCTACGAGGACGACGACGGCGGCGACAGCCTCAACTCGCTCATCACCCTCCCGGGTGAGAGCGTCGAGCCGATCGTCATCGCCGTCAACAGCTACGGCAGCTCTGGTGGCACCACGTCGGTCGGCCTGAGCTGACCCTCCTGACCGCACGCGGCGGCCGGCACCTCGGTGCCGGCCGCCGCGGCGCGCCCGGCTCCTGCCGACGGCGCCGACCCACGACCCCCAACACACGGAGGTAGCACCATGCGAACGACCCGAGCACGACGCGCACTGACGACGACGGCGGCGGTCGCCGCCCTCGGCCTCGTCCTGTCCGCCTGCGGCGGCGAGGAGGAGTCCGAGGAGCCCACCGAGCCCTCGACCTCGGAGACCGACACGCAGGACGACGCGGAGTCCGGCTCCGACGACGCGGACCAGGCGCCGCAGAGCTCCGAGTCGGACTCCGCCGCGGCCGGCGACACCGAGACCGGTTCCGACGGCGCCGCGGGCGGCTCCGGGGAGACCGAGTCCGGGGGCACGCCCGAGATCGGGTCCGACGGTGACACGGGTGCCGACACCGGGGCCGAGGCGCCGCCGGTCGGCGAGCCCCTCACCGAGATCACGGCCGAGCACATGGTGATGACGGCGCACATGATCCCCGAGGGCGACGCGACCTACGCCGAGGTCGTCACCCTCCAGGGCGACTCGATCGCCTACCTCTACGGCGACACCGCGGAGCAGCAGGCAGAGGTCGAGGAGACCATCGAGCTCGACCCGGGCACGGGGGACGAGATCCGCGCGGAGCTCGTCGAGCTCGGCCTGCCCGCGGGCTCCGACATCGACGGACCGCCCGACGAGACCGACGTCGAGATGTACGTCTGGCAGGTCGGGGACATGACGACCGGGACGACCATCGCAGGGAGCGCCGGCGACGCCGAGCTCGACGAGAGCGTCTACGACGTCCTCATCGCCCACGTCCCCGAGGACATGCGCGAGGTCTGACCCGCACGGGACATCGCCCGCGTCGGGCCCGCACGGCCCGCGCCCACGGCGGCGGGAGCGTGTTCCCGCAGAGGGCGCCCTCGCTGTTGTGGACGGGACGACGAAAAAGA
>NZ_JBNDMZ010000005.1:0-205503 GCF_049856295.1 Georgenia sp. Z1344 | reverse complement strand
GGGGGCGGCCCCCCCGAAACGGGGCGGCCGCCGCCGTCGTCGTGCACGGCCCGACGACGACGCGCAACCCCTCGGGGAGCGGTCCCCATGGCAGCTCGTCCGCGCCGGGCCGGCGTCCGACGCACCCGGCGCCGTCCGGCATCGATGCAGGTCAGAGCACCGCCGGGTGACGGGAGGCGGCCGAGCCCCGACGATGCCGGACCGCCGCGGCGCCGGGGAGGTGTGCCCTGCCCCACACCGGCCCTGGAGCGGCGTCGACGTCCTCCCTAACTTGATGATCAGTCCCCGGATCACCGGTGACGGCCCGACGAGCAGCACCGCCCGCGGGTCGAGAGCCACACCCCCCTTGGAGCGATCATGAACACCACCGTCCTTCGCCGCATCGGTGCGGCCGCCGCTGTCCTCGTCGTCGGAGCGGGCATGTCCGCCTGCGCCGGTGACGACATCCCGCCCGTCGGCGGCCCCGACGTTCCCGGCGGCTCCGGCGCCGGCCCCGTCGACCCCGGCCCGGGCCCCGCCGCCCCCGAGAGCACCCTTTACGGCGACGGCGTCCACGACACCGTCCGCGTCGAGGCCTTCGACGGCACCCTCGTGGGTGTCTCGGGGTCGGGGGAGATGCTCGAGGGTGACGAGTGGAACGGCCGCCTCGTCGTCGACGAGCGCTCGGCGGTCGTGCTCGGCGCCTTCGCCGAGGAGGAGGACATGGTCATCGAGATCTCCGGCAACGGCGTCGACCAGCGCTTCGACGACAGCTCCGACCACCTCGACCTCTTCGGCGGGACGGACAACGTGTTCGACGCCGCCGCGGTCACGGTCCTCGACGCCGGCGTCTACGACCTCACCTTCTCCGAGTACTCCGGCGACGCGACGGCGATGGAGTTCGAGCTGCTCAGCGGCACGGCGCAGATGGACCGCTTCGGCTCCACGAGCGTGGACCTGCCGGAGGACTCCTTCGCGCTCGCGATCGTCGACGTCGACTCGGGCCCGGCGCTCGTCTCCGCCGACAGCCCGGACATCGACCCCATCCTCCACGTCGTCGGCTCGGACGGCTCGAGCTGGAGCAACGACGACAACGAGATCGGCCTGTCCAACTGGCGGGCGGCCGCGATCGAGTCCGGCAACCTCGTCGGCCCGGCGGTCGCGATCGTCGAGTCCTACTCCGGCGCGGGCGGCTTCGTCACCCTCGTCGTCACCTGACCGACCGGGCGGACCGGCAGCGGTCCGACATCACCATCGACGTCCGGCAGCGGCCGGGACGTGGAGCGGGTCACCGCACCGCGTCCCGGCCGCCGCCGTTGTGGGCGGCGGGTCGTAGGTTGGGACCATGCGCGAGGTCATCGACATCCAGCGGGACGACGCACCGTTCGAGGTCATCTCCGACTACACCCCGGCGGGCGACCAGCCCAAGGCGATCGCCGAGCTCACCGAGCGGCTCCGGGCCGGCGAGAAGGACATCGTGCTGCTCGGCGCCACCGGCACCGGCAAGTCGGCGACCACGGCCTGGCTCGTCGAGCAGGTCCAGCGCCCCACGCTCGTCATGGCGCCGAACAAGACCCTCGCCGCCCAGCTCGCCACCGAGTTCCGCGAGCTGCTCCCGAACAACGCGGTCGAGTACTTCGTCTCGTACTACGACTACTACCAGCCCGAGGCGTACGTGCCCCAGACGGACACGTACATCGAGAAGGACTCCTCGATCAACGACGAGGTCGAGCGCCTGCGCCACAGCGCGACCAACTCGCTGCTCACCCGGCGGGACACCGTCGTCGTCTCGTCGGTCTCGTGCATCTACGGCCTGGGCACGCCCACCGAGTACGTCGACCGGATGATGCACCTGACGCGGGGCGAGCAGGTCGACCGGGACGCGCTCCTGCGCCGGTTCGTGGAGATGCAGTACACGCGCAACGACCTCGCCTTCACCCGCGGCACGTTCCGGGTCCGCGGCGACACGATCGAGATCATCCCGGTCTACGAGGAGCTCGCGATCCGGATCGAGATGTTCGGCGACGAGATCGACGCGCTCTCCTACCTTCACCCCCTGACCGGGGACGTCGTCAGCACGCCGGGCTCCGTCCACGTCTTCCCGGCCTCGCACTACGTGGCTGGCGCCGAGCGCATGGAGCGTGCGATCCGCTCGATCGAGGACGAGCTGCGGGAGCGCCTCGCCGAGATGGAGTCCGCCGGCAAGCTGCTCGAGGCCCAGCGCCTGCGGATGCGCACGACCTACGACCTCGAGATGATGCAGCAGATCGGGACCTGCTCGGGGATCGAGAACTACTCACGGCACATCGACGGCCGCGGTCCGGGCACCGCCCCGCACACCCTCCTCGACTACTTCCCGGAGGACTTCCTCCTCGTCATCGACGAGTCGCACGTGACCGTCCCGCAGATCGGGGCGATGTTCGAGGGCGACATGTCCCGCAAGCGCACCCTGGTCGAGCACGGGTTCCGCCTGCCCTCGGCGATGGACAACCGGCCGCTGCGCTGGACGGAGTTCCTCGAGCGCATCGGCCAGACCGTCTACCTCTCGGCTACGCCGGGGGACTACGAGCTCGGCCAGTCGGACGGGGTGGTCGAGCAGATCATCCGGCCCACCGGCCTCATCGACCCCGAGGTCGTCGTCAAGCCCACCGAGGGCCAGATCGACGACCTGCTCGGCGAGATCCGGGAACGGGTGGACAAGGACGAGCGCGTCCTCGTCACCACGTTGACGAAGAAGATGGCCGAGGACCTCACGGACTACTTCCTCGAGCGCGGCGTCAAGGTCCAGTACCTCCACTCCGACGTCGACACCCTCCGCCGGGTCGAGCTCCTCCGCGAGCTGCGCACCGGGTCGGCGGACGTGCTCGTCGGCATCAACCTCCTGCGCGAGGGCCTCGACCTCCCGGAGGTCTCGCTCGTGGCCATCCTCGACGCCGACAAGCAGGGCTTCCTGCGCTCCTCGAAGTCCCTCATCCAGACGATCGGCCGCGCCGCCCGCAACGTCTCCGGCCAGGTGCACATGTACGCCGACGCCGTGACGGAGTCGATGCAGTTCGCGATCGAGGAGACCGAGCGCCGCCGCGAGAAGCAGCTCGCCTACAACGCGGAGCACGGGATCGACCCGACCCCGCTGCGCAAGCGGATCGCCGACGTCACGGACATGCTCGCCCGCGAGCAGATCGACACCGCCGAGCTGCTCGAGGGCGGCTACCGCCAGGAGGGCGGCGGGAAGGCGTCCCGGCAGGCCGGGCGCGGTGCGGCCGGCGGTGCGGGGGAGGGCGCGGGCGCGAAGGCGGCGTCGGAGCTCGTCGAGCTCATCACGGAGCTCACCGGGCAGATGAACGCGGCCGCCGAGGAGCTGCAGTTCGAGCTGGCCGGCCGGCTGCGGGACGAGATCGCCGAGCTGAAGAAGGAGCTCCGTCAGATGAGGGCCGGCCAGGCCTGAGCCGACGGCGGCGGTCGGCCGCACGCGACGGTCCGGCGCCGGGGCCTCGTCGTCGAGCGAGGTATCTCTCTCCCGCCTGGCCGGACGGGTGCCGAGGAGGTCGGGTAGCCTCGCACCGACGGAGGGGAGTATTCCCCCGCAGCGACAGTCGTCACCACGGCGGGACCCCTCCCGCTCGGCGTCGCGGCCCACCACGGTGGGCGGAAGAGACCTCCGGTACCAGCTCACTCGACGTACCGGAGAGGTATGCATGGACGTTCACGCGATCGCCTGGATCGGACTGGCCGCGGTCATCCTCACGATGATCACCATCGACATCGTGGGGCACGTGCGCACGCCGCACGAACCCACCCTCAAGGAGGCCGCCTGGTGGTCGGTCGCCTACATCGCGATGGGCGTCGCCTTCGGGTTCGTCGTCTGGTACTTCTGGGGCAGCGGCTTCGCCGGTGAGTACTTCGCCGGGTACGTGACCGAGAAGTCGTTGTCGATCGACAACCTCTTCGTGTTCGTCATCATCATCGCCGGGTTCCGGGTGCCGCGGAAGTACCAGCAGGAGGCCCTGCTCGTCGGCATCATCATCGCGCTCGTCCTGCGGCTGGTCTTCATCCTCATCGGTGCCGCGCTCGTCGAGCGGTTCGTGTGGATCTTCTTCATCTTCGGCGCGTTCCTGCTCTACACCGCGATCTCCCAGGCCCGTCAGGGCGTCGAGAAGCCGGGCGACGACGAGGAGTACCAGGAGAACTGGTTCATCCGCTTCACCCGCCGGATCCTCCCCGTCACCGACGGCTTCGAGGGCGGCAAGCTGATCGCCCGCCACGGCGGGAAGACCTTCATCACCCCGCTCCTCCTGTGCATCATCGCCCTCGGCGCGGCGGACGTCATGTTCGCCGTCGACTCGATCCCGGCGATCTTCGGCATCACGCAGGAGGCCTACCTCGTCTTCGCGGCGAACGCCTTCTCGCTGCTCGGACTGCGTCAGCTCTACTTCCTCATCGACGGGCTGCTCGACCGCCTCGTCTACCTCCACTACGGCCTGGCCGCGATCCTCGGGTTCATCGCCATCAAGCTGCTCATCCACGCCTTCCACGGCTACGAGATGCTCGAGGCGATCCCGGAGCCGAGCATCGCGTTCTCGCTCAGCTTCATCGTCGTCGCGCTCGTCATCACCGTGGTGGCCTCGCTGGCGAAGAGCCGGAAGCTGCAGGCCGAGGGCCGCACGGCCGAGGACCCGCTGGCGAACGGCAGCCACCACTCCGACGAGTCCTGACCTCGTCGTCGGGTCCGCACCACGCTCGCTGCCCCGGCGCGGCACCCCCACGGGTGCCGCGCCGGCGGCACGTGAGCAGGTGACGGGCCCTCGTGCCGGCGTGGCGCGAGCTGCTGGCACGATGTCGTGGTGCTGACCGAGAGCGTGCTGGGCGCCGCCGCCGACGCGGGACGTTTCCAGGCCCTCTTCGACGCGGTCGACCTCCTCGGCGTCCTCGCCAACGGGGTGCTCGGCGCGGCCGTGGCGCGCGCCCTGCGGATGGACCTCGTCGCCTTCGTCACCCTCGGCATCATCTCGGGCCTCGGCGGCGGCCTCATCCGGGACACCCTCCTGCAGGTTCCGCCGGTCGCCCTCGCCGAACCGGCCTACCTCGGCACCGCGCTCGCCGGCGCGCTCATCGGCTACCTCGTGCCGTTCGACGGGCGGTGGAGCAACCGGGTCCTCGTCGTGGCCGACGCCCTCGCGCTCGGCTGCTGGTCCGCCATCGGGACTCTCAAGGCGGTGCACCTCGGCCTCGCCCCGATCCCCGCCGTCCTCATCGGCCTCATCACCGCGGTCGGCGGGGGCATGGTGCGCGACGTGCTCGTCGGCCGTGTGCCCGCCGTCTTCGGCGGCAACACCCTCTACGCGGTGCCCGCCGTCACCGGATCGATCGTCATGGTAGTCGGCGCGACGATCGAGCAGGAGGCGATCGCGTTCGCCGTGGCGATCCTCGTCACGGCCGGATTCGCCCTCCTCGCCCGGTCGCGTGGCTGGCAGCTGCCGGGGGAGGCGCCCCGGCTGGCGCTCCCGCGCGTGCCGAGGCGGCGGAACCGGCGCGACGACCAGGCCTGACGGGGCGTCCGGAGACCTGGCGAGGTGGTCGGGGAGCGGGTGCGGGCGGGCCCGCACGGGGTGCACGAGGTGACCGACCCGGCGCTCGAACAGCTGTGCGAATGTCGGTGGGGTGACCTATCGTTGCCCGAGTGACTGATCGCCTCATCGTCCAGGGCGCGCGCGAGCACAACCTGCGCAACGTCGACCTCGATCTTCCGCGCGACTCCCTTATCGTCTTCACCGGGATGTCGGGCTCCGGCAAGTCCTCCCTGGCGTTCGACACGATCTTCGCCGAGGGGCAGCGGCGGTACGTCGAGTCGCTCTCGTCGTACGCGCGGCTCTTCCTCGGGCAGATGGACAAGCCGGACGTCGACTTCATCGAGGGCCTGTCCCCGGCGGTCGCCATCGACCAGAAGTCGACGAGCCGGAACCCGCGCTCGACGGTCGGCACGATCACGGAGGTGTACGACTACCTCCGGCTCCTGTTCGCCCGCGCCGGCACCCAGCACTGCCCCGTGTGTCGCGAGGTCATCCGCTCGCAGACCCCGCAGAACATCGTCGACCAGCTGATGGCGATGCCCGAGGGGTCGCGCTTCCAGGTCCTCGCCCCGGTGGTGCGCGGCCGCAAGGGCGAGCACCTCGAGCTGTTCCGCGAGCTGACGGCCCAGGGGTACGCCCGCGTGCGCGTGGACGGGGAGGTGGTCGCGCTCACCGACGTGCCCGCGCTGGACAAGCGTCGCAAGCACGACGTCGACGTCGTCGTCGACCGCCTCGTCGTGCGGGACGGCGTCCAGCAGCGGGTGACCGACTCGGTCGAGACGGCCCTCCGGCTGGCGGACGGCCTCCTCGTCGTCGACATGGTCGACCTCGACGCGAAGGACCCCGAGCGCGAGCGGCGGTTCTCGGAGAAGCGCTCCTGCCCGAACGACCACCCGCTCACGCTCGAGGAGGTCGAGCCGCGCACCTTCTCGTTCAACGCCCCCTACGGCGCGTGCCCCGACTGCACGGGCATCGGCACGCGGCTCGAGGTCGACCCCGAGCTCATCGTCCCGGACCCCGAGCTGTCCCTCAACGAGGGCGCGATCCTGCCCTGGTCGGGCCAGGGGGACTACTACACGCGCCAGATCGCGGCCCTCGCCGAGGAGCTCGCGTTCTCCCTCGACGTGCCGTGGCGCGCGCTGCCGGAGCACGCGCGGGACGCGCTCCTGCACGGTCACGACCACGAGGTGACGGTCCGGTTCCGCAACCGCTTCGGCCGCATGCGCACCTACACCTCCGGGTTCGAGGGTGCGCTCGCCCAGGTCAAGCGCCGCCACGAGGAGACCGAGTCCGAGTGGTCGAAGGAGAAGTACGAGGGATACATGCGGCAGGTGCCGTGTCCCACGTGCGACGGGGCGCGGCTGCGGCCCGAGGTCCTCGCCGTCACCGTCGGCGGGAAGTCGATCGCCGAGCTGTGCGACCTGTCGATCGCGGACGCCAAGGAGTTCCTCACGGACCTCCCGCTCGACCGGCGGGAGGCGACCATCGCGGCCCAGGTCCTCAAGGAGATCCACGCGCGGCTCGGCTTCCTCGTCGACGTCGGGCTCACGTACCTCACGCTCTCGCGCCCCGCCGGCACGCTGTCCGGCGGCGAGGCCCAGCGCATCCGCCTCGCGACCCAGATCGGCTCCGGCCTCGTCGGGGTGCTCTACGTGCTCGACGAGCCGAGCATCGGCCTGCACCAGAGGGACAACCGCAAGCTCATCGGCACGCTGACCCGGCTGCGGGACCTCGGCAACACGCTCATCGTCGTCGAGCACGACGAGGACACGATGCGCACCGCGGACTGGGTCGTCGACATCGGCCCGGGAGCGGGTGAGACGGGCGGCGAGGTCGTCTACTCCGGGCCGTACGCCGGGCTCGCGGACGTCGAGCGCTCGATCACGGGCGACTACATCGCCGGCCGCCGCGAGATCCTCGTGCCCGCCGAACGGCGACCGGTGGACAAGGGGCGGATGCTCACCGTGCACGGCGCGACGGAGAACAACCTGCGCGACGTCACGGTCTCCGTCCCGCTCGGCATCCTCGTCTCCGTCACGGGAGTGTCCGGCTCGGGCAAGTCCTCGCTCGTCAACTCGGTCCTGTACACCGCGCTCGCCCGTGCCCTCAACCGGTCCAAGCAGATCCCCGGCCGGCACCGGCGGGTGACCGGCACCGAGCACCTCGACAAGGTCGTGCACGTCGACCAGTCGCCGATCGGGCGGACGCCGCGGTCGAACCCCGCCACGTACACGGGCCTGTGGGACATCATCCGCAAGCTGTTCGCGGAGACCACGGAGTCGAAGGTCCGCGGCTACGGCCCGGGCAGGTTCTCGTTCAACGTCAAGGGCGGGCGCTGCGAGGACTGCAAGGGCGACGGCACGCTCCGGATCGAGATGAACTTCCTGCCCGACGTGTACGTGCCCTGCGAGACGTGCGGGGGAGCGCGGTACAACCGCGAGACGCTCGAGGTGCGGTTCAAGGGCAAGAACGTCGCCGAGGTCCTCGACATGCCGATCGCGGAGGCGGTCGAGTTCTTCTCGGCGTCCACCCGCATCACGCGGTACCTCCAGACGCTCGTCGACGTCGGGCTCGGGTACGTCCGGCTCGGGCAGTCGGCGACCACCCTCTCGGGCGGCGAGGCGCAGCGCGTCAAGCTCGCCGCCGAGCTCCAGCGCCGCTCGACCGGTCGCACGATCTACGTCCTCGACGAGCCGACCACCGGACTCCACTTCGAGGACATCCGACGCCTCATGCTCGTGCTGCAGGGCCTTGTCGACAAGGGCAACTCCGTCGTCGTCATCGAGCACAACCTCGACGTCATCAAGTCCTCGGACTGGATCATCGACCTTGGCCCCGAGGGCGGTTCGGGCGGCGGGCTCGTCATCGCCGAGGGCACCCCCGAGGAGGTCGCCCGCGTCGACGGCTCGTACACGGGAGAGTTCCTCGCCGAGGTGCTCGACGGCGCCGCGGACCGCGTGCCGGCCTGACGGAGCGCGCCCGGGCCTGACCGGGCGGGCGAGCTCCGGCCCCGGCGGCCGACCCGGATGCGGGACCGAGGGGCGCAGAGCGACGTGCCACCGACCCGGGTGGGGAGTGCTCCCCACCCCGCCGTCGAGGGACGCAGTGACCGGATCGTTACCGTCGTCGCGGACCCGGGCACGCCGAGCGAGGAGATGGTGGACAGCATGAGCGAGGACGCCTCGACGGCACGCGCCCGGACGGAGCGGCGCCTCGCGCTGTTCGAGGCGGCCGAGTGCGGCACCATCGACGAGCTCCTCGAGCACTACGACGACGGCGAGCAGGACGTCACCCGCCTCGGGCAGCCGCTCCTGCTCGCGGCGCTCGGCCACACCGACGAGGGCGCGCGCGTCCGGATCGCGGGCTTCCTGCTGGACCAGGGCGCCCGCCCGGTGTCGAACGGCAAGGGCTTCGGCCCCCTGCACCTTGCTCTCTCCCGCCTCTGGGCCGACCCAGCGACGCTCACGGCCATGGTGCGTCGGCTCCTCGAGGCCGGTGCCGACCCGAACGCGCGGACCTACGACGGCCGGACTCCCTCGCACCTGCTCGCTCTCCTGCGCCTTCCCGAGGACGGCCTCGGCGGCCTGTACGACCTGTGGTTCGCCGGTGACTCGGTCGACCTCACCACGCCGAACGCCTTCGGTGTCGACCCGGTCCAGCTCGTGCGGCGCCTCGGCACCCGTCCGGTCCTCCTGCGCCGCATGCAGGAGTACCGCGCGGCGCACGCCGAGCGCCAGGACGAGCTGCGGGCCGAGGCGGGAGAGGTCGCCGGCCCTCCGGTGGATTCCGGCATCACCCAGTCCTGCCTCGCCACCCACCACGTGGTCGAGGGCGCGGCGCCGATCGAGTGGATGATCCGCGAGGAGCCGGCGTGGGACGGCGACTCCGGCTGGCGGTTCTGGTCCGAGGAGGACGTGCCCCGCTACCGCGAGGACACCGGCCACGTCGTCGCCGTCCCGGTCGACGAGGTCGCCGGGGTCGACCCCTACGTGCTGGGAGCCTGGGGGATGCCCGTGGGCACCCGGCTGCTCGTCCGCCGCGGCCCGGACGGCCGACAGGTCCTCGACCCCGAGACACAGCGCCCGACGCCCGCCTACCCGTTCCAGCCCGAGGAGACCCGATGAGCCAGCTGCCCTACGGATCCGCCTTCGTCTCGCCCGACGTCGCCCGGCAGCGGGACGAGCAGAAGCAGCGGATCGAGGACCAGGTCCGCCAGGTCCAGGCGAAGTCCGAGGCGTACGAGGAGTTCGGCCGCCGGGTCGAGGACCTGCGGGCCGTCGGCGTGAGCAAGGACGGCGGTGCCGAGGTCACGCTCGACGTGCACGGCGCGATGGTGGACCTCGCGCTGACGGACAAGGTGAGCGACGCGACCCTCGTGCAGATCCGGCAGGACGTCCTCGAGGCGAACGACGCGGCTCGGGTCGAGCTCGCCCGGCTCGTGCGCGAGCTGGCCGAGGACGTCGGCGGCGTGGACTCGGAGACATCGGCGTCGCTCGACGCCCTCTACCGCCCGCGGCTCGACGAGGACGACGACGACGACAGCGACGACGGCGACGGCACGAACCGCCGCCGGGACGGGGGAGTGCTGCGATGAACGACACCATCGACATCAACAGCGACGACATCCGGAGCCACGCCTCGAGCGTGGACGCCGACCACTCGGGCGTGCAGATGGCGGCCGACGCGGCCGGGAGCGTCAACCTCTTCGACGGCGCCTTCGGGCTCATGTGCACCCCGTTCCTGCCGCCGATCATCAGCCCGCTGACCACGTCGGTCTCCCAGGCCATCCAGTCGGTCGCCGACGAGATCGACGGCACCGTGATCCCGCTGCGGGACATGGCCACCGCGTTCGACACCACGGACGACGACGCGTCGGTCGAGTTCGAGGGCGTCGACACCACCGTGGAGGTCTGACGTGTCTGCACCCAACCCACTCGTCGCACCCGTCGAGGACTCGTCCACCGCGCTCCAGGGCACCTTCATGCTCGAGGGCCTCGAGGGCGTGGTCACAGGCATGCAGAACGAGGACTGGGTGGCCGCGTCCGTTTCCGGCCTCACCGCCGTCCTCGACTTCACCGCGTTCGTCGACCCGTTCGGCGCCATCATCTCGATGGGTGTCGGCTGGTTGCTCGAGCACTTCCAGCCTCTCAAGGGCTGGCTCGACGACCTCACCGGCGACGCCGACGCGGTGACCGCGTTCGCGAACACCTGGACGAACGTCCAGACCCAGCTCACCGAGTCGCAGACCGCGCTCCAGGGGCACCTCGACAACCAGATGGGCTGGATGTCGGCGGGCGCCATCACGACCTACCGGGGCGTGCAGCAGCGCAACATCGACGCCCTCGGCTCGTGCGCCGAGGGGGCGGGCTCCGCCGCGATGGCGCTCCAGGGCGCAGCGATGATCGTCCAGGCCGTGCACGACATCGTGCGGGACGCGATCGCCGAGATCGTGGGCGCCATCGTCAGTGCGGGGCTCAAGGCACTCGTCCCGCCGCTCATCCCCGAGGCGATCCGGGGGCTCATCGCGAAGGTCTCGAGTGCCGCGGCGCGGCTGACGGCCAAGATCGACGGAGTCATCGACTCCGTCACCGCACTGCGCGGCCTGCTCAACAAGCTCGACGAGATCATGGCCCGCCTTCCTCGCATCCTCACCAACCCGAGCGCGGTCATCCCGGCCAGGCCCGGCTGGCCCGAGGTGACGCCGGGAATGCCGCGTCCGCCCGGGGGGCCGTCCGACCCCGTGCCGGCGTCGAACAACATGCCGGGGGCGAACTCGCCCGGGTCGAACTCGCCCGGGTCGAATACGCCGGGGTCGAATACGCCGGGCTCGAACACTCCCGGCGACAGCTCGCCCGGGTCGAACACCCCGGGCTCGAACTCGCCCGGGGACAGCTCGCCCGGGTCGAACGGTCCTGGCTCCAACTCGCCCGGGTCGAACAATCCGGGGTCGAGCTCGCCCGGCTCGAACACCCCTGGTTCGAACTCGCCGGGGTCGAACTCGCCCGGGGACAGCACGCCGGGGTCGAACAGCCCGGGCTCGAACGCCCCCGGCTCCAACTCGCCGGGCTCGAACACGCCCGGTTCGAACTCGCCGGGGTCGAACTCGCCCGGGGACAGCACGCCGGGGCCGAACAGCCCGGGCTCGAACGCTCCGGGCTCGAACGCTCCGGGGGCGAACTCGCCGGGCTCGAACTCGCCCGGGTCCAACGCTCCGGGCTCGAACGCTCCGGGGGCGAACTCGCCGGGCTCGAACTCGCCCGGGTCCAACGCTCCGGGGTCGAACTCGCCCTCCACCAGCGCGCCGGACGCCGATGCCGCGCCGAACGCCCCGGCATCGAACGCGGACGGACCGGGCTCGAGCAGCTCGCCGTCCCCGTCCCAGCCGGCCCCGAGAACGTCGCCCGAGCCCGCGGCAGCCACGCCTGGAGCCGACGGACCCGGCCAGAGCACGCCCGCCGCGAACACAGCCGGCCCGAGCCAGGCGCCGTCGGGATCCTCGGACTCCGCTCCGTCGTCGTCGGGCGGAACGGGCTCGAGCACTCCGCCGCCCAGGCCGGCCACCCCCAGCGTCGACTCGACCGCGCCGACACTGCCGGACGCGCGACCGACCCCGACAGCGGCGGCCCCGGACGCACCGGGCTCATCGGCGCCCGCCCCGACGCCTCGTCCGGCACCGCAGGCGGACGGGCCGGTCGTCTCCAACAACCCCTCTGGCAGCTCGGGCGGCGGTTCCGGGCAGTCGGGCAGCTCGGGATCTGGCTCCGGCTCCGGTGGATCAGCGGCTCCCCGTGCCGGGACGCCGGGCTCCTCCGCAGCACCCAGCAGTCCCGGTTCGTCCACCACCCCGAGCTCGTCGAACACCCCGAGCTCGTCGAACACTCCCGGTACGTCTCGTCCGCCGGCCTCGGCGGCACCCAACGCTCCGTCGTCCCCGGGCTCGCCGTCGTCGAACGCGCCGGGTTCCTCGAACACTCCCGGTTCGTCCAACACTCCAGGTGGTCGTCCGGACACGCCATCGGCCGATGCCCCGACGCCGCGCCCGGACGGGGAGTCGCCCGAGACCCCGGGTGGTCGTCCCGATTCCGAGGCGCCGGATGCCGACGCTCCGACGCCGCGCCCGGACGGCGACTCCCCCGAGGGGGACTCGCCGACACCGCGGCCGGAGAGCGAGGCCCCGGACCCCGACGCGCCCGGGTCGAGCCCGGACCCGGACTCGCCCGACGCCGAGACCCCGAACGGTCGTCCCGATACCGACACGGACGGTCCGGACAACCAGTGGGACCCGGACTCGTCGCCGCGGAATACCGTGCCGCAGAGCGAGGCGCCCGGTCGCTACACCGATCAGGACGTGGCGGACGCGCTCGACAACGCGCCCCGCAACTCGGACGGACAGCCGGTCGACCACCGCAACGGCGATCCGCTGCGGCCGGACGGTCCGGACGGACGACGCAATACCCACATGAAGTGGGACCCGGACAACGAGTCGTGGGTGCTCGAGAACCCCGGCGGCGCGCCGCGTCCGGACACTCCCGACAGTTCGGCACCCGACGTCGACGAACCGCGCGCGCCCTCGAGCGAGCGCTGGGGCGACGACACCGCGGACCCGCGCCACCCCCACCACGACGCGAGGCCGAACGACGACGGATACGTCGGGACGGTGGATCCGGATGTCGAGTCACCGTCCGGACTGACCGACAGCGGCCGCCTGCAGGATCCCGATGTCGTGCCGCCCGAGCTGCAGCCTTTCATCGACGACGGATCGATCATCAACGACAACGGCGTGCTGCGCTTCAACGAGCAGGTCGACATCGAGTTCACCCACTCGAACACGGACCACAGTGGCGCGGAGTTCGATCGCCAGGCCGAGCTCCAGCAGCAGAGCCTCGCGCAGCAGAGCGCCAACGACTGGGAGGAGCACACGGCCGGGTACAGCGAGAGAGGTCGGACCGGAGAGGCCGACCAGGCTCAGTACCGCGACCAGCAGATTCAGCAGCGTGCCGATGCACTCGAGGAGCAGGGGCTGAGCCCCGAGCAGGCGCGCGCCCAGGCTGAGGACGAGATGTCCGACCAGGCGGTGCTCCACGGACCCGACCAGGTGGCCGGCGGCAACCCGAACAACTTCACCGGGATGGGCGACGCGGGCGTGAACTCCTCGTTCGGCTCCCAGTGGGGCGGCCAGGACGGCCTCGCGTCCGACCTTCGTGCGCAGATGGACGCCATCATCGAGCGGAGCGGGATCCCTGACGAGCTGCTGGGCGACGTCCGCATCAACCCGAACTTCACCGTCAACCACACGGTCGACGTACCGTGAGCGCGGTCTGCCGCCGGGCGGCCGCACACGGTGAATCTCTCGACGGTGAAGGAGCGGCATGACGCCGAAGTACGGACAGCACCACGACGACGTCCAGGCGTTCCTCGACGAGGTCGTGGCGACGCCCAGCGAGACCTGGGTCGGGCTCATGGCCGGCGACACCACCGTCCAGGAGCGCCCCGCGGCGGTCAAGGCGATCGTCGGCGGCCTGCCCGCCGCTGTTCGTGGGGCTGTGAGCAGCGCCGCCCTCGCCGCCATCTCCGAGGTCGGGCTGACGGACGAGCACCTCACCGGGCGCCGGCGACGCCAGCTGCACGACCGTGTCGAGACCGCGGCGGTCGCCATCGCCCGTGGTGACGACCTGGCCCCCGAGCACCGCGAGGTGCTCCTCCGGCCGTTCGTCACCTCGGGGTTCACATCGGTCACTGGTCGTTAGACCGGAGCTGACCGCCGGAACCGGCCGTCAGCGGCCGGATCGGTCGAGAGGTGGGGACGTGGTTCGAGATCTGGCACTGACCGCCAAGTACGGGATGGTCGAGGAGTTCTACGAGCGCCTGAAGGTCGAGCCGGTCGACACGGTCTCGGCGACCGGTCTGCCCGCGATCGTGGCGGCTGCAAGTAGCTCGAAGAGCTCGGCCGGACGCGCGATGATCTCGGCGCTCTTGGACGCCGGTGCGGACGCGTCGGCGACGACCGTGCCGGAAGGACGAAACGTCCTGCACGCGCTGTTCGACCGGCCGCCGGTGGACGGAACGCCCGTGGCCGCACTCGTCCCGAGGCTTGTCGCCGCCGGCGCCGACATCAATCTGCGCGACTCCTCGGGCTGGCGTCCGGTCGCTCGGCTGGTGCGGAGCAGTGCATCGGACGTCGAGCTCGAGCCGGTGCTCGACGCGGTCCTGGCCCTCGACGGACTCGTCCTCGACGAACCCGCCACGTCGTCGGACCAGACGCTGCTGGACTACGCGCGAGCGAAGGTGCACCGGGCCGGGTTCGCCCGCCGCCTCGAGGAGTACGCCGCGGCCCGGTGACGGCTGTGGTCAGTTCCGCGCGTTGCGCGGCTGCGGGAGGCCCGACATCTGCACGGTGAGCGAGAGGTTCTCCCACAGTCCGCCGCGGTGGAGGTTGCCCTCGACCTCGGAGCCGCCGATCGTCAGCAGCGGCGCGTAGAACAGGCACTCGTCGATGCCGGGGACGCCCAGGCGCTCGGCCGCGGCCGGGTAGGGCTGCCGCTCGAGCACGCCGTCGAGGAACTCCTCGTTCGTCAGGTCCGCGTAGAACTGGTCGGTCGCGAACGCGAGCTGGTCGATCGTGCCGCGTCGGAAGCGCGCGACGTGGAAGACGGGCGCGATGTAGAGGACGAGGTCGGCGAGGGCGGTCGTCAGGACCGGCACGGCGGCCGGCGGCATACCGAGCACGCCGTCGAGCATCTGCGCCGCGCGGTCGGGGTCGATCACGCGCAGGTACCCGTCGCCGACGAGCCCGCTGCCTTGCCGCTCCCACACCTCGACGAGTCCGGCCGGCGCCCGGTCGCGCCACCGGTCGATGGTCCCGGGCGCGATCGGCGCCGCGGCGTCGAACTGCTCGAACGTCGTCATCCTCAGGTCTCCCTCGTCGTCGGCCCCACCGCGAGCCCCTCGAGAACTCTTCCACATCGTGCGCTGCGGCGCGGTCGCCGGTCGGGCCTCCTCATGACCGGCGCCACGTCCGACTAGGCTCCCCGCATGGGAGCACTGCAGACCTTCGACGTCACCGTGGACTGGACGGGTGCCGACGAGAACGGCACCGCCGGGTACACCTCCTACTCGCGCGACCACGAGGTGCGGGTCGACGGCAAGCCGACACTGCTGGCGAGCTCCGACCTGCGCGTCCGCTCCGACGTCTCGCGCTACAAGGCCGAGGAGCTGTTCGTCGGCGCCGTCTCGCAGGCCCAGATGCTGTGGTTCCTGCGCACGGCGGCCAAGGACGGGGTGGTCGTCACCGGGTACGTCGACCAGGCCACGGCGACCCAGCGGATCGAGGGCGGCGGCTCCGGCCCGTTCACCGAGATCGTCCTGCGGCCGAAGGTCACCTACGCGGGGCACGTCGGCGAGGAGACCGCCGCGCGCCTGCACGCCGCCGCCCGGGACCACAACCACCTCGCGCGCTCGCTCGGCGTCCCGGTCCGGGTCGAGCCGGTCGAGGTGCGGGCGACACCGCCCAGCGCCTGAGGACGCCGACCACGGACCGAGGACGTCGGCGGCCGGACGTAGGCTCGGCCCATGGCCGACCCGTCCGTCTACCGCCCGGCCACGCGGGACATCCCCACCGACCCGGGCGTCTACCGCTTCCTCGACGACGACCACCGCGTCATCTACGTCGGCAAGGCGAAGTCGCTCCGTCAGCGCCTGACGAACTACTTCCAGGACCTCGCCGTCCTCCACCCGCGCACCCGCCAGATGGTGACGACGGCGTCCCGGGTCGAGTGGACGGTGGTGGGCACCGAGGTCGAGGCCCTCACGCTCGAGTACGCGTGGATCAAGGAGTTCGACCCGCGGTTCAACGTCAAGTACCGCGACGACAAGTCCTACCCCTACCTCGCGGTGACGATGGGGGAGGAGGTCCCCCGGGCGCAGGTGCTGCGCGGGACGAAGCGGAAGGGCACCCGCTACTTCGGTCCCTACACGCACGCCTGGGCGATCCGGGACACCCTCGACCAGCTGCTCCGCGTCTTCCCCGTGCGCACGTGCTCGCCGGGCGTCTACCGGCAGGCCGCGTCCTCGGGCCGCCCGTGCCTCCTCGGCTACATCGACAAGTGCTCCGCCCCGTGCGTCGGCCGCGTCACCCCCGACGAGCACCGCGAGATCGCCGAGGAGATGTGCGAGTTCCTCGCCGGGCGCACGGGCCCCTACCTGCGCCAGCTCGAGCGGGACATGAAGGACGCCGCCGCCGAGCACGACTTCGAGCGCGCCGCCCGCCTGCGGGACGACGTCGCCGCGCTGCGCCGGGTGGTCGAGCAGAACGCGGTGGTGCTGCCGGACGGGACCGACGCCGACGTCTTCGGCCTGGCGAGCGACGAGCTGCAGGCCGCCGTCCAGGTCTTCCACGTGCGCGGCGGACGCATCCGCGGCCAGCGCGGCTGGGTCGTCGACCGGGTCGAGGACATCGACGACGCCGGGCTGCTCACCCAGCTGCTCGGTCAGGTGTACGGGGACGGGCCCGCCGCGCCGGGCGGGCGGGCACCGCACGACCCGGCATCGGTCGGCACCGCGCGGCGGCGCCCCGCGGACGGGGGAGCCACGAGCCCCGACGACGTCGAGCACACACCCACCACCGCCGTCCCCACCGAGGTGCTCGTCCCGGTCGAACCGGCGGACGCGGACCAGATCTCCGACTGGCTGGCCGAGCGGCGCGGCGCCCGCGTGCGCGTCCGGGTCCCGCAGCGCGGTGACAAGGCCACCCTGCTCGCCACGGTGACGACCAACGCCGAGCAGGCGCTCACGCTGCACAAGAGCCGCCGGGCCGGCGACCTCACCACCCGCTCTCTCGCGCTCGCCGAGCTGACCGAGGCGCTCGACCTCGGGTCCACCCCGCTGCGCATCGAGTGCTACGACATCTCCCACACCCAGGGCACCGAGCAGGTCGGCTCGATGGTCGTCTTCGAGGACGGGATGCCGAAGAAGGCCGACTACCGCCACTTCGTCGTCCGCGGCGAGGACGGCAGCGGCGCGCGGGACGACACCGCCGCGATGGACGAGGTCCTGCGCCGCCGGTTCGCCCGCTACCTCGCCGAGCGGGAGCAGCGGGAGGCGGCGAGCACCGCCGTGGACGCCGTCGCGCAGGCGGCCGCCGGCGGCTCGGGCCCGGTCGAGCTCGACGACGACGGCATCCCTCTCGACGTCGGTCCGGTCGATCCCACCACCGGCCGTGCGCGCCGCTTCGCCTACCCGCCTCAGCTCGTCGTCGTCGACGGGGGCGAGCCCCAGGTCAACGCCGCGCACCGGGCGATGACCGATCTCGGCGTCGACGACGTCCCCGTGGTCGGGCTCGCAAAGCGCCTCGAGGAGGTGTGGCTGCCGGGCGAGCCATTCCCGGTCATCCTGCCGCGGACCTCGCCCGCCCTGTACCTGCTCCAGCACCTGCGCGACGAGTCCCACCGGTTCGCCATCACGCACCACCGATCCCGGCGGTCGAAGCGGCAGACCCGGTCGGTCCTCGACGACGTCCCCGGGCTCGGCCCGACCCGCCAGAAGGCGCTGCTCAAGGCGTTCGGCTCGGTCAAGCGCCTGCGTGCGGCGACAGTCGAGGAGGTCGCCGAGGTCCGCGGGATCGGGCCGGCGACCGCCCGGGCGGTGCTCGAGGCCCTCGCCCCGGAACCGACCGCACCGGTCGCGAAGGACGAGCCGGTTCCGCCCGAGGAGCTCGCGGAAGGCACGGGCGAGCGGTCCGACGGTGCGTGATCACTGGCACACTGTGCGCATGACTGACGGTGCCGACCCCCGCCCGCCGACGGTCCCCGACGGCATCCCGGAGCTCGACGAGTCCTCGCAGCTCCCCGAGGTGGAGCCCGCCGAGCTGCTCATCATCACGGGCATGTCGGGCGCCGGCCGCTCCCGCGCGGCGGCCGCCCTCGAGGACCTGTCGTGGTACGTCGTCGACAACCTGCCGCCGCGGCTGCTCGGCGCGCTCGCCGGGCTGCTCACGCCGGGCGCCGGGGTGCGCCGGCTGGCCGCGGTCGTCGACGTGCGCTCGGGCGCGTTCTTCTCCGAGCTCGTCGCCGTGCTCGCCGAGATGCGCGAGCGCGGCACCGACTACCGGATCATGTTCCTCGACGCGGACGACGCCGAGCTCGTGCGCCGGTACGAGTCCGTCCGGCGCCCGCACCCGCTCCAGGGGGACGGCCGGCTGCTCGACGGGATCACCGCGGAGCGCTCCCTGCTGCGGGACCTGCGCAGCCGGGCCGACGTCATCATCGAGACCACGGACCTGTCCGTGCACGACCTCGCGCGCCGGGTGCGCGAGGAGGCGGGCCAGAGCGTCGACCGCCAGGTGCGGCTGTCGATCATGTCCTTCGGGTTCAAGTACGGGCTCCCCCTCGACGCCGACCACGTGGTCGACGTCCGGTTCCTCACCAACCCGTACTGGGTCTCGGAGCTGCGCCACCTCACGGGCCAGGACGAGAAGGTCTCCGAGTACGTCCTCTCGCAGCCCGACGCCGGGCAGTTCGTCGAGAGCTACGTCGACACCATCGCGCCCGTGCTCGACCGGTACCTCGACGAGCTCAAGCCGTTCGTCACCATCGGCGTCGGCTGCACGGGCGGCAAGCACCGCTCGGTCGCCATCACCGAGCGGATGGCGCAGCTCTTCCGCGAGCGCGGCCAGATCGTCCGCACCCTGCACCGCGACGTGGGGCGCGAGTGATGGCGGTCCCGTCGCCGGGCAACCCCGGCTACTCGGGCGTGCCCGACGCGCTCGGCACCGGCGCCCGCGGGGCCAGGGTCGTCGCCCTCGGCGGCGGTCACGGGCTATCGGCCACCCTGTCCGCGGTCCGGCACCTCACGTCCGCGATCACGGCGATCGTCACGGTCGCCGACGACGGCGGCTCCTCGGGCCGCCTGCGGAGCGAGCTCGGCGTGCTGCCCCCCGGCGACCTGCGGATGGCGCTCTCGGCCCTGTGCGACGACGGCGAGTGGGGCCAGACCTGGCGCGACGTCCTCCAGCACCGCCTGCACTCCGAGGGCCCGCTCGACAACCACAGCGTGGGCAACATCCTCATCGTCGCCCTGTGGCGGATCCTCGGCGACGAG
The DNA here is from genome assembly GCF_049856295.1 of Georgenia sp. Z1344. Taxonomy (GTDB): domain Bacteria; phylum Actinomycetota; class Actinomycetes; order Actinomycetales; family Actinomycetaceae; genus JB111. The sequence continues at coordinate 185,863 of NZ_JBNDMZ010000005.1, read as the reverse complement.
GTGCAGGGCCTCGAGTGGGTGGCGAGCCTGCTGGGCGTGCGGGGCCGCGTGGTTCCCATGTCCGCGGTCCCGCTCGACATCGAGGCCGACGTCGTCGTCCCGGGGACGGGGGAGGTGCGCGTGGTGCGCGGCCAGTCCCGGGTGGCCAAGGTCGACGGCCGGGTGCGGTCCGTGCGGCTGCTGCCCGCCGACCCGCCCGCTCGGCCGGAGGGCGTCGCGGCGGTGCGGGAGGCGGACTGGGTGATCCTCGGTCCCGGGTCCTGGTACACCTCGGTGGTGCCCCACCTGCTCGTGCCCGAGCTCGTCGACGCCCTGTGCACGACGACCGCCCACCGGGCGCTCATCCTCAACCTCTCGAACGACGACTCCGAGTCCGAGGGCATGACCGTCTCCGACCACCTGCGCTCGCTCCACGACCACGCACCGGACCTCCGGCTCGACGTCGTCGTCGCCGACCCGCTCGCCGTCGACGACCTCGACGAGCTCGAGCGGGCCGCCGCCGCCATCGGTGCGCGGACGCTGCTCAGGCAGGTGCGCGCGACCGGCGAGGTGGCCGTCCACGACCCGTTGCGGCTGGCCGCAGCCCTGCGCGACGCGATGGAGCGCATCGAGGGAGACGTCGACGCGACCGGACGCGCGGATGCGGCGGGGATGTGAAGATGGGCGTCATGTCTCTCACCGCGGCCGTCAAGGACGAGCTCGCCCGCGTCGACGTCCCCAAGGCCTCGGCCAAGCGCGCCGAGCTCTCGACGATCCTCCGCTTCGCCGGCGGGCTCCACATCGTCAGCGGACGCATCGTCCTCGAGGCCGAGCTCGACACCGCGATCGTCGCCCGCCGCCTGCGCACCGGGATCGACGAGCTGTTCGGCCTGCACGGCGACATCCTCGTGGTCTCACCCGGCGGCCTGCGGCGCACCACCCGGTACATCGTCCGGGTCGTCAAGGACGGCGAGGCCCTCGCCCGCCAGACCGGGCTCCTCGACAACCGCGGCCGGCCCGTCCGCGGGCTGCCGACCGCCGTCGTCGGCGCGGGCGTCGCCGAGGCGACCGCCGCCTGGCGCGGGGCGTTCCTCGTCCACGGCTCGCTGACGGAGCCGGGCCGCTCCTCGTCGCTCGAGATCACCTGCCCCGGTCCCGAGGCCGCCCTCGCCCTCGTGGGTTGCGCCCGCAGGCTCGGCGTGGCCGGGAAGAACCGGGAGGTCCGCGGCGTCGACCGGGTCGTCGTCCGTGACGGCGACGGCATCTCCGCGCTGCTCACCCGCATGGGTGCCCACGACGCCGTCCTCACGTGGGAGGAGCGCCGCACCCGGCGCGAGGTGCGCGGCACGGCGAACCGCCTGGCGAACTTCGACGACGCGAACCTGCGCCGGTCGGCCCGTGCCGCGGTCGCGGCCGGCGCCCGGGTCGAGCGCGCCTTCGCGATCCTCGGGGACGACGTGCCCGACCACCTCCTCGAGGCCGGCCGGCTGCGGATGGCGAACCGGCAGGCCTCCCTCGAGGAGCTCGGCGCCATGTCCGACCCGCCGATGACGAAGGACGCCGTGGCCGGCCGCATCCGTCGCCTCCTCGCGATGGCCGACCGCCGCGCGGAGGAGCTCGGCGTGCCGAGCACGCAGGCGGTCCTCCCGCCCGACGACGACGACGACTGACCGGTCCGCACCCGCTCCCGACCGCACCGGTGACGCCGCCCGGCCCCGTCGGGGGAGTGGTCGACGTCCGCCACTCCTCCCACCACCGGTGCCCGGCGGCGACCATCCGTGCAGGCACGTTCACCGCCGGCGGACGACGGACGATCGTCCCCCGTGCAGGTCCCCGCGACGCACTAGGATCGTTCGTGAGGGAGGACGGCGACGGCCCACGGGCCGAGGTGCCCGCCTCCCGACGGCCTGACCGACATGCGTGCGCCGGACCGGTGCACCGAGGAGGAGAGAACCACAGTGACCATCAAGGTTGGCATCAACGGCTTCGGCCGCATCGGACGGAACTTCACGCGCGCCCTGCTGCGGTCCGGCGCGGACGTCCAGATCGTCGGCATCAACGACCTCACCGACAACAAGACCCTGGCCCACCTGCTGAAGTACGACTCGATCTTCGGCGTCCTCGACGAGACGGTCACCTACGACGACGACTCGATCACGGTCGGCGACACGACGTTCCGCGCCTCCGCCGAGGCCGACCCGACCAAGCTCCCCTGGGGCGAGCTCGGCGCCGACATCGTCATCGAGTCGACCGGCCGCTTCACCGACGCGACCAAGGCGAAGGCCCACATCGAGGCCGGCGCCAAGAAGGTCATCATCTCCGCGCCCGGCAAGAACGAGGACGCCACCTTCGTCGTCGGTGTCAACCACACCGACTACGACCCGGCCGCCCACCACATCGTCTCCAACGCCTCGTGCACGACGAACTGCCTCGCGCCGATGGCCAAGGTTCTCGACGCCGAGTTCGGCATCGAGCGCGGCCTCATGACGACCATCCACGCGTACACCGCGGACCAGAACCTCCAGGACGGGCCGCACAAGGACCTGCGCCGCGCCCGCGCCGCCGCCCTGTCGATCATCCCGACCTCGACCGGTGCCGCGAAGGCCGTCTCCCTCGTGCTCCCGCAGCTCAAGGGCAAGCTCGACGGCTACGCGCTCCGCGTGCCGACCCCGACCGGCTCCGCCACGGACCTCACGTTCACGGCGACCAAGCCCGTCACGGTCGAGTCCGTCAACGCCGCCATGAAGAAGGCCGCGGAGAGCGAGGAGCTCAAGGGCATCCTCCAGTACACCGAGGACGAGATCGTCTCCTCGGACATCGTGGGCAACTCCCACACGTCGATCTTCGACGCCGGCCTCACCAAGGTCATCGACAACCAGGTCAAGGTCGTCTCCTGGTACGACAACGAGTTCGGCTACTCGTCCTCGCTCGTCACCCTCGCGAAGTACATCGGCGACCGTCTCTGACGCAGCCCCGTACCGGCCGACCGCGACGCCCGCACACAGCGCACTGCGCCGTGGGCGGGCGTCGCGGCCTGTCCGGCCGGCCCTGAGACCCTCTCGACGCAGAAGGAGTACCGCATGAAGACCATCGAGTCCCTCGGTGACCTCGCCGGTCGCCGCGTGCTCGTCCGCTCGGACTTCAACGTCCCGCTGGACGGCACCACGATCACCGACGACGGGCGCATCCGCGCCGCCCTGCCCACCCTCACGCGTCTGGCCGACGCCGGCGCGAAGGTCGTGGTCATGGCGCACCTCGGCCGCCCCAAGGGTGAGGTGCGGCCGGAGTTCAGCCTGGCCCCGGTCGCCGCCCGCCTCGGTGAGCTGCTCGGGCGCGAGGTCACCCTCGCCCCCGACGTCGTGGGCGACGGCGCGGCCGCCGCCGTCGAGGCCCTGGCCGACGGCCAGGTCCTCCTGCTCGAGAACGTCCGCTTCGACCCGCGCGAGAGCTCGAAGGACGACGCCGAGCGTCAGGCCATGGCCGCCGACCTCGCGCGGTTCGCCGACGCGTTCGTCTCCGACGGCTTCGGCGTGGTCCACCGCAAGCAGGCCTCGGTCTACGACATCGCCCAGGTCCTGCCCGCGGCCGCCGGGGAGCTCGTGCTCGCCGAGGTCGAGGCGCTGTCCCGCGCGACCACCGACCCGGAGCGCCCCTACGCGGTGGCCCTCGGCGGCTCGAAGGTCTCCGACAAGCTCGGCGTCATCGCCAACCTCATCGGCAAGGCCGACACGCTGCTCGTCGGTGGCGGCATGGCGTTCACGTTCCTGGGGGCCCAGGGCCACGAGGTCGGCACCTCGCTCCTCGAGGAGGACCAGCTCGACACGGTCCGCGGCTACCTCGACCAGGCCGCCGAGCGCGGCGTGCAGATCCTCCTGCCCTCCGACGTCGTCGTCGCGCCGGCGTTCGACGCCGAGGCACCGGCCACGACGGTCGCCGCCGATGCGATCCCCGCCGACCAGATGGGTCTCGACATCGGCCCGGAGACGTCCGCGGCGTACGCGGAGGCGATCGCCGGCGCGCGCACGGTCGTGTGGAACGGCCCCATGGGCGTCTTCGAGATGGCCCCGTTCGCCGCCGGCACGAAGGCGGTCGCCCAGGCGCTGTCCGACGCGGACGGCTACACCATCGTCGGCGGCGGCGACTCCGCCGCCGCCGTCCGGCTCCTCGGCTTCGACGAGTCGACCTTCTCCCACATCTCCACCGGCGGCGGTGCCTCCCTCGAGCTCCTCGAGGGCAAGGTGCTCCCCGGTCTCAGCGTCCTGGAGGACAACGCGTGACCACCCGCACCCCGCTGATGGCGGGCAACTGGAAGATGAACCTCGACCACCACGAGGCCACGCACCTCGTGCAGAAGCTCGCGTGGACCCTGGCCGACGCCAAGCACGACCACGAGCAGGTCGAGGTCGTCGTCGTCCCGCCGTACACGGACCTGCGGTCCGTGCAGACCCTGGTCGACGGCGACAAGCTGGAGATCCGCTACGGCGCGCAGGACGTCTCCGAGCACGCCTCGGGCGCCTACACCGGCGAGATCTCGGCGGCGATGCTCGCCAAGCTCGGCGTCACCCACGTCGTCGTCGGACACTCCGAGCGTCGCGAGTACCACGCCGAGGACGACGCGCTGGTGGGCCGCAAGGCTGCCGCCGCGCTCGGTGCGGGGATCACTCCCATCATCTGCGTCGGCGAGGGCCTCGACGTCCGCCAGGCCGGGCAGCACGTCGAGCACGTGACCGCCCAGGTCACCGGCGTGTTCGAGGCGCTGGACGCCGACCAGGCCGCCACGGTCGTCGTGGCGTACGAGCCCGTCTGGGCGATCGGCACCGGCGAGGTGGCCACGCCCGAGGACGCGCAGGAGGTATGCGCCGCCGTGCGCGCCCGCCTCGCCGAGCTCTACACCGCCGAGCTCGCGGACTCGGTCCGCGTCCTCTACGGCGGCTCGGTGAAGTCGGCGAACATCGCCGCCATCATGGCGGGCGAGGACGTCGACGGCGCGCTCGTCGGGGGCGCCAGCCTCAAGGCCGAGGAGTTCGCCGCGATCGTGCGCTACCAGCAGCACGTGGGCGGCTGACCCGAGCCACCAGGCACGACCCGCACGGCGGGGGAGGCGGTCGGATCGATCGCGTCCCCCGCCGTCGTCGTGCGTGGACGTACGGGCGTTCGCCCGACCGCCGTCCGGCTTCCGGGGTCCGGGGCCCGGGGTCCGACGGGAGCGTCCGGGCGAGGACGCCCCGTGCGCCGCGCCGCCTCGCGGGCCGCGTCCGGGCCCCCGCAGCATCGCTTATCATCGTCGGGGCGCCTCCTGGCGTCCCGCGTCGTTCCCGAGGAGTTGTGTCCGTGATCTGGCTCAAGGTCGTCCTGAGCGTGCTGCTCGTCCTGCTGAGCATCGTGCTCGTCCTCTTCGTGCTCATGCACAAGGGACGCGGCGGCGGCCTGTCGGACATGTTCGGCGGCGGGCTCACCTCGTCCGTCGGCTCCTCCGGGGTCGCCGAGCGCAACCTCAACCGGCTGACCGTGGGCGTGTCCGTGGCGTGGGGCCTGTGCGTGGTCATGCTCGGCCTCATCATGAAGTTCGGAGACTGACATGGCCGGGGGGAACGCGATCCGGGGCTCGCGCGTAGGAGCGGGCCCGATGGGGGAGATGGAGCGCGGCGAGCTCGCCCCCCGCGTCAAGGTCACGTACTGGTGCGCGCAGGGCCACGAGGCGAGCCCGAGCTTCGCGGTCGACGCCGAGGTCGTGCCCCCCGAGACCTGGGACTGCCCCCGCTGCGGCCTGCCCGCCGGCCAGGACCGGGAGAACCCGCCGGACGCCCCGCGCAACGAGCCCTACAAGACCCACCTCGCGTACGTGAAGGAGCGCCGGTCGGACGACGACGGCGCGGCCCTCCTCGACGAGGCGCTCAGCGCCCTGCGCGCCCGCCGCGGCACGGCCTGACCCGACCGACCGGCGGTCGCCGGCTGCGCCCGCGCCGCCCTCCCACAGCTTCCCGCACGACGAACGACGACGGCCCGGTGGCCGGAGCCTGAGCTCCGCCACCGGGCCGTCGTCGTCGGGACGGGCGCGCCGCTCCGACCAGCGGGCCCGCACCCGCGGACGTCACGCCGTGGAGGTCACGCCGTGGAGGTCACGCCTTCGCCGCGTCCAGCGCCGAGCGCACCGTCTGCAGCAGCTCGTCCCAGGAGACCTCGAACTTGTGCACGCCCTCCTGCTCGAGCTTGTCGGTGACCTCGTCGATGTCGATCCCGACCGCCGCGAGCTCCTCGAGGACCCGCTGGGACTCCTCGGCGCGGCCGCTGACCGTGTCGCCGGTGACCTCCCCGTGGTCCGCTGTCGCGCGGAGCGTCTTCTCCGGCATCGTGTTGACGGTGTCGTCCGCGACGAGCTCCTCGACGTACATCGTGTCGCGGTACGCCTCGTCCTTCACGCCGGTCGAGGCCCACAGCGGACGCTGACGGTGGGCCCCGGCGGCGGCGAGCTCCGTGAAGCGGGGCGCGTCGAAGATCTCCTCGAACGCGGCGTAGGCGAGCCGGGCGTTGGCGATCGCGGTGCGCCCCCGCAGCGCCGTGGCCTCGGAGGTGCCGAGGGCGTCGAGCCGCTTGTCGATCTCGCCGTCCACGCGCGAGACGAAGAACGACGCGACGGAGCGGATGGTCGACAGGTCGATCCCCTTCTCCTGCGCGCACTCGAGGCCGTCGAGGTAGGCGGCGGCGACGGCGCGGTAGCGGTCGAGGGAGAAGATGAGCGTGACGTTGACGCTGATGCCGTCGGCGATCGCGTCGGCGATGGCCGGCAGACCCTGCTCGGTGGCGGGGATCTTGATCATGGCGTTCGGGCGGTCGACGATCCGCCACAGCTCGCGCGCCTGGGCGATCGTGCCGGCGGTGTCGCGGGCCAGGCGCGGGTCGACCTCGATCGACACACGACCGTCCTGGCCGGCGGAGGCCTCGAACACCGGGGCCATCACGTCGCACGCGGCCCGCACGTCGTCGGTCGTGATCGTCGTGACGGCCTTCTCGAGGTCGGTGTCCGCGGCGGCGAGCTCGGCCACCTGGGCGTCGTAGGCGGACCCCTTCGACAGGGCACCGGCGAAGATCGTCGGGTTCGTCGTCACACCGACCACGTGGTCGGTGTCGATGAGCGCCTCCAGCGAGCCGTTCGTCAGCCGCTCGCGGGACAGGTCGTCGAGCCACACGGACACGCCGTGGGCGGAGAGCTGGGCCAGGGGGGTGGTTGCGTCGGTCATCTCGTCCTCCGGTGGGTGGGACGACGACGGGCCGCGGCCGATGCGTACCGGCCACGGCCCGTCGTCAGGGTGCACTGCGTGGTCAGGCCGAGGCGGCCTCGATCGACTCCTTCGCGGCGGCCACGACGGCGTCCGCCGTTATACCGAGCTTCTCCATGACGACGTCGCCGGCCGCCGAGGCGCCGTAGCCCTCGATCGACACGGACCTGCCGGCGTCGCCGACGATGCCGCGCCACGGCATGGCGAGGCCCGCCTCGACGCTCACGCGGGCGCGGACGCCGGCGGGCAGCACATCCTCGCGGTACGCCTCGTCCTGGTCGGCGAACCACTCGACGCTCGGCATCGACACGACGCGCGCCCCGACGCCCTCGGCCTGCAGCGTCTCGCGCGCGGCGAGGGCCAGCTGCACCTCGGAGCCCGTGGCGACGAGCAGGACGTCGACGGAGCCCGTGGGGCTGTCGGCGAGCACGTAGCCACCGCGGAGCACGCCCTCGGCGGACGTGAGGCCGGTGTCGCCGCCGCGCTCCGGGTTGGGCAGGTTCTGGCGGGACAGGACGAGGCCGACCGGGCGGTCGGTCCGCTCGAGGATGCCCCGCCACGCGGCGGCGGTCTCGGCGGCGTCGGCCGGTCGGACGACGTCCAGGTCGGGGATCGCGCGCAGGGCCGTCAGGTGCTCGATCGGCTGGTGGGTCGGGCCGTCCTCGCCGACGCCGACGGAGTCGTGCGTCCACACGTAGATCGACGGCGTGCCCATGATCGAGGCGACGCGCACCGCGGCACGCATGTAGTCGGAGAACACGAGGAACGTGCCGCCGTAGGGACGGGTGACGCTCGAGGCGGAGATGCCGTTGAGGATCGACCCCATCGCGTGCTCGCGGATGCCGAAGTGCAGCGTGCGGCCGTACTTGTCGCCGGGGAACTTCTTCGACGCGCGCTCCGCGGGCAGGAACGACGGCTCGCCCTCCATCGTCGTGTTGTTCGAGCCCGCGAGGTCGGCCGAGCCGCCCCACAGCTCGGGCAGGACGGGCGCGAGCGCGGTGAGGACCTGGCCCGACGCCTTGCGGGTCGAGACGGCCTTGCCGGCCTCGAACTCGGGCAGGGCGTCGGTCCACCCCTCGGGGAGCTCCTTGGCCACGAGGCGGTCGAGCAGGGCGGCGCGCTCGGGGGCTGCGGTCCGCCACGCGTCGTAGCTCTTCTCCCACGTGGCGCGCGCCGCGGACGCTCGCTCGGCGGCCTGCGTGCGCGTGCGCTCGATGACCTCGTCGGCCACCGCGAAGTGCTCCTCGGGGTCGAAGCCGAGGACCTTCTTGGTGCCCGCGACCTCCTCCTGGCCGAGCGCGGCGCCGTGCGCGGTGCCCGTGCCCTGGAGGGTCGGCGCCGGCCAGCCGATGACGGTCTTGAGCGCGATGAACGACGGGCGCTCGGTCTCCGCCTTCGCCGCCTCGATCGCGGCGTTCAGGGCGTCGACGTCCTCCTCGTACCCCGTGCCGCCCTTGGTGAAGTCGACGACCTGGACGTGCCAGCCGTAGGCCTCGTAGCGGGCGACGGTGTCCTCGGAGAACGCGATCGACGTGTCGTCCTCGATCGAGATCTCGTTGTCGTCCCAGAACACGACGAGGTTGCCGAGCTTCTGCGTGCCGGCGAGCGAGCTCGCCTCGGAGGTCACGCCCTCCTGCATGTCGCCGTCGGAGGCGATGACGTAGACGTGGTGGTCGAACGGCGAGGTGCCGGCGGCGGCGTCCGGGTCGAACAGGCCGCGCTCACGACGGCTCGCCATCGCCATGCCCACGGCGTTCGCCAGGCCCTGACCGAGCGGGCCCGTGGTCACCTCGACGCCGTCGGTGTGGTGGTACTCCGGGTGCCCGGGGGTCTTCGAGCCCCACGTGCGCAGCGACTGGATGTCCTCGAGCTCGAGGCCCCACCCGCCGAGGTAGAGCTGGACGTACTGGGTGAGCGAGGAGTGACCGGCGGAGAGCACGAACCGGTCGCGGCCGATCCAGCGGCTGTCCTTCGGGTCGTGCCGCATGACCTTCTGGTAGAGGAGGTAGGCGAGCGGGGCGAGGGACATCGCGGTCCCGGGGTGACCGTTGCCCGTCTTCTGGACGGCGTCGAGGGCGAGCAGCCGGGCGGTGTCCACCGCCTTGCGGTCGAGCTCGTCGAGCACCGGTGCGTGGTCGTTCACGTGTCCTCCAGTTCGTCGGGGTGCGCACATGGGCGCGGCGGATCTCCGTCCAGCCTAGTGCGCTGCCCGGGGAGTGGCACGTGCCTCCCGGGTGCCGCCGGGGCCGGGGGAGTGCGACCGGTAGACTGGCCGGACCCGTCCTCCACGCGCCGATCCTCTGCGCTCCTGGGGGGAGCGGGACAGGCAGAGAGGCGGTGCGCGTGCACGAGCGCGACCTGGTGAGCAGCCCGGAGGCCGCGACCGCGGCGGACGGCGCGGTCGAGCGTCCCGAGGGAGCGGACGCACGTCCCGACGACGCGCGGGCCACCGGAGCCGCCGACCGCACCGCCGCCGGCCGGGCCGGAGCCGCGGGCGCCCACGGCGCCGCGTCGCACCCCGGACCGCTGCACCCGGGCCGACGCCGGTCGCGGCTCGCCGCCTACGTCGCGCTGACGAAGCCCCGGATCATCGAGCTGCTGCTCGTCACCACGCTGCCCACGATGGTCCTCGCCGCCGACGGTTGGCCCGGGTGGTGGAAGGTCATCGTCGCGCTCGTGGGCGGGGCGATCGCCGCGGGCTCCGCCAACGCGTTCAACATGGTCCTCGACAGGGACATCGACGCGGTGATGAACAGGACCCGTGAGCGCCCGCTCGTCACCGGCGAGATCCGCCCGCGCGACGCGCTGGTCTTTGCGTCCGTCCTCGGCGTGGTCTCGGTCGCGTGGTTCGCGCTGCTGGCCAACCTCGTCGCGTCGGCGCTCACGCTGGCGGCGATCCTGCTCTACGTCGTCTTCTACACGATGATCCTCAAGCGCCGTACGAGCCAGAACATCGTGTGGGGCGGGGTGGCCGGCTGCATGCCGGTCGTCATCGGCTGGTCGGTCGTCACCGGCTCCCTCGACTGGCCGGCGCTCGTCCTCTTCCTCATCGTCTTCTTCTGGACGCCGCCGCACTACTGGCCGCTGTCGATGAAGTTCACCAAGGACTACCAGCGCGCCGGGGTGCCGATGCTCGGCGCCGTCAAGGGCGCCCCGACCGTCGCCACGCACGGACTTGTCTACGCGGTACTCACCGTGGCCACCTCGCTCGCGCTGATCCCGGTCGCGTCGACCGGCTGGTTCTACGCCGTCGCCGCCGTGCTCTCGGGCGGCTGGTTCCTGCTCCAGTGCGCGCAGCTCGTCCGGCTGGCGGGCGACCCGCGCCGGGGGCGGAAGCAGGCCATGACCGTCTTCCACGGCTCGATCACCTACCTGTCGGTGCTCTTCCTCGCCGTCGCGATCGACCCGTTCGTCCCGTGACGACCGCGGGTCGGTCCCGGGCCGCCGGTCCGGTCCGGCCGGTCGTGGTCCCGGCGCTCCCGCCGGCCTCGCCGACCCCGTCCCCGGCTCCGCGCCCATGACCCGCGACGCGCTCGACGACGCGCTCGAGCAGTACCTCGCGCACGTCGCCGTCGAGCGGGGTCTGTCCGCGCACACCGTCGCCGCGTACCGGCGCGACCTCACCCGCTACACCGGCCACCTGCGCGCCCTCGGGCGCGCCCGCCTCGCTGACGTCACGGTCGACGACGTCGCGGCCTTCGCCGCGGTGCTCGCGGACGGCTCCGACGGCGGGCGACCGCTCGCCGCGTCCTCCGCCGCCCGGGCGGTCACCGCCGCCCGGGGCTGGCACCGGTTCGCCCTCGCGGAGGGTCTCGTCGCCGACGACGTCGCCGCCCGGGTCCGGCCGCCCGTCCAGGGCCGCCGCCTGCCGAAAGCCATCGGGGTGAGCGAGGTCGAGGCGATCATCGCCGCCGCCGGCGCCGCCGAGGAGCCCCTGGGCGTGCGGGACGCCGCGCTCGTCGAGGTCCTCTACGGCACGGGCGCCCGCATCTCGGAGGCGGTCGGGCTCGCGGTCGACGACGTGGACCTGGCCGACCACGCCGTGCGCCTGTTCGGCAAGGGCCGCAAGGAGCGGGTCGTGCCGCTCGGCGGCCCCGCGGCCGACGCCGTCGGCGCGTACCTCGTCCGCGGCCGGCCCGCGCTCGCCTCGAAGGGCCGGGGGACGGCGCACCTGTTCCTCAACACGCTCGGCCGCCCGCTCTCGCGCCAGAGCGCGTGGGCCGTGCTCCGTGCCGCGGGGGAGCGTGCGGGCCTGGCCGTCGACCACCTCTCGCCGCACACGCTGCGGCACTCGTTCGCCACGCACCTGCTCGCCGGGGGCGCCGATGTCCGCGTGGTGCAGGAGCTGCTCGGGCACGCGAGCGTGACGACCACCCAGATCTACACGCAGGTCACCGTCCAGGCCCTGCGGGAGGTCTACGCGACGAGCCACCCGCGCGCCCGTGCACCCCGCAGCGGCTGAGCCGCACGCGTCGGTGGGGTGGACCGGACGGGTGGGCGCCCACGTGCCCGCGCTGCCGCGGCCGCGTCCGCCCACGCCGCGGACCGGCTGGCACGTCGGCCGTGAAGTGGGCCACGATGGGGGCATCGTCGTCGACGCTCGGAGGAGACCATGACCGCGCACGTCCCGGACACGCCCGCCTGGCAGGCACTCGCCGCGCACCACGGCGAGATCGGGCAGACCCACCTGCGCGAGCTCTTCGCCCACGCGCCGGAACGGGGCAGGACCCTGACGGCCGAGGTCGGCGACCTCTACGTGGACTACTCGAAGAATCGCGTCACCCCGCGCACGCTCGAGCTGCTCGGCGCGCTCGCGGAGGAGGTCGACCTCGCGGGGCGCACCGCCGCGATGTACGCCGGCGAGCACATCAACACCGCCGAGGACCGGGCCGTGCTCCACACGGCGCTGCGCCTGCCGCGGGACGCCGAGCTCGTGGTCGACGGACAGGATGTCGTGGCCGACGTCCACGAGGTGCTCGACCGCATGGCCGTCTTCGCCGAGAAGGTGCGCTCGGGCGAATGGACCGGGCACACGGGCAAGGCCATCACGACGGTGATCAACATCGGGATCGGCGGCTCGGACCTCGGACCGGCGATGGCCCACCGCGCCCTCGCGGCCTACGCGGACCCTCGGATCGACGTCCGGTACGTCTCCAACGTCGACGGCGACGACCTGACCGCCGCCCTCACGGGTATCGACCCCGAGGAGACCCTCGTCGTCGTCGCGTCGAAGACCTTCGGCACGATCGAGACCCTGACCAACGCGCGGTCGGCCCGGACGTGGCTCGTCGACGTGCTCGGGGACGAGGCCGCCGTCGCCAAGCACTTCGTCGCGGTGTCGACCAACGCCGAGCGGGTCGCCGAGTTCGGCATCGACACGGACAACATGTTCGGCTTCTGGGACTGGGTCGGCGGACGGTACTCGTTCACGTCCGCCGTCGGGCTCTCCGTCATGATCGCCATCGGCCCCGAGGCGTACCGCGAGATGCTCGACGGGTTCCACACGGTCGACGAGCACTTCCGCACCGCCCCGTTCGCCGAGAACGTTCCCGCGCTGCTCGCGATGATCAAGGTGTGGAACCGGAACCTCCTCGGCGCCACGACCTCCGCCGTGCTGCCCTACGCGCAGGACCTCGGCCGGTTCGCGGCCTACCTCCAGCAGCTCGACATGGAGTCCAACGGCAAGCGCGTGACCCGCGAGGGGGAGCCGGTGGAGGTGGCGACCGGGCCGATCGTGTGGGGCGAGCCCGGGACCAACGGCCAGCACGCCTTCTACCAGCTCATCCACCAGGGCACCGAGCTCGTCCCCGCGGACATGATCGGGTTCGTGCGGCCCGCGCACGAGGAGGTCGCGCTCCACCACGACCTCCTGACGGCGAACCTGTTCGCGCAGTCCGAGGCCCTCGCGTTCGGCAAGACCGCCGACGAGGTGCGCGCCGACGGCGTGCCCGAGGAGCTCGTTGCGCACAAGACTTTCCCCGGCAACCGGCCGACGACGACGATCCTCGCGCCGCGCCTCACCCCGTCGGTCCTCGGCCAGCTCGTGGCCCTCTACGAGCACGAGGTGTTCGTCCAGGGCGTGGTGTGGGGGATCAACTCGTTCGACCAGTGGGGCGTGGAGCTCGGCAAGGTGCTCGCCACCCGGATCGGCGAGGAGCTCACCGCCGAGGAGGGCCCCGCCGCCGACGCGCACGACTCCTCCACCAGCGAGCTCATCCGTCGCTACCGGGAGGCGCGCCGCTCGTGACCGGACGGTCCGCAACCGGTCGGTGACGGGCGTCTGAAGGGCGGGGACGCAGCGGGCCCGGGACCTCGACTAACCTTGAGCCGATGAGCAGCGAGCAGCCGACCCTCGACGCCGCCGGGACCGAACCGGCCGCGCCGATCTCCTGGGGCGACGAGGACTACCCGGTACCGGCCCCGTTGCCGAGCCACGGCCCGGCCCGGGTCATCGCCATGTGCAACCAGAAGGGCGGGGTCGGCAAGACGACGACGACGATCAACCTCGGCGCCGCCCTGGCCGAGTACGGCCGCAAGGTGCTCATCGTCGACTTCGACCCGCAGGGCGCCGCGTCCGCCGGGCTCGGCATCAACGCCAACGAGCTCGACCGCACCGTCTACCAGCTCATCATGGAGCGTCGGCCCGACGTCCGCTCGGCCATCCTCACGAGCCCCGTGGCGAACCTCGACGTCCTGCCCGCGAACATCGACCTCTCGGCGGCGGAGGTGCAGCTCGTCGGCGAGGTGGCCCGTGAGCAGGCCCTCGCCCGGGTGCTCGCCCCGGTGCTCGACGACTACGACGTCATCATCATCGACTGCCAGCCCTCCCTCGGCCTGCTCACGGTCAACGCGCTGACGGCCGCCCACGGCGTGCTCATCCCGCTCGAGGCGGAGTTCTTCGCGCTGCGCGGCGTGGCCCTGCTCGTCGAGACGATCGAGAAGGTGACCGACCGGCTCAACCCGCGGCTCCGCATCGACGGCATCCTCGCCACCATGGTCGACCTGCGCACCCTCCACTCGCGCGAGGTCCTCGACCGCGTGCGGGAGGCCTTCGGCGACCGCGTGTTCCGCACCGTCATCTCGCGCACCGTCAAGTTCCCCGACGCCTCCGTGGCCGCGGAGCCGATCACGAGCTACGCACCCACGCACCCGGGGGCGGACGCCTACCGGCGCCTCGCCCGCGAGCTCGTCGCCCGCGGCGATGCGGCCTGACACCGCGCCGACCGGCCCTGCAGCGGGCACCCGTCCCACCGCGGACGGGGCGCCGACGACGGGGGCCGACCCCGCGGAGCCCGCGCTGAGCTCCGAGGAGGCGGCGCAGGTACCCGCGCCGAGTCCTGAGGAGGCCGCGCAGGTGCCCGCGCTCGGCGCCGAGGAGGCGGCGCTGGCGGCCGAGGGCGGCTTCTCGATCGTCCTCGACAACTTCTCGGGCCCGTTCGACCTCCTGCTCTCACTGATCGCCAAGCACCGCCTCGACGTCACCGAGGTCGCGCTCGCGACGGTCACCGACGAGTTCATCTCCTACCTCGCGGCCGCCGACGTCTGGGACCTCGACGAGGCGAGCGAGTTCGTCGTCGTCGCGGCCACGCTGCTCGACCTCAAGGCGGCCCGGCTCCTGCCGCGCGGCGAGGTCGAGGATGCCGAGGACCTCGCGCTGCTCGAGGCCCGGGACCTGCTGTTCGCGCGGCTGCTGCAGTACCGCGCCTACAAGTCGGTCTCGGAGGACCTCGCCGAGGCGTGGGAGCGCGGGGCCCGTTCCTGGCCGCGGTCCGTCCCGCTCGAGCCGCACCTCGCCGCCCTGCTGCCCGAGCTCGTCTGGTCGGTGGGGCCGGACGACCTCGTCCGGCTCGCCGCCGCGGCCGAGGCAGGTCGGCCCGCGCCCCCCGGCGTCGGGGTCGACCACCTGCACGACCCGCTCGTGCCGGTCCCGGGCCAGGCCGCGATCCTCGTCGACCGGCTCCGGCGCGGGCGCACCGTCACCTTCCGGCAGCTCGTCGCCGACGCGCCCACGACCGGCCACGTCGTCTCCCGCTTCCTCGCCCTGCTCGAGCTGTTCCGGCAGGGTGCCGTCGGGTTCGAGCAGGCCGAGGCGCTGGCCGAGCTGTCCGTGCGATGGACGGGCCCGGAGCAGGGCGACGTCGTCGTCGGGGACCCCACCGAGGTGGGCGGGCCGGAGACCGGACCGGACGCGGCGGACGAGGAACCGGGGCCGGCCCCGGAGCCCGCGGTGGACCGGGGTGGCGACACGGCGCCGGACGGCGACGACGACGAACGAGACGACCCGAGGAGCGCATCGTGACCGCGGAACCCGACGAGGTCCGCCCCGGCGTGCCCGCCACCGACGAGCCGGGGAGCGGCGAGCCCACGCAGGACACCCTCGACGAGGTGCATGCGCGCCCCGGGACGGACGAGCTGCACGCCGCGATCGAAGGCGTCCTCATGATCGTCGACGACCCGGTGCCCGCGCTCGACCTTGCCGGTGTGCTCGGGGTGCCCACCGAGCTCGTCACCGAGGCCCTCGGCGAGCTGGCGGCCGAGTACCGCGGCGAGCGCGGCGGGCGGCGCCGGGGCTTCGAGCTCCGTGAGGTCGGCGGCGGGTGGCGGATCTACTCCTCGCCCGCGGTCGCCGACGTCGTCGGGCGGTTCGTCGTCGACGGCCAGACCGCGCGCCTCACCCAGGCCTCCCTCGAGACGCTCGCCGTCATCGCCTACCGCCAGCCGGTCACGCGTGGCCGCGTGGCGGCGGTGCGCGGCGTCAACGTCGACGGCGTCGTCCGCACCCTGCTCGCCCGCGGCCTCGTGGCCGAGGCCGGCCCCGCCGAGGAGGGCGGCGCCATGACGTTCCGCACCACGACCGCGTTCCTCGAGCGGATGGGGCTGAGCTCGCTCGACGAGCTGCCGCCGCTCGCGCCCTACCTGCCCGACCTCGGCGCCGACGGCGTCGACCCGACCGAGGGAGCGTCATGACCGACCCGCACACGCCCGAGGGCGTCCGACTCCAGAAGGTGCTCGCCGGGGCGGGCGTCGCCTCGCGGCGCGCCTCCGAGGAGCTCATCGTGGCCGGCCGGGTGAGCGTGGACGGCCAGGTCGTGCGGGAGCTCGGCACGCGCGTCGACCCGGCCACCGCCGTCATCCACGTCGACGGATCCCGCGTCCAGCTCGACGAGAGCGCCCTCACCCTCGCCCTCAACAAGCCGCGCGGCGTCGTCTCGACGATGGACGACCCGGACGGCCGCCCCTCGCTCGCCCAGTACGTCGAGGGCCGTTCCGAGCGGCTCTTCCACGTGGGCCGGCTCGACGCCGACTCCGAGGGGCTGCTCCTGCTGACGAACGACGGGGAGCTCGGCCACCGGCTCACGCACCCGTCCTACGAGGTGCCCAAGACCTACCTCGCGACCGTCGAGGGACGGATCCCCAAGGCCGTCTCCACCCAGCTGCGCGAGGGCCTCGAGCTCGAGGACGGGTTCGTCCGCCCGTCCGAGGTGACGATCAAGGACACGGCGCCCGACGCGACCCTCGTCGAGATCGTCCTGCACGAGGGCCGCAACCACATCGTGCGCCGCATGTTCGAGCAGGTCGGCCACCCGGTCACCCGCCTGCTGCGCACGCGCATCGGCTCGATCGTGCTCGGCGACCTGCGCCCCGGGCGCACCCGCGTCATCGCCGGCCCCGAGCTCGGCGCGCTCATGGCGTCGGTGGGCATGTAGCCGTCGACCCGGCGGGGTCCGCCGGTGCGCGACGCGCCACGAGCAGGAAGTCGCGTCTTGCGTAAGTAACTAACCTGGTTAGTATGTTCGTGTGTACTCCGACCCGGTGCAGCGCATCGTCACCTCCTTCCACGACCACGCGTCGATGGATCCCGACGGGGAGCTCCTCGATCGGGCCGGACTGAGCGACGACGATCTGGCGGAGATCGCCGACGTCATGCGCGCGCTCCAGGCGTGGAAGGCCGAGGAGGCGCGAGCTTCGAAGGCGTCGAGCGACTACATGGAGCTCTCCGAGCGGGACATGCAGGCGCTCCGACTCGTCATGGGCGGCGCCCGGATCGGCGCGGTCGTCACCCCGGCGATGGTGGCCGAGTACCTCGGGCTCACCAGCGCGGCGGTGACGAAGATGCTCGACCGGCTCCAGACCGGCGGCCACGTCGTCCGTTCCGCGCACCCCAGCGACCGCCGGGGTGTCGCACTCACTGTCACCCCGAGCACGCAGCAGAGCGCGCGGGGGCATGTCGGCGTCCAGCACGCCGGCAGGTTCGCGGCCGCCGCGCGCCTGAGCTCTGCCGAGCGACGCGTGGTCACGCGGTTCCTCGCCGACCTGGCACAGCGCTCCGCGGACGGGCCGGACGGTACCGGGCACGACGAGCCGACCGGGGGCCGACCCGACGAGTCCGACCACGGCCGACAGCACGAGCCGACCGGGGGCCGACCTGATGCGGACGGGATCGACCGATGACGCAGATCGCACAGCGTGTCCCCACGCTCTCCGCGCGTGCCACCGACGAGAGCGAGCTCGACGGACGTCTGCGGGAGGTGACCGACGAGCTGCGCACACGTGCCGCCCGGCACCACCACGCGTTCAGGGACCTCGTCGATCACCTCGCCGGACTCGTGCTCGGCGGCAAGCGGCTGCGCTCCCGCCTCCTGCTGGCCGTGTGGCGCAGCCTGTCCCGCGGGGACCGGCAGGCCGACGCCGCGCTCGACGTGGCCTGCGCGCTCGAGCTCCTGCACAACGCGCTCCTCGCCCACGACGACGTCATCGACAACGACACGGTCCGCCGGGGCGAACCGAACGTCTCCGGCCGCGCCGCTGCCCGAGCTGCACGCCTCGGCACCGCCCGGGGCGCCGCCGACGCCTTCGGCGCCGCCTCCGGCATCATCGCAGGGGACCTGCTGCTTGCCACCGCCCAGCGCCTCGTCGCCACCTGCGACGTCGACACCACCACGCGGCGCAGGCTGGTCGAGCTCCTCGACGAGGCGATCGTCGACGCGGCGGCCGGCGAGCACGCCGACGCGTGGTTCGGCCTCGGTTCCGAGGAGTCCGACGCCGGACGCGTGCTGCGCACGACCGAGCTGAAGACCGCCCGCTACTCCTTCCAGGCGCCGCTCGTGGCCGCCGCGGTCCTCGCCGGCACCGACCACCACACCGCCGCCGCGCTCGACCGGATCGGCCGGGGCCTGGGGGTCGTCTACCAGCTGCGGGACGACGTCCTGGGTGTGTACGGCGACCCCGAGCTCACCGGGAAGTCGGTCCATGGCGACCTGCGCGAGGGCAAGCAGACGCTGCTCGTCTCGGTCGCCCGGACCTCGCCGGGGTGGACGCAGGTCGCGCACCTGTTCGGGTCGCCCACCCTGACCGACGCCGGCGCCGAGGAGCTGCGCGCCGTCATCCGGGACTCCGGCGCGCTGGCCGAGGTCGAACGCACGGTGCGCGCCGAGTGCGACGCCGTGCGCCGACACATCGAGGAGGCCGGGCTCGACGCGGACCTCGAACGACTGCTCCTCGACGTGCTCGCCCGGTGCGCGGAGCGTGCGGCATGAGCGCGTCCGCCGCCCTCGACCGGTACGACCGCGCCTCGGCGAAGGTCTCCCGGGTCGTGCTGCACGAGTACTCGACCTCGTTCGGCCTGGCCAGCCTCCTGCTCGCCCGGGAGATGCGTCCCCACATCGCCAACGTCTACGGGATCGTGCGGGTCGCCGACGAGATCGTCGACGGACCCGCCCACGCCGCCGGTCTCGACGCCGCGGCCCGGGGCGAGGTGCTCGACCGGCTCGAGGACGACGTCCGGCGTGCCTGCGCCGTGGGCTACAGCGCCAACCCGGTCGTGCACAGCTTCGCCACCACCGCCGGCCGGTTCGGCATCGGGCAGGACCTCACGGGGCCGTTCTTCGCCTCCATGCGGGCCGACCTCACGCCCGTCGCCTTCACCCAGGAGATGCTCGACGAGTACGTCTACGGCTCGGCGGAGGTCATCGGGCTCATGTGCCTGCGGATCTTCCTCGGCGGCGAGGACACCTCGCCGGACCGCCGAGCCCGCCTCGAGCACGGCGCACGCCGGCTCGGCGCGGCGTTCCAGCGGATCAACTTCCTGCGGGACCTGGCCGAGGACCAGCGCGAGCTCGGCCGCACCTACTTCCCGGACCTACCCGGGGGCAGACTCGACGACGAGCGCAAGGCCGAGATCACCGCGGCCGTCCGGCTCGACCTGTCGGCGGCGCGGAGCACCCTGCCCGAGCTGCCCGCGGGCGCCCGGCCGGCCGTGACCGCCGCCCTGCGCCTGTTCGCCGAGCTCAACCGACGGATCGAGCGGACCCCGGCCGCGCTCGTCGTCGAGCGCCGGGTCCGGGTCCCGGGCCCGACGAAGGTGCGGATCCTCGTCGGGGCGATGCGCGCCACGGAGCGCACGGCGTGACGGCGGCCGACGCCGGTCGGGCGGCGAGCCCCGCACGCCCCCTGCGCGTGGCGGTGGTGGGCGGGGGAATCAGCGGCCTCGCGTCCGCCGCGCTACTCGCCCACGAGGGGCACGACGTCACCCTCCTCGAGCGGCACGACGTGCTCGGCGGGCGGGCCGGTCGGTGGGAGAGCGCCGGGTTCGTGTTCGACACCGGCCCGTCCTGGTACCTCATGCCCGAGGTGTTCGAGCACTTCTTCCGGCTGCTCGGCACGACGACGGCGGAGCAGTACGACCTCGTCCGGCTCGACCCGGCCTACCGCGTGCTCTTCGAGCCGCCGCCCGGGAAGCCCGTCGACGAGCTCGTCGTCCGTTCGGACCGGGAGGCGACGGCCGCGTCGTTCGAGCGGGTCGAGCCGGGCGCGGGCGCCCGCATCACCCGGTACCTCGAGTCGGCCGAGCAGACCTACGCCACCGCCGTCGACGCGTTCCTCTACAACCCGTTCCGGGACGTGCGCACGCTGCTGTCCCGGCCGGTCCTGCGACGCCTGCCCACCCTCGCGCGGCTGCTCACCACCTCGATGCACCGCCACGCGGGCCGCGCGGTGAGCGACTCCCGGCTGCACCGCGTCCTCGACTACCCGGCGGTGTTCCTCGGCGCGTCGCCGTTCACGGCACCGGCGATGTACCACCTCATGAGCCACATGGACCTTGCCGACGGGGTGTTCCATCCGCGCGGAGGGTTCTCCGCCGTCGTCGACTCGATCCAGCGGCTCGCCCGCGCGCACGGGGCGACCCTGATCACGGGCGCGGACGTCACGCGGATCGAGACCCGCGACGGCCGGGCGACGGGCGTGCGGTGGCGGGACGCCTCCGGTGACGGCGAGCACCGCCAGGGCGCGGACCTCGTCGTCTCCACCGCGGACCTGCACCACACCGAGACCGAGCTGCTCGTGCCGGGCAGCCGGGACCGCTCGCGGCGCCACTGGCGGCGGCTCGACCCGGGGCCGGGCGCCGTGCTCGTCATGCTCGGTGTCACGGGTGACCTGCCGCGGCTCGAGCACCACACCCTCCTGCTGGCCGAGGACTGGCGCGCGGGGTTCGAGCAGATCTTCGGCCCGGACGCCCAGGTGCCCGAGCCGCCGTCCCTCTACGTCTGCCGGCCGAGCGCCACCGACCCCTCCGCCGCCCCGGACGGGCACGAGAACCTCTTCGTGCTCGTCCCGGTGCCGGCGCGGACGGACATCGGTTCGGGCGGGATCGACGGCTCCGGCGACGAGCGCGTCGAGCGGATCGCCGACGCGGCCATCGAACAGGTCGCGCGGTGGGCGGGCATCCCCGATCTCGCCGAGCGGGTGGTCGTCCGTCGCACCGTGGGGCCGCGCGACTTCGAACGG
This sequence comes from Georgenia sp. Z1344, assembly GCF_049856295.1. Classification (GTDB taxonomy): domain Bacteria; phylum Actinomycetota; class Actinomycetes; order Actinomycetales; family Actinomycetaceae; genus JB111. The sequence continues at coordinate 164,822 of NZ_JBNDMZ010000005.1, read as the reverse complement.
GACTTCTCGTCCTTCCGGGGAGGTGCGCTGGGCCCTGCCCACACGCTCCGGCAGAGCGCGTTCCTCCGTGGACGCACCGCCTCGAGACGCGTCGCCGGCCTCGTCACCGCCGGCGCCACGTCGGTGCCCGGGATCGGAGTCCCCATGTGCCTCATCAGCGCCGAGCTCGTGCTCAAGCACGTGCGCGGTGACCGGACGGCCGGCCCGCTGCCCGAGCCCGCCCGAGGTGCGCCGGTCATGCCTGGGGCCGGGGACAGTTCCGGTGCCCGCGAGCCGGTCACGGCGTCCCCGGGCCCGGACGTCCACGCGGGAGGTCCACGATGAGCTGGGCCTACCTGACCGCGCTGCTGGTCTCGACGGCCGGCATGGCGACGATCGACGCGCGGCACCGCCTCTTCCTCTGGCACGCCCCGGGTCGCGCCGCAGTCGTCGTCCTCGTCGGCACCGCCTACCTCCTGGCCTGGGACGCCGCCGGCATCGCCACCGGACTGTTCCGGCACCTCGACTCGCGGTTCGCCACGGGTCTGCTCCTGGCCCCGCACATGCCGATCGAGGAGATCGTGTTCCTCGTCTTCCTCAGCTACCTGACGATGGTCCTGCTCATGGCAGCGGGCCGCGCGCTCGGACGGACGCGACGCCCCGCGCCGCGGTCGGGGGACGGGGGACCGTCGTGACCTACCTCGTCCTCTGCGCGATCTTCCTGCCGCTCTCGGCCCTCGTCCTCGCCGCGGGCCTGCTGCGCTCGGGGCGGGCACGGGCGCTCGTCCGCGCGTGGTGGCTGCCGGCCCTCGTCACCGCGGCGCTCCTCGCGGTCCTCACGGTCGTGTTCGACAACCTCATGGTCGCCGCCGGGCTGTTCGACTACGACTGGGACGGCCTGACCGGCGTGCGGCTGGGACGCATCCCGGTGGAGGACCTCGCCTACCCGCTCGGCGCCCTCGTCCTGCTGCCGGGGGTGTGGCTGCTGCTCGCGCCACGCCGCGACGCTCGCCGTGACGCCGAGGAGGACCGATGAGCCGGCCGCAGGCCCGCCCCGGGACCCCGTCGACCACCGGTGCCGGGCACGGTACGCGTGGGCGCCGCTCGCTCGGTCGGACGCTCCTCGTCACGTCCCGTCCGGTCAGCTGGATCAACACCGCCTACCCGTTCGCGGCCGCCTACCTCCTGAGCGGCGGCCGGGTCGACGCCGTCCTCGTCGTCGGGTCCCTGTTCTTCCTCGTGCCCTACAACCTCGCGATGTACGGCATCAACGACGTGTTCGACCACGCCTCCGACCTCCTCAACCCGCGCAAGGGCGGAGTCGAGGGCGCCCTGCTCGTGCCTGCCCGGCACCGCGCGGTCCTGGTCGCGGTGGCCGTCGCCGTCGTGCCGTTCGTCGTCGTCCTCGTCCTCCTCGGGGACCCGGTGTCGTGGCTCGTCCTCGGTCTCGTCCTCCTCGCCGTCGTCGCCTACTCGGCGCCCGGGCTGCGGTTCAAGGAGATCCCGTTCCTCGACTCGGCGACCTCCAGCGCCCACTTCACCGGGCCCGCCGTCTACGGCGCGGTCATGGCCGGGAACGGGTTCTCGCCGCCCCTGGTCCTCGTGCTCGTCGCGTTCTACCTCTGGGGAGCAGCTGCCCACGCCTTCGGGGCGGTGCAGGACGTCGTCCCCGACCGCGCCGGGGGCCTGTCGTCGATCGCCACCGTGCTCGGTGCCCGCTGGACCGTGCGGGTCTCGGTGGGCCTGTGGACCGCGGCCGGGCTGCTCATGCTCGCCGTCCCGTGGCCGGGCCCCCTGGGAGCGCTCGTCGCGGTGCCCTACATCGTCACCGCGCTCCCGTACGTCGGCGTCCCCGACTCCGGGTCCCCGCGGACGAACCGGGGCTGGCGGCGCTTCCTCGTCATCAACTACGTGTGCGGCTTCGCCGTCACGATGATCCTCATCCACGCCGCCACGAGAGGGGCATGACCGATGGACCCGACCACCCGCCGCACCGTGCGCAGGGCCGACCGACCGCGCACGGTCCTCGTCACCGGCGCCACCGGCTACGTCGGCGGGCGCCTCGTCCCCGAGCTGCTCGAGGCGGGCCACCGCGTCCGGGCCCTCGTCCGCACGCCGGACAAGCTGCGCGACGTCCCGTGGGCCGCGGACATCGACGTCCGGCAGGGCGACCTGCTGCACGGGCCGCCCCCGGACGAGGCGATGGACGGCGTGGAGGTCGCCTACTACCTCGTGCACGGCATGTCCGCCCGCGGCGACTTCCAGGGGGACGAGCTGCGCGCCGCACGGAGGTTCGCGCGGGCCGCCGAGGCCGCCGGGGTACGCCGCATCGTCTATCTCGGCGGGCTGCACCCCAGGGACGAACCCCTCTCGCCGCACCTGCGCTCACGCGTGGCGGTCGGGGAGGTGTTCCTGGCGAGCTCCGTGCCGTCCGTCGTCCTCCAGGCGGGGACGATCATCGGGTCCGGGTCGGCCTCGTTCGAGATGGTGCGGCACCTCGCCGACGTGCTGCCGCTCATGCCCGCGCCCAGGTGGGTGCGCAACTCGGTGCAGCCGATCGCCGTCCGGGACGTGCTGCACTACCTGGTCGAGCTCGCGTCGGTGCCGGGCGACATCGACCGCGCGTTCGACATCGGGGGACCGGACGCGCTGACGTACGCCGACATGCTCAACGGGTTCGCGCGCGAGCACGGGCTGCCGCGGCGGACGATCATCGCCCTGCCGGTGCTCACGCCCTGGCTGGCCTCGCAGTGGATCAACCTCGTCACGCCGATCCCGCGGGACCTGGCGGTGCCCGTCGTGGGCTCGCTGCGCCACTCGTGCGTCGTCACGGAGCGGGACATCGACGCGGTCGTGCCCCCGCCGGACGGGGGGCTGCTCCCGTACCGCACGGCGGTCCGGCTCGCTCTCGCCCGGACCACCGACCGGGACGTGCCGACGAGCTGGCGCGGCGCGACCCCCGCCGGCGCGCCGAGCGACCCGCTGCCGTCGGACCCGGACTGGGCCGGCGAGCGCGTGCTCACCGACGACCGCACGCGGACGACGACCGCCTCACCCCGGACGCTGTGGCCCTTCATCGAGGGGATCGGTGGCGAGAACGGCTGGTACTCCTTCCCGCTCGCCTGGGCCGTGCGGGGCGCGATCGACAAGCTCGCGGGCGGCGCGGGGCTGCGCCGCGGCCGGCGCGACGCCGCGCGACTGCACGTGGGCGACGCGCTCGACTTCTGGCGGGTCGAGGCGCTCGAGCCGGAGCGCCTGCTCCGGCTCCGGGCGGAGATGAGGATGCCCGGCAGGGCGTGGCTCGAGCTGGGCGTCGAGCCCGACGGGACCGGCTCGGTCTACCGGCAGCGGGCGATCTACCACCCGCGTGGACTCTCCGGCCGCCTGTACTGGCTCGTGCTCGTCCCGTTCCACGCCGTGATCTTCGGCGGGATGACGGAGCGGATCACCGCGGCCGCGGAGGCGGCCGAGGAGGACCCGCGCCGCGCCGGGGGAGCGGACGGCGGCGCCGGAGCGGAACGAGACTCCGACGCGGCGGCGAGCGAGGGTGCCGGCACCACCGCGGCCGTCCGCGGACGGGCGGGTGCGTAGGTGCGTCTCTGGTCCCTCCACCCTCAGTACCTCGACCGCCAGGGACTGACCGCGGCGTGGCGCGAGGCGCTGCTCGCCCAGTCGGTCCTGGTCAGGGGCGCGGGCGGCTACGCGAACCACCCCCAGGTCGACCGCTTCCGCGCCGAGGCCGACCCGCTCGCGTCCCTCGGCCGGTACCTCGACGGGATCGCCGACGAGGCGGACGCCCGCGGCTATCGGTTCGACCGGTCGAAGATCGTCGCGCAGGCGGACGCTCGAGCGACCGTGAGCACCATGACCGTCACGCGCGGGCAGCTCGCCCACGAGTGGGCCCACCTGCTCGCCAAGCTCGAGCTCCGCAGCCCCGACGTGCGTCGGCAGCTCGCCGACGTCAGCCGTCCCGACCCGCACCCGTCGTTCACCGAGGTCCCCGGGCCCGTGGCGGCCTGGGAACGGGGGGCCACCCGGCACGAGAGGACATCGCATGTCGCACAGCGCACCGGCACCTGACCCCGCGGCCCGGACGGCCCCGGCGCCGACGAGGGCCGACCGGCTCCGGCAGGTCGTCGTCTCCGTCAGCGCGCCGCTCGCGATCCTCGGCGCCATGGTCGGCTCCGGCGCTCTCGGCGGCGACCCGATGGCCGAGGCCGCCGGTGGGGCGTTCGCCGCGGACGCCACCCACGTGGCCCCCGCCTCCCCGGCCTTCTCGATCTGGTCGGTGATCTACCTCGGGCTGGTCGCCTACGCCGTGTGGCAGTGGTTCCCCGGGCAGGCGAGCGCGGAGCGGCACCGCCGCGTCGGCTACCTCGTGGCCGGGTCGATGCTGCTCAACGCCGCGTGGCTGCTCGTCGTCCAGGCCGGGTGGCTCGCCGTGAGCGTCGTCGTCATGGCGCTCCTGCTCGGGACCCTGCTGATCGTCGCCGCGATCCTCGGGCGCCGGGCACCCACGGGAGCCGTGGACGCGATCGTCACGGACGGCACCATGGGCCTCTACCTCGGCTGGATCGTCGTGGCCACCGTCGCGAACGTCGCGGCCGTGCTCGCGGAGGCCGGCCTGCGTGAGTCCGTGCGCACCCCCGACGTGTGGTCGGTCGGTGTGCTCGCCCTCGTCGGCCTCGTCGGCTGCGCCCTCGCCCTGTGGGACCGCGGACGCCTCGCGCCGGGCGTGGCGATCTGCTGGGGCCTGGCATGGGTCGGCGTCGCCCGGCTCACCGGTGACCTCGAGTCCGTCCCGGCCGCGACCGCCGCCCTCGCCGCCGCGGCGGTGGTCGCCCTCGTCACGGTGGTGGCCCGCGTCCGTCGGTCCGGGGCCACGCCTCGGCGGTGACACAGGGACACCCGCCCGCCGCGCCGGTAGCCTGCGGTGGCATGGCTCACCTCCTGCGACTGGACTCCTCCGCCCGCCCCGACGGCTCCGTCTCCCGCGCGATCACCGGGGCGTTCGCCGACGCCTGGTCGTCCGTCGCCGGGACGAGCGTCACGTGGCGCAACCTGCACAACGACTCGGTTCCGCACCTCCCGCACGCCGACCTGCACTGCGCGCCGCCGCTGCGCCCGACGGGGGCGACGATCAGCCACCGGGTCGAGGAGTTCCAGCTCGAGCTCGTCGGCGAGCTGATCGGGGCCGACGTCCTGCTCGTCGGCGCTCCGCTGTACAACTACACCCTGCCCTCGACCCTCAAGGCGTGGCTCGACCACGTGCACGTCCTCGGCATGACGGCTCCGTTCCTCGAGCTCGACACGCAGCCGCTCGCCGGCCGCCCCGCGATCGTCGTCTCCGCCCGCGGAGCGACGTACGACGACGACGCCGGTCCCGCCGACCACGCCCGCCCGGTCCTCGACGCGGTGCTCGGCGGAGCCATGGGCATGGAGCTCACCTACATCGGCGCGGACGCCACGCTCGCCGACCTCGTGCCGGCGATGGCACCGCTCAAGGAGCGCGCCGAGTCCGAGCGGGCCGCCGCCCTGGCGACGGCGGCGGAGCTGGGGGAGCGGCTCGCGCGCGAGGCGGTGGCCGCCGAGGGGGCGGCCGCCCGGGGCGACGGCACCTCCTGACGCGGTGGGGCACGGCATCCGACCTCGGGACGGCGCGTGACCACGGGACGGCGCGCCGCCTGGGCTAGCCTTCCCCGGTGACCGCCGACCTTCCCCGACCCGCCTCGGCGACCGCCGGACCGGTCCGGATCGTCGGGACCGGCCTGCTCGGCGCGAGCCTCGGCCTCGCCCTGCGGGCACGCGGGGTCGACGTCCGGCTCGCCGACACGTCCCCGATCTCACTGGCCCTCGCGCGCGACCTCGGAGCGGGCGACATCGACGAGGCGGTTCGTGCGTCCGCCACGGGCGACGGTGACGTATCCGGTCAGGGTTCCCCAGCGCTCGTCGTCGTCGCCACCCCGCCCGACGTCGCGGCGGAGGTCGCCCTGCGCGAGCTCGCCGACCACCCGGGCGCGGTCGTCACGGACGTGGCGTCCGTCAAGGACGTCGTCGCCCAGGAGATCCTCGCCTCGGCGGGCGCCGACGCGGAGCGCTACGTCGGCTCGCACCCGATGGCCGGCCGGGAGCGCTCGGGCGCGACCGGCGCCGACGCCGACCTGTTCGCCGGTCGCCCGTGGGTCGTCGTCCCCACCGGCCGCTCCTCGGCGGACGCGGTGCGGGTGGTGCGCACGCTCGCCCAGGACGTCGGGTCGTTCGTCGTCGACATGGCGGCGGACGAGCACGACCGCGCCGTCGCCGTCGTCTCCCACCTGCCCCAGGTCCTGTCCTCGCTGGTCGCCGGGCGGCTCACCCACGCCGACGAGGCTGCGCTCGGCCTCGCGGGCCAGGGCCTGCGCGACACCACGCGCATCGCCGCCGCCGACCCTCGGCTGTGGAGCGCCATCCTCACCGGCAACGCGGCCGCGCTCGCGCCCGAGCTGCGCGCGATCCGTGACACGCTCGACGACGTGGTCGCCGCGCTCGACGCGGGCGTCGCCGACCCGCTCGCCCCGGGGGCGGTGCGCCCGCTCGCCGACGCGATCCGGGTCGGCAACGAGGGCGCCGCCCGCATCCCGGGCAAGCACGGGGGAGCGCCACGCCGCTACGCGGAGGTCACCGTGCTCGTCCCGGACGCGCCCGGCCAGCTCGGGCGCCTGTTCACCGAGGTGGGGGACGCGGGCGTGAGCATCGAGGACCTCACCATCGAGCACTCGGCGGGCCAGAGCGTGGGCCTCGTCCGACTGTCGGTGGTGCCGTCCGCCGCCGCTGAGCTGGAGACCGAGCTCGACACGAGAGGCTGGAGGGTCGTCGCCTCATGACCACGCAGGACACACCGGGAGAGCCCGCGAGCCGCTGGCCCGACCTGCCCGGACGCGGGGACGGGCTGCTCGTCGCCATCGACGGACCCGCCGGCTCGGGCAAGTCGACCGTCGCCCGCCGGGTCGCGGGCGAGCTCGGTCTCGCCTACCTCGACACCGGCGCCATGTACCGGGCGGCCACCCACTGGTGCCTGTCCGGCGACGTCGACCTCGTCGACCCGGACCCCGCGGCCGTCACGGCGCGCGTCGCCACCATGCCGCTGACGATGGTCCTCGACCCCGACCGGCCGCGCACACTGCTCGACGCCGAGGACGTGTCCGAGGCGATCCGCACCCCGCAGCTCACGCGCCGGGTCGCCGCCGTGGCCTCGAACCTCGCCGTGCGTGCGGACCTTCTGCGGCGCCAGCGCTCGATCGTCGTCGACGAGACGACGACCGGGCAGGACTCCGTCTCGGGCGGCCGCGGGGTGGTGGCCGAGGGCCGCGACGTGACGACCGTCCTGGCCACCGACGCCGATGTCCGACTCCTGCTCACCGCCAGCGAGGAGGCGCGGCTCGCCCGCCGGGCACGCGAGGTGCGCGGCTCGAGCGACGCCGCCGCCGTCGACGCGACCCGCGCGGAGGTCCTCGGCCGCGATGCCGCGGACTCCGCGACCACGAGCTTCCTCACCGCCGCGGACGGGGTGACCACCCTCGACACGTCCGACCTCGACCTGCCCGAGGTGATCGCCGCCGTCCTCACGCTGGTGTCCTCGACGAAGGGAACCCGATGACCGAGAAGGACCCCCGCTCCCGCGGCCGGCGCACCTCCGCCGACGACATCTTCCGCTGGGGCCCGGTCTGGTCCCGGCGGGTCGGCCAGGTGCTGGCCCACGGCTGGTGGCGGACCCGGATCATCGGCGCGGAGAACATCCCGGCGTCCGGCCAGGTCATCGTCGCGTCCAACCACACCGGCATCGTCGACGGTCCGCTCCTGCACGGCGCGCTCCCGCGCGGCTCGCACATGATCATCAAGCAGGAGTTCTGGGACAGCCCCCTCGGCTTCCTCATGACCCTCGCCGGCCAGATCCCCGTGGACCGCAAGGCCGGCCGCAACGCGCTGCAGATCGCCAAGCAGTTCCTCGCCGAGGGGCGGGTCGTCGGGATCTTCCCCGAGGGCTCGCGCGGCCGCGGCGACGCGAGCCAGGTCCACGCCGGGGTCGCCTGGCTCGCCGTGCAGTCGGGCGCGCCGGTCGTCCCCGTGGCGATCCTCGGCACCCGACCCCCCGGCACGCCGCGCTCGTACGTCTCGCCGCCGCGTGCGAGGCTGACCGTCGTCATCGGTGAGCCGCTGACCATCGAGGTGCCCGCCGGCGCCTCGGGCCGCACCGCGATCACCGCGGCGATGGACCAGATCGGCCGCGCGCTCGCGGCGCACGTCGCCGACTCCGTGGCGCGCACCGGCATCCCGCTACCCGACGACGAGGACCCCCGATGACCGAGACACCCGGACCCGACGGTCCGACCGAGCCCACCGAGCCCGGCTACGTCGTCGGCGACTGGGACTCCGACGTCCCGCCGGAGCGCCCCGAGGTGCCCGAGTCCGACGACGCCGAGGAGTCACGCCGGGCCGAGGCGCTCCTCGCGGGCCTGCGCCAGTACGACCTGGGCGACGAGGACCTTGCGGTGCTCGGCGGTCAGGGCGAGCTCGAGCCGGACGAGGAGATCGAGTCCGGGCTGCCGGTCCTCGCCGTCGTCGGTCGTCCCAACGTGGGCAAGTCGACCCTCGTCAACCGGATCCTCGGCCGCCGGGAGGCGGTCGTCCAGGACACCCCCGGCGTCACGCGGGACCGGGTGAGCTACCCCGCCGAGTGGAGCGGGCGACGCTTCACGCTCGTCGACACCGGCGGCTGGGAGATCGACGCCCGCGGCCTCGACGCACAGGTCGCGCAGGCCGCGGAGACGGCCATCGACCTGGCCGACGCCGTCCTCCTCGTCGTCGACGCCACCGTGGGGCCGACCGACACCGACGAGCGCGTCGTCCAGCTCCTGCGCCGCTCGGGCAAGCCGGTCGTCCTCGTGGCCAACAAGATCGACTCCGCCTACCAGGAGCCCGACGCCGCCATGCTGTGGTCGCTCGGCCTCGGCGAGCCCCACCCGGTCTCGGCGATGCACGGCCGGGGCAGCGGCGACGCGCTCGACGCGGCGATGGCGGTGCTGCCCGAGGTCTCGGCCGTGGCGGCCCCGATCCCGCCGGGTGGCCCGCGTCGCGTCGCCCTCGTCGGACGCCCCAACGTCGGCAAGTCGTCCCTGCTCAACTCGCTCGCCGGCACGGAGCGGGTCGTCGTCAGCGACGTCGCGGGCACCACGCGCGACCCGGTCGACGAGATCGTCCACCTCGGCGACGTGCCCTGGTGGTTCGTCGACACCGCCGGCATCCGGCGGCGCGTGCACCAGACCAGCGGGGCCGACTACTACGCCTCGATCCGGACCCAGGCGGCGATCGAGCGCGCCGAGGTCGGGGTCGTGCTCATGGACGCGTCCGAGCCGCTCGCCGAGCAGGACCTCCGCGTGGTCCAGCAGGTCGTCGACGCCGGTCGCGCGCTCGTCATCGTCATGAACAAGTGGGACCTCGTCGACGACGAGCGGCGCCACATGCTCGAGCGGGAGATCGAGCGGGACCTCGTCCAGGTCACCTGGGCGCCGCGGATCAACCTCGCGGCGATGACCGGCTGGCACACGAACCGCCTCGCCCGCGCGCTGGAGGCGTCGCTCGACTCGTGGTCGACCCGCATCCCGACCGGGCGCCTCAACGCCTTCATCGGCGAGCTCGCGGCCGCCCACCCGCACCCTGTGCGCGGCGGGAAGCAGCCGCGCGTCCTCTTCGCCACCCAGGTCTCCACCCGGCCGCCGCGGTTCGTCCTGTTCGCCTCGGGCTTCATCGAGGCGGGCTACCGGCGCTTCATCGAGAACCGCCTGCGCTCGGAGTTCGGGTTCGTCGGCACCCCCATCGAGATCTCGGTCCGGGTCCGCGAGCGGCGCCGTGCCTGATCCCGCGCGCGTCGCCCCACCCGGTCCGGACGACGGAGCCGTCGCGCGACGCGCGGGGCAGACCGACCGGCCGGCGGGGCAGACCGACCGGCCGGCGGCCGGCGGTGCGTCCGGGAGCGATCAGCCCGGCCGGGGCGAGCGCCTGGGATTCGCCGTCGGGGACGTCTTCATGGGCGGGGCGAGCTCGCTCATCTCGGTCCTCTACCTCATCTTCCTCACCGACGTGGTCGGCCTCAGGCCGGGCCTCGCCGGGTCGGTGGTGCTCGTGGCCAAGGTGTGGGACGCGGTCAACGACCCGCTCATGGGCGCCCTGTCCGACCGCACGCGCACTCGGTGGGGCCGGCGCCGGCCGTTCATGGTGGTGGGAGCGATCCTGCTCGTCCCCGCGATGGCGCTGCTGTGGCTGCCGCAGGTGCCGGCCACCGGGCAGCTGCCGATGTTCGTCTGGGCGGTCGCGTCCTACGTCCTGTACGCCACGGTGCAGACCGTCATGGCGGTCCCGTACTCGTCCCTGTCGACCGAGATCGCCACGGACTACGACGTCCGCAACCGGGCCAACACCCTGCGGCTGCTGCTCTCGACCGTCTCGTCCGCCGTCTGCTCGCTGCTCGCGACCGCCCTGTTCGAGGCCTACCGTTCGGGCGACCTGTCCGCCACCGGCCTCTACCTGGGCATCGTGCTCGGCGTCGGCGCCGTGCTCACCGCGTGCGTGCTGGTCTCGGCCCTCGTGTCCCGCGAGCGCACCCCGCTGCCGACGAGCGTCCAGTCCGTGTCCCTGCGCACCTTCACCGCCCCGCTGCGGCTGCGGACGTTCCGTCGGCTGCTGGGGATGTACCTCAGCCACTCCCTGGCCCTCGACATCATCACGACGACGCTCCTGTACTACACGCTCTACGTCGTCACCGGCGTGAGCACCCAGGTGGTCCTCGGGATCTTCATCGCCGTCAACGTCGTCGCCTACCCGATCGTCACGGCCCTCGTGGGCCGGGTGTCCAAGGTGACCGTCTACCGCACCCTCCTGCCGCTCGGGGTCGTCGCCGCCCTCGGGGTGGCCCTGTACCCGGCGTCGTGGCCGGCCTGGGGCGTCTACGCCGTCGCGCTCCTGCTCGCCACGGGCATGGCGGGGGCCCAGCTCATGCCGTGGGTGATGTTCGGCGACGTGGTCGACGACGCCGACCTCGCCACGGGGCGCCGGGACGCCGGGTCGTTCAGCGGGATGATGACGTTCGTCCGCGGCCTCGCGACGGCGGTCGTCGTCCAGGTCATCGGCCTCGTCCTCGAGCTCACCGGCTACGTCGCGCCCGCGGACAACGAGGTGGTCGAGCAGTCCGACGCCACGCAGTGGGGGATCCGGCTCGTGCTCGGGATCGGCGTGGCGGGCATGCTGCTCGCGGGCCGGCAGGTGGCGCGGGACTACTCGATCTCCCGCGAGCGCGCGCTCGCCACCGCGGACGAGCTCGCGTCCCGGCGCGCGGGTGGGGTGGAGGCGTCATGAGCCCGCGGCGACTCATCCGGTTCGCGCGCGGCGAGCAGATCCATCCGTCCTACGACCCCGGCATGGGGGAGAAGATGGGTCCCGCCGGGTTCGCCGCCCTGCCGGACCTCGTGGCCGGACGACCCGTCGACGTCTCCCCCCTGCTCGATCGCGCCCGCTTCGTCGACCTGCGGATCGACTGCGCCGACTTCCGTGCCCTCACGCTCGCGCGGGTCGTGCACGCCGACCTCGCGAACGCCCGGGGCGGGACGCACGACGACGACGCAGCCCCGGTGCCGGACGTGGAGCACGGCGCGGGCGCGAGGACGCGCGCCGGCGACTCGGGCCCGGGGACCGGCCCGAACGTCGACTCCGCGCCCTGGCGGCTCCCGATCGCGGTCCGCGAGCGGATACGTGAGAGCCTCACCGGCTTCCGGTACTCCCTCGACGTGCCCGGGGACGACTCGATGTGCCTGTGGTCGGAGAACCACCAGGTCGTGGCGGCGGTCGCGGAGCACGCCGCCGGCCTCGCGTACCCGGACGCCGAGTTCACGGCCTCGGGCCTCACGGGCGCGGAGCACGCCGGGCGGGCCGCGGGACGGCTGCGGACGTGGCTCGCGGACCGGTTCCGCATCGGCTTCGTCGAGTGGCTCTCACCCACGTACTACGAGGAGGACGCGGCCGCGCTCGCCGTCCTCGTCGACGTCGCGGCCGACGACGACCTGCGGGAGCGCGCCCGCGGCGTCCTCGACCTCCTCGTGCTCGACCTCGCGCTGCACTCGGCCGGAGGGCTGCTGGTCGGGAGCGCGGGCCGGGCCTACGGGGAGCAGAAGCTCGAGCCGGAGACCCAGCAGGTCGCGCCGGTGCTGGCGGAGCTGCTCGGCCCGGCGGTGCCCGGACGTGGCCCCGGAACCGGCCCTGCGGCGGAGGACGGCCGTTCCGCCGCGGCGGACCGGCTCGGCGGGCTCGTGCGCGTGTCGTCCTACCGCGCGCCCGAGGTGGCGCGGGCGATCGTCGCCGAGACCGCCCCGCTGCTCGTCAGGGCGAGCTTCGGCCTCGAGGTCGAGGAGGTCGCCGGCTACGTCGATGACCCGCGCGACCTCGAGCGCACCGGCCTGCTGCTGTGGTCGATGGAGTCCTTCACCGACCCCGAGTCGGTGGTGACGACCATGGAGCTGATGGAGCGCTGGCAGCTGTGGAACAACCGGTTCCTCGCCCCGCTCGGCGGTTTCCGGCGGCTTCCGCGCCGATCGCTGCCGGCGCTCGTGCGCGGCGTCGACCCCGCCACCCGCGGCGTGTCGATCCGCCGGGCCGACGTGACGACCTGGCGCCGCGGGGGCCTGGCCCTGTCCTCCGCGCAGCATCACCACGCGGGCGCGTACGGCGACCAGCAGCACCTGTGGCAGGCCACGCTGCCCGGCGGTGTCGCGGTCCTGGCCACCCACCCGGGCAGGGCGATGTTCGACGACGTCGCCCGCAACTTCTCGCCCTCGGCCTGGACCGGGAACGGCCGCAACCCCGAGGTGGCGCAGGACGGGCAGGTCCTGCTCGCCCTCCACCGGCTCGGTGGTCGCCACGGTTACCTCGAGCGGGAGCGCCACCGGTGGTCGCACCTGCTGTGGCCGACCGAGCGGTTCGAGCGCGCGGAGCGGGGCGACGACTGGCTCGTGGCCCGCTCCGGCGACGGCCTCGTCGGTGTCCGCTCCCTGCGTCCGCTCCGGGTCGGCGACGGCGACGAGCTCGTCCAGGCCGGCCTGCTCACCGGTTGGGCCGTGGTCGTGGCCGACGCGGAGGAGGGGTTCGAGGCATTCCGGGACCGGGTGCGGGAGGCGAGCCTCGAGACCCGGGACGGGGGGAGCACGCTCGTCCTGCGACTCGAGGGGGACGAGGGGGCGCGAGCAACCGAGGCGGACAGGCACACCGGCCGGATCCCCGCCGGCGAGTGGCGGCTGCACTGGCGCGGCGCCCTCGAGCGCGACGGCGTCCCGCTCAGCCGCCCGCACCCGAGGCTCGCGTTCGGCGACACCGAGGTCGAGCGGTTCCCCGAACGCATCACGGTCCACCACGGCGGGCACATGCTCGAGCTCACCGAGCGCGGTCGGGTCGGGGCGACGCGGTGAGGCACGCGCTGGCCCGCACGGTCGACCTGCTCGACGACGTCGTCGCGCGAGACGCCGGGCGCCCGGTGCGGCCGTGGATGTGGGGGCCGGCCCTCCTCGGGCACGCGCTCGCCGAGGTCGAGGCCGCCGCCGGGGACCGCGGCTACGGTGCCTGGCTCGCCCGCTTCGCCGACCACCACCTCGCCCGTGGCGTGCGTCCGGTCAGCGCCGACACGATCGCGCCGGCGCTCGTCACCGCCGAGCTCGCCCGCCGCACCGGAGAGGCGCGCTACGCCGAGGCGACCGACCGGGCTCTGGCGTTCGCACTCGCCGAGGAGGTCGTCGGCGGACCCGACGGCGGGGGAGCGGCGAACCACCTCGGCTCGTCCGGGTACGCGCGGTACTACCCGCGGTCCGTGTGGGTCGACTCGCTGATGATGGTCGGCGTGCTCGCGGCGCGCGAGGGGGCGGCGCGCTCCGACGCGCGCCTGACCTCGATGGCAGCCGCGATGCCCGGTGCCTTCGCCGACCTCCTCCAGGACCCGGCCACCGGGTTGTGGTCGCACGCGTGGTGGGCGCCGGGAACGTTCGGTGGCGCGCGCGGACGTCGCTACCCACGGGTCCCGTGGGCGCGCGGCAACGCCTGGGTGGTGGCCGCGCTGCCGCTCATCGCCGAGCCGCTGCTCGTGGAGCGGCCCCTCGCGGGGGAGCCGCCCCTCGCGGGGGAGCGGCCCCTCGCCCACCATGGTGCGGGAGCACCTTCAAAGGGTGCCGACGGAGCCGTGTCGCGTGTCGGAGGACCGGCGACCGACGTCGGTCTCTGCCGGCTGCGCGAGGTCCTGGCGAGCACGAGCGCCGCCCTGATCGCACGAATGCGCCCCGACGGCACGTGGCCCACCCTGCTCGCCGCCCCCGGCGGGTACCGCGAGCTGTCCGCGACGGCACTGGTCGCCGGTGGCTGGCTGCGCGCGGTCCGGCTCGGTCTCCTCGGGCCCCAGTACCTCAGACCTGCGCGCCGCGCGCTGGCCGCGGTGGTCGGCGCCGTCGACCGCACCCGTGGCCGCTGGTCGCTCCCGGAGATCTCGGGGCCGACGATCCCGCTGCCGGTCCTGCCGCGCGCGGGCTACCTCGCCGTCCGGCCGGGGCGGGATCATCCGTGGGGGCTCGCCGCCCTCGCGCTGGCCGCGCTCGAGGACGAGCGGCTCGGTTGAGCGTGGCGCGGTGGTGCGGTGGTGCGGTGGTGCCGGCCCCGGCTGAGCCGTGCCGGGCGTCCTCCCGTGCTCCCCTCAGAGCTCGAGCCGGTCACACTCCTCGCGGAACGAGTCGAGGTACTGGTTCGCCGGCTCGATCGAGAACATCTCGGCGTACGTCACCTGAGCCTCGCGGCCGTACCCGCCGAGCGCGGAGAAGCGCCCGTCGGCGATTCCCGCGGCCTCGGCGAGCGCGGCCATCGAGTAGAACCGGGAGTGGGGGACGATGCCGTCGTCGCCGATGAACAGGTCGTCGCCCGCGTCGGCCGGGATCGAGCGGGCGAGGAGGCAGGCGTGGGCGGCGTCCCGGGTGGCGGCGTCGGGCTCCTCCTCGTCGCCGACGAGCAGCCCGGTCACGCCGAACGCCACGAGAGCACCGATGACGAGCGAGGCGAGCACGAGGAGGAGCGTGCCGGAGCGCCCGGGCGTGGCGGTCGCGCGTGCCGGGCTCATGCCGCTCCCTCGAGACCGAGGTCGGCGCACGCGGCGCGCACGTCGTCAAGAGCAGTACCGATCCCGTCGGTGTCGAACGTGTTGCGGGCCTGACTCACCCGCTCGGTCGGTTCGACCAGCACCTCGTACGCCGGATCCTCCGTGGCCGCGCCCCGGGCCAGGGTGGGCATCAGGCCGACGAGGTAGTGGACCGGATCCTCGTCGAGCCCGCCGGTCGCCATGAGGTCGATCCCGTCGGGGTACCGCCCGGCGATGTCGCACACGTGCCTGGCGTCGCCCTCGGCGGTGGCGGCGGTCGGTTCCTCGTCGTCGCGGACGAGGACGAACCACCCGGCCCCGGCGCCCAGCCCGGCTCCGACGACGATCGCCACGATCGCGGCCACCCACCTGCCGCCGCCCCCGCGCTTCCCATCTGGTCGAGAGTGCGGGTCGGCGGGGCCGGGGGAGTACCCCGCGTGCGGGGAGGAGGGGCCGGGCCCGTAGGGGTACGCCCCCTGTGGTCGAGAGTGCGGGTCAGCAGGCGGGTACCCCGGCCACTGCCCGTCCGATCGAGAGTGCGTGTCGGCCGGCGGGTACCCCGGCCATCCGTACTGGTCCGGCGCACGGTGCCCGTCGGAGGGACCCGGGGAGGACGCTCGCCCCGGATCGTTCGGGGGGAACGACGTCATGCTCGAATCCTGGCGGGAGCCGCGCGTGAGGTCAACCACCGCCCCGCCGCACACTGCGGACGAGGCTCGCCGCGGCGGCGGGGCCACCGGACGCGCCGTTCGTCGTCGGACCTGGTGAGTGACGTGTGCGACGTCCGCAGGATTGGAGAACGGGCGGCCCGCCGGTGTAATCTCGTGCGGTCCCGCGGTGCTCCGCGGAGACGGGCTGTGGCGCAGCTTGGTAGCGCACTTGACTGGGGGTCAGGTGAGTTAGAGCGGCGGGACTGTCCGAAAACTAAACAACGGGATGTGGCGCAGCTTGGTAGCGCACTTGACTGGGGGTCAAGGGGTCGCAGGTTCAAATCCTGTCATCCCGACAAAAAGCCCTGGTGAGAGGCAACTTTCACCAGGGCTTCGTCGTTTCCGGGGGTGGTCACCGGCTGGTCCACTTGCTCGATCCACTCGAGCCGCCCGCTGCTGAAGTGGACCAATCCCGTTCGACCTCGATGCCCGTGGAGTGCACCAAAAGGTGCCCATCGAGTGGACCAGAATCCGCGCAGGGCGATGCTCCGGCCCCCTTCTGAAGGGGTCGGAGCGTGGGTCCAGCAATGGTCACAGGCGGGGTCCGGCGCGGCGGGTGGTGTCCCTTCTGGTGGGGGCTGCGGAGAGGAACTGGTTGGCCTGTCTGGCGGCTTCGGCGAGGTGCCGGTGGTCGGGATGCAGGTAGCCCTTGGTGGTCTCGATCGATTGGTGTCCGAGGATCTCCTGGAGCACGTGCAGCGCGATGCCGGCGTCGGCCATCCAGGTCGCTCCGGTGTGGCGGAGCCCGTGGCGGGTGAGGTTGTTGAAGCCGAGCTCCTTCACGAGGTCGTCCCAGTGGGTGGCGTCGCGGACGGTGGCGGTGGTGAGGACGCCGCCGCGCGGCCCGCGCAGGAGCGGAGTGTCGGGCTCCTTGCCGTCGGTGAGGCGTTCGAGGATGGGTTCGAGCGCGTCGAGCATCGGGACGGGGCGGTCTCTGCGGCCTTTGGTCTGTTTGATGACGAGGCCGCCTTTGCCGGGGTAGTGCTGGCGTCTGATCCACACGATGCGGTTGTCCCAGTCCACGTCCCCGGCCTGCAGTCCTGCGACTTCGGAGCCGCGGGCGGCGAGGAGGGCGGCGAGCATGACGTGATCGGAGTAGGACTGGTGGACCTTCCCGCACGCGGTGGCGAGCTTCTGCAATGTCGGAAGGTCTGGGAGGGCGTACTGGCGGAGTGCTCCGGTGGTGTGGGTGACGTGCTTGCCGAGGTTCCGGCGGGCGCGGTGCTTGGCGGGGTTGATGGAGATGACGTCGTCGCGGACGGCTTCGTCCAGGACGCGGACGAGTGGGGCGATGGAGTTCTTGATCGTGGAGGCGGAGTGCTCGGCTTCCCAGGCGTCGATGGTGCGGTCGATCATTCCGGCAGTGATCTTCGCGACGCGGATGTGGCCGAGCGCGGGCAAGACACGGAGCCGGAGCCCGGTGTCATAGAGCTCGGCGGTGGAGGTCGGGTCCAGGCCTCGTTGCCAACGGTCCCCAATCGAGGCGGCGTAGTCGGCCAGGGTCACGGTGGTGTCGTTGCCGGTCTCGGTCGCGGCGCGCATCTGCTCGAAGAACTCCTCGACCTCCTCGGCGGTGCGCACGTGGCTGACTCGGCCGACGCGTTTATGGGTTGCCGGATCGGTCCATCGGACACGGGCACGGAACCCGTCGACGCGGCGTTCGACGTCGGTGGTGAGCTTCACGCCGACCGGAGGCATACGGCGATTGCGGGGATCAGCCACGTGCCGCCTCCTGTTCGCGCACCCAAATGCG
The DNA here is from genome assembly GCF_049856295.1 of Georgenia sp. Z1344. Lineage (GTDB taxonomy): Bacteria > Actinomycetota > Actinomycetes > Actinomycetales > Actinomycetaceae > JB111. The sequence goes on along the minus strand of NZ_JBNDMZ010000005.1, from coordinate 147,193 downwards.
CACCGTGACGGGGTTGTAGCGGTAGACGCCGCCGACCTGCACGAACGGCGGGCCGACCTTTTCCCGACGCCACCGGGACAGTGTGGCTTGGGAGACGGTCAGGAACTCCGATGCCTCCTTGGGGCACCACAGCGGCTCGACCGTGCCGATGCCGCGGTCACTGGGCAGGCTCGTCATCGTCGGACACCTCGCCGGTTTCCGGGTCGGCGCCGAGGCTGGCGTAGAAGGCGTCCTCGGCGGCCTGGCGGTGGGCGACGTCGGCCTTGACGAACTCCCGGAAGTCCGCCGTCCGGTCAGGGATTACGATGTCCTCGATCGCCTCCGTGGGGGTCTCGCCGGGCCAGGCGGTCTGCCGGGTGGCGCGGTCGCGGTCCAAGCGGGTGCCGCAGGCGGCCACCCAGTCGCGAAGGCGCTGGCGGGCGTCGGCGAAGTCCCGGTGCCAGCCGTTGGGTGCTGACCCGTTCTCCTCCGGGTCGTAGGCGCACAGCCAGTGGAGGTGCAGGGCGCTGAGCTCCCAGACCAGCTCGGGGTGGCGGTGCCAGAACGGCGGGACCACGCTGGCGGGGAGCCCGTAGGTGTGGCGCAGCCAGGTCACCCACTTGTCGAGCTCGACCCACTCGCCGGCGGCCTCCTCGGCGGTGAGGAGGTTCCAGTTGACCGGATGCGGCGGCTCTGCGAGCAGTTCGGCGTCCCCCTCCGACGCCTCCGGGTCGGTGTCGTCGTGCAGCGGAGCGGGTTCGGGCTCGTCGGGCTCAGGGATGTCATCGACCTCGGCCATCAGCGTCTCCTCAGTCACAGCCCGACCGCCGATGCGGCGGACGGAGAGGGGCGACGCGGCCCCTCGCTGCGCACGGGCTCCCTGTCTGCGGCGGGCGCCGGCGCTTCTCGCTCGGCGGCAAGAGCGCTGCGCGGGCCGCGGTCGACGTCGTAGTTGGTGCGGGCGAGGTCGTGGCCGATCTTCTTGGCGACGAACTCCTCGCCCTGCACGGTCTGTCCGTCGCGCTCGTACTCGAACGGGTGCGTGTAGCCCTCGGCGACGAAGCTGTCGCCCTTGGCGAACCGCTCGTGCGCCCGCTCGGCGGTCGCCCGATACGCCACGAGGTCGTGGAACGTGGTCTCCAGCTCCGTGAAAGAGCCGTCGGGCTCTTTGCGGTAGTGCTCCTGCCCGACACGGGCGTAGAACCTTGCCTCGCCTTTGCCGGTGTGGCTGAGCTGGGGGTCCGAGGCGATGAATCCCGTGAACGACTCCTGCGTGTGAATCGTCATGACGATGGTCCCTTCCTGGCATCGGCGGCCCCCAGGGCGGGGCCGCTCTTGTCAGTCAGGTGCGTCAGGGCTCTCCTGCGGTCGCCGCCGCAGCCGTTCCTCGATCCCGGTGCGGTCGGCGCGGAGCCGGGTGGCGTCGGGCCGGTCGGTCCATGTCCGCATCCGGGTGACGATGGGCGGCGCGGAGCGCAGCAGCACGAGCGCGGTCCCGAACGGCAGGGTGCGGATCGCGTCGGGCGGCATGACCGGCACCCGCCGGATCGAGCGTTGCGCGGAGCGGGACCCGTGATCGCCGACCGTGGTGGAGTCGATCACCTCGTCCCGTTCGCCGGTGAGCGTGGTCAGGTCGTGGAGGTCTTTCGAGTTGGAGGCCCCGCCGAGGATGATCTTGACGATGCTGGCGTCCCAGATCGCGCCGGCCGCGTTCTCCGACCACTTCTCCCGCGCTTGGGCGAGCGACTGGAGCACCGGCATCGTCGTGATCCCGGTGCCGCCTCCCTCAGCCATCAGCGTCGGCAAGGACGGCAGGGGTGCGAGATTGCCGACCTCATCGAGCGCAAGTAGCAGCGGCGGGTCGAGGCGTGCACCGGGGCTGTGGGCGGCGATGCGGCGGGCGGCTTCCACGAGGTCTTCCACGAACGCCGCGACCAATGCTGCGGAGTTGTTCGCCCCGGCCCCGGTCGCCAGCAGGTAGAGGGTTCCTTTGGCTCGGAGGAATGCTTCGGGGTCGAAGTTCTCACCGGCTCGCGGCGAGACGGCATCGAGTACGCGAGGGTCGGCGAGGGCGGCGAGAGCGAGGGAGACGCCTTGCCAGATGGAGTCGCGGGTGCGGGGGTCGGAGTCGATCATCGCCTGTAACGACTCCGACCACCCGACAGCCGCGTTCTGGTTGGCGGTTAGGATCGCCACCGCATCCGCGGCAGCGGACGGGTCGAGGGTCCAGCGGAACAGCTCGCCGGGCGGTCGGTGATCGAGCGCGGCGGCGTGCAGGAGCGATTGGAGCGCGGTGCGGGTTTTGCCTTCCCAGAACCTGCCGCCTTCGACACCGCCGGCGGACAGGCCGGTGCCGGCGGCAAGGCCGGTGGCACGGATCATCGCGGTCAGCGGGTCCTCGCACCCCCGGATCGGCGACCAGCGCAGCCCCGCCGGGACACCCTCGGCGAGGTGCTGCGGGTCGAACACCGCAACCGGGCCGATGCGTTCACGGGCACGGAGGGTCGCGGTGAGGTTGTCCGGCCGGGTGCTGGTGGTGACGACCGCGCCGGGCGCGTCGAGGATGGCGTTGATGACGATGTGGGCGCCCTTCCCAGAGCGCGGCGGCCCGATGAGGAGGATGGAGTCCTCGACCGAGGCCCAGACGCTTTTGCCGCGTGAGGCGCCGATCCGGTAACCGATGTCCTCCGCGCAGGGCTTGTCGAGCGAGGGCCGCAGGTGCCCGCCCCGCCGCAGCAGCGCGGTCTCGGAGGCGGCTTTGGCGACTTCGCTGCGGGTGGCGATCCCGGCGATCCGGTACGGGTCGGCCTTGACCTGGCGGCCGTGGTCGCGCAGCAGCCGCCACACCCACCAACCCACCGCCCCGGCTCCCAGGATGAGGACGGCGGCGGTTGTCCAGTACGCGACGACGTTCAGCCCTGGCGCATCGAGAGCGCCCGCCGGGTCGCCAGGGTTCAGCAGCACGCCCAGGCCGGCTTCGACACCGCCGGCGGGTGGGGATGTGCCGGTGATCCAGGCGGCGACCGACCCGGCGCCGCGGAGGATGCCGGCCAGGAGCGCGGCGCCGATGAGGAGGGCAATGCCGAGGTTGCTGAGCTCGTCTCCGAGCGACCCGGCCGGGCGCGGAGTGCTCATTCGGGGTGCCCGATGGTGAGGGTGCCGGAGACGCGGCCGAGCAAGATGACCTCACGGGTCGGACTCGATGCTGCTTGTTCGGCGGTGAGCAGGGCACGCATGGTCCCGTCTGGGGCTGCGTCACCGTGGACAATGACGATGGCGACGGCGACATCCTCGCCAGGCACGAACCCCTCCCCGTGCAACGTGACCAGCTCCGGCATCGCTTGTCGTGCGGGCGATTCCTGGGCAAGGGCTGGTTGGGGGCGGCGGCGTGTGCTGGGGGTGATGATGTCGGTGAACACGGTCCCGTCCGCCTCACGCACCTCGACCCGCACTGGCGACCGGCGCTGGTCGGTGAGTTGATCGAGGACGCGGGCGAAGTCCTCCCGCCGCCACGCGGGTGCGAACGGCTCCGGCTCATACGGTGCCCCGTCGACGGTGACCGTCATCCTTCCGTCAGAGGCAATGTCCATGACGACGTGCGGCAACACCACAGGCACGGCGTCGTCTCGGTGTTCGGGTTCGCCGGTGGTGCGCTTGTAGCGGGGGCGGGTCATCAGGATTCCTGCCGATCGTTCGAGAATCCCGAAGAACCGTCGAGATTCGTGAACTCGCGGGAATCTGCGGTCATGCGGGTGGTGGTGTCGAATGCGGCGAGCTCGGCAGGGTGGAGCTGGTGCTGTACGACGAAGGAGCGGTCCTTGATCCGCCAGAGTCCTTGCCCGGTGCCGAGGCCGGGTAGGAGCTTCTGTTCGGTGCCGGTCAGGCCGAGGGCGGTGGCGGTGGAGCCGAGCTGATCGGCTTCCTGCCGGTAGACGATCCGGGTCTCCGCGTTCGCCAGCAGACTCGATGCGAGAGCCCTCATCGCGGAACCTTGATCGCCGACGTTGTCGAGGTCGGAGAGCTTGTGGAAGATGAGCATGTTCGCGATGCCGAAATGGCGGGCGAGCCGCCATTGCGCGTCCATCCGCCGCAAGAGGCTGGGGTAGGCCATCAGGCGCCACGCTTCGTCGTAGATCACCCACCGTTGCCCGCCGTTCGGGTCCGACAGCGCCGATTCCATCCACGCACTGGAGCAGGTCATCAGCACGGAGATGAGCGTGGAGTTCTCCGCGACACGGGACAGATCCAACGACACCATCGGCAGCGACGGATCGAACCTCACCGTGGAGGGACCGTCGAACAGTCCCTGGAGGTCACCGGCGACGAGGCGGCGCAGCGCGTGGCCGACCAGGCGGCCGTCCTCGGCAAGACGTCGGTCCTCATCATCGGCGGGGCTGGGGGCCAGGATACGGTCGACAACCATCGGCAGGATCGGCACCTCCGCCGACCGCACCGCATCCCGCAGGGCGAGGTCGATCGCGGTGTGCTCCAACGGCGACAGCACACGATCCAGCACCGTCTCCGCCAGCGCCCCGATGAGGTCGCGGCGGCGGGAGGCAACCTGCATCGCCCACTCCGCGTCGGAGACGGCGGAGGGCCGGTGTCCCTCGTCCAGCGGGTTGAGCCGGTTCGATAGCCCGTGGCCGAGAACGATCGCTTTCCCGCCGACCGCTTCGGCGACGGCGGTGTGCTCGCCCTTGGGGTCGCCGGGGACGTAGACGCGCCGCCCGAACGGGAGCGAGCGGGTGTAGAGGGACTTCGCCAGGGAGGACTTGCCGGAGCCGACAATCCCTGCGAGAACGACGTTGGGGGCGGTGATGAGGCCTTGCTGGTAGAGCACCCACGGGTCGTAGACGAACGACCCACCGGAGTAGAGGTCCTGGCCGACGAATACGCCCGCCGAGCCGAGGCCCCCTTCGGCGAGGAATGGATATTGCCCGGCGAGGGTCGCGGAGGTGTCCTGGTGCTTCGGAAGCCGCAACCGCCCCGGTGTCCGCAACGCGGCAGGACCGGACTCGCCGGCGGCCGGCAGGTACGTCGTTGCGCGCTTTTCTGCTTGCTCGGCTTCCCATCTGGCTTTCGCCTCCGCCTTCCGTGTGTCGCGGGCGGTGGTCTCTATCCGGGTAGCGGCCTGCTGGCGAGCTTTGCGGTTCCGTCGCCGCTCACCTTCCGGGCCGACCAGCACCGCCGTGTGCAGACGGCCCTCATCCTTTCCGGTCACAGCGCCAACCCCCGCCCGTGCGAGGCGGATGCGCCCGGCCGGCGGGCGAACCAATCCGTCGCCTCCGAACGCGCCGCCCGCACCGGCGCCCGTTCGACCGTCCGCCGTGCCGGAGCCGGAGTGGGCGCGGCCGTGTCGATGTTCAGTAGCGCTGGGTCCCGTACGGCGTCGTGGATGCGAAGCAGCGAGACGTGGCCGAGGAAGGGACTGTACGTGAGGGTGTAGACATCCCCGGTGGCGGTGCGGTCCAGGGCGCCGGTCGGGGGCTGGTCGTAGACGTACCCGTTCTCGAGCGCAGCCTGGGTCGTCTCCTCCCCGAAATCCCACTGCGCCAGATGCTCGATCGCCGCGTCCGTCCCGTCTCGTTCGATGATGTCCAGCACCGGGTCTGCTTCCTCGCCTTGGAGGAACACGACACTGACCCACCGCCTGCCGCCCTGCTTCTCGGGGAGGTCCGGGTCGCGGTCGATCAGCTCGATTAGGGTGTCGGGGTGCTGACGGGCGGCATCGGTCACCCAGTCCGGGAACGCCCCGTCGTTGTCGGTGCGCTGGCCGGGATGGTCGATCGCGAACTGGCGTGCGTCGCCTGCGGCGGAGAGGAACACCGCGAGCTCGCGCAGCGCCCGCTCGGGTGAGACGGGGGCGCCCGTGCCGGTGAACAGGTCCCGTCCCTCGATCGACTGCCCGGTGGCCGGGTTCTCGATGCGGTACGCGTACCGCTGATGCTCGCCCAATGGTTCGTCCGGCCACACCGTCAACCTCAGCTCACCCGCCTGCACCGTGGTGCGCGTCGCGCCGGTCGTGTCGAGGGGTTCGGGTGCGGGGTGCCAGGCGATTCGCCCGGACTGCGACATCGCCGCATCGACCCGGTCATGGACCGTGTCCAGCAGGGTGCCGGCCTGGTGCAGCTCATCCGCCGCCGCAAGCGCCGCCGTCGCCCCGGCGGGCTGGCTGCCCGCGTCGGTGTGCGCGCGGGACCGGGCCTCGATGTGGGCGGCGGCGAGCTGGTCGAGCACCTGCCGCAGCGACCGCACCCCGGCCAGCAGTTCCCCGAGCACCGGGTACGTCTCGGCGGGGTCGTCGAAGGTGCGGGTGGCGTGGGCGAGGCCGCGGAGCGCAGCGGATGCCTCCATCGCGTCCTCCACGGGGTTGTCGAAGGTCGGCATGATCGGGACTCCTCACAAGGGAACGGTTGATGGCGGGATGGGTCAGACCGGGCGGCACAGCGGTAACGCGGTCGCGGTGAACGCCTGGGCTTGCTGGCCGACGAGGCGGCGGGTCTCGCAGGAGGCTTGGATCGCGGCCTGCTCGACTGCGGCCACCGCGGCGTCGAGCTCGTCCACGGTCGGTGCGGAGACGGAGACGAGGCCGGAGACACGGAGGACGCCGTGCCCGGCGGTCAGGTCCGCCTCCTGTTGCAGCACGTCGTCGAGCTCCGCGCTGGAGGCGGCATCCTCGATCTGTCCGATCTTGCGGCGTTGGGCGGCGTCGGAGATGAGTTCGGTCTTCTTCTTCCGCAGGTCCCTCGCGGCCTGGTCGGCGCGTACCGGGGTGTAGTGCAGGGCGAGGGTGCGGAGGATGCCGTTGGACAGCACGAGCGAGGCAAAGAACCCTGGGTAGACCTGGGAGCGGGGCCATTCAGTGATCCACAACACCGCATGGAAGGCACTGTCGGATCGCAGGCGGTCCCAGGTCTCGGTGACCGCCACCGGCCCGGCGGTGGCAAGATCGCGGCCGAGGTCGCCGTGGCGTTCCAGGGCGGGGGCTGCCGCCGGGTCGTACGCTCCGCGGAGGATGACGGCGACCTCGCCAGGGGTGAGCCACCCGGTCGAGGTGAGCTCTGCCGCGCGGAGCGCCGTGCTCAGGGTGGTCATCTCCTGCCGCAGCACGGCCGCAGCGCCGCGTATGCCGCCGCCGGAGGTTCTGATCTGCCGGGCGCTGTTCTTCATGTCCAGGGCGAGGCTGATCGTGGTCGCGTGGCGTTCCCCGGCGGGGCCGGCACGGTCGATGAGCTCCTGGTAGGTGGTCGCGGCCCAGGAGCCGTCGTCGGTGCCGTGGGTGCGCCACCACTCCGCCAACCCCGTCCCCGAATCCGGCAACGTCCGCTCAGACACCTGAATCCGCGCGATCCGCCCGGACCGGCACGCGGCGGCGAGCACGCGGCCCCACCCTGCGACGCGGCGTTGCTGCTCGCCGGGGTCCAGGAGCACGAACGCCGGGTGGGAGACGCCGAGGATGACGGTGAGGGTCTGCGCGTGGGGGTCGTGGACCATCGCCGCCCCCGTCTCCGGGTCTTCCCATTCACGCAGCGGCGCCGCGTCCCCGGGCAGGGCGAGGGTGTCGGCCGGCCGGGGCTTGATGACGCGGCGCCGGTAGATGAGCTGGCCTAGGTAGGTGCGGGCGGCCCAGCGGGTCAGGATCGGCACCCACTCGATCAGCTTCCTGCCCCCTGCCGGGATCACGGCGAGGAGGGCGGCGCCAGCCCAGACCGGGGACGTCCAGGCCAGACCCATGCCACCGCTGGTGTAGAGGGAGGCGACGACGGTGAGGATCGCGATGCCGAGGACGATCAGTTGCGGCAACGACAAGCCCAACAGGATGCCCCGTCGGGTGAGGCGGGAGAACTGCACCGGCGATAACGGGTACTCGGTGTGCGTGGAGGCCATTGGCTCATTCCTTCCTGGACGGCTTCGAGGACGGAGGCGGCGGCGGGTCCGACCCCCGCGATGGCGACGAGGGCGCAGCGGGCGGCGTCGAAGGTGCCGGACGTGACGACGGTGTGCCTTGCGCGGGCGGGACCGGCGGCGGAGTGCTCTGCTCGGCCGCAGCCCCGGCATGGTTCTCCGCGGCACCGCCGACAGCGGCACCGGCCTTCGGTCCGGCGGTCGCGGCACCCTTGACCACCGCACCGCCGACGACCACCGCCGTACCGACAGGCCCCGCGGCCGCACCAGCACCCGCGCTGGCCCCCGCCCCCGCCCCCGCTCCGGCTCCGGCGCCTGCTCCGCCGGATGACGCGGCAGCGCCCCCGGCAGTTCCGGTCGCCCCGGCACCGCCCGATGCCGCCGGGCCACCCGCAGGCGGCGGCATCGGCCCACCCCCTCCGACGCTTCCGCCCCTGGGCTTGCCGCCGGTATCACTACCGCCGTCGAGGACCTTCTTCGCACTGTCACCCTTGGGTGCGGACGGCACCGGAACCGGGCGATTCAATGCGGACTTCGCCTCCTGCTCGCTGGACATGGCGTGGTACATATCGAACCCGACGAAGGACAGGAACTTGTAGGTGATGTACGGCGCGAACGCGGCGACGAACATCAGCACCACCCCGGCAATCGGGTCGCTGATAGAGGCGAGGCCCGCTTCGATGGGGGCGGAGACTTGCCCGATCGCGACGAGGAAGATCACGACGAGGACGAGCTTGGAGAAGATGAGGGCGATCACGAACGCCGCCCACTTGGCGAACCAGCCCTTGGTCGCATCCCATGTCGCCCCGGCCAGGGCGACGGGGCCAAACACGATCGCGACCAGCAGCAGCGCCTTGCGGATGAGGAGGCTGAACCAGACGATCGCGGCCGCACTGATGGCGAGCCCGGCGAGGAAGATGGTCAGGATCGCGCCGACACCGGGAGCAGCGATGTTGATCCCGGCAAGTCCCGTGGCGAGGAGCCCGATCTGGGTCCCCATTCCTTCCATCGTGTTGCCGGTGGCCTGCACGATCCCCACGCAGAGCTGATCGGTCACTTCCAGCAGCAGCGCGGTCAGGGTGATGACGAGGAACGACCCGAGGACGGACTTGGCAAGTCCCAGGGCGGCGCGGGACAGGGCGGTGGGGTCGCGATGGATGAGGCCGGTGATGAGTTGGAGGCAGAAGAACACGAGCATCACAAAGACCGCGACGCCGAACAGAACGTTGTAGACGCCGACATACTCAGGACTGGTGACGTCGACCAGGGTGGTGGTGTCGAACACGGTCCAGACCGCCTCGAACAACCAGGCAGCCGCGCCGGCCATCGCCTGGCCCAGCCAGTCGAACGGGGCCGCGATCAACGACGCCGTGCCCTCGCCCACGGCGTCGCACACGGCGGAGATGACCGGGACATCGCACACGCTCACCGCACCCACCCCCACGGGAGGCGCGTTGCCGGGGTGGTCATCAGACGGCCTGCCCGACGCCCCAGAAGAAGTTGATGAGCGTCACCGCGGCACCACAGATGATCGCCGCACCGCAGGACACGAGCACGCCGACTTTGCCGCGGCTGGCGAGGTGCGGGTTGGAGGAGTTCGCGCCGAACCCCCATACGATCGCCGAGATGATGAGGGCAAGGACCGAGAGGATCAGGCCGACGGTCATGACGGCGCCGACGATGATGCGTAGCTGCTCGATGCCGGGAAGACCAGAGCTGTTGGGGTCGATGTCGATCACGGGGATGCTCCTGACTGTTCGCGAGACGTGTTCTCGGCTGTCAGGTGCACCCCGCCACCCAGCGACAGGCGGATAGCCTGGGCTGGTGGAAATCGTTCTGGCCGCCAGCGCCGTCATCACCGACGACGCGGGACGTGTGCTGCTCGTGCTGCGTGGCACCGAGCCGGAGAAGGGCCGCTGGTCGATCCCCGGCGGCAGCGTCGAGCCCGGCGAAACCCTGGCTGAGGCGGCCGCGCGGGAGGCGTTCGAGGAGACTGGGCTGCGGGTGTCGGTGGGGCGTGAGCTGTGGTGCGTGACGATCCCGGCCGGCGAGGGGCGGGTGTTCGAGGTGCACGACTTCGCCGCCACCGTCACCGGCGGCGAGCTGGCATCGGGCGACGACGCGGACGATGCCCGCTGGGTCGCCGCCGCCGAGCTCGACCAGCTCCCGGTGACGGCGAACCTTGCCGACTATCTGCGCGGCGCCGGCATCCTCACCTGACTCCGGCTGGTCAGAGCTGTTCGCCGACGCCGAGGAGGAAGTTCGCCCAGGCCACGCCGGCGCCGGCGAGCGCGGCGGCGCCGACCGAGACGAGCAAGCCGGTGCGGGCCTTTGTCGCGGCCTGGTAGTTGCCGCTGGATGAGGCGACCGCCCACACGATCGCGCAGACGATGAGCATGAGCGCGGCGATGATGAGGACGAACATCAGCAGCGCCCCGACGATGGAGCGCAGCTCTGCGGCACCGCCGACGCCGCCGAAGTCGGGAAACACGTCCATCAGGCCCCACCGCCCGCGGTGCAGGTCGCGAGGGTGGTGTCCCCGCCGGTGACGCCTTCCGCATTGTGGTCGGCGAGCCAGGCGGTGGCGTCGACGGCGGGCTGCCCTTGCCCGCCGGGGTGGATTTCCAGGTGCAGGTGGGGTCCGGTGGAGCGGCCGGACGAGCCTACATCTCCGATGTGCTGGCCCGCGGTCACGGTCTGCCCTTCGGTGACGTGGATGCCGGTCTCCCACATATGCGCGTAGTACGACGCGACCCGCTCGCCCCGGACGGTGTGCTCGATGATGACCAGCCCGCCGAAGCCGCCGCTGTAGCCGGCGTGCACGACCACCCCGTCCGCGATGGCGAGGATCGGGGTGCCGTCCGCGGCGGCAAGGTCGGACCCTGCGTGGAAGGCGCGTTCCCCGGTGAACGGGTCGGTGCGCCACCCGAAGCTGTCGGTGTCCACCCACGTCCCTTCGGGAAGCGGGAACACGATGCGCGTCGTCTCCGGCACGATCGGCGCCCCGCCGCCTCCTCCGCCGGTGGGCGCAGGGCGGGTTAGGGCGGCGAGGATCGCCTCGGCCACCGGCTGGTAGTTCTGGTAGCGGTCCGGGTAGGCGGATACCTCGACGGCCTGGGCGGCTTCGCCGGGGTCCATCTGCTGCCAGCCGGGAATGTCCAGCAGCCCCCGCGGGGAGGGGTGGTTCGGGCCGGTCTCGCCGCCGTAGAACGCTCTGGCCTGATAGGTCGAGTCCATCAGCTCGGCGACGGTGCCCCACCCAGCGGCGGGACGCATCTGGAACAGGCCCAAGGAGTCGTGATCGGACCCGTTGCCATCGTTCGGGAAGTCGCCGGACTCCGGGTAAGTGCCGGTGTTGGCGAGCATCCGCAGCGTGGACTCCGTGAGGGCGGCCATGAGCGCGATCACCACGCCGGGACGGCCGACACCGCTGGTCTGCCCGCCGACCGTGATGATCGTCGCGGCGTGGGTGAGCTGGGTCCGGTTCAGCGTGACCGTCTGCCTGTTGCGCGTCGTCGCGGTCAGCGACTCCGGGATCGGCCCCACAGCGAGGGAGCCCGGTGCGCATGCGGTCATCGCAGGATTGACCACGGCCGCCACCCCGACAAGCACGACCGAGGGGGCGAAGAACAGCAGGGCGACCGCGAGAGCGGCGAGCTTCTTCCACACAACAACCACCTGCTCTCAACGGAGGGGGTTGTCGAGTTGGGACAGGCGCAGTAGCTCACAGGTCGTGCCGGTGATGCCGCGGCCTGTGACCGCCGGGGTGCAGACGATGAACACCGTGAACGACACCGGCCGGGACGCCTCCACAGGTTCGGTGTCCCAGGTGCCGTCCCGGTGCCGGGTGCCGTCAATGGTGTACGCGACGGTGCCTGCGGGAATCTGGCCTGGTGCGGCCTGCGCGACCGCGGTCTCCCACGCTTCCGGGATGACCGCGGTATCGACGATGAGCCATTGGCGGGTCTGGTACTGACGGAGCTGCCCCCACGCCTCCACACTCGGCAGATACGCCCGCACATCCCCCGCCAGCGCGGCAGCCTCCTCATCTGCGGCGACATCCGCAAGCATCTGCGCGTAGTCCATCGGGCCATCACCGGTAGTGGTGTCCCAGGTGAACAGCGCGCTGGCGACCGCGCGGGCGAACGCCTCCGGGCCGCCGACCTGCGGCACCGCCACCGGCCCCTCACCGGACGGCCCGGCCGGCGGGGCGGTCACGGTGGAACTCGGTGTGTCGGCGGGAGTGGAGTCGGTGCGGGGTGCGGGGCCGCGCAGCAGCCCGTAGATGCCGACACCGACCAGCAGGAGCAGCACGAGCCCGCCCGCGATCGTGGCGATCAGCAGACGACGACGGCCGCGATCAGCGAGGGTGGCGGGGTCCATGCGGGTCCTCCCAAGAGGCGACAGGTAGGTGGTCGCCGGGAAGGTGCACACACGCCCCCACGAAGCGGTGGTCAGGCGATGTGCTCGCTGCGTTCCTGCGCCCGGCGGGCAGCGCGGGCGGTATCGGCGAACGCGATCGTGCCGGTGACGGTCTGCTCGAACCGTGACCATTGCTCCTCGGTCAACGCCGGGCCAACCTCGTCCGGGTCATGGTGCAGCCACCATCCGGCCATGTCGTCCCAGATCGCGACGAACACGGTCAGCGGGAACGGCACCGGCTCACCCTGATCCTCGACCGCGGTCAGCGCGGGGCGCGGGGGTTTCCGGCCGGTCTTCTTCGCGGCCTTCACGCGGGCGAGCGCGGCCTGCGCCAACTCGTCCAGCTCCACCGCCCGCGCCTCACGCTCCGCCGCCCGCACCTGGACGGCCTCGGCGCGGGCCTGCTCGCGCACATCAGCGGGCAGGGTGGGGTCGGCGGCGACCTGGTCGAGCTCGGCGAGGGAGAGTTCGGCGTTGACGCGCAGGTGGGAGGGGTAGACGCCTCCGCCGGCCTTGATCCGCTCGACCTCCTCCGCCGCGCGAGTGCGCACGGACTCGGGCTGGGATTCGTCGGCGGCGAGGTGTTCGAGTCGGCCGATGCGCTCCAACGTGGTGTGCGAGTCGCGGCCGGTGACCATCTGCGCAGCCTGCACGGCGGCCTCACCGGGGGTGGTTTCCCACGGTGCCGTTAACTTAACGGGACCGTCTTCTCCGGCCTCGTCGGCGGCGTGGAAGCGGGTGGCCTCCTGGCGGCGTGCCGCGTCTTCGGCGAGCAGGGTCTTGAGTTCGCGGTAGAGGCCGGCGGCCTCGAACTGGGTCAGTGGCTTGTGCAGCAGGTTGTCGTCCTGCTCCGCGAGGAGCTGCCCGAGCCGGTCCGAGACACCACTGCGGACCCACACCTTGACGGTCTTCCACCCGAGCAGCTTGATCGCCGCCAGGCGGCGAGCACCGCAGATGAGGTGCCCGTCGAGGGTGATCGTGATCGGTTGCAGCAGGCCGTTGCGCCGGATCGACTCGACCATCGCGGTCAGGTCGCCGTAGTCCTGCCGGTGCCGGCGTCCGACACCGATGGAGTCCACAGCCCGCTCCAGCTCGATGTGCCCATCCTGCGGAGTGCTCACGGGTGATCAGCTCCGCTATCGGGGGCGGCAAGGCCCGCGGTCAGCACGAGGTCATTGTCACGCCATAGCGCTCGCAACGGCTCGCCGATCAGAAGCCGCACCACCAGGCCACGCCCGGCGTTGGTGTGTGCAAGGGAGGGGTCGGGGTTGCCGAGCACAACCCGCAGCAGCGTCGTCCAGGAGGTTCCGGGCAGGTCCAGGAGGGCGCGGGCTTGCCGGTCGCGGCGCAGGACCTCGAAGGCCGACGCTCGCGACACGGATTCGGCAAGCCGCCCGGTGATGTACTCCACCCCGGCCCGCGCGGTCTCCGGCGCCCAACCGACGCGGCTGAGGAACGCGATCGTGTCCTCCACCGCCGAGCCCACGTTCATCGTCCGCTCCAGCAGCAGCTCCTCGTCCTCGCCGAGCACGTCCTCCTCGTCGTCGGTGAAGGGGTCGACGTGGAACGCGGGGTGGTAGTCGGGCAGCGGGTTCTCCCGGTCGCTGAACCGCTCCGCGTCATGGAACACCGAATAGCGGGGCCGGCGCGCCTGGTGCACGGAGCACAGTAGGCCGTTGCCGCGCTCCTCACCGATGCAGGTCACCTGCACCGCACGGGTCACCACCGCCCACGGGTCATCCGCCCGACGAGTCGCAGCTCCCCGCATCGCCTCGAACGCCGCAGAGGCAGCCTCCCACGGGTCCAGGCCGTGCTTGCGAGCCAGGGCGGCGTACTTGTCGGCCGCGTGCCGCATCAGCGCGGCAGCCTCCGGGTCGTTCCGCCACGCGCCCTTGCCGGCCTCATGGAGTCTGTTGAGGAGCGCGCGTAGCGCCTCCGAGTCCTCGAACCAAGCCCGCTCCTGGTCGCGGGTGCTTGCCTTTGTCATTCCGGCACCTCCTGAACAGCAGGTGCGCACACGTCCCCCAGCCGTGGGGCTCGCCGGTGCATGAGGGACGCGCATGGCTCAGGTCACCCCAACCCGATCCCGGACCGTGACACCCACGAATGCCGCTCACCAGCCCCGCGGCCGAACGCGGTCACCGGCAACAACTTCCGTGCCCGCTCGCTCACAACCCGCACGCCCGAGCGCGCGATCGTGCGGGTGCCCCGGTATGTCTGACCGGGCGCGCGGCGGGTGCGGCGGGCGAGCTCGGCTTGGAAGTCGATGCCTTGCCCGGCGACCCTGCCCATCCGCGAGGCCAGCAGATCGGACGGGCGCACCCACACCACCCCCGACCTACGCTTCCCCGCCTCCGCCGCATCGGGCATCTTTTGCGTCGCCGCGGACGGGTCGCCGTGGCGAGCCAGTTCAGACACCTCCCCGTCACCGCTCGGATGTGCCTCGTCGGGCGCCTCGGATTCCTCCCGGCGGCTTGCGGGATGCTCTGCGAGCCGGGCGGTGCGTTGTTCGTCGTCGTTCATGTCGTTTCCTCCGTGTCGGGGCCGGTCAGGACGGGCCGGGCGAACCAGCGTCCGACCGTGGACGGGTGCACTCCGAGGTGGCGGGCGATCTGCTTGTTCGACCAGCCCTCCTCCTCCCGCAGCACCACCGCCACCTCACGACCCACCGGTGCGGGCCCCATCGGGATCGGTGACGCGGCAACCGTCGACGTCTCCTCGCCTGACTCGCGCGACGGCTCGGGCTCGGGTGCGGGGAGGGGGCGGGTGAGGATCACGGTGAGGTGGGTGATCGCCAGTAGCACCAGCGGCGGCACCGCCGCCACCGACGCGGCGAGCACACCGGGCACGTCGGCGTCGGCGGCGACGACGGCATGGATCGCGTTCGCGGTCACCGACACCACCGCACCGGCGGCCAGCAGCGCCCACGGATACCAGGCGGAACGTTGCCCCGCGAGCGCGACAACGGAGACCGTTGAGACGACGATGATGCCGTCCACGATGAATGGCCACGCCCACGCCTGCCCCGCATCCACCCCAGAGCGGCGGGCAAGATCAGCGAGAGCGGTGAACGAGAGCCAGAACGCGCCAGCGGCGATGAGCACCGTCCCGGCCACCGCGGTCGCCACTGCGACCCGGCCACCCCACGTTGTCGTCGCCGGGTTCACGAGAGCACCCGACTCTCGAGCCGCATCGTCTGGCGCGGCACTTCGCGCTGTATTGCCGGCGCGGAGGCGGGGTGGATGTGGGTGGCGCGGTAGGCGGAGCGAATCGTGGTCGTGACTTCCCGCGGCGACAACCCAGAGTGCTCGGCAGCCGGGGCGAGGGCGTCGACCATCTCAGGCAAGGACATGCCGGCTTCTGCGAGGCGGCAGGATGCCCAGAACAGGCCCCGGTTGCGTTCGCCTTCGCCGCGTTGCGCGACCCAGGCCGCCAGCCGGCTGGCATCCCTTGGAGCCGGTCCGGTGCGCCCGACGTGTCGTGGATCAGGGCGCGGGTCCAGGAAGTCCCGCAACGCTCCCGCGTCCACCGGGCACGGAAGCTCTTGCGAGCCGCCGACCAGCGCATACGAGACGCGCCGATCACCGGTGGCGATCACGGAGGGCGGGACAATGACATAGCCGCCGTCACCGCGGAAGTCGACTCGTGCCCGCGCGGCCTGCCACGAGGGCTGCGGACGGTCCGGATCGGCCGGATAGTAGGCGTGCATCCCACCCGAAGGAGTCCGCACCAACGCCACCCACCCCTCGACCAGGCCGGCACGGCGGGCGCGACCGAACGCACCGAACCCGTGCCCCTCTGCCTTCCGATCCACATCGACGACATCCATCCCAGACACGGCACCGGTCGGAACACCGATGTTCGCGGACGGCCACCGCCGCCACCACCCCGCAACCCGGCCGGCGTCAGTAGTCGCGTCGCGGAAACCGTGCTCGATCCGGGGCCGCTTACCGCCCGGCACGCACGGGAACACCGGTACCCCCGCCTCCGCGAACCGTGCCGCAGCAATCGCCGGCGGGAGGCCGGCGACCTGGGCGAACAACTCTGCCGGGCTCATCACAGACTCCTCACCGCGGCATCCGCCGAGCGAGATGCCCGCGACGGCTCCACCGGTGGCGGCGTAGTGCGTTCTGCTCGCGGGATGTGTTCGGCTCTGGCAGTGTCACGGGTGAGGCCGGGTGGGTCACCGGTACCGACCTGGGCCGTCGGGAGAGCGTCGAGGATCGCCCCGGCGATCTTGCGGACACGCTCCCCAGTGGCCTGCACTACCTCGGCCGGGTCCTTGTCCTTCACCGTGCCCGCCCAGCCGGAGACATAGGGGATCGTGTAGGCGGTGGTGTCCATGCCATGTGCGGCACCGATCATCAACGCCACCGACTCCGCCTCCACTTCACCTACGCCGCGATGCCTTGTCGCGTCCGGGTTATTGGGGCCGTGCAGCCTCACATGCGCGAGCTCGTGAACGAGAGTCTTCACCTGCGCGGCATCACCCATGTTCGTCCGCACCGCGACCGTCCGATTGGTGTAGTCGGTCAGGCCGTTCGCGCCACCGATCTCGCTCTCGTGCTCGACCCGCAACACCGCGAACCCCTCCGCCTCCACCAGGCCCGCCAGCCCGTCCCAGAGACCCGCGGGGGCATCGCCCTCCAGCAGGACCGGCGACGGACGCTCCGGGACCGGAGCGCCGGCAGTCTGGGAGACATCCCACACATAGGCGGACTTCCCGCCGACCATCCGGGAGCGCATCAACTCACCCGGCTTCGGCTTCTCGAATCGGCCCAGCCGCCGCCACGACGACACATCCTGCGGAGTCGAGGACGCAAAACTGCCCATCACCGGAGCGAAGATCATGTACCCCGGCTGGCCCTTCTCCACCTGCCTGCCGAGCGTCTGCCATTGCTTGTACCCTGCGATATACGACGGCTCCGCCGCTTGCACGCGCCCCTGCTCGAAGGCGTCGAGGTGCTGGGCGAAGATCATTAGCGTGTTGCGGAACGAGCGCGCCCGGAACCGGGCAGCGAACTCCAGAGCGCGCTTCCAGTCCTCACCGGAGACGAGCTGGTTGACCGCAGTCGACAGCCGCTCGTGGAGCTGTTCGAGCTTCGCGTCGCGTGTGGCCCGTCTCTCCTCGTCCGTCGCCATCATGAATCTCCTCCCGGCGGGGCCCACGGCGCGTGCCGGTGACCCTTGCGACCATGAGGTGCGCCGGGATCTTCATGAGAGTCAGCCGAGCTTCGGGAAATCCCGTCAACAAGGACGGCTCCACGGTGAGCCTTGCGTATGGGTCTACTCACTACCAGGTTCGAGTGGCCGCTGGACCCTCACGCCTTCTCTTGCAACGATCAGCCCCCCATTGCGCGACGAACAGCGCACGTTAGCGTCGATTCTGGGCGTCGCCGAGAAGTGATCAGCGATGCGCGACGCGATATTCCGATGGACTCATGCTGTATCTGGCTCGAAACCACCGCGCCGCGACACGTGGATCATTCCACCCGCAGCGCTGAGCAATCTCGCGAACGCCGAGTTCGGAATGAAGCAAAAACTGAGCGAACTTCTCGGTACGTATTTGGTTCAATGTACGCATGGGTGAATCCAGACCCCCACCGGAGAACAGGCGGCACAACTGAGAACGTGAGAGGTGCGCGCGACGCGCCAGATCCGCTAATGTCCATGGTTCTTGCGGTGCATCCGCCATCGCCCGTAGCAAGGACATGACACGGTCGGTGGCCGCGCCTGGAAGCGCTATTCTCTGCGCACCCAAGTCAGAGGGTTTGTAGTTGGCTAGGAGTGCGGGAAGCGTGAGCTCTGTGATCCTTGCCAGACCGGCGACGGTCCGGACGGCTGCCACTTCCACCGAGTGAGGCTGATGATCCCACAACCGTCCAACTTCTCGCCAGATGACGGAAGTCTCGTGGACTATGCCTTGACCTAGATCTAGTACTAGCGCTGAACCGTCCCAGTTTGACGGATGCGCTCCTGGCCGGACGCGCTCGATGTCGGGAAGCTGCCACGACATCTGGCTTCGAAGAAATCTCTCGCTCATTCGAACGATCAGGGTCGCAAGCGGGACATGTGGAGATAAGAGATACGTCTGGCGCTCGCCGAGCGCGATGGCCTGGCCTGCCCACACAGTGATCGTCTTTGATGAAGTTTGAATATATCCGCTGCCGCGTTTCACCAGGATGATCTTCGCAGTCTCTAGGGGGCCGAAGCGCGTCGGCGCATCGAAGAGCGCATCCCGCACTGAAACCCGCGCCATCGGATATCCGAGCGCACAAGAACTCTGCCCGCTGGCGCGGGCATCGACCGTTCTCATCTAGATGCTGCTCGCCAACCCCGGCGGCAACTGTGTGAGCCGTGCATGCACGGCTCAGCCTTCCACGTTGTCGAGGCGGTATCCCATGCCTGGTTCAGTAATGATGTGGTTCGGCTTGGAGGGGTCTGTTTCGATTTTCCTGCGGAGTTGTGAGACGTAGAGGCGAAGGTAGCCGGTGTCTTCCGCGTGCTCGGTGCCCCAAATACTGGTGAGGAGTGTTTGTCGCGTGACGAGCTTGCCGGTGTTTCGGATGAGGATCTCGATCACTTGCCATTCGGTGGGCGTGAGGCGGATTTGTCGTCGTCCGGCGGGTGACTCCTTGGTGACGCTTCGTGCAGCAAGGTCGATGGTGACGTTGCCGAGCCGGACAGACGGCAGCGCTTCTTCTTGAGGGACGCGGCGGGTGAGCGCGCGAATACGGGCGAGAAGTTCGTCCACGGAGAAAGGTTTGGTGACGTAGTCGTCGGCGCCTGCGTCGAGTGCTTCGACTTTGTCAGATGCTCCCGCACGGCCGGAGACGACGAGAATGGGTGCTTGAGACCAGCCCCGGATGCCCTGGATGACTTCGATGCCATTGAGTTGTGGCATGCCAAGGTCGAGAAGATAAACGTCGGGGTGCTCGTCGATGGCCGCTCTGACGGCTTGAGCGCCGTCTGTGGCGGTCACGATCTCGTACCCCTTTGCGCTCAGGGTGATGCGGAGCGCGCGAAGGATCTGGGGGTCGTCGTCGGCGATGAGGATCTTCAAGCCTGTTCCTCCTGTGACGGGGATGATGTCGTGAGGTGGATCGGGATGGAGATCACCATGGTCAGGCCGCCGCCGGGTGTGTCTTCGGGAGTGAGTGTGCCGTGCATGGCTTCGATGAATCCTCGGGAGAGGGCGAGGCCGAGGCCGAGGCCACTGGTGTTGTCAGTGTCTCCGAGCCGTTGGAAGGGCAGGAAGATGTCGTCGTGCCTGTCGGGTGTGACTCCTGGGCCGTGATCGATGATCCGGATCTCCAGCCGTTGGTCGAAGGTGCTGGTGGTGACAGTTACCGGCTGGTCCGGTGGCGAGTACCTGGTGGCGTTGGCGAGCAGATTGACGATGACGCGCTGCAACAGGACGGGGTCCGCTTCTGCGGTGCTGTTTTCGTGGCCGAGCGCGAGGCGGATGTCTGACGGGCCGAGTTTCAACTCGTCGAGAGCGGGCGCGATCGCCTCGGCGGGGTCGGTGGGCATTGTGGTGAGGGTGAGAGCGCCAGCCTGGAGGCGACTCACATCGAGGAGGTCGCTGACGAGCGCGGCAAGTGCGGTGAGGCTGTCGTCCGCGGTGTCCAGGAGTTCGCGCTTGTCTTCGGAGGAGAGCTTCTTTCCAGCCGCGCGGAGCCCACCGACCGCGGCGGATGCGGCGGCCAGGGGGCGCCGCAGGTCGTGACTCAATGCAGATAGGAGTGCGCCGCGGACGCGGTCGGAGGCGGCAATCGGCTCGATCTCCTCCGCGGTGGCGGTGAGTCTTTGATGTTCGAGAGCGGCGCTGATCTGGGCGGCGACGACGGTGAGGAGTCGACGTTCGGAGGCGGGAAGGTCGGCGCCGTGGAGTTCGAGACTGCCGCCTTCAGAGAGCAGGATGACGGTGTGATTGCCGTCGGCGACAGGTTCTCCGGCCGTGGCGATGACGCGGTCTGCGAGTGTGACGCGGACGCCGGGGAGGTGGAATGCCTCGCGGGTGCGGTCGACGAGTGCCTGGATTGCGTTGTCTCCGCGGAGCACACTTCCAGCGATGGTCTGGATGAGCTCGGATTCTGCGGCGGCGCGGCGGGCAGCTCGGGTGCGCCTGGCTGCCCGGTCGACGACGAAGCTCACCAACGCGGCGATGGTGACGTAGAGGAGGAGCGCCAAGGCGTGCAGAGGGTCGGCGATGGTGATGGTGTGGAACGGCTCAATGAAGAAGAAGTCGAGTGTGATGCCGGAAAGTACCGCGGCGAACAGGGCGGGCCAGATGCCGCCGACGAGTGCGACGACAACAACGAGGAGTTGGTAGCTGAGGACGTCGCTCGTGATCGACTCATCAGATCGGAGGGTGACGAGAAGGGCGGTGAGTGCGGGGCCGCCCAGGAACGCGAGCAGAAATCCGAGAAGACGGCGTTTGAGGGTGAGCGCGCCGCCGATAGGGGGCAGGGTGAATCGTCCGCCAGCAGCGAAGTGGGTGACGATGTGGACGTCGATGTCGCCTGATTCTCGAATAGTCGTGGCACCGATGCCGGGGCCGGTGAGAGCTGCGGCGAGTCGTCCGCGTCGGCTGACGCCGAGAACGAGTTGGGTGGCGTTGAGGGATCGCGCGAATTCGACCAGAGCGGCAGGGATGTCGGCGCCGACCACCTGGTGGTACGTCCCGCCGAGCTTCTCCACAAGGGCTCGTTGTTGTGCCAGAGCTACGGGGTTCCCTGCACGGAGGCCGTCTTGGCTGGTGACGTGCACGGCGATGAGCTCGCCGCCTGCGGATCGTGCGGCAACTCGTGCGCCTCGTCGGAGGAGAGTCTCTCCTTCGGGGCCACCTGTAAGTGCGACGACGACGCGTTCGCGGGCTTCCCATTTGCTATCGATGTCGTGTTCTTGACGGTAGCTCTTCAACGCTTGGTCGACTTCGTCTGCGAGCCATAACAGGGCGAGTTCGCGCAGTGCGGTGAGGTTCCCGAGTCGGAAGTAGTTGGACAATGCCGCGTCGATGCGCTCGGCAGGATAGACGAAGCCGCCGGTGAGGCGGTCACGCAGCGCTTGAGGGGCCAGATCGATGACTTCGATCTGGTCTGATTGGCGGAGGAAACTGTCGGGCACGGTCTCTCGTTGCGGAACACCGGTGATCTGCTCGACGACATCGTTGAGGGACTCGATGTGTTGGATATTGACCGTCGAGATGACGTCGATTCCGGCCTTTAAGAGCGCATCCACGTCCTCCCAGCGCTTCTCGTTCCGGGAGCCGGGAGCGTTCGTATGCGCGAGTTCGTCGACCAGCACGATTTCGGGGGCGCGTTGCAGGACTGTGTCGAGGTCCATCTCCTCCAGCTCGACGCCACGGTGAGCGATCATTGCCCGCGGGGTCGACGGGATACCGTCGGTCATGCGTGCCGTGGCTGCGCGGCCGTGTGTTTCGACGATCCCGATCACGACGTCGCGTCCTTCGCCCAGGAGCCGTCGGCCTTCTTCGAGCATGGTGTAGGTTTTGCCGACGCCGGGGGCGGCGCCGAGCAGCACGCGTAACCGCCCCCGTGTCGTCATGGTCAGTCCTCCAGCTCGTCCAGCGCCAGGTTCAGCTCCACCACGTTCACGACGCGGTCGCCGAGGTATCCCAGATCAGGTTCCTTTGTCCATTCAGCCACGAGTTCCTGAACTTGTCCCAGGGGCAGGCCGCGCGCGTCGGCGACGCGCTGGATCTGGATCGCCGCGTAGGCGGGACTAATGTGGGGATCGAGACCGGAACTGGAAGCGGTGACCGCGTCTGCGGGCACCTGATCCGGGTCGACACCGTTGAACGCTGCGATCTCGGCCTTGCGTTCGGTGATCGCGCCGATCAGTTCCTCGTTCTCGGGCCCCCAGTTCGTTCCCGAGGAGGAGGTGCCGTCGTAGCCGTCGCCGGCGGCCGAGGGTCGCGACTGGAAATACTCCGGCAGCGGATCGCCTTCCGCGTCTGTGAAGGACTGGCCGATGAGGGATGAACCAACGGCCTCGCCGTCACTGTTGCTGAGCGGTGATCCGTTCGCTTGAGAGGGGAAGGCAAGTTGTCCGATTCCGGTGATCAGAAGCGTGTAGCCGACCCCGAGGACGACGGTGAACATGAGCAGCGCACGTGTGGCGACCCACAGTGTCCGTCCGCTGCTGCGCGTGGCAGCATTCATGATGATTTCATTCCTTTGGTTGAGAGTGTCAGAAGCCGGGGATGAGGCGCACGAACAGGTCGATGAGCCAGATCCCGATAAAGGGGGCGATGATGCCGCCGAGCCCATAGATGGCGAGGTTGCGGCCGAGGATCTTCGATGCGTTCATCGGCCGGTATTTGACTCCGCGCAGCGCGAGGGGCACGAGGAACACGATCACGATCGCGTTGAAGATCACTGCGGACAGCACTGCAGATGCAGGTGAGTGCAGACCCATGATGTTCAACACCGCAAGGCCGGGGAACACACCCATGAAGATTGCGGGGATGATCGCGAAGTACTTCGCGATGTCGTTCGCGATCGAGAACGTGGTCAACGCGCCCCGGGTGATGAGCAGCTGCTTGCCGATGGCGACGATGTCGATGAGCTTGGTCGGGTCGGAGTCGAGATCGACCATGTTGCCGGCCTCTTTGGCTGCCGAGGTCCCCGTATTCATCGCGACACCGACGTCAGCCTGCGCGAGCGCGGGGGCGTCGTTGGTGCCGTCACCGGTCATCGCGACGAGGTTGCCGCCCTCCTGCTCCTTGCGGATAAAGGCGAGCTTCTGTTCCGGTGTCGCTTCGGCAAGGAAGTCGTCGACGCCGGCTTCCTTCGCGATCGCCGCCGCGGTCAACGGGTTGTCCCCGGTGACCATCACGGTCCGGATGCCCATTGCACGCAACTCGGCGAACCGCTCGGTCAGGCCCTCCTTGACGATGTCCTTGAGGTGGATCACGCCGAGGACTCGACGTTCGCCAGTCGCCGCTTTGACGGCGACAACGAGGGGGGTGCCGCCGGATCGGGAGATGTGTTCGACATGCTCATCGAGCTCTGCCAGTTCGCTGCTGGGAAGCCGCGTCCCGTCTTCTTCCAGCCACGCGGTGATCGCGGAACCGGCTCCCTTGCGGATCTGGGTGCCGTCGGGCACGTCGAGCCCGGACATCCGCGTTTGAGCGGTGAACGGGACGATCTCTCCGCGCGGTGCAGCACCCACGTCGACGCCCTCCGCGCGGGCAAGGTCAACGATCGACTTCCCTTCTGGAGTCGGGTCGGCGAGCGAAGACAGCGCGGCCGTTTCGATGAGTTCCTGCTCGCGGACACCGTCCAGGCGAACGAAGGCTGTCGCTCGACGGTTGCCGTAGGTGATGGTTCCTGTCTTATCCAGCAATAGCGTGGTCACGTCACCGGCAGCTTCCACCGCACGTCCAGACATGGCCAGCACATTGCGCTGAACGAGCCGGTCCATCCCCGCGATACCGATCGCGGACAGCAACGCGCCGATCGTCGTCGGAATGAGGCACACCAGAAGGGCGACGAGGACGGTGATGCTGGCGGGGCTCGCCGGATAGGACGCGATCGGGTTGAGCGTGAGCGCGACGACGACGAAGACGATCGACAACGACGCGAGCAGGATGTTCAGCGCGATCTCGTTCGGGGTGCGCTGACGGGCGGCGCCTTCGACGAGCGCGATCATCCGGTCTACGAACGTTTCGCCCGGCTTGGAAGTGATTCGCACGACGATACGGTCGGACAGCACGCGGGTACCGCCGGTGACGGCGGATCGGTCGCCACCGGACTCGCGAATAACGGGTGCGGATTCACCGGTGATGGCCGATTCGTCCACGCTTGCGATGCCCCACACGATGTCGCCATCGCCGGGGATCAGCTCACCAGCGGACACAACAACCGTGTCGCCCAATCGCAGGTCTGCCGAGGATAGGTCCTTTATGGCGGCTCGCTCGGCGGCTGGATCTGCACCAGGTTGGTAGTCGGCGACATGGTGTGCGGTGGTGCTGGTGCGGGTTTTGCGTAATGTGTCGGCCTGGGCCTTACCGCGACCTTCGGCGATCGACTCGGCGAGATTCGCGAACAGGACCGTGAGCCAGAGCCATACGGCGATGATCCAGGTGAACGACCAAGGAACACTCGTCCCGCCCGACTCGGCGGGTCCGCCCAGGAAAGGTTCGGCGACAGCGAGGAGGGTGGTGAGGGCGGCGCCCACCCACACGATAAACATCACGGGGTTTCGCCACTGCGCGCGCGGATTGAGCTTGCGGAGCGCTCCCGGGAGGGCGGTGCGGATCTGTGCCCAGGTGAGCGTCTTGCGTGGCGCGCGAGTGGTCGCGTGCGGCGCTTCGGCCAGAGGGGTTGGGGTAATGGTGGACATGTTTACAGCAGCCCTTCCGCCAGGGGACCCAGCGTGAGAACGGGGAAGAAAACGAGAGCAGTCACCAGAACCGCGGTACCGACGGTCAGACCGACGAACAACGGACGGTGTGTAGGCAAGGTTCCGGCCGTTGCGGGAACCTTGTCCTGTGCGGCGAGGGAACCGGCCAGCGCGAGGACGAGAGCGATCGGGATGAACCGGCCGAACAGCATCGCGACACCGATCGCGGCGGTCAGCCACGGGGTGCTGGCGGTCAACCCTGCGAATGCGGAGCCGTTGTTGTTCGCGCCCGATGCGAAGGCGTAGATCACCTCGGACAGGCCGTGCGAGCCGGTGTTCGTGAGCGATTCGTTCACGATGCTGTCTCGAAGGGCCGGGATGGCGAAGCTCAATGCGACACCACCGAGGACGAGGATCGGCATGACGAGGATGTACATGCTCGCAAGCTTCATCTCCCGCGGCCCGATCTTCTTCCCGAGGTATTCAGGGGTGCGGCCAACGAGCAGCCCCGCAACGAACACGGCGATCACCGCGATGATCAGCATCCCGTACAGGCCGGCTCCGACACCACCGGGAGCGATCTCGCCCAGCAGCATGTTGACCATCGGGATCATCCCGCCCAGCCCGGTGTACGAGTCGTGCATCGAGTTCACCGACCCGGTCGAGGTCAACGTGGTCGTCGCCGCATAGAGAACAGATTGCACGAGTCCGAATCGGGCTTCCTTCCCTTCCATCGCGGCCCCGGCCAGTTCCGGCGCAGTACCCTGTCCGGCGAACTCGAATGCTGCCAGCGCGCTCACCGAGACCAGATACAGGGTGCCCATCGCGGCGAGGATCGCGTATCCCTGACGATTGTCGCCAACCATCTTCCCGAACGTGCGCGGAAGCGAGAACGGGATCAGCAGGATCAGGAACGCCTGGAACAGGCTCGTCCACCCCGTCGGGTTCTCGAACGGATGCGAAGCGTTCGCGTTGTAGAAACCGCCACCGTTCGTGCCGAGCTCCTTGATGACCTCCTGAGAGGCAACGGGGCCACCCGGGATGGTCTGCGTTCCACCGGTGATGGTGGTCACATCGACGTAGCCGTTGAAGTTCTGCACGACGCCGCCCGCGATTAGTACGATCGCGCCGACGATCGAGATCGGCAGGAGGATGCGGAACGTGCCGCGGATGAGGTCGACCCAGAAGTTCCCGATCGTTCCCGATCTGCGGTACGCGAACCCGCGAACGAGCGCCACGGCGACAGCGATACCCGTCGCAGCGGAGACGAAGTTCTGTACGGCAAGGCCAGCGAACTGAACCGTGTAGGCGAGGTCCTCACCCGAATACGCCTGCCAGTTCGTGTTCGTCACGAAGGAGATCGCGGTGTTGAACGCAACACCCGGCTCGACGTTCTCGTTACCGAGGGAGTACGGCAGCCACTGCTGCGTGCGCTGCATCAAGAACAGCAGCAGAACGCCGACGATCGAGAAGTACAGGACAGAACGCAGATACGCCTGCCAGGACTGCTCCTGAGACGGATCGACCCCGATGACTTTGTAGATTCCCCGTTCGACTTTCCAGTCCTTCCGGGTCGTGAACACCCAAGCCATATAGTCGCCCACAGGCCGGTACAGCAACCCCAGGGCGAGGACGAGCGTGGCGACGCTCGCGATAAGCAAACCCCACTCCATCAGAAACGCTCCGGCTTCACGAGAGCGAACACGAGATAGAACACAGCCGCGACCCCGAGAGCAGCAGCAAGAAACTCGAACACGATCACAGCTTCTCCACCGCCTTCCCGACCAAGCCAACGACTACGAACAGGACGATCACGCCCAGCACGTAGACAATGTCAAGCACAACAAACTCCATTCGGAGAACAGCGACAGCAAGACCGCAGCCGCACGCCCAATTCCAAGCGCAACTCCCGATCAAACACCTCCTGACACCGCAAAAACGGGGCCCTAACGGAACCCATACAGGAAGGCACGGGAACCTAACGCTCCCCTTACACCAGGGCGTCCAGAAGCAGGGCCGTCACCGTTGTGTACCCGGGCCGGCGGCGGTGACCGTAAGGATTTGGGCGATCGCCGTATGGGTTCCGTTTACGCTCCTTCCGCACAACCCCCTACGCGTCCTAAGACGGAAGAGTGACCCTGACTGAGATACTCCCCACCCTCCGGCGAAGCCTTCCCACCCCGATAGCTCTTGCCGAGTGGCCCGCGCACACCGAAGCAACCACCGACGATGTCACTGTGAGTGGAATCTCGCTGCGCCAGTACGTCGACCTCTGCGGAACGCCGTGCGTGCTCACTGGCGACGATCCCATCCTGGACTCGCGTCACCCGGAGTTGACGGGAACCAGGACTGTGGTGGCCATGAAGATCACGGTCATCGTCGACACGCCGGAGCATCGCGCGATCGCGCTGACGGATTCCTGGGGCACTAACCTTGACGCCTGCTGGAGCGAGTGCCGTCTGATCGGGCGGGTATCCATCGCACGTCTGCAATCGTTCGAACTCATCCCGGGAGAGCTCGGCGCGCCGGCGTTGCCCTACCCGGTTGCTGCACTGCCGAGCGACCTCCATGCCGGTGACCTCCTCGCCGTCCCATCCCGCAGCTCGATCTCCCTCGCCCAGCTCCGCCCCAGCCACGCAACAGAGCTTCGAAGCAGCGGCACCGTCTCGGAGACTGGAGAAGAGCTTTCATGAGCCTCCTTCACAGCATCCTGAGTGCTCGCGCACTTCGCCACGCAGCGCAAGCGCGAGACATCCACCGCCGAGACAGGAGAGCCGTCGTCACTGCAGATGATGTGGTGGTCACCGGCCGGTCGTTGGCACAACTGGCGTCATCGCGTGGAACCCCCAGCGTGCTCGTCACGTCCGCCGTGGACATCAGACAGCGCGATACTCACTTCACATGGGTACTCACGCGCGTCACGGCCGTTTCCGGCGAACCACACGGACATCGCCGGGAGATCACCATCGACGCGAGCCTCCAGGAGATCGCCTCCGTGATCACGCAGACCCACATCGTGGGCGCCCGTCCACCGAAGAAGACGCGAACCGTCACTGTCACCGGCGCAGACCAGGTATCCATTGATGTTCGGATCCCAGCCGGCACGGAACCCGGGGCCGTGATCGCGTTCCGATGCGCGTCGACAGTCGCTTTGAGTCAAGTGCGACCGCACACCTCGACGGCCCGAACCGGAGATGTCGACGACACCACATGGGGCGCGCGGTGCATGAAATAACACGGCCCCCATGTGACAGGCACACGGAGGCCGACGCCAACACGGCTGAGAGTGCTCGATCGGTACCGACGATACTCGTCCGCGGCGACGAGCACCCTGCTCTGCACGACCTCATCGCGACCACCGGCACGCTCAATCACCCACCCGCATCGCAAGCGAACTTCGTACCCGAACGGATACGCGGTGTAGTCGGATGCATCCACCTCCCCACGGCGGACACGGCATCTCCAGCGAAGATGCGCAGCCGGCTCAAGGATGAGCGGAACCTCGCGCGCATCCTCGGCGAGCAGCTCCCCCGTCTGAGCCACCTGCTCTTCGTCCTCGACACGGGCGCACCCCAGCACACCCAACGCCTGGCCAGGCTGGCGTCATCTGCGATCACCCGCATCCACGCAGACATCGAGATGACCGCGGGCCGGTCAGTGTGCGTCACCGCGATCGTCCTCGATAGGACAGCAGACCCCACTGTGCTGCGAGATCGCATCTGCGAAAGACTCCGCGACAACCCAATCGAGGGAAGCTTCCTTCTGAAGTGGTCAGAGATCGTGCAAAGCTCGATCCGCGACGTCGTATCCGAAGCTCTCAGCTAAACGTATCCATGCGCGTGCTTCTTCGGCCTACTCGATCCGGGAAGCGTTCATCTCGGCTACTTCATCGTAGATCGCCTGCCATACGCGGTAGAAAGACGCCGATGACATCTCGCCACGGCGTAACGATCGCGATGCGCCCTCGAGCACCCGCGAAAAAAGCAACAGACCCTCTTCTCGTTCCGCGTCCCGCGCGTCAGGGTGAAAAGCAAAGCACGAGGACCAGAGCATGACGGAGCATCGGCGCACCGGAGCTGAACGAAGAGCGAGATAGCCGCCCACTGGGAGCAGGACACCTGCGATTAGCAACGCACTAGCCCCCAAGGGGGCGCCTACTCCTGCCAGCAGAAGCCCCACCACCAGGCCGCCGCCAGCGGCAATCGGCACGAAAAGACGACAAGCCTCCGCGAACCGTCGCGTTCGTTCGTCCGCATTCGGTGGATAAACCACCAGCCGCGAGTACGATGCACCGTACCGGCCGACCGCGTGCGACACATATCCCCAGCGAGGAACCTTGTCAACGGCCCTTGAGGTATGAAAGGGACGAGGAGGAGCGGAGGAATCTGCAGGAGTCACACGGTGATCGTCGCTGAGGCTTTCGCCGCGGTATAGCACTCCAAACGGAACTCATACAAGCCTCCCGCCTGATCGGCGGTTTTCCACACGCGCTGCTGACACCATTAGGTGTCTCTGTGGCGCTGATGGCAGTCGTCGATCAAGTCTCGCTTCACAGATCCGCGAGTCGGTCAATGGAGCACAACTCAGCCCACTTCTCGGCTACTTGAGAGGCAGTGTCGGAGGCTTGCGCGCGAAGCGCAACGAGCAACGCCGCAACGATGGCGGTAACGACGATCGCCACGACGAATCGCGAAACAACCCCACCGATTGCCGTGTGGGTCACTGCTGCGACGACAGGCCACCACGCGCTCCGAATGAGCCCGCAGTCGAGGCCCGCCCACCACCGCTCGGAACTTGTCGTTGTATGGTCCCAGACTGTGATCGTCGCCACCTACCGCCGACCCATCGTCGCGCCATTTCCGACCAAGGCATACATGCTGCTTTGACAATTCGCCCTGCTGTCATCCGATCAGCGCTCGGAGGGCAGCTTCGGCCTGCTTTGGCAAGACGCCATTACCTAACGCCGCAAGTTGCTGCGATTGCGTGAGCGCAAGCGCGGGGTCGGTCACCCAACCAGCGTCCAGGCCCATGATCCACTCCACAAACGCTGGGGCGGGGCGTGGTCCGGTTCTGTCGTTCAGTACTGTCGGCGCCGGCGCTACTCGTCCCATGATTCGTTCCCATCGGAAGATGGCTGGGCCGTATCGTCCCCACTGCCGAAAAACTCGGCGATCAGCGCGAAGGTTGCCTCCGACGACCGACGACTGCGCCTGGTCGCGAGGTCTATCACCTGATGGCTTAGGGCGATCGTGCCACGCCTGGCCTTCACCAGATCCAGAGTCTCCCCGCCCCTGGCGGAGTCGGAGGCGAGCGGCGTTCGGAACAGTACGGTTCGCGAGGATGAAGATGCGGAACCGGGGGTGTGGTGCGCCGATTGCGGACGCGGGTAGGCCGATCCATCTCGCATCATACCGGAGGTCGGCCAGGTCTCCGAGTACGGCGCCAAGTGCCCGTAGAGGTCGGGCTGGCTGGTCTCCCAGACCCCACGGGTCGGGCTCCACACCGCGAAGGGTTGCACCTGCGGGGGTTTCAGGTTCGGGGTTGCGTCGTCCATCGTCGTCTCCTTCCGGGGCCGGGCGGGACGCGGTTGCGGTAAGCAGGCCGCGTACGTTCTCGATGACGACCCACTCTGGTTGCAGCTTCTCGATCGCGGTCGCCATGTGTGCCCAGAGACCGGATCGGGTACCGGGGGCAAGGCCGGCCATCTTGCCAACCGTGGAGACGTCCTGACAAGGGAACCCGCCGCAGAGCACATCGACTGGCTCGACGGTCTGCCAGTCGATCGTGGTGATGTCGCCGAGGTTCGGAGCGTCGGGCCAATGGTGGGCGAAGACACGGGCAACAGGTTCGTTGATTTCGGAGAACCAGATCGTGCGGGCGTCGAAGACTTCCTCGACGGCGAGGTCGAGACCGCCATACCCGGAGAACAGTGACCCGACCCGCAGACGGTGATCGTTGTTCGGCTGGCGCATCAGGACTCCGACAGGTTCGTGATCCCTGGCCGTGGTCCACTCGCGAACTCGACACCAGGCTGGTCACCTGCCAGGTGCTCGCCCCCCATCGACCATCCTGAGCCGGTCGAACCGTCACCGCTCATGCAGGTCGTTCCGACCGCCCCTCGGAGTTACCACGCGTCTTGCAGGTCGCGGTAGAGCGGGTCGCGAAGGTGCGCGTGGGAACGGAGATATGGTGCGGCTATGACGAAGCGGCGACCCGGGCGGCAGCCTCCACCGCCCGAGAACAATGAGTGGCTTAGGCGTCTGGACCGCATCTCGGAAGCGGTCGATGCCTGGCGTAAGCGTGCAGAGAATCCGATGTCGCCCGAGCCTGGAAGCTCGCTCGCAGCTGACTCCGTCGACGGATTGAGTGTCGAGAACCCCGTCTGGTACTCGATGTGCATCTCCTCCGAGCACTTGGATTTCGCGATCGATGCCATGCGGGCAACAAGCACGATGTACCCGACGGCCTACATGACCGTTGCGCGGACCGCGTTCGTCGCGGCGGTGAACGCGGTGTGGGTCCTCGCACCGCCAACGCGGCAAGAACGTCGCGAGCGGGCGCTCAGGCTCCGCGCCGACGACCTTCGTGTTCAGGTCACATCCTGCCGCGATATGCAGATCCCGGAAGGCAAACCTGAGGAGGTTCGTACGGGCCTCCTGGAGCAACTGCGCGAGCGGCAAGCCAGCTTGCAGAAGGTCGCGACTGCGCTCGGCCTGCGAGAGGACGTCACGAAGATTCGGTTCCATCAGACCGGGGCGATCGACTGGGTCGCACAGCACATGCACGGCGTCGATGACGACCTGCTCATCGGTGCGACGCAGGCAATCTGGCGATCAGGCAGCGCGGCTGCCCACGCGCAATATCATTTCGGCGTCATGCGACTCGACCGAAATGAGGTCGTACGCGAGGAGTCGGGCGGTTCGATCGTGCGGCTACGCGGAGACCTCGACAACGATGTCGGCCCTGCTATCGCAGCGGCGACCATGACCCTGAGCGAAGCATTCCGGCTGTATGACCTCCGGCGCGTAACGCATACCCGTAGCTGAGCGGCTCGGCCACCGAAGGCGTGGAGGGTGATCGTGTTGACCAGCGACTTGGAGCCGGACGCGGCCGCGGGCGCAATACCTCGCGGATTGCCGCCGCAACTGGAGGCTCATTTGGCGCTACCCTCAGCCTGTGTCTGCAACCCGAACAGGTCCCTGAGGAGCTACGCGCGCAACCACCTCGATGTCAACGGGGTCTTCGCAGCCAAGATGGCGCTCGCCGTGCACCGACCGCCGAAGATCGTATCCCGCGGCTGCGCCTCCCAAGTGCCTCGAAGGAATCGTCGCTGAGCGTGAGCTTCTTCGGAACAACGCCCTTGATTGCTTCGAGCTTGCTTCCGACGGCCTCGATGTCCTTGCCAATACGCACGAGTGGAT
Source organism: Georgenia sp. Z1344 (assembly GCF_049856295.1). Lineage (GTDB taxonomy): Bacteria > Actinomycetota > Actinomycetes > Actinomycetales > Actinomycetaceae > JB111. The sequence continues at coordinate 115,094 of NZ_JBNDMZ010000005.1, read as the reverse complement.
CGATAGGCAACTCGATGCGCTTCTCGACGTCGAGGTCGAGTACAAACGTTTCGTGGAACGGTTCTGGAGATGCCGTTCCGGTGTACTCGGCTTCGACTTCCCAGCGGCGCGGGATTCCCGACGCGTCGTCAAACAACTCAGGTACTTGACCCAGGAACCAGATGTATGTGTTGCCCGGATTGAGCGTACGAAAGCTCACGTTGCCGCTGAACGTCTCGTTGACCTCAGCGAAATGTGCGTTCATCATTCCAGGTTTGAAGAATTTCTCCAGGGAAGTGAACGGCGGGCTCACGCGCAACCGCACCTCGTGGGCCGGACTCACCCCGATGTTTCGTACGGCGATATGAAGCGTGCCCTCTGCCGGTGCACCGCGGTTCTTTCGAACGAAACGAGTGGGTTCCAGGGCGACCTGGACCCTCGGTCGGACGGCTTCGACGTTGACCTGGCGCGCCAGTTCGTTCGATGCGATCAGCGCCTTGTTCGACTGATCCACCTGACGAATCTGATACCAAGCGAACCCCAACGCAACCAGAGCTGACGCTCCGAATATGGCAGACCATTCTTCGGCGGTCGGCATGTTGGGGAACCGCCACCACGAGCCCCATATCGCGACGCTGGCAGAGAACAGCCCGAACGCAACCACTACAACAGCAGCAACCGACAAGACGATGCGTGCGGCCGGGTTCTTCACCTTCCCAACTTTATCGGCGGCGACCTGCGGCCACTGTGATGCTTACGTCAGTTGTACCGCGAACACCTACGTGTATGACCGTTTCGATGCGCGTGATGAGCGCCGGCGACGGCTACAAGTACCTGCTCCGCACCGTCGCCGCAGGCGACGGTGACCGCTCACTCTCGACCCCGCTGACGAGGTACTACGCCGAGGCGGGCAGCCCGCCGGGTCGCTGGCTCGGCGCGGGCGTCGCAGCGCTGGGCGGGGTGATCGTGGAAGGCGATCAGGTCTCCGAATCCCAACTCCAGCTTCTTGTCGGGATGGGCCGGCACCCTGTCACCGGCGACCCGCTCGGACTGGCGTATCCCGCGTACAAGACCGCGGCGGATCGCATCGAGGAGCGCGCCGCGGCGCTCGATCCCGGCCTCGGGCCGGCCTCGCGTGCCGAGGCGGGTGCGCAGATCGAAGCCGAAGAAGCGGGGCGGGGGACGCGGCGCGCGGTCGCTGGGTACGACTTCACGTTCTCAATCCCGAAGTCCGCATCAGTGCTGTGGGCAGTCGCGGACGCGGGCACGCAGGCGCTCATTGCCGAGGCGCATCATGCGGCGGTTGCGGAGGTGGTTGCGTTCATGGAGCGGGAGGTTGCAGCCACCCGCACCGGCGCAACCGCACGCGGTGGAGCCGTTGCACAGGTAGATGTCCGTGGCCTGATCGCCACGGCGTTTGACCACTACGACTCCCGGGCTGGAGATCCGCACCTGCACACTCATGTCGTCATCTCGAACAAGGTGCAGACCGTCCTGGACGGCAAGTGGCGCTCCCTCGACGGCCGGCCCATGCACGCCGCGACGGTCGCGCTCTCCGAGCTGCACGAGGCCGTGTTCGCCGACCACCTCACGAGGTCGTTTGGCGTCTTCTGGGAGTCCCGCGAGATGGGCCGGGACCGCAATCCGGCGTGGGCGGTGGCGGCCGTGCCGGAGGAGCTGGTGGCCGAGTTCTCCTCCCGATCCCGGCACATTGAGGCCGAGAAGAACCGGCTCATCGCCGAGTACGTCGACAAGCACGGCCGTCAGCCCTCGACTGCAACGATCATCAAGCTCCGCGCCCAAGCCACCCTCACCACCCGCCCAGAGAAGCAGGTCCGGTCGCTGGCTGACCTGACCGCCGAATGGCGGCACCGCGCCGGCCGTATCCTCGGCACGGATGCGACCTCATGGGCGCGGATAGTCGCAGCGAACGACGCACCGCTGCTGCTTCGCGCCGACGACATCCCCTTGGACGTGATCGCGTCCCATGGCCAGTCGGTCGTGGAGGTGGTGGGCGAGAAGCGCTCCACCTGGCGTCGGTGGAATCTCACCGCCGAGGCGGCCCGGCAGACGATGGGTTACCGGTTCGCCTCCACCGTGGATCGGGAAGCGGTCGTCGGACTGGTCGTGGATGCCGCCGAGGCCGCGTCGCTGCGGCTCACCCCGCCCGAGCTCGCGACGAGCCCGGTGGCGTTCCGCCGGCCGGATGGCACTTCGGTGTTCCGGCCGAAGCACTCGACGGTGTTCTCCTCCGAGCTCCTGCTGGCAGCCGAAGACCGCCTCCTCAAGCGCGCCCGCATGACGACCGGCCCGACCGTGCCACTTTCCACGGTGGAGCGGATCGCTACCAGGCCCGACCGGGAAGGGCGGGTGCTCGGCGACGATCAAGCCGCCGCGTTGGTGTCGGTCGCCGTGTCCGGCCGCGTTGTCGATGTCCTGGTCGGCCCGGCCGGAGCGGGCAAGACCACGGCGATGTCCGCGTCGCGGCGGGCATGGGAGGCCGAGCACGGACCCGGCAGCGTGGTCGGGCTTGCGCCGTCTGCGGTCGCCGCGCAGGTCCTCGCCGACGACCTCGGGATCGCGACGGAGAACACTGCGAAGTGGTGGGAGATCCATCAACGCACCGGCCAGTCGTTCCGCACGGGTCAGCTCGTGATCGTGGACGAAGCGTCCCTCGCCGGCACGCTGTCCCTGGACCGGATCACCGCGCTGGCGGCCGGGGCGGGGGCGAAGGTGCTGCTGGTCGGGGACTATGCGCAGCTCCAGTCCGTCGACGCCGGTGGCGCATTCTCTCTGCTGGTCCACGATCGGTACGATGCGCCCGAGTTGGCCGATATCCACAGGTTCACGAACTCGTGGGAGAAGACCGCCTCCCTCGGCCTTCGGCACGGGCGCACTGAGGTCATCGACACCTACCTCGACCACGACCGCATCCAGGGCGGGGAGACGGAGGCGATGATCGACGCCGCCTACACCGCATGGCGAGCCGACCGGCAAGCGGGCCGTGCGACGGTGCTGGTCACCGACTCCAACGAATCCGTCCTCGCGCTCAACCAACGCGCCCGTACGGACCTGATCCTCGACGGCACCGTCCACGGCACCCGCGAGGCCGAGTTGCACGATGGCACCCGCGCCGCAGCCGGGGACACGGTCATCACCCGCCGCAACGACCGCCGCCTGCGTGCCGGCCGGTCCTGGGTTCGCAACGGCGACCGGTGGACCGTCACCGACATCCGCAACGACGGCTCAGTCACCCTCCGCCGCGTCGAGCACAGACGGGGCGGATCGGTTGTGCTCCCGGCGGACTATGCGGCCGAGCACCTGGACCTCGGCTACGCGGTGACCTCCTACCGGGCACAGGGCATCACCGTGGACACCTCGCACGTCCTTGTCGACTCATCCATGACGAGGGAGAACCTGTACGTCGCGCTCACCCGCGGCCGAGACGCGAACCTCGCCTACGTCACCATCGACAAGCCCGACGACTCCCACCAGGGACCTCACCCCGGCGACAACACCGACGCCACCGCCAAGAGCGTGCTGTTCGGGGTGCTCCAGCACGTCGGCGCCGAGCTCTCCGCCCACGAGACCATCGCCGCCGAGCAGGACGCTTGGAGGAACATCGGTCAGCTCGCTGCGGAGTACGAGACGATCGCCGCCGCCGCCCAACGCGACAGGTGGGCGAACCTCGTGCGCGCATCCGGACTCACCGACGACGATGCGGGCGCCGCGATCAGCTCCCCAGCGTTCGGCGCATTGACTGCCGAGCTTCGCCGTGCCGAAGCCAACCACCACGACATCGAGGCCCTGCTGCCACGGCTCGTGCGGGCACGGGGCTTCTCCGATGTCGACGACATCGCCGCCGTCCTCCACTACCGCGTGACTCGCGCCACCGCCCGCCCCGCCGGCTCCGGCCGCGCCCGCAAGACGCCCCGGCTGATCGCCGGCCTCATCCCCGAAGCCACCGGCACCATGAGCGGCGAGCTCCGGCAGGCGCTCACCGAACGCCGCGACCTCATCGAGACCCGCGCCGACGCCCTTCTCGACGCCGCGCTCATCGAAGGCAAGGGGTGGGCGAAGGCGCTCGGCGCCCCGCCGAAGGACGCCAAGACCGCCGCGACCTGGCGCGGCCTGGCTCGTACGGTCGCCGCGTACCGCGACCGCTACGGCATCACCGATCCCACGCCGCTCGGCGCTCCCGCCGAGAACGACGCGCAGAAGATCGACGCGGCCCGCGCGAGCGCCGCCCTCGACCGCGCACGCGACCTCGCGCGAGGGCCGGGGGAGGAGCCGCAGCGGCGGCCCGGACAAGAGCCCGTGCGCCGCTCGCTATGACACGCATGCCCTTCCCGATGTCAGGGCCGCGTCGTACGATGGATGACGAGGCGGCCTCTATATTGGCGCTGTCGCTCCCCGCTACAGCATGACCAACCCGCAACAGCGGGCGGTCCTTTCAGGTTCTTGTCGCCGAACCCCTGAGAGGACTATGCCCATGTTCCGGCTCATCTGGGCGGCCGGCGTCCGCACCCACACCATCCTCAGCTACGCGCCCACCAACCTCCTGATCGCCGCGACCCGCACTCGCCGCGGCCTGCGCTGGGGCATCCCGGCCATGCTCGTTGCAGTGCCCTATGGGTTCGTCGCGAGCTGGTGCATCACCACCATTGATAGCGGCGGTTCGGGTTGGCTGAACCTGCTCGTTCTCCTCGCCACCTGGAACATGCTGAAGCTCATCGTCAATGGGCCGATCACCGCGCTGCTCCTGTTTCACACATGGACGTGCGAGATCGCCATTCGACGCCGAGCTCATCGGGCCAGGCCGCGATATGACGAGGTCTCGCGCTAACGCGCCGGCACGACCGACCCTGTCGTCGCATACTGACGCCCCCGCCGCCGAAGAACTGACGCGGCAGTCTCTATGCCACGACACGACCGGCACCGGACTTGTTCGATCACGGGATTCCTCGCGCCACGCGGGATACTCGATCTCAAGATCGAAGCGGCTCGGGGAGGGTATGCATGCTCTATCGCAATGCTGCGCGGGCCTTCATCGCTGAGCTTGCCGAGATTCGTTCGAGTGGGCAACCGGTGACGGTTCGCGGACTGCCGACTCACGAGCGTCTCGCACGTACTGTGACCTTGGCGCAGCCAACGGAACGTTTCATCACAGTACCGGGTCGTCGCAACGATGTGTTCGCGACCATCGCCGAGACGATGTGGGTGCTCGCTGGGCGCAATGACATGGAGTATCTAGCCCGCTACCTCGGCCGCGCGCTGCAGTTCTCGGATGACCAGGTGACATGGCGTGGTGGCTATGGGCCACGGTTGCGCGACTGGGGTGGAGTCGATCAAGTGGATGAGATCCGCAAGCTCCTCCGTTCGGACCCTGAGTCTCGCCGGGCGGTCGCCGTCCTGTTCGATCCGGCGCGCGACTTCGCGGATACGCTCGATGTGCCCTGCAACAACTGGCTGCACTTCCTCGTCAGGGATGGCAGCGTACACCTCAACGTGACCGTGCGTTCCAACGACATCCTGTGGGGATTCTCCGGCATCAACACGTTCGAGTGGAGTGTCCTGCACGAGATGATGGCCTTCTGGCTCGGTGCGCGACTCGGTCACGCGTCGTTCTTCATCTCATCCCTTCATCTCTACGACGAGCGGAATGAGCAAGCTGACCGTGCCCTCGCCGGGTTTGGTGGCGCCACCGGCTATGAGGAGGCGTGGGCGGGCGCTCAGTTCGGGACTCGGTGGGAGGACTTCGCGGGTGTGCTCGATCGCTGGTTCGACATCGAAGCTCGACTGGCGTCCGGGGAGAACTGTCACGTGGAGATCGCTGGCTTCTCCGACCCGTTACTGCGTCAGTTCCTTCAAGCGATCGCGATCAAGTGGGAGATCGCCGCAGGTGCTGACGACGCCCGGCAACGTGAACTCGTCGACGAGCTCGGCCACAGCGACATCGCCTTCGCGCTCCACGAGCAACTGTTTCGAGACTCCGCCCAGCTACTGTCCCAGTCCGTCTCCACGGTGGATTGGGTCGACCTGCGCGAGTCGGTCATCGCCTTGCATCGGTCGAAGGACGCCGCCTACGGCAACTCGTGGAAGAAGCGCGGGGAGCTGATCAGCATCGCCGCCAACCTCGCCCGCAAGATCGATCGCATCGATCAGGTGGCAGGTGGTGCGGCAGCGGGGAGAGAGGCACTTCTGGACACTGTGGTCGATCTCCTCGTGTATGCAGTCAAATATGAGACCTTCCTCGCGGACCAGTCGACCGACGTCGCCGAGCAACTCTTCACGAATGGCGGTGAGCGGTTCAGCGACGGCCCGGATGGTTTCGAGGAACTCATGAAGGCGCGTGACGTCGTCGGCGAGGTCGGGACCGTTCATGCCGAGGCCGCAGAGGCCTCGACGGTGTTCGACGAGTTGAATGCTTTCCTCCAGCTCCACCCGCAGGGCGAGTGGATGGAGAAGCTCGCATTGGCAGAGCGCCTGACGGCGACCGCGTTACGCCTCGTGCTTGCGGTCGCGCTGTCCGACCCGGATGGAGTCGACACGCTACGCCGCGACGCGGGACGATCATGACGGCGGTTCTGGCGGGCTGCGACGCGTCCGGCGAGAGATGATGGAGCGAACCAGTGGCCGACGGGTCGGACTTGCATCTCGCCACGAGAAGCGGATGACCATAGGCAGCACAAAACGGAGACAGGCACAGTTTATGCGAGCACCAACTCCCCGGGACGGGGTCTACGACCTCTACTGGAAGTTCGCCGCTGAGCGACAGCACGTGTTTGAGGCGCGAGTCGCTGGAGCCCCGGGGCCGTGGACGCAGGACCGGATTCTTCAGGAGTACAAGTTCTGCAACGTCTATCGGGCTGCTGACCGTGTCAGCCAGTACCTCATCCGTGACGTCGCTTACCGCGATGACGACTCAAGCCCTGCCGATCGTCTGTTCCAGATCGTCGCGTTCCGAAACTTCAGCAATGTCAGTACGTGGGAGACCGTCGTCGAGATACTTGGGCGGTCGCCTCGGATTGCAGATCTGGAGACCGGTGTGTTCGAAGCCGCGCTCACCGAGGCGAAGGACCGCAACGGCGGCCTCTACACGGGGGCGTTCATCCTCTGCGCCACGGACGCTTACGGTCGCAAGACCAAGCATCTGAACCATGTGGAGCTGTTCCGGGACATGTTCGTGCGGTCGCGCCTTGGCGAGCGGATTCTTGAGGCCAAGTCGCTGGAAGAGGTCTATGACCTGCTCCACACTTTCCCCTTGATGGGGGATTTCATGTCTTACCAGATGGCGATTGACCTGAACTACTCGGAGCACGTGAACTTCTCCGAGAACGACTTCACGAAGCCTGGTCCGGGCGCGCTACGTGGCATCAAGAAGGTATTCTCCGACCTCGGTGGTCTCACGCCGCAAGAGGTGATCATGTGGATGGTCGACAACCAGGAGGCTGAGTTCGCCCGCCTGGAACTTGACTTCAGCGGTCTCTGGGGTCGGCCGATCCAGGCGATCGACGCTCAGAATCTCTTCTGCGAGACGGACAAATACTGCCGTGAGGCGGTTCCGGAGCTTGCTAGCGCGAGAAGCCGGATCAAATCGCGCTACGTCTCCACGCCGGAGCCGATGACGCTCTTCTTCCCTCCCAAGTGGGGGATCAACAGTCACCTGCCTCAGAACGAGGTGCTGGGAGGTGAGTTCGCGCGTGCGCGCGTCCTCGAGCCCATGTTCTAGTTGAGCGCGCTGACGTTCACGCGGCTGCTGCTGGCTGCCGGCGACGTGGCCAGTCGTGCGGGCGTCCTTGCACCCCCGGCTCGAGCGATCGCACCCATTCGATGATCGCTGCGACGTGCTCGTTGGTGAAGTTGCTTCGGTATGCAGGTCCCGAGTGCACGAGGTCGAAGCCATAGTCGTTGCGCAGTGATTCGGGGATGACTGGGCCGTCTCCGCCGAAGTACACGAACTCGTCTCCGAGCATCACCCGCTCGCTCTTCGTGTCGCGCAGCATGTGGCGCGCCTCTAGAGAACCGTCGTCCTTACTGTGGCGGGAGTTCTCCTGGATCCATTCATCGGCCAGATCGCGGTGGTAGATGTTGTCGCCGAAGTGCTGCATGCGGCTGCCCCGAAGGTTCGGCCGTTTCTCAGCGAAGCGTTCATCGTCCCAATACGCCTGGAAGCTCACGATCTCTGAGACGCGCATGGCGTAGACGAGGTTGCCTGCTTTGCCGTTCGGTCGGGAGCCCGTGCCGACTATCCAGTCGTCGACCTGGGCGACCCGGCGGATGTCCTGCTTGCAGGTGGCAAGAGAGCAGACCCCGTGAAAGGGGTTTGGCGCGAACCCGACGTCGTAGCGCACGATGTAGCTGAACACCTTCACGCTCGACCTCCTTATTCAGCAGGCAGCCCGCGGAATCGACTGCACAGGCGCGGGAGCACCACTGGGTTCTGTCCAGTTGTCCTTGCCGTCAAGAGCGTCGATGATCGCCTGGGCATCCCAGTTGACGATCGCGTTCGCGTAGTCTTCGAGCGGCTCGGGCATGTCGTCGTGCGTGGTGCCGGGTGCCCAGACCCCGACGATCCGCTTGTCGGGGAACTTGCGGGCGTACTCGATCTCCCAGTCGACCCACTCGTGGCTCTTCGTGTCGGGGGAGATGATGACGATGATCTTGCCCGCCCATCGGATCTGGTCGGCCAGGATCTGTCTGATGTAGTCGGGGCTCTTCGCGTTGTTCGGGGTCTCGCTCGTGATCGACGAGTCCCGGATCTCGGCTCCGCTGCCGGAGAGCATCTTCTTGAGATCTCCGACCAGCGCGTCGTCCTCGTGACGGTGGCTGATGAAGATGTTGTGCTGGTCGCTCATGTCGGGCTCCTCCCTTCCAGGGATAGTCTACTTTTGACCACCGACATCGCCCCGATGAGGCGGCGTTTCGAGAGGAGAGCGCGTGCCGATCCCGCCGATCCTCGACGTGTTCGTCGTCTGGCACCCCGACGACGCGATCGGCGCCGAGCGATTCGCGGAACTCCATGAGCACTTCCATAGCCCGGCATTCTCGGGCCTGGCTGGCGGTGCCGTCGAGGTGTATGCGCGCAGCGATCCCTGGGAGGACGGAGCTCCGCCACGGCCCTTGGGCATTGCGACGCCGCTCGGCGAGGGACTCCCGGCCGCACAGTTCAACGCGATCGTGCCGATCATCGACACGAATTTGCTCCGTGCAGCGGCCGAGGCGGTCAATCCATGGAACAAGTATCTTCGCGAGATTGTCGAACTGAACCTGAGGGATGGCGTAGGCGTCTACCCTGTCGTGGCGGAAGGCCTGCAATGGGGTACCAGCATCGTCAATCAGATCCTCGGCGGCATCCAGACCCTGCCAGCTGACGTGAACACGGATAGCGGCTTGTTCGGGCGCGAGCTGGCGCAGGCGATCACCCAGCAGATCCAGCAGGAGGCGAACCTCCCCGCACGGCTGACGGTGTTCGTGAGTCACACGAAACACCGTTCTTCCGAGGAAGCTTCGCGTTCCGGCCCCGCGATGTTCGAGCGTGTACGTGACCACATCCAGCAGTCTCACCTGTCGGCGTTCTTCGACGCGCAAGACATCCAACCTGGTGGCGACTGGGAGAGGACGCTTGAGGACGCCGCTGGCAGCAGCGCGCTGCTGATGATCCGCACCGACGTGTACGCCGCACGAGAATGGACCCAACGTGAGGTCCACGCCGCAAAGCACAGCGGCATGCCGGTCGTCTGCATGTACGCGCTCACTGCCGGGGAGGAGCGGGGCTCCTTCCTGATGGACCACGTCCCCTCGGTAGTCTGTGACCTCGCCGATCCCGCTCCCGGGGTTGCTCTTGCCCTCAACAGGCTCGTCGACGAGACGCTCAAGAACACTCTTTGGCAAGCGCAGACGTCCTATCTCTCGGAGGACGGGTTCGATTGGCTTCCTGCGCAATCGCCTGAGCCGACCACACTCGCCCCCTGGCTCGCTTCACATCAAGAGACGCAGCCAGATGACAAGCACCTCTGGGTCATTCACCCCGATCCGCCCCTCGGGCCCGCGGAACGAGAGGTGCTGCTGCAGTTGTGCGCGGTGGCAGGCTACGACGTCGACGTCGACATCTTGACGCCCCGGACGTTCGCTGCGCGCGGTGGAGCACTCAAGAAATGAGCGAACCCACCCTCATCTCGCGAGACGCTCTCTCGGGCCAGAAAGTCACCTTGTCAGTCTCTGAGAGCGCCGATCTCTCACGTCTTGGTCTCACTGAGCAACACTGCCGACTGGTCGTCGCCGAAGTAGGCAGAGCGATCATGCTCGCGGGAGGAACCGTCGTATACGGCGGTCACCTCAATCCCGGTGGCTACACCGAGATCCTGATCGAAGAGGCCCAACGTTTCAGCAGCGGAAGATCCGCGCTTGAGATCACGCTCGCCGAATCTGAGTACCGGAAGCTCACGGCAGACGAGCTGATCGCGGCAGACAGGAATCTCGGTGACATCGGCAGACTGACGTTGGTTTCCGAGTCGCGTAAGACGGTGCCGATCTCGCGTGCCCTGGACGGCTCTTGGACCCAAGACGCCGGCAACGCGTTGACCGCGATGCGCGAGCATGTCGCGAGCGAAACGACAGCCCGTCTGATTGTTGGGGGGCGCCTCGCGGGCTACGTCGGCGCGGAACCGGGCGTGATCGAAGAGGCCCGTCTGACGATTCAGTCCGGACGCCTGCTCCTCGTCGCCGGAGGGTACGGTGGCGCAGCAGCGGCAGTCGCGCAGCGTCTATATCCGCAGTCTTTCGATGGCTGGGCACCCGGCGCGTACCCGGCTCATGCTCAGGACGCACAGGTCGCAGTCGCGCTGGATGCGCTGCATGACGCGTACGCCAGTGCCGCCTCCGGCCCTCACCTTGACGAAGAGCTCTCGCGGCTCCTCACAATCAGCCACAGGCCAGCCGACATCGCGCGCGCGACCGTGCGCCTTCTCTCAGCGGCGGCGAACTCAGCTGACGGCTCGACGTGAGTAGCAAGAGCATCCCCTGAGCGCACCGGGTCAGGTTCCCTGGCGCCGTTGTATGTCCTTCGCGAATGCCTCGTCCAAGTGCACGGCAGTGACCGGATCGACCATCTCGTTTCGACGAATGTAGTGACGCAGCGTCGTCCTCGGATCAGTGTGACCAAGCAGCGCTGCCGCGAGCTCGACACTCGCGCGATCATTGATCGCAGTGGCCGCCGTACGGCGGAACATGTGCGACGTCACACCCTCGATGCCGGCCAGATCGAGGACATGACGAAGCTGCCGACGCACGTTGTTGGTCGTCAGAGGTGTGCCGTTCCGGCTGGAGAACACGAGATCGTCCTCATTCATACGACAGCGATGCGCCAGGCGAGTCCGAAGCGCCTCGGCCGCGAAGGACGGCAGGGCGACCACACGGCGGGAGCGCGCCGTCTTCGGGTGATCTTGACGACTGGTCGCCACCCCACGCTGGCTGACGACTGTCCCAGCGATCCTCACCGTGGCCGGCGCCGAAGTCAGGTCGATGTCGCGCCGCCGCAACGCCAGGACTTCCCCGATGCGAGCGGAGGTGCCGAGCATCACCTCGATGACTGCCCCGAGTTGTCCGTCCGGTCGAGGCCCGGTCTCGTTCAGACCCGTCTCCCAGTAGCGCACCGCAGCACGCACAGCATCAACCTCTGCCGGAGTCAGCGCCGATGGTGGGATGCGCTCGCGGTGGAGCCTTCCAACATGATCCATCGGGTTGCGCGGGAGGATCTCGTGCCGCACGGTAAGGCCCAGTGCGAGGCGGAGCGCAACGCGCGCCCTGTTTCGCTTGCTGGGACTTTCGCGGGCAAGGCTCTTTAGAAACCGGTCGCAGCGGGCCACGCCTACCTCGCGCAATGTCAGGTGCTCGAAAGCGGGCAGCACCAGAGTCCGCATGTTCCGCTCGTAGAGCTGCTGAGTCGTCAACGACAGACGGTCTTCCAGCTCCATGTCCTCAAGCCAGTAGTCCACCAAAGCCGGGAAGCCGCTGTCCGGCGTGATGTCGGCGGCGCCGGGCTGGAACAGTGACCGCTGTGACAGTTTCGACTTCAGCGCGCGCTCCGCTGCGGCCTTCGTGTCTGCTGTGGCTGACACCTGCCGAGACGCACCGTCCCAGTCGCGATAGCGCGTGCTGGCCGTGACCCGGCCCGACGCCACGCGAAAGACTCGGATCTTCCCGAACGTGCCGATCGGCGTGCGCGGCCTACCCAAGTGGCCAACCCTTGCCCGACCTCGTCCGACGCTGGCTACTGGCGACTGGTTGCGGAGACACGGCCTTCAACTTTAGCGGCCTCCTCATCTGGCGGCGACCGAGCGACTCGTCCTTCCCCGGGGCGTCGTAATCGGCCCCGACGGAGTGAACCATTCACGACGAGTCCGTAACCTCGAAGCATGTACACGCCGTGGGCTTCCAGTGCTGCCGCTCGGAAGACCATGCAGGGCAACCGAAGCCGGGACACGCAGGCGGAGCTGGCGGTGCGCCGCCTGGTGCACGCCACGGGACTGCGATACCGGGTCAACGCGCGACCGGAGCGCGACCTGCGCAGGACGGCAGATCTGTTGTTCACTCGCGCCCGTGTCGCCGTGCTCATCGATGGCTGCTACTGGCACGGCTGTCCCGAGCACTTCAAGATGCCGTCGACGAACCGCGACTACTGGGAGGGCAAGATCGGCCGGAACCGGCTCCGCGACATCGAGACCACCGCGTTGCTTGAGGGGCGCGGTTGGAGGGTTCTGCGGTTCTGGGAACACGAAGCCCCCACCTCTATCGCCGCGAGCATCGTGGATGTCGTGCGCGATCGACGAGAGGTCACTCACTGAGAGCGGACAGGCTCTCAGCCCAGTCGTCGGTGATCGTCTGGATCGGCGCGAGCCTGTCGGGAAAATCCTTGTGCCGCGACATGCGTGAGGTGAGCCCGTAACGGAACTCCCACCGTCCGGTCGGCGAGAAGAGGCAGGCGGCGACGACGTCGAACCCGTCGACGGGGTAGAAGCGCGACGCGGGATCGCCCTTGGAGGCGCGGGTCTTCTGCACCTCGACCTTGAAGCTGCCGCTGGCGGAGGTCTTGGGGCTCGCGTTCTTGCACTCGACCCTCATCAGCCTTCCGTCCGCGAGGATCACGTTGAAGTCGTGCATCGCGTCCACGTCGAGCCGCTCGACCGCGGAGATGTCGGGCGAGCTCTCGAGCAGGTGTTCCAGGTGGTACTCGGCGACCCCGCCGCGCACGGCGACAGAGAGCCGGTTGCGTCCGCCGATGATGTCGAGGATCTGCTCGCTGGTGAGCGCGAACTGCTCCTCCAGCACGTGCCGGCGCGGCAGCTCATCGACCGCCGTCTCATCGGCAAGCGCTACGGCAGCCGAGTACCGCAGCGGCGGGTCCAGACGCAGGGAGGTCGCTCGTCGTTCGAGACGCGCGTAGTCGATGAGGCGGTCGGGAGTGAACGCGACGACCGTCTCCAGATTCGTGGGTGAGCGGGGCTCCGAGCGTTTGGTGCCGGTGCGGTTGATCTTCTCCCAGACGTGCCACCCGGATGCTTTGGCCTGCATGATCTCGGCGTCTTTGGCGTAGAAGGAGATGCCCATTGGCAGCGGGTCCCAGAGGTTGGCGTCCAGGCCGAGGATGACGCCGTCGGCGAGGTCGACGCCGAGGATCATCGTCACGTCCACGCCGGCGACGTCGCGTCCAAGGGGGTGCTCTCTCTTCCAGGACTCCTCAGCGCCGTAGCGGAGCTGGCCGCGGACCTCGTCGTCAGGGCGGTTCTTGATCGAGTTTCGGGTGACGCGGAAGGGGTAGACGAGCATCCCGATCCGCTCGTCGGAGCTCAGCTGCACCCCGAGGTAGACCGGCGCGCGGTGCGGGTCGCTCGCGTACAGCACGCGGCCGCCGGAGGCACGCACGGCGTCGAGGAGGAACGCGTGCAGGTCGCTGCGTCCCTGGACACGGTAGACCTCGCCGAAGGCTCGCCCGGCGAGCGGCTCTTCCTCCACAGGACCCCTTCCGGATTGCGTTGTCCACCGATGTCCTTGGTCACGTTGGGCATGTCGGTGGCTGTTGGCAGACTCGTCTCGACGATACTGGTCAGACACGCACTGCCCGCAGAGGCCGGGCCGTGCGTGCACGTATAGAAAGAGGTGGCCGATGGGCGAGCAACTCCCGGTGGTGAGCCTGTTCTCCGGAGCAGGAGGACTCGACCTCGCCGTCGAACGTGCCGACGCCGAGCCCCTCGATGCCGGCGACCCCGGCAGCGGCCTCCTTCGTGTGTCGGTCGCGACGGACTACAACGAGCCCGCGTTGCAGACGTTGAAGGCGAACTTCGACGGTGCCGCGACCCTCACCGGCGACATCCAACAGGTCTCCACCGAGCAGATCCTCGCCACCGCAGGGCTGCGGGCCAAAGAGCCTGTGCTGGTCGTCGGCGGCCCGCCGTGCACTCCGTTCAGCAAGTCGGGGTTCTGGCTGGAGCAGAAGCGCGAGAGCCGCGACCCGAACGCCTCGCTGCTGGACGAGTATGTCCGTGTTGTCCGCGAGTCCCGCCCCGAGGCGTTCATCCTGGAGAACGTGCAAGGCCTGACGTACAAGACCCACAAGGCGCAGTTCGATCGGCTCCTCAAGGGACTCGGCGAGCTCGGCTACAACCCGCAGTGGAAAGTGCTGCTCGCCGCCGATTACGGCGTCCCTCAGCTGCGCCGTCGCGTGTTCGTCGTCGGACGCCGCGACGGGGAGAAGTTCGAGTTCCCCGAGCCCACCCACTCCGGCTGGAGCGAGCACACCCGCACCGTCGACGCGAACAAGATCCCCCACGTCACCTCCTCCCAGGCGTTCGCCGGACTGCCCCGACTGGTCCGTGCGGCCGAGGACGAGATCGTCGATGGCAACTACGGAGAACTTGCCGCGGAAATCCCGCCCGGTCAGAACTACCTTTGGCACACCGAACGCTACGGCGGCCGCAACCACTTCGAATGGCGCAGTCGCTACTGGACCTTCCTGCTCCGCCTCGACCCCAACCGGCCATCCACCACGCTCCAGGCGCAGCCCGGACCGTGGGTCGGCCCGTTCCACTGGGAGAACATCCGCACAGCCTCTGGCGAAGAACGAGCACGACGCCTCCGCGTCAACGAAATGCTGCGCCTGATGTCCTTCCCGGACGACTTCAAGATCGACGGCACTCGAGTCGACGTTCAACGCCAGCTCGGCAACGCCGTCCCGCTCGAACTTGGCAAATCCGTAGTTCGCGCGCTCATGGATCAGCTCGGTTATCTAGGGCGAGAAGGCACAGCTCGAATAGCCGCGTTCGGCTGAGCCGTCTGCTGAACGTCTATTTCTTGGCCCGGTGACGCAAGGAGGAGCATCGCGGTGAGCGCCCTGGTTCCCAATCTTCCAGAGCTGATCGCCCGGCTGGGTGACGGCAACGACGCCCGCGCTGTCGCTGAAGCGTTCGATGCGGAGACAGTCGAGGCAGCACGCACTTCCCTGCAGCGGATCACCGAAGCTTGGGAGGGGCGTACCGCGGAGGCGGACACCGAAGTGATTGCAAGCCGAGGTGAGACGCCTCGATGAGGATCAGCTACATCGAGATCTGTGGCTTTCGCTCCTACGGACCGCAGCCACAACGAGTTGAGTTGAACACCCCGATCACGGTGATCCACGCCGACAACAGCCAAGGGAAGACGAGTCTCGCTGAGGCCTTCGAATTCCTTTACACCGGCAGCACATCCCGACGTCAACTCGGTGGTGGAAGCCCAGGCGAGTTCGAGGGCGCCCTACGCAACGCTCATCTTCCGGCATCTGCTGAGGTATACATCGAGGCTGAGATATGTCTCCAGGATGGCAGCCGCAAGATCCTCCGCCGCCAGTTGATCGACGACTACCAGGGGGCGGCCGACTGCGTCAGCGTCCTGTCGTTGGATGGGATTGACATCGGCTCAGTTACCGAAGCCGGAATGCAGCTGTCCGACCCACCGCTTGCGGCTCCCGTTCTACTTGAACATGCCCTGAGATACGCCGTTTCGGCGAAGCCGGGCGAGCGGAGCGACTATTTCAAGGCGGTGCTTGAGGTCGCGGACCTCGATCTGCTGCGCTCAGAACTCGCAGCTCTGATCAGTGAACGAGAGGCGCAGCCTAGGGAACTTTTGGTAGCAAGGCTGGAGGGTCTGCGTTCACATCCTCAAATCGGCCCGCTTGTGGCGTCCACCTCACCGTGGACCGCGGCTCAGCTCTCCACGTCGCTCGTCTCTGCGCTAAACACTCTCGTACCTCCTGCCGAGAATGAGCCGCAGCCCGCACGCGAGCTGTCGACCGCAGTTGCACGAGTGACGAACGAGCTCACTGCGCGCACGAACACACTGCTACCACTCACCCAACTCCGCCCGTCGACCGCTGCTATGCCTTCACAACGCATGCGACTTTTCGATGCACAGTCGCCGACGCCTGGCGGTCGCTCATCAGCGACCGAGCAATCATTTGCCGCGGAACTTGATAGCTATAACGACGCCGTGTCGAGAGTGGACGCCTCAGTAGCAAAGGTTCTGCCGCTATTCCATGCGGTTCTTGGCGTTGACGGTCTTCCTCAACATCCGGGCGATGGTCCAGTAGACTGCCCGGTCTGCCAGACGCCTGCATCACTGACTGCCGAGAGGGTAGAAGTGATCCGGCACCAGCTGGCAGATCAAGAGGGCCTGACTGGCGCGAGTACCAAACTTCGTGCTGCGATCACGCAGCTTTCGAATGAGCTCGAAGCCGCTGGGAGCTGGGCAAGCGCGAGCATTCCGGCAGCTGCCGGATGGACAGCTGACGGTCGGGCGGCCCACGAGTCTGCTGTCGCTGAACTTTTAGGAGAAACAGACTCCTTCGTCGCCGTCGCGCAGCTTGCGCAAACCCTGAAAGCCAGCGCACAAACGGTTCAGGGACATGTCGACGACTCTCTGGCGGCGATCGAGCACATCCGAGAGCAGGTGAGCAGAAACACCGCAACAACCAGGGCGGATTTCGAGGCTCTAATGAGTGCCGAGGAAGAGCTTCGACAAGCGTTGACCACTCACAAGTCTCTCTTGTCACAGGCAGCGGCCGATGTGGAACCTGTCATCAGCGTGCTGGAGCCCGTGCTCGCCGCAAGGAGCAACACGACCGGATGGACCGAACTGCTTGAGCTCGCCCGAGCTGAGGATGCGCTGCTGGAAGCGCTCGAACGCCAGCGCCTCAGGGATGCAGCGACGAGTCGGCTGAAGAGCGCGCAGCGAAAGATCACGAGCGCAGCTAAAGAGGTCGTTGACCAGAAGCTAGAACTCATGGCCGCCGAGATTCGTAAGTGGTGGTCATTGATGCGGCCCGACGAGCTAACTGCTTTTGATCGCTTGGCTCGACGCGGGGCTGGCAGCCGCTACCTGGATCTGACGGCTTCGCTGGTTCCTGAAGCTGATGCGTCGGGCGTGGTGCGTAACGCATTGGCGGTCTTGAGCAACAGCCAGCTGAACGCGCTCGGGCTGGCGACATTCCTCGCCCGGTGCCGTCAGCTTGGGAGCGCGATGATCTTCCTTGACGATCCGGTGCCCGGAAGCGATCGGGAACACAGATACACGTTCGCGGACAAGGTGACCTCGGAGCTGCTTTCGAGCGGGGTGCAACTCGTAGTCACGACCCATGATGCGGAACTCGCGAGAACCCTTCAGTCCCTCTACCAGCATCTGGGCACTGGCGAGTATTCGGCTACGCTCATCGACCCACGGCAAGGTACCACTGTGCTCCGTACGGGGGACGACTTCGAACGACTCATGTTGAACGCGCAAGGACAGATGAGTTCGCCACTCCACGAGAATCGCCGCTCGGCCGGAAACAGTCTACGAATCGCCACGGAGCGCTTGGCAAAACACATACTCATCGCGGCGCGGCAATCCGACGATGACACCCAAGCTTCATTGGCTGACTACGAGGGGAAAAACCTGCGTGATCTGCGTCCCTTGGTGGTAGCACGCTGCAAGGCACCGAACGAGCCCGGTCAATGGCAGACCCTCGCGCGAATCCTCAACGACTCCGATCACGACACTGACCCTCCTCAGCCCGCCGACTTGAAGACGTGCTACGACATGCTCAGAGACATCAAACGACGACACGGCGTCAGTACCTCGTCGTCGGCAGTGGCTCAAGCAGCATAGGCACCGCCGTCGGGCGGACCTTTCCGGCACCTGGCGAGGTGGACCAATGAGGTGACCAACAGCCCGCAAACTCTGCAAAATGTGATGCGCAGAGCGTGCCCCTGAAAAGCAAAACCCCAGGTCAGGTGGGCTACGAGCGCTGATCCTGGCACCTGGGGGTCAAGGGGTCGCAGGTTCAAATCCTGTCAGCCCGACAACAGCTGAAGGGCCGCCGTCCTGCGGAAACGCGGGAGGCGGCCCTTTCTGCTCCCCACCCATCCTCGTCCCACGACGACGGACCGCCGGCCCACCTCGCGGTGGACCGGCGGTCCGTGGTGCCTGCCGTGCAGGTCCCCGTCAGGGGAGCGGCTGGTGCCGGTCGCCTCAGGCGGCCGGGAGCTCGAGGGCCTGGCCCACGAAGATGAGGTCGGGGTCCGCGACCGTGTCGGCGTTGAGGGCGTAGATGTCCTCCCACGACGCGATGCCGTGGGCCTCGGCGATCGTGCTGAGGGTGTCGCCCTCGGCCACGACGTACTCCTCGCCGGAGCCCTGGACGGTCGGCGCCGGGGCCTGCTCCTGCGGAGCGGCCTGCGGTGCGGGCGCCTGCTCCTGGGGAGCCTGCTCCTGCGGGGCGGCCTCCGGCTCGGGCGCGGGCTGCTGCGGGGCCTGCTCCTGGGGAGCCTGCTCCTGCGGGACGGTCTCGGGTGCCGGCGCCTGCTCCTCGGGAGCCGGCTCGGGCGCGGCCTCGCCGCCGCCCGGCACGGAGTTGCCGGAGAGGCCGAGCTGGGCCGAGCAGGCGGGCCATGCGCCCCAGCCCTGGACGGCGAGCACGTTCTCGGCCACGCGGATCTGCTCGGCGCGCGAGGCGTCGGCCGGGTTGCCGGTGCCACCGAAGGCGGCCCAGGTCTGCGGGTGGAACTGGAGCCCGCCGTAGTAGCCGTTGCCGGTGTTGATCGACCAGTTGCCACCGGACTCGCACTGCGCGAGGTCGTCCCAGACGGAGGTGGGGGCAGCGCTCGCGGCCGAGGCGCCCATGACGCCTCCTGCGGCGAGGACGCCGGCGACGGCGAGGCTGCGGATTGCGGTCGTGGTCTTTCGAGTTCGCATGATCTCTTCCTGGGTGCCTCACGTCAGGCTGCCACCTGCTGATCGACTGTCAGGAGGGCGCCCGCCCGGCAGCGACTGAGGCTGGCGGACGCCCGTGGGACGTGCACGACGTCACCCCGGCTCCGCGTTGCGGAACCGTGACACACGTGACTGCCCAGGTCACGCCATTCCAGTCGACGACTGGCCTGGCGGTCGGTCCGGCGTTGCCGATCCGTGACCTGAACGCATCGCGCCCGCCACGCTAAGGAGAAGGTGGGCGTGCTGTCTACCGTGCCTCGGCGTTGTGGGCCGTGGCGTCGGCCACACCGTCGTCGAGTCTCAGCGCGGGTCGATCGCGTCGAGAGCGGCCTCGAGGCGGCCGACCGCGGCATCGACGTCGCCCAGCTTGTCGAGCCCGAACAGCCCCATCCGGACGGTGGAGAAGTCCTCGCCCTCGCCGCACTGCAGGGGGACGCCGGCGGCGACCTGCAGGCCGACCTGCTTGAACGCCGCGCCCGTGCGCACCGCCGGGTCGTCGGTGTGCACGACGACGACGCTCGGCGCCGCGAACTCTCCGTCGGCCACCGGCGGCAGGCCTCGGGAGGCGAGCAGCTCCCGGACCCGGGTGCCGAGCTCGAACTGCGACGTGCGCAAGGTCTCCAGCCCGCGCCCGACCGTCTCGCGCATGAGCTCGAGGTTGTGGGCCAGCGTGTCGGTGGGCATCGTCGCGTGGTAGGGCGCGCGGCCCTCGCGGTACTCGTCGGCGATCGAGAGCCACTTCTTCAGGTCTGCCGCGAAGCTGGTCGACTCGGTCGCGAGGACGGCCTCCCGGGCCGCCTCGCCGAGCATGACGTACCCGGCGCCCGGCGACCCGCTCCACCCCTTCTGCGGCGCGGTGAGCAGGACGTCCACGCCGATGTCTGCCATGTCCACCCACAGGGCCCCGGAGGCCACGCAGTCGAGGACGAACAGGCCGCCCACCTCGTGGACAGCCTCGGCGACGGCCCGCAGGTAGTCGTCGGGCAGCACCATGCCCGCCGCCGTCTCCACGTGGGGGGCGAGCACGACGTCGGGGCGGCCCGTGCGGATCGCCTCGACGACCTCCGCCACGGGCGCGGGGGTCCACACCGACCGGTGCCCCGTCGTCGTCGGGCGTGCTGCGCACACGGTGACCTCGTCCGCGATGGCGCCCCGCTCGAGGATCTGCGACCACCGGTAGGAGAAGAGCCCGTTGCGGATGACCAAGGCGCGACGGCCCGTGACGAGCTGGCGGGCGACGGACTCCATCGCGTACGTGCCGCCGCCGGGCACGATCGCCACGCTGTGCGCCGCGTACGTCTCGGCCAGGATGTCGATCAGCTCCTGCATGACCGAGACGAAGCGCGCGGACATGTGGTTGAGGGCGCGGTCCGTGAAGACGACCGAGTACTCGAGGAGGCCGTCGGGGTCGACGTCGTCGTGCGGAAGGCTCACGCGGACACTGTGCCACGCATACGCGGCGGGGCGATCGTCCGTACGGCATCCGGGCCGGCGTCCGTACGGTGGTGGGTGCCGCGCCGCGCCGCGCCGGCCGGCGCGGACGGACGAGAGGACGCACATGATCAGCACTCCGGTCACCCCCGACCTGGTGGTCGGGATCGACCGCCTGGAGACGACGGCCCGCGGCCTGCGCCCCCACCGGCTGCCGGCCTGGGTCTGCGAGCAGGTGCCCGACCCGCGGATGGCGGCGATGGAGGCGCAGCCGGCCGGCGCGCGGATCGTCGTGGACACGGCCGCGACGTCTCTCGAGCTCGTCCTGCACCCGACGCACCTCGCCTACCGGGGCATCGTGCGCCCGCGCGGGGCCGTCGACCTCGTCGTCGGGTCCGAGCTCCTCGCCACGGACGAGCTGACCGGGGGTGACGCGTTCGTGACGGACCTGACCACCGGGGAGACCGAGCTCGTGGCCGGGCCGGCGCACGTCGCGCGGTTCGGGGGCCTGGCGGCGGGGGAGAAGCGCCTCGAGCTGTGGCTGCCGCACAACGAGACGGTCGAGCTCGTCGAGCTGCGCTCGGACGCACCGGTGGCGGCGGCCCCGCGGACGGGCCGGCGGTGGCTGCACCACGGCAGCTCGATCAGCCAGGGGTCCAACGCGGCGACGCCGGCGGGGACCTGGGCCTCGCGGGCGGCGCGGCTCGGAGGCGTCGACCTGCGCAACCTCGGACTCGGCGGCAACGCGTTCGTCGATCCGGGCCTCGCCCGGCTCATGCGGGACACGCCCGCCGACCTCCTCAGCGTCAAGCTCGGCATCAACGTGGTCAACGCCGACGCCATGCGCGTGCGGACGCTCGTCCCGGCGGTCCACGGGTTCCTCGACACTCTGCGCGACGGGCACCCCGACACCCCGCTCCTCGTCGTCTCCCCGATCTTCTGCGCGATCCACGAACGCACGCCCGGGCCCGGCGCGTTCGACACCGAGGCCCTGGCGCGTGGGCAGGTGCGCTTCGCCGCGACGGGGACCGAGGGCGACGTCGAGCTCGGCCGACTCACGCTGGAGGTCGTGCGCGAGGTGCTCGCCGACGTCGTCGCGCGCAGGGACGATCCACACCTGCACCTCCTCGACGGCCGGGACCTCTACGGCGAGTCGGACGCGGTCGCGCACCCGATGCCGGACGCCCTGCACCCGGACACCGCGACTCACGAGCTCATGGGTTCCCGGTTCGCGAACCGTGCATTCGGCCCCGGCGGACCGTTCGCAGGATCCTCGCCGGGGAGGACTTCCACCCCGGACTCGCACCAAAGGCCCTGATCCGGCGGTATCGTCCGTCGACGCCGTCGCTCCACCGAACGCCGGCGCACCCGCGGGTGCATCGACGAGACGAGGGGGAGGGCGACGTGCCGGAGGAGGAGGTCCCGCCGGGCCGTCGGGTCGTCGAGTGCATCCGAGACCTCGGGCCGATCTCGAGGGTGGACGTCGCTCGGCGCACCGGTCTGGCGCCGGCCACCGTCAACCGGTGGGTCGCCCGGATGATGCGATCGGGGCTGGTCCGCGACGTGGGTGCCGACCTCGGGACCGGCGGCCGGCCGTCCGTGCTCGTCGAGCTGGACGAGCGCCACGGGGTCGTCCTCGCGGTCGATGTGGCCGACCGGCACATCGACCTCGCGCACCTCGATCTCACCGGTTCGGCGATCTCGACGGAGCGGGTGCCGACGCCCGGGCCCAAGGGACAGGACCGCCTCCAGGTGGTCATCGACCACATCGCCGCGGCCGCCGCGGCCGAGGACGGCCCGCCCGTCCTCACCATCGGAGTCTCCGTGCCCGGGCCCGTCCACCACGACGGCACGGTCCAGTTCGCGCCGTCCCTCGACTGGCACGACGTCCCCCTCGGCCACCTGCTCGAGGAGGCGACCGGCCTCAGCGTGGTCGTGGAGAACGACGCCAACCTCATCGCGCTCGCGGAGTTCGCCCGCGGCCCCTGGGAGGACGTCCAGACGCTGGTGACGATCGCCGTCTTCGACGGCGTCGGCATGGGCATCGTCGAGGGCGGCCGGGTGTGGCGCGGCGCGACGGGGGCCGCCGGCCAGATCGGCCGCATGCTCTTCTCGCCCGACGCGCTCGGGACCACCTTCGGCGGCTTCGGTGACCTCGAGCTTCACCTCGGCCGGGTCGGCATCGCCTCCCGTGCCTCGGCGCTCGGGCTGGTGACCGGGAACGACCCGCGCGACGCCGACGTCGTGCTCGAGCGGGCCGCCGCCCGGGAGCCGGGGACGCGCGCGCTGCTGGGCGAGCTCCTCGACGACTACGCGTTCGCGCTCGTCAACGTGTGCGCGCTGCTCGAGCCGGACGTCGTCGTCCTCTCCGGCCTGTTCGACCGCTGGGGCGACCTCGTCATCCCGTTGCTGGCCTCCCGGATGGAGGGGCAGGTCGTGACGATGCCCCGGCTCGAGCGCCCCTCGATCGGCCCGACCGGTGCCCTCGTCGGCGCCGGCCTGCGCGCCTTCCAGGAGAGCGGCGGGCTCGGCTCGCTCATCACGGGCTGACCGGTCGCGTCGGCGGTGCGGGGGCAGGCCGTGGGAGAGAAGGCGGCCCGAGCCGCGCTCTCGACAGCTCGGCCCGGTCCGAGCCGCACTCTCGACCACAGGGGGTGGCGCGCCCCTTCATCGAGAGTGCGGTTGGGGCCCCAACCGCAATCTCGACGACGACGAACCGCAATCTCGACGACGACGAACCGCAGTCTCGACGGGCCGTGGCTGATCCGTGGCCGAGCTGTGGCCGATCCGTTCATCGGTGCTCCGAGGGGCGCGCCGCGCCGCGTGATCGAATGCGCTTGACGCCTGGCGGAGCGCCGGGGTAACTTCACGGCACGACTTTGCATCACCCCAAAAATAAGTCGGCCACCGGTTCAAGGAGGAACTGTCATGCGCAAGCGCACAGTAGCGACGGCCGCTGCAGGCCTGTCACTCACCATGGTCCTCGCCGCCTGCGGCGGCGGGGACGACGAGGGCGGCGGCGAGGGTGGAGAGGCCGCGGAGGGCCCCTTCACCGTCGGCGTCAGCAACGCGTTCGTCGGGAGCGAGTACCGCACGCAGATGATCGAGGTCATCGAGGAGACGTTCGCGGAGTACGAGGAGCAGGGCCTCGTCGACGAGCTCGTCATGGAGAACGCCGACGCGGACGTCAACGGCCAGATCCAGCAGATCCGCAACCTCATCAACCAGGACGTCGACGTCATCATCGTCGACCCCAACTCCGCCACGGCCCTCGACGCCGTGTTCCAGGAGGCCATCGGCCAGGACATCATCGTCATGGCCATCGACCAGGCGGTCGAGACCGCGGACGTCGTCAACGTCGGCATCTCCCAGGAGGACCTCGGCCGCACGAGCGCAGAGTGGTTCGCCGAGCAGGTCGGCGAGGGCGCGCAGATCGTCACGGTCGAGGGCGCGTCCGGCAACCCGGCCACCGACGCCCGCTGGGCCGGCGCCGAGCCGGTCTTCGAGGAGGCCGGCATCGAGGTCGTCGCCCGCGGCGACGGCGGCTGGGACCAGTCGGTCGGCCAGACCACGGCCACCGACCTCATCTCGACCAACCCGGACATCGACGGGATCTGGACCTACGACGGCATGGCCCAGGGCGTGCTGCGCGCGGTCCAGGCCGCCGACGCCGTCGAGGACCTCGTCATCGGCGGCGAGGCCCGCGTCCAGTTCATGTCGAGCTGGACCACCATGCTCGAGGAGGGCACCGACTTCTCCAGCATCGGCGTCATCAACCCCCCGGGGACCGGGGCCGCGGCGATGCACATCGCCATTCGCCTGCTCCAGGGCGACGAGCTCGACGAGTCGCAGCTCGAGAACGGCAACACGGTCGTCCTCGAGCTCGCCGACCCGGTGACGAACGACAACATCGAGGAGCAGTGGGCCGAGGTCTCCGACGAGGCCGACACCTACGTCCTCGACTCGGTCCTCACGGCCGACGACGTCGACCAGTACTTCGCCGAGTGACGCGACGGGGCGGCGCCACCGCACCGGTGGCGCCGCCCCTCGTGCGCCAGGGGGTCCGCGACCCGGACCCCGTCCCGCCCCACGACATCCGCCCTCAGGAGGTGCCCGGATGAGCACGCTCACGATCGACCAGGTCGACAAACGGTACGGCGGCGTCCAGGCCCTCAAGGACGCCTCGCTCGAGCTGCGCGCCGGCGAGGTCCACGGACTCCTCGGCCCCAACGGCTCCGGCAAGTCCACGCTCAACAAGGTGATGTCGGGCGCCGTCAAGCCCGACCGCGCCCGCATCGCCATCGACGGCACCGAGATCTCCATCGACCGGCCGCTCGACGCCCAGCACCACGGCATCGCGTCGGTCTACCAGCACCTCTCCATCGTCCCGCACCTGACCGTGGCGGAGAACCTCGTGCTCGGCACGGAGGCCACGAGCGCCGGCTTCCTCACGCCCGGCAAGCAGCGCAAGCGGGTCGACGAGGTCCTCGAGCGCCTGGCGCCCGGCCTCGGCCCCAAGGTGCGCCCCGACACCCGCGCCGGGCGGCTCGGCCCGGGCCAGAGCCAGATCCTCGAGCTCGGCAAGGCCTGGCTCCGGGACCCGCGCTTCCTCGTGCTCGACGAGGCCACCGCCTCGCTGCACCGCGACCAGGTCGAGCTCCTGTTCTCCGTGGTCCGCGAGCTGACGGCCGACGGCGTCGGCGTCGTCTTCGTCTCCCACCGCATGGAGGAGGTCCTCGCGCTGTGCCAGCGCGCGACCATCCTGCGCAACGGCCTCAACGTCGCCACGGTCGAGCTCGCCGAGACCACCGACAAGGAGCTCGTCCGGCTCATGGTCGGCGACGAGCTCGCCGCGCGCGTCGGCACAGCGACCGAGACCAACCGTCGTCCCGGGTCCGACCCCGTCATCGCGACGACCGACCTCGTGGCTCGCGGCGTCGACAAGGTGACGATGCAGGTCCGGCCCGGCGAGGTGCTCGGCCTGGGCGGCCTGCAGGGCCAGGGCCAGTCCGAGCTCCTGCTCTCGCTGTTCGGCGCGAACCCCGCCACCTCCGGCGAGATCACGATCGACGGCACGCCGCGCCGCCTCGGCCGCACCCGCACGGCGATCCGCGCCGGCGTCGCGCTCGTCCCCGGCGACCGGGGCAAGGAGGGGCTCTACGACAAGCGCTCCATCCAGGAGAACATCTCGACCGTCTCGCTGCGCGCCCGCGCCCTCCTCGGCGCGATCTCCATGCGCAAGGAGCGGTCGGTCGCCCGCGAGCAGGTCAAGGCGATGAGCATCAAGATCGGCTCCCTCGACCACCCGGTGAGCAGCCTGTCCGGCGGTAACCAGCAGAAGGTCGTCATCGCCAAGTGGCTGCCGGCCGACCCGCGCATCGTCCTCCTCGACGACCCGACCAAGGGCGTCGACGTCGGCGCGAAGGCCGAGATCTACTCGATCATCCGGGCCCTGACCGCCGACGGGGTCGCCGTCGTCCTCAACTCGAGCGACGACGCCGAGCTCGAGGAGCTCGCTGACCGCGTGCTCGTCCTGTTCGAGGGCGGGGTCGTCAACGAGCTCGAGGGCGAGGAGATCACCCACTCCGCCCTCGTGGCGAGCGCCCTGCTGGTCGACGACGACAAGGAGGCCATGCCCTCATGACGCAGACCACCGAGAGCTCCACGCAGGGCTCGACCTCACCCACGATCGCCGACCGGCTCCGGGACGGCGGCTGGCAGCGCCGGCTGACGTTTTCCCTGTCCGGCTGGGTCACGCTCGGCCTGCTGGTGGCGGTCATCGCGCTCAACGCCGCGCTCCAGCCGACGTTCTTCACCGAGTACTCGATCACGAGCAACTTCGCGACGTTCGCGCCGCTCGTGCTCGTCGCGATCGGGCAGGGCATCGTCGTCATCGGGGGAGGGCTCGACCTCTCGGTCGGCTCGAACCTCGCGCTCTCGAGCGTCGTCGCGCTCAAGGCGATGGGCGGCGACGACAGCCGGATCCTCGTCGGCCTCGCCGCCGGCATCCTCACCGGGGCGCTGTGCGGCCTCGTCAACGGGTTCGTCATCGCCGTCGTCCGGCTCCAGCCCCTCATCGCCACGTACGCGACCGGCTCCGTGTTCGCCGGTGCCGCTCTCGTCGTGCTGCCCTCACCGGGTGGCAGCGTCCCCGGCGAGATGGTGAGCACGTACCGCGACACGATCATCGGGCTGCCCGTCGCCGCACTCATCGTGCTGGCCGGCATGGCCGCCTGGTTCGCCCTCGACCGAACGCGCCTCATGCGGCACATCCGAGCCGTCGGCGGCAACGAGCAGGCCGCCTACACCTCGCTCGTCCCGGTCGTGAAGTCCCGCGCGCTGACCTACACGGTCGCCGGCGCGTTCGTCGGCGCCGCCTCGCTCGCCATCCTGGCGAACTCCGGATCGGGCGACCCGTTCATCGGGGAGGCGTTCATCCTCGATTCCATCGCCGCCGTCGTCCTCGGTGGCATCGCCCTGTCCGGCGGCCGCGGGACCGCGATCGGCGCCGTCGCCGGTGCCGTCATCCTCACGATCATCGACAACGTGCTCGGACCGCTCGGCGTCCCGACCTTCTGGCGGCCGCTCATCAGCGGCCTGGTCATCATCGCCGCCTTCGCGCTGTCGGTCCTCACCAACCGGAGGGAGTCCGAATGAGCACCGCGACTGACCTGACCTCTGACGGCGACCTGCGGGCACGGCTCGTGACGGCTCTCCGTCAGCCCATCGTCGTCGCCGCCATCGCGGCGATCGCCATCCTCGTGGTCGGCCAGCTCGTCTCGCCGGGCTTCGCGAGCTACGGCCAGATCATCTCGATGCTCCGCGTGGCGAGCTTCCTCGGGATCATGGCGATCGGCCAGACCATCGTCATCCTGTCCGGCAACACCGGCATCGACCTCTCGGTCGGCGCGGTTGCCACCTTCGGCGCGATCGTCGGGGCGCGGGTGATGGACGGGGACAACTCCAACCTCCTGCTCGGCATCCTCATCCCGGTCGCCCTCGGTGCCGGCCTCGGAGCGATCAACGGCCTCGGCATCGTCGCCCTGCGGCTCCCGCCGTTCGTCATGACGCTCGGGATGATGGGTGTGGCCGGCGGCCTCTCGCTCGCCTACACCCAGGGCGTCGCGGAGGGCCGCAGCGCACCGGCCCTCACGAGCCTCGTCAACACCCGCTGGTTCCTCGGTGTCCCGGGCGTGGTCTACGTGTGGATCGCCCTCATCGTCATCGTCACCCTGCTGCTGCGGCGGACCTCGTACGGCTGGAATCTCTACGCGGTCGGCACGAACCGTCGGGCCGCGCGGCTCTCGGGCCTGCCGGTCAACCGCACGGTCATCGGCGCCTACGCCGCCTCCGGCGCGTTCGCGGTCGTCGGCGGGCTCATGCTCCTGGGCTACAACGAGTCCGTCCTGCTCAATCTCGCCGACGACTACACGCTCACCACCGTCGCGGCCGTCATCATCGGCGGCACGCTCGCCGCCGGCGGCATCGGTGGCTACGCCGGCACCGCGGTGGGCGCGGTCCTCCTGCAGTTCCTGCAGAGCTTCCTCACCACCGTGCGGATCCCTGAGTCCTGGCGGACCATCATCACCGGCCTCGTCCTGCTGTCCATCCTCGCCCTGTTCGGACGCCAACGCCGGCTCCGTTCCTGACCACCACGACAGACCTCACAAGGAGATCCATCATGTCCCAGCGCACCACCCTCGGCGTCGGAATCGTCGGGGCGGGATTCATCGGCAACTTCCACGTCGACTCGTGGCAGGGAGTCCGGGACGCCGACATCGTCGCCGTCACCTCCCGGACGCGCGCCTCCGCCCAGGCCCTCGCGGAGAAGGCCGAGGCCACCGGCGTCGGGTCGGACGTCGCGGTGCACGACGACGTCGCCGCCCTCGTGCGCGACCCCCGCGTCGACGCGGTGTGGGTCCTCACGCCGAACTTCACCCGCCTCGAGGTCGTCCGCGCGATCACCGAGGAGGTGACGTCCGGGCGTGCGGAGCTCAAGGCGATCGCCATCGAGAAGCCGCTCGGCCGCACGATCGAGGAGGCCGTCCAGGTCCTCGAGCTCGTCGAGGGCGCGGGCCTGCTGCACGGCTACCTCGAGAACCAGGTCTTCTCCCCGAGCATCACCCGGGCGCACGAGCTGCTGTGGAACCGCGGCGCCTCCGTGGCCGGCACGCCCTACCTCGCGCGCGCCGCCGAGGAGCACTCCGGCCCGCACAACACGTGGTTCTGGAACGGCGCCGACGAGGGCGGCGGCGTCCTCAACGACATGATGTGCCACTCGGTCGAGTCCGGCCGGTTCCTGCTCACGCCCCCCGGCAAGGACTCCGCCGAGTGGCTGACCCCGGTCTCGGTGACCGCGACCATCGCGTCCCTCAAGTGGGGCCGCGCCGCGTACGCCAAGCAGCTCTCGGACACGTACCCGGGGGTCGTCGACTACACGAAGACCCCGAGCGAGGACTACGCCCACGCCGTCTTCGAGTTCGTCAACGGCGACGGCGAGCCCGTGGTCGTCGAGGCCACGACCTCGTGGAGCTACGTCGGCGCCGGCCTGCGGCTGTCGTTCGAGCTGCTCGGCCCCGAGTACTCGATGAAGTCGGACACCCTGTCGACCGAGTCGCAGATCTTCCTCTCCCGCGCGCTGATCCAGGCCGAGGGCGAGGACATGGTCGAGAAGCAGAACGCCGAGCAGGGCCTCATGCCGATCGTCTCGGACGAGTCCGTCACCTACGGCTACACCGGGGAGAACGCCACGTTCGCGTCGGACTTCCTCGCGGGTCGCCAGCCGGTGGAGAACCTCCGCACGGGCCTCGACGTCGTCCGCCTGCTCATGGCGGCCTACCACTCGGCCGAGACCGGCCAGACGGTGCGCTTCCCGTTCGAGCTGACGGACTACGTGCCCGCCGTCGCGCGCGGGGAGTGGAACCCCCGCGCCTGACCCCAGCCCGGGAGGGCCTCATCGCTCCCTCCCGTCCGCGGTCGGGGCCCGGTGACGGTCCGCTCCCGTCACCGACCGACCGCACCAGCGCGACGCTCCGGCGGACTCCGCCGACTACCGCCGGGGCGTCGTCGCGCGTCCGGACGCCGTCCCTCGCGACGGGTGCAGGAGGACGTACCGCGCGGTGCGGTCCTTCGGACGACGACCGTGCGGCGGCCCCGTGGGGTCAGCGCCGTACCTCGGCGTCGTCCCGGGTCGAGCGCACGGCGAGGGCCAGGAGACCGGCGACCGCACCCCAACCGGCGTTGACCGCAAGCACGGGGACGATGGCGATCGGGTTCGCCAGCGGCCCGTCGAGCCGGCCGTCGAGAAGGGGCGACAGGATCCCGCTGAGCAGGATCGACGCCACCGCGTAGACGAGTCCCGTGACGACGAGCGTGGCGAAGGGGCGCCGCGTCCGGCCCAGTCCCACGACCGCGACCCAGACGACGGTGACGAGCACGGTGGCGCCGATCGGGAGCGCGGCACCGGTCTCGACCTCGGCCTGGCCGGTGACGATCCGGGCGAGCGGGCGCACGAGCCCGAACAGGCCGAGCCCGACGGCGAGGAACCAGCCGATGCCGGCGTGCCAGGGTCGCGTGGGACCGTCCGCCGAGGACCGTGATGCGTGGTGAGTGTTCATGGTCGCGACGCTAGGGACGGCGTCCCGGGACCCGCGTCCGCACCGGGACGCTCGTCCCGTCGTGCTCCGACGACGACGCCGGACGTCCGGAGGCGACACCGCTGTCCGCCCTGCGGCCGATCCCGGAACGGGGCACGGCTGCCTAGGCTGACGGGATGACGGGCGCCACGGTCTCGGCGAGACCCGCGCCCCGGGTCGTCGACCTGCTGCTCGCGGTGGGGGTCTCCGCGGCCCTCGTCATGATCGTCGCGCTCGCCGAGCCGGTGCGGGGCGGCGCGCCGCGGCCGCTGGCGCACCTGTTCGCCGTCGGGTTCGGTGCGGTCCTCCTCCTGCGCCGTCGGTTTCCCGTGGGCGTCCTGGTCGTCAGCGCCCTGGGCACGTTCGGCTACTACGCGGCCGACCTGCCGGTGATCGGGGTGGCCGTCCCGATCCTGGGTGCGCTGTACTCGGCCGCCGAGGCGGGGGCGACCCGCGCCTCGATCGCCTGCGGGTCCGTCGTCCTCGTCGTCGCGCAGCTCTTCCGGCTCCGGGACGATCCCCGCCCGGCGGGTTACGTCCTCGGGTACGAGTCGGTCGCCAACCTCGCTCTCATCGGCGGCGCGATCGCACTCGGGTACGGGGTGCGCGCGGGGCGGGCGCGGGCGGAGCAGCAGGCGCGGATCGCCGAGATGACCCGTGAGCAGCTCGAACGCGAGGGACGGATGCAGGTCCAGGTCGAGCGTGACCGGATCTCCCGCGACCTGCACGACACGGTGGGCCACGCGCTCTCGGCGATCACCCTCCATGCGAGCGTGGGGCTGGAGGCTCTCGGGCGGGACGACGGCGAGGTCCGCTCCACCACGCCCCGTCCGCCGGGCGTCGGCGCCGCCGACCGGCAGGCACCCGACGTGTCCGACGCCGGCCACGCCCTCGCCCAGATCCGCGACGAGGGCGCGCGTGCGCTCGGAGAGCTGCGGACGATGGTGCGCGTCCTGCGCGCGGAGGATCGTCGGCGCGAGGTGCTCTCGCTGGACGCGATCGGCCCGCTCGTCGAGCGTGCGCGCCAGGCCGGGATCGACGTGTCGGCGGACGTCGTCGTCGATGTCGCCGAGCTGTCCGGGCCGGTCGACACGGCGGGCTACCGGGTGGTGCAGGAGGCGCTGACGAACGTGCTCCGCCACGCCCGCGCGCGCACGGTCACGGTGCGCGCCCGTCTCGCCGGCGGGACCCTGGAGCTCACGGTGGCCGACGACGGCGTGGGCGCCGCCGAGGTCACCGCCGGCTACGGCCTTACCGGCATGGCCGAACGGCTCCGCCTCCTGGGCGGTTCGCTCACCACCTCGTCCGCGCCCGGCGAGGGGTTCGTCGTCGTGGCACGCGTCCCGGCGAGGCTCACGTGATCCGCGTCGTCCAGGTCGACGACCAGGAGCTGGTCCGCACCGGCCTGCGCTCCCTCCTCGAGCGGGACGGCGACATCGAGGTGGTCGCGGAGGCCGCCGACGGCCTCGACGGCATGGCCGCCGTCCGGACCCGCGCCCCCGACGTCGTGCTCATGGACATCCGGATGCCCCGGCTCGACGGCATCGCGGCCACGGCACAGGTCGTGGCCGACTCCCGCCTGAGCGACGTCCGTGTCGTCGTGCTCACCACCTTCGACGACGACGCGGACGTGCTCGCCGCGGTCCGCGCGGGCGCGTCGGGCTACCTCCTCAAGGACGTGTCGCCGACCGATCTGCGCGAGGCCGTGCGGGTCGTCGCGGGCGGGGAGGCGCTGCTCTCGCCGGCGGTGACGACGACCCTCCTGGCGCACGTCGCCCGCGGGACGGCCGGTGACGTGCGGCCCGCGCTCCTCGACGGACTGACCGCCCGGGAGCGCGAGGTCCTGGCCCGGGTGGGACTGGGGGAGTCCAACGCCGAGATCGGCGCCGCCCTGCTCATCTCTCCCGCGACCGCGCGCACGTACGTCAGCCGGCTCCTCGCCCGGCTCGCCGCCCGGGACCGTTCGCAGCTCGTCGTCCTCGCCTACGAGTCCGGGCTCGTCACCCCGGGGGGCGGCGACGGCTGACGCTCGTGCGGTCTCGGCGGCGATCCGCCTCGCCGTCACTCGACCTCGATGATCCCGCGCGCGCCCATCTCGGCGTCGACCATGTGGTGCGTGACGACCGTGTAGCTGCCGGGCTCGGCGAAGGAGAGCTCGACGAAGCCGCCCTGGGAGGGGCCGAGCGCGAGGGCCTGCGATCCCCCGTCGCCCGTGGAACCGCCGTCCCGCAGCAGGTAGTCGCCCTCGGTCCACACCGTGTCGAACTGGCCGCCGATGACGTGGAACGCGGTCGGCCGGTTCGGGCCCAGGTCCATCACCCAGAACCGGACGCGATCGCCGACCCGGGCCTCGAGCGGGTCGTGCAGGTACTGGTCGACGTACCCGTTGAAGGTCATCGCGCTCGGCCGCTGCGCGGCGAGGGCCTCGGTGTCGAGCGCGCCGCCCCCGGCGCCGAGGTAGAGCTCGGACTGGGAGATGACGTAGCTGCGGTCGACCTCCGGCAGTCCCTCCGGCTCGATGACCACCGTGCCCGCCATTCCCGAGGCGATGTGCTGCGAGGCCGGCGCCGTGCCGCAGTGGTACATCCACACCCCCGAGCGGTTCGCGGTGAAGGTGTAGGTCAGCGACTCGCCCGGCGCGATCGTGCGCATCGGGCCGTCCGGCGCCACCTCGGAGGCGTGGAAGTCGAGCGAGTGGCCCATGGTCCCCTCGTTGACGATGGTGATCTCGAACGTGTCGCCGACCCGGCCGTGGAGGGTCGGCCCCGGCGCGGAGCCGTCGAACGTCCACATCTGCTGGGTCACTCCGGGCGCCACCTCGATCACCTCCTCCGTCATCGACCACGTCTCCCGGTGCGTGACCGGGCCCTGGTCCTCCGGGAGCGGCTCGAGAGAGGCGTCGCGGGCCTCGAACTCCTCCGACGGGACAGCGGCGGGGTCGACGGTCGCGTTCTCCGACGCGTCGGAGGACGAGCCGTGCTCGCCGTGCGCGGCCGAGGAATCGGCGTCATCGCCCGTGGACGCGTCCACCACCCCGCCGGAGACGACGACGTCGAGGGTCATGCCCTGCTGCCGGTGACCGATGATCGAGCACCACCCCTCGAACGACTCCCCGACGACGCCGACCTCGAGCGTGGCGCTCTCGCCCGGTGCCAGGCGCGGGGTGGAGTGGCCGGTCGGCAGGACGAGGTCGTGGACCTGACCGGCGTCGGCATTGGTCACCTCGAGGATCAGCTCGGTGCCCGCCTCGACCTCGATGCGGTCCGGGGTGAAGGTCATCCCCTCGGCCACGACCTCGACGGTCTCCGTCCGCCCGTTGGCCGGGACCGAGGAGGCGGAGGCGGTGCCGAGCCCGGCCGCGGTGGGGTCGACGAGCACCCCCGCGACGACGACGCCGAGCACCGCGACGAGCACGCCCGCGAGCTGGGGGCGGTGCGAGGCGGAGGTGGCGGCGGGTGCGGGCGCGGCGCCGTCGGACATCGCGGAGAGCCCGACGCGTGCCGCGTCGGTCGTGCCGCCCGGGGCGGGGTCGGTGGGCGGCACCGCGGGGGTCGTCGTCGGGCCTGTCGCCGTCGGGCCGGTGTGCGCGCGACGCGCGGCGCGGACGGACCCGACCGTGACCGGGACGAACGCGGCCATCGCCACGAGGTAGGCGACCGAGGCGAGGACCCGGACCGCGGAGGGCACCGGGAGGACGCAGATGAGGAGCATGGCGTTGGCGACGCCCACCCGCAGCGCCGCCCCCCGGTCCATCGCCGCGTTCGCCGCGCGGGCCGACGCCGGGCCCCGGCTCAGCTGGACCGGCAGCAGGTAGGACATCGCGCCGATGAGCACCTGGGCACCCGTGCCGGCCGCGAGGTAGGGGGCGACCTCGTCGAGCGCGGCCGCGGCGGGCGCGAGGTCGCCGGGGATTCCGCGCAGCGCGCCGACGACCAGCCAGGTGAGGCACGCGAGCAGCCACAGGACGCCGGCGGCGACGGACCAGGCGGCGTACGTCGTCGGACGCTTGTGCACCACGGTGCGGACCATCCGGGCCACGGACCAGGCGGTGCCGACCGCGTAGCCGGCGAGGCCGAGCGCGAGGACCTCGGGCCGGCCGGTCAACGCCCCGGCGGCGGCCACGGCGAGCCCGCCGGCGAGGACAAGCAGCGAGCGACGGGCGACGGTGACGGCGCCGTCGAGCATGCGGGTGCGCAGGATCGTCGGCCACAGGGTGACGAGGGTGCCGAGGATCGTCAGCCCCATCCAGCCCAGGACGTTGACGAGGGCGTGCGCGAGGATGAGCCGGTCGTAGGTCTGCCCGGCCGGGTCGCGCGCGAGGAGCACGCCGAGCGTCGCCCCCACGCCGAGGAACGCGACGGCCGCCAGGTAGTACCGCACCGTGACCGCGAACCGGGACCCGAGCGCCCGGCGCAGCCGGACGGCGAGCGAGGCCCCGTGCCAGAGCACGGCGGCCGCGACGAGCGCGGCCCCGACGAGGACGAGCGCCCAGGTGTCCGTGAGGATCCCGGCCACGACGACGGCGGCACCCCCGTTGCTCAGAGCGAGCCGGAGGTCCTGCGCGCGGCGGTCGGTCCCGGCCCGCAGCAGCGCGGTGGCGAAGTACTCGCTCCACACGAGGATCGAGTGCGTGATCGCACCGAGGAAGAAGAGGTGGAGCATGAGCCAGCGCGGCGCCGGCACCCACGGGTGGACGAGGACGGCGACGACGAGTGCGGCGAGCCAGACGAGCGCGGGCAGGTCGCGCAGCGGGCGGAAGCCGCGCGCGGACGGGGATCTCACGGACGGGTCCTCTCGGACGTGCGGGGCGGGGCGGTGGTCCGCCCCGTGGTGAGGGCCGCGACCACGGCGACCAGGACGAAACCGAGGAGCGCGACGACCGTGGCCGTCGAGCCGATGCGATGGACCACGGTGAGGCCCATGCCGTCGCCGAGCCACACCCGCGCGAGCAGCCCGAGGTGGAGGAGACCCGCGGGCACCCACATGGCGCGGTGGTAGGGCAGCGGGCGGCGGACGACGGCGGGCAGGATGACGCTCGCGTGCGCCATCACCATGCTGAGCGCGAAGCCGACGAACACGCAGTGGATGACGGCGTCGTACGCGGCGTCGGCCGGCGGGCCGAGCAGCCAGATCGCCCCCGCGACCGCGAGCCAGGCGAACCCGGCGAGCATCGCGGCCGCCATGAAGCGGGGCTGACCCGGCCGGCGGACCATGCGCCGGGCGACGTCGTGGACCGCGAGCCAACCCGTGAGCCCGAGCGTCGCGGCTCCCGCGAGCGGGAACCCGACCGCGGGCCACAGCAGCGCGACCGCGCACGCCGCGGCGAGCGCGCCGACGAGCCCGACGAGCACCCGCCCGGCGCTGCGCGGCATGGCGACGCGGGCGAGCTCGAGCCGCTCGCCCCCGATCGTCGCGACGACGAAGACCGCCAGCCACAGGTGGAGCACCTCCATCCCGATGCCGCGGGCGCCGAGGATCGCGGCGCCGGCGGCGAGGACGGCCCCGAGGAGCTGGACGAGCACGGCGTCGTCCCGGGTGCGCCGCCACAGGGGCAGGTAGGTGACGGCCAGCGCGACGGCACCGGCCGCGAGGAGCAGGCGCCCCTCCGCGCGCCCGGCGAGCAGGGTGAGGCCGCCGGCCCCGAGCAGCGCGGGGGCCAGGTAGCCCCAGGCCCGGTCGAGCGCGACGGAACGCTCGAGCGCGATGACCGTGCCGAGGAAGCCGAGCGTCATCAGCCAGCCGTGCTCGTCGGCGAGCACCCCGGGCAGGTCGGGTGCGAGACCGAGCAGGGCGAGCGCGCCGCCGAGCCCCGCGAGCATCGCGAGGCCGCCAGGGAGGAGCAGGAGCGCGCGGGCCGGGAGCGGCCGGGCGGTCCGTGGGTGGGCGGCCGGCGGGGCCGGGGTCGTGCCGTCCGTCCCCGTGGTGCCCGGCCGGTCTGCCGGGGGCGGAGCGGCGCGCGTCGCGGTCTCGTCACTCATCGCTGCCGCCGACCCGCAGCACGCACGTCCCGGGGGAGGCGAACGGCTCGAGCGAGGTGGGCACGTCCCCGGCGCCCCGCGCCTCGAGCGCCCCGCGGACGAGCCCGTGGTGGACCGCGCACACCACCTCGGGCGTCTCGGCGGCGGCCTCGAGGAGCGGGCACGAGTGCAGCGTGACGCGCGGCGTGCCCGCCTCGTGCTGCGGCTCGTAGCCGAGCCGGCGCATGAGGTCGACGACGATCGCGGTCGGGGACGAGCGGGTCTCGTCGTCGGCGTTCGTCGCGTCGTCGGCCGGCTCGAGATCGGCCGCCCAGGCGCGACCCGCCTCGTGCGCGATCGATCCTGCGTCCGGCAGGCCGGTGAGCGAGCGCGCGAGGGCGGAGGCGAGACCGGCGTAGCCGGCGTCGTCGGGACGGGTGGGACGCCAGACCCACGGCGGCCGGCCCCGTCCGGTCGCGGTGCCGCGGGAGCGCTCGACCAGACCCTCGTCGAGCAGCGCCTCGAGGTGGCCGCGCACGGTGTTCTCGTGCAGGCCGGTGAACCGCGCGATCGCCGAGAGCCGGACGCCCCGGTTGCGGCGGACGAGCTCGAGCACCTGGGCGCGCGAGGGGGAGTGCGCGCGCCGGTTCTGCGTCCCGGACCCGGATGTATTTTCCACGGGGTTCATCGTAGTAAAGTTTGAGCACGTCACCTACCGAGGAGGAGCACGATGAAGTCACACGTCGAGATCGGCGCCGAGACCACGAGCCAGGGCGGGTGCGCCTGCGGACACCACGACGACGGTGCCCTGCCCGAGCTGGACGTCCAGCAGATCCCGCACGCCGTCCGGCACGGCGCGATCTTCGGCGCGCTCGGCCAGCTGCGCCCCGGGGGTGGGCTCGTCATCCGCGCGACCCACGACCCGATTCCGCTGCTCGACCAGCTCGAGCAGCGCGCGCCGGGGGAGTACGCCGTCAGCTACCGCGAGCGTGGCCCCGAGGAGTTCGTCCTCGAGCTCAGGCGGAGTCGGGAGGGCTGAGTCTCGACCGCCCACCGGCGCGTCCAGCCTCGTCCGCGTGCGGGTCGGCGAGCGTGCGGACGAGGAGTCAGAACGCGCCGGTCAGCCGCATGAGGACGAGGCTGGCGACCGCCACGACCGCCCAGAGCAGGCCGCCGAACGCGAGGGGTCGCCAGCCGGCCCGGCGGAACGCGGCGAGGTCGGTCTGCAGCCCGATCGCCGCGAGCGCCATCGTGATGAGGAACGCCGCGGCGTCCCCCGCGAACGGCTGGACCGAGCCGGGGATCACGCCGAGGGTCGTCAGCGCGGCCATGAGGAGGAACCCGACGAGGAACCACGGGACGAGCCCGACGACGCCGGCCACCGTGAGCCGCTCGACGCTCTCGCCTGCACCGGCCGCGGCGCGGCGCTCCCGGCGCTGCTCGCGCACCGCGAGCGTGACCGAGATGGGGATGATCATCAGTGTCCGCGCGAGCTTGACGACCACGGCGTAGCTCGTGGCCGCCGCCCCGAAGACGCTCGCCGCCGCGACGACCGAGGACGTGTCGTTGACGGCCGTGCCCGCGAACAGGCCGAACGTGTCGTCGGACATCCCCAGCGCGCGGCCGAGCGGCGGGAAGAGGAGGACGGCTGCCACGTTGAAGAGGAAGATCGTCGAGACCGCGTACGCGATGCTCGCTCCCTTGGCCCGAATGACTGGGGCGGTGGCCGCGATCGCCGACGCGCCGCAGATGCCGGTGCCGACCGTGATGAGCGTGCGGAGCTCGCCCGAGACCCCCAGCAGGCGGCCGAGCGGGGCGGCGGCGAGGAAGCAGATCGCCAGCGTCCCGAGCATGACGGGGAGCGTGTCGACGCCGACCTCCCACACCCGGCCGAGCGACATGCCGATGCCGAGCAGGACGACCGCGAGCTGGAGGACCCGCTTGGCGGACAGGGCGAGGCCCGGCGAGAGCACCGTGCCCGGCCTGCGCAGCTGACCGAGCGCGACGCCGATGACGACCCCCGCGACCGCGGAACCCACCACCGGCACGGCGCGCCCGACGAGCGTGGCGACCACCGCGATGGCGGCGGCGAGGGCGAGACCGGGCAGCTTCTCCCGAACGGTGTTGGACCGGGTGGCAGGCATGGTCGACAGGATGCGCCCGCCCGGCCGACCCGTGAGCGACGTGTCCGCGGACACGCGGGCTGACATCATCGGGGACGAGGCGCGGGCGCCGCGCCCGAGACGGAAGGAGCGTCGTGCCCGACCACGTCCCTGACCAGCTGGACCCCGCAGGGAGAGACCTGCGCGCCTACACCGACGAGCTACGACCGGACCACCCGGTCGTGCGTAACGACCGCGGGCAGTGGGTGCTCCTGCGGCACGGCGACGTCGTCGAGGCGGCGCGGGACGCCCAGCGGTTCTCGAGCGCGGTCTCCGCCCACCTGCAGGTGCCCAACGGCCTCGACGGCGACGAGCACCGAGCGGTCCGTGAGGCGACCGACCACTTCTTCTCGCCCGGCGAGCTGACCGGGCTCGAGCCGGTCCTGCGCACCATCGCCCGCGAGCTCGTGGCGGGCGTGGGGCCTGGGGAGAGCGTCGACGCCGTCGAGCTCGGTGCGCGGTTCGCCGTGCGCGCCCAGAGCGCGTGGCTCGGCTGGCCGGCGGAGCTCGAGGCGCCGCTCCTGGACTGGGTGGCCGAGAACCACGCCGCCACCCGCTCGCGAGACAGGGCGCGCACGGCCGCGGTGGCGGCGGCGTTCGACGAGATCATCGCCTCCGTGGTCGAGCCGCGGCGCGCGCTCGGCGATGAGGCGCCGGACGACGTGACGACGCGCCTCATGCACCAGGACGTCGCGGGCCGCGTCTTCAGCGACGACGAGATCACGTCGATCCTGCGGAACTGGACCGGGGGAGATCTCGGGTCGATCGCCCTGTGCGCCGGCGTCGTCGTCGCGTTCCTCGCCGCGGAGGAGAGGCACGTCGAGCATCTCCGTGCGGCGGACCCCGCCGAGCTCGAGTCCGCGATCGACGAGATCCTGCGGATCGACAACCCGTTCCTCTCCAACCGTCGGCGGACGGTATGCCCCGTGCGCGTCGGGGGCGCGGACATCCCGGCCGGGGACGTCGTCACGCTCCACTGGACGTCCGCCAACCGGGACGAGTCTGTGGTGGGCGATCCGGACCGGTTCGACCCGGAGGGCAACGCCGGGCACAACCTCGTCTACGGCACCGGCCCGCACGTCTGCCCGGGCCGGCCGCTCGCCACGATGGAGCTGCGCGTCCTCACCGAGGAGCTGCTCGCCCGGGGCGGGGCGATCACCTGGGCCGGCGAGCCCGAGCGGGAGACCGCACCGCTCGGCGGCTACCGCCGGGTTCCGGTCGTCCTCGGCTGACGGGGCGCACGGCAGTCCGCCCCGGGGCCGCGCGGGGCAGGTGGGTCAGATCGGCCGGATCACCCGCGCGGGGTTGCCCACGGCGACGACGCCGGCCGGCACGTCCTTCGTGACGACCGCGCCCGCGCCGATGACGGAGTCGTTCCCGATGGTGACGCCCGGGCAGACGATGACGCCCCCGCCGAGCCACACGTTGTCCTCGATCGTGATCGGCGCGGCGGCCTCGAGCTTTGCCCGGCGCGGCTCGGCCTCGACCGGGTGCGTGGGCGTGAGGAGCTGGACGTTCGGCCCGATGAGGCAGTCCTGCCCGATCGTCACGGCCGCCACGTCGAGCACCATGAGGTTGTAGTTGACGAACGAGCCCGCGCCGATCGAGACGTTGCTGCCGTAGTCGACGTAGAGCGGGGGCCGGACCTCGACGCCGTCGCCGACGTGGCCGAGGAGGCGGCGCAGCAGCTCCGGGGCGGTGCCGTCGGCCGCAGTGTGCGCCCGGTGGTAGGCCTCCTGGAGACGGCGGGCCTCCTCCTGGAGGCGTTCGAGCTCGGGGTCGTCGGCGATGTAGAGGTCTCCGGCGAGCATCCGCTCGCGGTTCGAGCGGGGGTCGCCGGCGAAGTGGTCGGCGGCCGCGTCCGGGGCGGGGTCGGGCGTCGTCACGACGACGAGCCTAGGCGAGGGCCCTGCGCGCCCGGAGCCCGTTCAGGACGAGCCAGACGATGAGGGCCACCTCGCCCACGAACGAGATCGTGCTGACCTCGAACGCGCCCGCGGGGCCGACCTGGGACACGACGGCGTCGACCACGTACCCGGCTCCCGCGACGACGACGAGCGCGGCGAGCCACCGCGGAGCCCCCGCGAGGCGCCACAGCAGGACTCCGACGCCGACCAGCGAGAGTCCGAAGACACCGAGGGCGAGGTCCCAGATCTGGTCGAACCGCTCGGCGTCCCCGGCGACCACGAGGCCGGCCGCGGCGTACCCGAGGACGAGGCCGTAGCCGATCCGCAGCGCGGCGGTGACGCGGGCGAGGCGACGACCGGCGGGCTCGAGCACGGGTACGAGGGCGAGCGCGACGACGACGTCGAGCGCGGCGACGACCAGCATGAGCCAACCGGCCACCGAGGTACGGCCGTCCGGGAGGAGGACGAACGTGGCGATCGGCGCGAGCGCCGCCATCGCGGTGAGGGCCGCGGCGGCGACGAGGGGCGGCCGTGCGGACCGGGGTGTGCGGGCCGTGCCGGGCGTGAGCGGCGGGGCGGCGCTGGACGGGGCGGGGGAGATGGGGGAGACGGGGGAGCTCGAGCGCATGTGTACTTAGTACACTATCGGTGGGTCGGCGACAAGAGGCTCGACCCGCGGGCGGTCGCGCCACCCCGGGCTCACGGGTGCGACGTGGTGTGCTGGCCCGAGATCGAGGGGTCGGCGAGGTGCGCAGGCGCGCGACGCGCACGGCCCGAGGTGGACGACGTGCGTGAGGGAGATGGAGGCCGTCATGGGGGACCGGACGAGCGCGGGGCGCCCCCGGGCCCGGCTGAGCCGGGAGCGGGTGGTGAGCGCCGGCGTCGGGCTCGCGGACCGGGACGGACTGGGCGCGCTGACGATGCGATCGCTCGCCGACGAGCTCGGCGTGCGGCCGATGGCCCTCTACCGGCACGTGGCGCACAAGGAGGAGCTGCTCGACGCCCTCGTCGACGCGGTCTTCGACGAGATCGTGCTCATGACGCCGGGGGAGGAATGGCGGGACGAGCTGACCCGGCGCTGCCGCTCGATGCGGGCGGCCCTCGGGCGGCACTCGTGGTCGCTCGCGCTCATGGAGACGCGCAGCAGCCCCGGACCCGCCACGCTCGAGCACCACGAGAACGTGCTCGAGGTGCTGCGGACCGCCGGGTTCTCGGTGCCGGCCACGGCCCATGCCTACGCGGTGGTCGACGCGTTCGTCTACGGCTTCGCGCTGCAGGAGGCCGAGCTCGCGGCGGCCGGCCTCGGCGAGGCGGAGCAGACGCTCAGCGGGATCCCGCTGGAGAAGGCGCCCCGGATGGCGGAGCTCGCCCAGGAGCACGTTCTCGCTCCCGGCTACGACTTCGGCGACTCGTTCGAGGTCGGCCTGACGATCGTGCTCGACGGGCTCGAACGGCTGCGCCACGAGTTGTAGGGACTGCGTCGCAGGGCATGGACGAGAACGGCCCCTGAGCAGCGTGTCCGCTGATCAGGGGCCGTGTCCTACGGGTGGGCGATACTGGGTTCGAACCAGTGACCTCCTCGGTGTGAACGAGGCGCTCTACCACTGAGCCAATCGCCCGCGCCCTGCCGCTCGCGCGACGGGGACGGTCGTCAACTCTATCCGATCGACGGCCCTGATCACGACCTCGACGGACGTGACAGCGTTCACCCTCCAGACAGGCCCGGTTGGTTTGAGTTTTGCCGGGACCGATGGTTAAAGTTCTGGTCGCACGAGGGGCTGCCACGCGGCCCTGGTGCGATGCGGATGTGGCTCAGGGGTAGAGCATCACCTTGCCAAGGTGAGGGTCGCGGGTTCGAATCCCGTCATCCGCTCGGAGGTCCCACCACCACGTGGGAGCATGTCCCCGAGAGGGGGCATGGACCTCATGGTGGCGTGGCCGAGAGGCGAGGCAGCGGCCTGCAAAGCCGTACACACGGGTTCGAATCCCGTCGCCACCTCGGGCGATTGGCGCAGCGGTAGCGCGCTTCCCTGACACGGAAGAGGTCACTGGTTCGATCCCAGTATCGCCCACCGGACGAAGCCCCCGACCAGCAGGTCGGGGGCTTCGCTGTTCCCCGCCGAGTGCCCCTCAGATGCCGTTGAGGGAGCCGCATGACGATCGTCACCCTGCGCCCGTGGCGCCCCGACGACGGCCCCGTAGGCCGTCTGGAGGCCTCGAGCGACGGCCCCGTGGGCCGTCAGGAGTCCTCGAGGATCGACGGGTCGTACCGCACGTCGTCGGCGGAGTCGACCCCGAGCTCGTCGAGCGTGATCTCGCGGACGATGATCCGCAGCCAGTTCATCTCGCACTCGAACTGCTCGTCCGGCTCCGTGGGTGCGACGGCGTGGCCGGCGATCGCTCCCGTCCCGTCGGTGACCACGCGGAGGGACTCGTCGCAGATCGGCTGGGCGTAG
The DNA here is from genome assembly GCF_049856295.1 of Georgenia sp. Z1344. Lineage (GTDB taxonomy): Bacteria > Actinomycetota > Actinomycetes > Actinomycetales > Actinomycetaceae > JB111. The sequence goes on along the minus strand of NZ_JBNDMZ010000005.1, from coordinate 72,289 downwards.
GTGAGGACGACGGAGGTGTCGAAGTCGACGTCCGCGGTCAGGGTCTCGGTCTCGATCTCGGGGGACGGGAGGCCGTCGAGCCATGCGTCGTACTCGTCCTGGGTCCGGATGAGGGCGGTGATCTCGTCGACGGGGACGTCGCCGATCGGGTCGGGCTCCTCGCTCCAGCCGCCGACGCCGGTCCCGACCGAGGTCAGGCTCTCGGGCTCCGTCGACGCGGTCCCGGTGGGGTCCGCGACGTCGTCGCCGCATGCTGCGAGCACGAGCACGGCCCCGACGACGCCGAGCGTCGCGAGCCTCGTGCGGAGTGGCCGCCCGTCCGTCGTCGTGGCCCTCGCCGGTCGCGTCGTCATCCAGCTCCCCGTTCGTCGTGTCCCTGCCGCCCCGATCGTCCCCCGAGTTCACCGGCTCGCGCGGGCGATATGCACGGGTACTGCTCCCCGGGCGTCGGTAGCATGGGACGGCACCCGTCCCCGTTCCTAGGAGCCCCGCATGTCTGCAGCGCCCGTGTCCGTCCGCCTCGACGACGAGCTGCTCGAGGTGACCACGGGGACGACGGGTGCCGACCACTTCGCGGACCGTCGCGACGTCGTCGCCCTGCGGGTGGACGGGGAGCTGCGCGACCTCGCCACCGACCTCGGGACGCTGCCGGACGGCGCCGTCGTCGAGGGCGTGACGATCGACAGCCCGGACGGACTCTCGATCCTGCGGCACTCCGCGGCCCACGTGCTCGCCCAGGCGGTCCAGCAGGTCAACCCGGCGGCCCGCCTCGGCGTGGGCCCGCCGATCACGGACGGCTTCTACTACGACTTCGACGTCGACGAGCCCTTCACGCCCGAGCAGCTCAAGGAGCTCGAGAAGGTGATGGGGCGCATCGTCAAGGAGGGGCAGAGCTTCGTCCGGCGCGTCGTCACCCTCGACGAGGCGAACGCCGAGCTGGCCGGGGAGCCGTACAAGCTCGAACTCGTCGCGCTCGCCGGCGGACCCGGCTCGGGCGGGGCCGCCGAGGACGGCACCCAGGTGGCCGAGGGCGCGAGCGTCGAGGTCGGCGGCGCCGAGCTGACGATCTACGACAACGTGCGCCGCGGGGGAGAGGTGGCCTGGGGCGACCTGTGCCGGGGCCCGCACCTGCCGAGCACGAAGCTCATCGGCAACGGCTTCAAGCTCATGCGCTCGGCCGCCGCGTACTGGCGCGGCTCGGAGAAGAACCCGCAGCTCCAGCGCATCTACGGCACCGCGTGGCCGACGAAGCCCGAGCTCACCGCCTACCTCGACCGGCTCGCCGAGGCGGAGCGTCGCGACCACCGCCGGCTCGGCTCCGAGCTCGACCTGTTCTCCTTCCCGGACGAGATCGGGTCCGGCCTGCCGGTGTTCCACCCCAAGGGCGCGATGATCCGCATGGAGATGGAGGAGTACTCGCGCCGCCGCCACGTCGAGGCCGGCTACTCGTTCGTCCAGACCCCGCACATCACGAAGAAGAACCTCTTCGAGACCTCCAAGCACCTTGAGTGGTACGCCGACGGCATGTACCCGCCGATGCACATCGACGAGGAGGTCGGCGCCGACGGTCAGGTGACCAAGCAGGGCCAGGACTACTACCTCAAGCCGATGAACTGCCCGATGCACAACCTCGTCTACCGCTCGCGCGGCCGCTCGTACCGCGAGCTGCCCATGCGGCTGTTCGAGTTCGGGCACGTGTACCGGTACGAGAAGTCCGGCGTGGTCCACGGCCTCACCCGGGCGCGCGGCTTCACCCAGGACGACGCGCACATCTACACCACGCGCGAGCAGATGAAGGAGGAGCTGTCCGGTCTGCTCACCTTCGTCCTCGACCTGCTGAAGGACTACGGGCTCGACGACTTCTACCTCGAGCTCTCGACCCGCAACCCGGAGAAGTCGGTCGGCGACGAGCAGACCTGGGAGGACGCGACCCGCACGCTCGCCGAGGTCGCGACCGAGTCCGGTCTCCAGCTCGTCGACGACCCGGGCGGCGCCGCGTTCTACGGCCCGAAGATCTCGGTCCAGGCCAAGGACGCGATCGGCCGCACCTGGCAGCTGTCCACCATTCAGCTCGACTTCTTCGAGCCCGAGCTGTTCGAGCTCGAGTACACGGCCGGCGACGGCTCGCGGCAGCGCCCGGTGATGATCCACCGCGCCCTGTTCGGCTCGATCGAGCGGTTCTTCGGTGTCCTGCTCGAGCACTACGCCGGCGCCTTCCCGGCCTGGCTCTCCCCGGTCCAGGTCCTCGGCATCCCCGTGGCGGAGGCCTTCGAGGGGCACCTGTCCTCGGTGGCGGACAAGCTCCGCGCCGAGGGGGTCCGGGTCGACCTCGACCTGTCCGACGACCGGTTCGGCAAGAAGATCCGCAACGCCGCCAAGGTCAAGGCCCCGTTCGTCCTCATCGCCGGCGGCGAGGACGAGGAGGCCGGGGCGGTCTCCTTCCGCTACCGCGACGGCAGCCAGCGCAACCAGGTCCCCGTCGACGAGGCCGTGGCCGAGATCGTCGCCCACATCCGCTCTCGCGTGAACGCCGACCCGGCGGCACCGCAGGACGCCTCGGAGGACGCCTCCGCCGACGCCGGGGCCCCGGCGGGAGCCTGAGCCGATCGTGAGCGCCGACCAGGTCGAGGACCCGCTGGACCAGCCCGGCGTGCCCGACGCCCTCCAGCGGCTGTGGACGCCGCACCGGATGGTCTACGTCGGCGACACCGGCGGTGACGTGCGTCCGCGCACCGGGGAGTCGGCGGCGTGCCCGTTCTGCGCGACACCCACCCGCGACGACGCCGACGGGCTCGTCGTCCACCGGGGCGAGCACGCGTACGTCGTGCTCAACCTCTTCCCGTACAACCCCGGCCACCTGCTCGTGTGCACCTACCGGCACGTCGCCGACCTCACCGACCTCACGGTCGCCGAGCGGGACGAGATCGGCCGACTCTCGGCGCGCGCGATGCGGGTCGTACGCGGCGTGTCCTCGCCGGCCGGCTTCAACCTCGGGATGAACCAGGGCGCGGTCGCGGGGGCGGGCATCGCCGCGCACATCCACCAGCACGTGGTGCCCCGGTGGGCCGGCGACGCCAACTTCCTGCCGATCGTCGCCCGCACCAAGGCCGTGCCCCAGCTGCTGTCCGAGACCCGCACCCTGCTCGCGGACGCCTGGGACGACGAGGCGTACGACGACGAACAGCCCGACGACGACCCGCGGACGTCCGCCGATCCGCCTCGATCAGGACCGAGGCCCTGATGCTGTCCTCGAGCGGCCGTGGGATCACGGAGGCGATGCTGGCTCCGGTCACCCGGGCGCTCGTGCGTCGCCGGGTACCGGCCACGGCCGTCACCGTGACCGGCGGGGCGCTGACCGTCGCGATCACCCTCGCGCTCATCCCGACCGGCCACCTGTGGATCGGCGCGCTCGTGCTCGGCGTCGTCGTGCTCGTCGACTCCCTCGACGGCCAGGTCGCGCGCGCCACGGGGACCGTGTCGCCCTTCGGCGCGTTCGTCGACGCGACGACCGACCGGCTCGTCGACGGCGTGCTGCTCGGGTCGATCGTGGTCTACGCGCTCCGGCACGTCCCCGGCGAGCAGGGCGACGCCCTGGTGGTCGCCGCGCTCGCCGCTCTCGTCGCCGACCAGCTCGTGCCGTACACGAAGGCCCGGGGCGAGGCCGAGGGCTTCGCGGTGGGCGGCGGGCTCGCCGAGCGCGCCGACCGGCTCGTGCTCGTCCTCGCCGGCGTCCTCGTGCACGGGCTCGGTGCGCCCGCCTGGGTCCTGACGACGGTCCTCGCACTGACGGCGCTGGCGTCCCTCGTCACCGCCGGGCAGCGGGTCGCCCAGGTGCGCGCGCAGGCCCGTCGGTCCACGGAGGCCTCGTGAGCCTCGACCCCATCCGGCTGCTCCCCGCGGCCGCGCGGCTGGTGGCGCGCACGCCGGAACCGGTCGTCGACCGGATCGTCGGCGCCGCGGGCAGCCTTGCCGGCTCCCTGCCGTCGGAGCGCACGCGCCGCATCGCCGCCCACACCGCGCGCCTGCGCCCCGACCTCACCCCGCCCCAGCTCCGCCGCGCCGTCCGGGCCAACATGCGCGGGTACCTGCGTTACTTCGCCGAGGCACTCACGCTCGGCCGACTGACCGACGAGCAGGTCCTCGCCCGGTTCCGCGCGGTCCACCGGGAGAACGTCCAGCCGACCTTCGACGCCGGCCGACCGGTCGTCGCCGCCCTTCTGCACGCGGGCAACTGGGACCTCGCCGGCGCCTGGTCCTGCCTCGCGATGGCGCCGGTGCTCACCGTCGCCGAGCGGCTGCAGCCCGACGCCCTGCACGAGCAGTTCGTCCGCCTGCGCACCGAGCTCGGCATGACGATCGTCGTCGATGACGGGTCACCGGTCCTGCCCCGGCTCACCGAGCTGGCGCCGACCCGGCCCCACCTGGTCCCGTTGCTCGCCGACCGGGACCTCGGCCGCACGGGCGTCGAGGCCGAGGTGGCCGGGCGGCCCGTCCTCGTCGCCGCCGGTCCCGCGGCCCTGGCCCTCGCGCTCGACGCCCCGCTCGTCGTCATCACCATCCGTCACGAGCGGCTCGACGGCGAGCGGGCGCGGCGCGCCGGCTCGCGGTGGGGGATCGTCACCGAGTTCAGCGCTCCGGTCGAGGTGCCGGGGATCGCCCCCGGGCGGTCCGCGGCCTGTTCCGGTGCCGGCGGCGGAGCGGGCACGCGGCCGGGCACCGCCGCCGCGGTGCGGACGCCCGGACACGCCGAGGAGGCGGCCGCCGGCTCCTCGCCGACCAGGCCCGTCGACCGCGCCGACGTCGTCGCGCTGACCCGCGCGTGGGTCGAGGTGGCGGAGCCGTTCCTGCTCCGGCACCCCGAGCAGTGGCACATGCTCCAGCGGGTCTTCGTCGAGGACCTCGACGCCGAACGGCTCGCCGCCGGACGCGCGCGGGAGGCACGGGCCGCCGGCGGTCTCGCGTGAGGATCGGCATCGCGCACCCGTACGACGTCGCGCACCCCGGCGGGGTCGACGTGCACGTCCGCCAGCTCGCCGCCGCGCTGCGCTCCCGCGGCCACGAGGTCGTCACCTTCGCGCCGGGTCGCCGGCCGCGAGGCACGGACGAGCAGGTCGCCGGCCGGTCGCTGCCGGTCCGCTTCAACGGCTCCGTGGCGAATGTGGCCCCGCACCCGGCCGCCGCGCGGCGCGCCCGCCGCTGGGTGCGGGAGAGCGGGCTCGACGTGCTCCACGTCCACGAGCCGACCGTCCCCTCGGCGTCGGCCTTCGCCCTGCGCGCGGCCCGGGCCGAGGGGATCCCGGTCGTCGCCACGTTCCACGCCGCGATCGACAGCGTCGACCGCCTCGGGCCGCTGGCCGCTCTCCAGCGCCGGCACCTGCGCGGGATCGCCGCCCGGATCGCCGTGTCCGAGGAGGCCGCCCGGACCCAGAGCCGTTGGCTGGGGGCGGAGTGCGAGGTCGTGCCCAACGGCCTCGACGTCGCCGCGTTCCGGCCGGGCGCCGGGGGCAACGACGACGAGCGTCGTGCAGTTTCGCATCCGCATCCGCATCCGCATCCGCGTCCCGCCCCGGACGGGGGTGGCGCCCCGTCCTACGGCGACGCGCCGGTCCGCGGTCCGCGCGTGCTCTTCCTCGGCCGCGCGGGCGAGCCGCGCAAGGGGTTCCGCGTCCTCGCCGAGGCGTGGCCGCGGATCCTGGCCGCCCACCCGGGGGCCACCCTCGTCGTCGCGGGCCCAGGCGGCGACCGGGCCGTCGAGGCGTTGGCCAGTCGCCTCGACCCGGGGCACGGCGGCGACGGCACGACCGGCACCACCGGCACGGCCGACACCGCCGGAACGGCCGCCGCCGCGCGCGTCGACGTCCGGGGCCGCGTGAGCGAGGACGAGAAGGTCCGGCTCCTGCGGGGCGCCGACGTGTTCGTCGCCCCGCACACCGGGGGCGAGAGCTTCGGGATCGTCCTGCTCGAGGCGATGGCGGCCAGGGCACCCGTCGTCGCCACGGACCTGCCGGCCTTCACGGCGATCCTCGGGGCGCACCCCGCCCCGCTCGGGCTCCTCGCCCGCCGCGACGACCCGGCCGATCTCGCCGACCGCGTCGGCGAGGCGTTGTCGGAGCGCACCGCGGCCCTCGAGCGCGCCGCCCGGGCCGCCCGGGCGGTCGAACGGTACGACTGGTCCGTCGTCGCCGCCCGCGTCGAGGAGGTCTACCGCCGGGTCGTGGGCACCCCCGGCGAGACCTCCCCGCCCCGGTCGTCGGACGGAGACCCGGGTCCCTCGTAGGGTGTCCCGGTGAGTCAGCACATGGGCATCGCGCCAGGTCCCGGGTCCTACGGTCCGCCACCCGCCGCCTGGCCCGTCCCGCGTCGCCGCTCCCGCGCCTTCACCGTCACCGAGATCGTCGCCGTCGCGATCGCCGTCGGGGGACTGGCGTGGATCCTGCCGCGCCTCGTCGGCGGCGCCTCGGGTCCCGGCCAGATCCTCGTGGCCGTCGCCCTCGCGATCGTCCCGTTCGTCGCGATCCTCCTCCTCGTGCGGTGGATCGACGCGTGGGAGCCGGAGCCGCGCGGTCTCCTCATCGTCGCCGTGGCCTGGGGCGCAGGCGTCGCCACCGCGGTCGCAGCGACCGGCAACTCGCTGTTCCAGGTGGTCGTCGCCGAGGACCAGGGCCTCGAGCGTGCGGCGGCCCTCACGGCCGTCGTCAGCGCCCCGCTCACCGAGGAGTCGATGAAGGGTCTCGGGCTCGTCGTCGTCGTGCTCCTCGGGCGCGGCCAGTTCCACGGACTCGTCGACGGCGTCGTCTACTCGCTCGCCGTCGGCTCAGGATTCGCCGCCGTGGAGAACATCCAGTCCTTCCTCACCTACTGGGACTCGATCACCGCGGTCTTCGTCCAGCGCGGGCTGATGACCCCGTTCGCCCACCCGATGTTCACCGTGTGCATGGGCCTCGCGCTCGGCATCGCCTCGCAGTCCGACCGGCCCGGGCGCTGGCTGCTCGTGATTCCGGGCTGGATCGCGTCGGTGGTGCTGCACGGGTTGTGGAACTACACCTCGGTGAGCGGTTCCTTCTTCCAGGTGTTCGTCTCGTTCCAGATCCCCCTCTTCGGCGCATTCATCGCCCTCGTGCTGTGGCTGCGTCACCGGGAGCGACGCGCGATCGAGTCCGGGCTGCGCGACTACGCCGCCGCCGGGTGGTTCGCCCCGTTCGAGGTCCAGATGCTCACGTCCACCGGGGCCCGGAAGAACGCCGTGCGCTGGGCGGGCGGACGGGGGAACCCCCAGCGCAGCGCGATGATCGACTTCCAGCAGGCCGCCGTGGAGCTGGCGCTGGGCCGACGCCGTGCGCGCGCCGGACGCCAGGGGCGCGACCACCAGGCCAAGGAGTCCGCCCTCCTCCGGCGCGCCGTGGCCGACCGGGCGGTGTTCCTCCGTGGCTGATCACGAGCCTGCCGCCGACCTCCCCCCGGCCGACCTCGGTGAGGAGTGGGTGCCGGGTCCCGACGGCATCCCGTTCCGGCGCGGTGCCCGGGTCCTCCTGCTCGACGACGACGGCGCGCTCCTGCTGGTCGAGGGGCACGACGGCGACGACGACGACCACCGCTGGTGGTTCACCGTCGGCGGCGGAATCGCGACCGGCGAGGACGACCGCACGGCTGCCGTCCGCGAGGTGCGCGAGGAGTCGGGCCTGACGGTGGCGGCCGAGGACCTGCTCGGCCCGGTGGCCACGAGGAGCGCGACGTTCCGGTTCGTGCGCCGCACCGTGCGCCAGGACGAGGTCTTCTTCGTCGCACGCGTCCCGGGCCGGCGACCGGGCACGGACGAGGCCGGCTGGACCGAGCTCGAGCGCGACGTCCTCGACCAGATGCGCTGGTTCAGCCCCGACGAGCTCGACGCTCTCGTGGCCGGCGGCGCCACCGTCTACCCGAGCGAGCTCCCCGACCTCCACCGCCGCGTGGCCTCGGGCTGGGACGGGTCGCAGCCGCACCTCGTCCAGGACGACTGAGCGACCAGGACTCACTGACGGCCGCGTCCCGGTGACGTGGACGGCTGGCACGCACGACGGACGGTGCCCCGGACCGCGCGCCGCCGCGCGGCGGACCGGCGTCGGGTGCCAGGTACGATGCCCGACGGACCAGGCGCCGACGACGCTCGGTGACGACAGCTCACCGGCCGCGGACCAGCAGCGAGAGCCGAGCGAGGGAGACACGATGTCGGGACACTCCAAGTGGGCGACGACCAAGCACAAGAAGGCCGCGATCGACGCCAAGCGCGGCAAGCTCTTCGCGCGCCTCATCAAGAACATCGAGGTGGCCGCCCGCACGGGTGGCGGTGACCCGGCCGGCAACCCCACGCTGTTCGACGCGATCCAGAAGGCGAAGAAGAACTCCGTCCCCGGGGACAACATCACCAACGCCGTCAAGCGCGGCTCCGGCGAGCTCGCGGGCGGCGCCGACTACGAGACGATCATGTACGAGGGCTACGCACCCGGCGGAGTGGCCCTGCTCGTCGAGTGCCTGACGGACAACAAGAACCGCGCGGCCTCGGACGTCCGCGTCGCCTTCACCCGCAACGGCGGCAACCTCGCCGACCCGGGCTCGGTCGCGTACCTGTTCAACCGGCGCGGCGTCGTCGTCGTGCCCAAGGCCGAGGGCGTGACCGAGGACGACGTCCTCGCGGCCGTGCTCGACGCGGGGGCGGAGGAGGTCACCGACCAGGGCGAGAGCTTCGAGATCCTCTCCGAGGCGACGGACGTCGTCGCCGTGCGGACCGCCCTCGTCGACGCGGGCCTCGACTACGACTCGGCCGAGTCGCAGTTCGTCCCGTCGATGGAGGTCACGGTCGACGCCGAGGGCGCGCAGAAGGTCATGCGGCTGATCGACGCGCTCGACGACCTCGACGACGTGCAGAACGTCAGCTCCAACGTCGACATCCCCGACGAGGTGCTCGCCGAGCTCGACACGGAGGACTGAGCCGTCCGCGGCACGTCGGAGGTCGCGCCGGCTCCGGGCTGGTCCTGCGACCGGGACGTGCGCGACCGGGACGCGCGCGGCCGGGACGCGCGCGGCCGATGAGCCCGCTCGAGATCGTCGTCGCGGTGCTCGCCGTGGCGATCGGCGCCACGCTCCAGCGCGTGTCCGGGATGGGGGTCGGCCTCGTGGTGGCGCCCGTCCTCGCGCTCCTCATCGGGCCGGTCGCCGGCGTGTGGCTGACCAACGCGACCACCACCGTCTCCGCCCTCGTCATCTGGCGCGCCATGCGCACCGGGTTCGACTGGCGGCGGCTGCGCGTCCTGCTGCCGTGCGCGGTCATCGGTGCGGTCCCGGCGGCGATCGTCGTGCGCGAGCTGCCGCTGGCCTGGCTCGAGATCTCCGTCGGCTCGATCCTCGTGCTCGGCCTGCTCGGCACCGTCCTCGCCTCGGCGCTCGACCGGCTCCCGCCCGTGCGGGGACCGTTCGCCGCCGGGGTGGCGGGCGCGATCGGCGGGTTCTTCAACACGACGGCCGGGGTCGCCGGCCCGGCGATGGTGATGTACTCCCGGCTCTCCCGGTGGTCCCAGACCTCGTTCGCCGCGTCGATGCAGCCGACGTTCTTCACGATGGGCGCCCTGTCCGTCACGCTCAAGCTCCTCCTCGGCGCCCCCGCGTCCGAGCTCCCGCCGTGGTGGGTCGTCGCCCTGCTCGCCGCCACCGTGATCGCGGTGGTCCCGGCGGCAGGGAAGCTCGCGGCGCGCGTGCCGGCCGGGCGGGCCCGGACGCTGACACTGGCGGTCGCCTGGGCCGGGGCCCTCGCCACGCTGGCGCGGGGGATTGTCCGCCTCGTCTGAGACGGGGTGCGAGAGTGGGGACGTGCGCATCCTCGGAGTCGACCCCGGCCTCACACGCTGCGGCCTCGGCCTCGTCGAGCGCGGCGGGGGGCGCGAGGTCGAGCTCCTGCACGTCGAGGTCGTGCGCACCCCGGCGGACGAGGACCCGCACCTCCGCCTCCTCGCGGTCGCCGACCGACTGGACGCCGTGCTCGCGGAGCACCGGCCCGACGTCGTGGCGGTCGAGCGCGTGTTCGCCCAGGCCAACGTCCGCTCCGTCACGGGAACCTCGCAGGTCGCCGGCGTGGCGATGCTCGGGGCCGCGCGTGCCGGAACCGCCCTCGCCCTGCACACGCCGAGCGAGGTCAAGGCGGCCGTGACCGGGGACGGTCGCGCGGGAAAGAAGCAGGTCCAGGAGATGGTGCGCCGGATCCTCCGCCTCGAGGCGGCTCCACGGCCTGCGGACGCCGCCGACGCGCTCGCGCTCGCCATCTGTCACGCGTGGCGCGGCGGGGCGACGGTCCCGGGCCGGGGGACCGCCACCGCCCAGCATGGCGGGGCCGGCATGCTGCCAGACGCCGCGGGCGCCGGGCTCACGCCCGCGCAGCGCGCCTGGGCCGACGCCGAGCGCCTGGCGCGTCGGGCGGGTGCCGTCGCCCAACGACGGTAGGGTGTCGAACACATGTTCTGGCACGGGTGCGCCGTCGGGCGCCCGGTGCACCCCGGGACCGCCGACCGATGCGCGGGCGGGGGACGTCGATCGAGGAAGGTGCACCACCGGTGATCTCATCGCTGCGCGGCCTGGTGGGTCGCGTCTCGCTGCAGGACGCCGAGATCGTCGTCGGCGGGGTCGGGATGCGCGTCCAGTGCGCGCCCGGGACCCTCGCGGGACTGCGCGAGGGCGCGGAGGCCCGGGTGGCGACCTCGCTGGTCGTGCGCGAGGACTCGCTCACACTGTTCGGGTTCGCCGACGAGGAGGAGCGCGACGTCTTCGAGACCCTGCAGACCGTGTCCGGCGTGGGGCCGCGGCTCGCGCTGGCGATGACGGCGGTGCTGAGCCCGGACCAGCTGCGGCGTGCGGTCGCGGACGAGGACCTCACGGCGCTCCAGCGGGTGCCCGGCATCGGGAAGAAGGGCGCGCAGCGCATCGTCCTCGAGATCGGTGACCGGCTCGGGCCGGCCGGGGAGGCCTTCGACGTCCCCGGTGCGACCACCGCCGAGCCGGAGAAGCCGGACGCGCACGTCGGTGAGGTCGTCGCCGCGCTGACGACGCTCGGCTGGAGCGACACCCAGGCAACGGGGGCGGTCGACGCGGTGCTCGCGGCCGAGGACGCTCCCGCGGACGGCGACGTCCCCGGCCTGCTCCGCGCGGCCCTCACCCACCTCGGCGGAGGACGCCGTGGCTGAGGGAACGGGCGCCGAGGGCGGGACGGGCTCTCCGGGCGTGGGCCCCGCAGCGACCGGACGGAGCGACGACGACCCGATGACGACCGGGGCCGACGACGTCGAGCGTGCGGCCGAGGCCGCCCTGCGCCCGCGGCGGCTCGCGGACTTCATCGGCCAGCGGGTCGTGCGGGACCAGCTCGCGCTCGTGCTCGCCGCCGCCACCGCGCGCGGAGCCGCGCCCGACCACGTCCTCCTGTCGGGCCCACCGGGGCTGGGCAAGACGACGCTCGCGATGATCGTGGCCAACGAGGTCTCCGGCTCCCTCCGGCTGACCTCCGGCCCCGCCATCACCCACGCGGGAGACCTCGCCGCGATCCTCTCAGCCGTCCAGGAGCACGACGTGCTCTTCATCGACGAGATCCACCGGCTCGCGCGCCCGGCCGAGGAGATGCTCTACCTCGCGATGGAGGACTTCCGGATCGACGTCGTCGTGGGGAAGGGGCCCGGCGCCACGTCGATCCCGCTGACGCTCCCGCGGTTCACGGTCGTGGGCGCGACGACGCGGGCCGGGCTGCTGCCCGCCCCGCTGCGCGACCGGTTCGGCTTCACCGCGCACCTCGAGCACTACACCGCCGACGAGCTCGTCCAGGTGCTCACCCGCTCCGCCACGCTGCTCGACATCGAGCTGACGCGGGACGCTGCGAGCGAGCTCGCGTCCCGCTCGCGGGGCACGCCCCGGATCGCCAACCGCCTCCTGCGGCGGGTCCAGGACTACGCGCAGGTGCGGGGCACCGGCGTCGCGGACCTGGGTGCGACGCGGGCGGCGCTGGCCATCTTCGAGGTCGACGACCTCGGCCTCGACCGTCTCGACCGCTCCGTCCTCACCGCCCTGTGCACGCGGTTCGGCGGGGGACCCGTGGGCCTGACGACGCTCGCGGTCTCGGTCGGGGAGGAGCCGGAGACCGTCGAGACGGTCGCCGAGCCGTTCCTCGTCCGCGAGGGGCTCGTCGTGCGTACGCCGCGCGGCCGCGCCGCGACCGCCGCGGCGTACGCCCACCTGGGGTTCGAGCCGCCCGCGGAAGGCGCGCTGTTCTCCTGAGCGTTGCCCTTCTGAGCGTGGCACTCGTGAGCGCGGCCTACCTGAGCGGCGCCCGCCTGCCCTCGGTGCCGACCGGGAGACAACCTTCACGGCCGGGCCTCGGCCCGGCAGGAGCGCCCACGGCCTAGACTGTCCAGGTTCGCCCCTTCATCTGATTGGTTCTCGCGTGGATCCCACATTCATCATCCTCATCGCCGGCATGATCCTGCTCTTCTGGTTCATGAGCCGCCAGGGGAAGAAGGCGCAGGAGCGCCAGCGGGCCAAGGTGGAGGAGGCCCTCGTCCCGGGGGGCTGGGTGCAGACGATCGCGCGCACCTACCACCAGGTCGTCGAGGTCAACGGCGACATCATCACGCTGTCCAACCCCGACGGTAGCGAGTACCTCGTCCACCGCACGGGCATCGCGCAGCCGAGCGAGTCCCCCTACGAACTGATGTCGAACGGGGTCGACGGTTCGCACGACGACCTCGACGACGAGTCCGCGACCGGCACCGGTGCAGCCGGCTCCGCGCCGGAGACCTCGATCGAGGAGGCCCGCGGGGCCGCCGGCGGCGACACCTCGGCGGTCGACCAGGAGAACGACTGGTTCGACGACGGCCGCCCGGGCCGCGACGACCGCGCCTGACCGAGCCCCGTGTCCGAGTCCCTCAGGCGGCGTGAGCCGCGTCGCTCAGCCGCGCCCCGGCCCGTCCGCACCCTCCTCGGGCTGCTGGTCCTCGTCGTCGCCCTCGTCGGCACGCTCGCGGCGGGCAACCTCGCCGGGAGCGCCTCCCCGGTGCCCCGCCTCGCGCTCGACCTCGAGGGCGGCACCCAGGTCATCCTCACGCCCCGGACGACCGACGGGTCCGCGATCGACGACGAGGACGTCGTCCAGGCGATCGAGATCATCCGCAACCGGGTCGACGGCTCTGGCGTCGCGGAGGCCGAGATCTCGAGCCAAGGCGGCCAGAACATCGTGGTCGGGATCCCCGGCCGGGCCTCGGAGGAGACGCTCGAGCTCATCAGCCGGTCCGCGCAGCTGCGCTTCCGTCCGGTGCTCGCCCTCCAGGGGCCGACGACGATCGACCCCTCCCAGCTCCTGCCCGAGGAGAGCGCGACCGAGGGGCCCGAGAGCGGAAGCGACGGCGCCGAGTCGCCGAGCGCGGCCGAGTCCGGCAGCGAGTCGCCCTCGGAGTCCGCCTCGGCGGGAGCCGGGACCGAGCGGGCGCTCGAGGCCGCCCAGAACGCCCCCACCGACGGCCCCGGTGCTGCCGAGATCCCCGACGAGGTCCGTGGGGCAGCCTTCATCGCGGCCGACGCGAACGGCGACGGCGAGCTGTCGACCGAGCCGGACACCGAGCCCGCGGACACCTCCGACCAGGCGTGGATCACCGAGCGCGTGATGTACGACATCTACGCGCTCGACTGCACCCTCCCGGCCAACCAGTCGGGCGGCTGGGCGGACGACTCCGAGAGCGCCGTCGTCGCCTGCGACTCCTCGGGCCAGCAGAAGTTCGTCCTCGGCCCGGCCGTGGTCGAGGGCACCCAGCTCACCGGCGCCAGCTCCGGCATGCAGACCAACAGCCAGGGCATGTCGACGGGCCTGTGGGCCGTCAACCTCGAGCTGAACTCCGAGGCCACCGAGGTGTTCGCCGAGGTGTCGCAGCGGCTGCCCACCCTGCCCACCCCGCAGGACCAGTTCGCCATCGTCCTCGACGGCGTCGTCATCTCCAACGCCGGCTTCACGAGCCCGATCCTCGACGGCAGCGCCCAGATCACGGGCGACTTCACCGACGAGGAGGCGAACGCGCTCGCGAACCAGCTGAACTTCGGCTCGCTCCCGATCACGTTCGAGGTGCAGTCGACCGAGCAGATCTCCGCGACGCTCGGTTCGGAGCAGCTGACGAACGCCGCGCTGGCGGGGCTCATCGGCCTCGTCCTCGTCGTCGCCTACATGATCTGGCAGTACCGCGGCCTCGGCCTCCTCTCGGTCGCGAGCCTCGCGGTGGCCGCCGTCATCGTTTACGTCGTCATCGCGCTGCTGAGCTGGACGATCAACTACCGGCTCTCGCTGCCGGGCGTCGCCGGACTCATCATCTCGATCGGCACGACCGCGGACTCGTTCATCGTCTACTTCGAGCGGATCCGCGACGAGATCCGGGACGGCCGCACGCTCGCCTCCGCCGTGGAGCACGGGTGGAAGCGCGCGCGCCGGACGATCATCGCCTCGGACGCCGTCAACTTCCTCGCGGCGATCGTGCTCTACCTGCTCGCCGTCGGCGGCGTGCGCGGGTTCGCGTTCACCCTCGGCCTGACGACGATCATCGACCTCCTCGTCGTCGTGCTCTTCACGCACCCGATGATGCAGGTGCTCGTGCGGATGCCGTTCTTCCGGGACGGGCACCGGCTGTCCGGACTGTCCCCGGAGCGGCTCGGCGTGGACCCGGCGCTCTACCGGGGCGCCGGCCGGTTCCGCTCCCGCACGAGCGGGAGGGACCGCCCGGGGACGAGCGGCACGGACGAGCCCGACGACGACGGGCCGACCGCGTCCGGGCGCGACCGCGAGACGGTCGGCGCCGCGGCCGGCACGACCATCGCCGAACGACGTGCCGCCGAGCGCCGCGCCGAGCGGGAGAAGCGCAAGAAGGAGAGATCGGTCGACCCGTACGCGGGTCTCGGCGGGTCCGGTGACGACGGGGCGGTGGTCTGATGGCGTCCCTCGCAACGATGGGCAACGACCTCTACACGGGGAAGCGGTCCTTCGACATCGTCGGCCGGCGGCGCACGTGGTTCGTCGTTGCCGCGCTCCTCGTCCTGCTGTCCGTGGGCGTGCTGCTCGTGCGCGGCATCAATCCGGGCATCGACTTCCGCGGCGGCTCGCAGTTCACCGTCTCCGGCGCGGAGACCCTCGACCAGTCCCTGGCCACCGACGCGGTCACCGACGCCGGGGGAGAGCCCCCGCGGGTCGCCGCCGTCGGATCCTCGTCCTTGCGCGTGCAGACCGCGGAGCTGTCCGACGAGCAGACCCGCGAGGTCAGTGCCGCGCTCGCCGAGGCGTACGACGTGCCGGTCGACGACGTCACCGCGACCTTCGTCGGCCCCACCTGGGGCGCGGACGTCACCCGGCAGGCGTTGACCTCACTGGTCATCTTCCTCGTGGCGGTCTCGGTGGTGATGGTCCTGTACTTCAGGGCCTGGACCTTCGCGGCGGGGGCGATCCTCGCCCTCCTCCACGACGTCGTCCTCACCGTGGGCATCTACGCCGCGATCGGGTTCGAGGTCACCCCGTCCACGGTCATCGGGTTCCTCACGATCCTCGGGTACTCCTTGTACGACACGGTCGTCGTTTTCGACAAGGTCCGCGAGAACACGGAGGGGGTGCTCGAGCAGGGGCGCGACACCTACGCCGAACGCTCGAACCTCGCGGTCAACCAGACGCTCGTCCGCTCGATCAACACCTCGGTCACCGGCCTCCTGCCGGTCGCGGCGATCCTCGTCATCGGCGTCGCGCTGCTCGGCGCCGGGACGCTGCGGGACATCGCCCTCGCGCTCTTCGTCGGCATGCTGCTCTCGACCGTGTCGTCGGTCTTCATCGCGGCGCCCGCCGAGGTCAGCCTGCGGATGCTCGACCGGGACTACCGCCAGCACACCGAGGACGTGCTCCTCGAGCGTGACGGCACCCACCCGGAGGTCGCGCGCGACGGCGACGGCTCCGACGACGAGGCCACCGGCGCAGACTCCGGTGACGACGCGGGTGACGGTGCTACCGTCCCGGCGACGTCCGGGACCACCGGCAGGAAGAGGAAGAAGCGATGACGAACGGGCGCGGCGGGTTCGGTCCCGAGATCACGGCGATCGTCGAGCACCACATCGACCTCGTCCCCGACTACCCCAAGCCCGGGGTGCTGTTCCGCGACATCACGCCGCTGCTCGCCGACGGGCCAGCCTTCGGCGCACTCGTCGAGGCGTTCGCGGAGGCCTACCGCGGGCGGGTCGACGCCGTCGCCGGGCTCGAGTCGCGCGGGTTCATCCTCGGTGCGCCCGTGGCCGTGGCGCTCGGGGTCGGCATGATCACCGTCCGCAAGGCGGGGCGACTCCCCGGCGAGGTCATCGGTGCCGACTACTCGCTCGAGTACGGCGAGGCCCGGATGGAGGTCCGGCCGACCACCGTGGCGCGGGGGCAGCGGGTCCTCGTCGTCGACGACGTCCTCGCGACCGGTGGCACCGCCGAGGCCGCCTGCCGTCTCATGGAGGAGGCGGGCGCCGAGGTCGCGGCCCTCGGGATGCTCATCGAGCTCTCGGAGCTCGGCGGCCGGGAGCGGCTCGCGGGTCGGCAGGTCGACTCGGTCGTCGTCGTCTGACCCTGCGCTCCCGGGTGCGCCCGACCGGTCGAGGCGTTTCCGACCTGGAGAGTTACGTGCGTCCGGCGGGGGAACGACGTCCTTCTGGCTCGCCGTCCGGGCGGTCCGGTCCACCGGTGCTCCGCGGGAGCACTAGAATTCTGGGATGACGATCGAGCGGACGGGGCCGCCGGCGGCGTCCTCGCCGTCCGGCTGGGGCAGGTCGCGCCTCGTGTGGCTGGGCGGGCGCTCCCACCAGTTCCCCGCGGCGATCGAGCCCGTCATCGGCGCCCTGCGCGCGAACCACCCCAAGTCCGACGTCCAGCTGGTCAGGCGCGCCTACGAGGTCGCCGAGCGCGCGCACGAGGGCCAGACCCGCAAGTCCGGCGAGCCCTACATCACGCACCCGGTGGCGGTGACGACGATCCTCGCGGAGCTGGGGATGCCCGACGTCGTGCTCGCCTCCGCCCTGCTGCACGACACGGTCGAGGACACGGACTACTCGCTCGACCAGGTGCGCAAGGAGTTCGGCGAGGAGATCGCGCTCCTCGTCGACGGGGTGACGAAGCTCGACAAGGTCCACTACGGCGAGGCCGCCCAGGCCGAGACCGTGCGCAAGATGGTCGTGGCGATGGCCAAGGACATCCGGGTGCTCGTCATCAAGCTCGCCGACCGGCTGCACAACGCCCGTACCTGGCGCTACGTCTCGCAGGACTCGGCCCGCCGCAAGGCCCGCGAGACCCTGGAGATCTACGCGCCGCTCGCGCACCGGCTCGGCGTCAACACCATCAAGTGGGAGCTCGAGGACCTCTCGTTCCGCACCCTGTACCCCAAGGTGTACGACGAGATCGACCACCTCGTGGCCGAGCGCGCACCGGCGCGCGACGAGTACCTGGCCAAGGTGCGCACGCAGATCGAGCAGGACCTCAAGACGCACAAGCTCAAGGCGGTCGTCACCGGCCGGCCGAAGCACCACTACTCGATCTACCAGAAGATGATCGTGCGCGGCCGCGACTTCGACGACATCTTCGACCTCGTCGGTGTGCGGGTGCTCGTGGACTCCGTCGGCGACTGCTACACGATGCTCGGCGCGGTGCACGCCCGCTGGACCCCCATCCCCGGGCGGTTCAAGGACTACATCGCGATGCCGAAGTTCAACCTCTACCAGTCGCTGCACACGACCGTGCTCGGCCCCGGAGGGCGGCCGGTCGAGATCCAGATCCGCACCCACGCGATGCACCGCCGCGCGGAGTACGGCGTGGCCGCGCACTGGAAGTACAAGGAGGGGTCGCGTGCGGGCAAGGAGGCGCCCGAGCCGTCCGGCGGGGAGATGGGCTGGCTGCGACAGCTCGTCGACTGGCAGAAGGAGACCGCCGACCCCGGCGAGTTCCTCGACTCGCTGCGCTACGAGATGGCCGGCTCCCAGGTCTACGTCTTCACCCCGAAGGGGGACGTGCTCGCGCTGCCCGGGCACTCCACGGCCGTCGACTTCGCCTACGCCGTGCACACCGAGGTCGGCCACCGCACCGTCGGCGCCAAGGTCAACGGCAAGCTCGTCCAGCTCGACCGCCGGCTCGACAACGGGGACACGGTCGAGGTCATCACCTCCAAGGCGCCCGAGGCCGGCCCCTCCCAGGACTGGCTGAGCTTCGTCGCGAGCCCGCGCGCGAAGAACAAGATCCGGCAGTGGTTCACCAAGGAGCGGCGCGAGGAGGCCGTCGAGGGCGGCAAGAACGCGCTCGCCAAGGCGATGCGCAAGCAGAACATGCCGATCCAGCGGCTGATGAGCGCGGAGGCCGTGCACTCCCTCGCCGTGGAGATGCGGTACCAGGACGTCTCCGCCCTGTACGCCGCGATCGGCGAGGGGCACGTGTCGGCGGCGAACGTCGTGGCCAAGCTCGTGGAGTCGATGGGCGGCGACGACGGCGCCGAGGAGACGCTCGCCGAGGCCACGATCCCCGGCACCGGCACGCCCGTGCGCCGCAACGGGGACTCCGGCATCTCCGTCGACGGCATGGACGGCGCGGACGTGTGGGTGAAGATCGCCCGCTGCTGCACGCCCGTGCCCGGCGACCCGATCGTCGGGTTCATCACCCGGTCCCAGGGCGTCTCCGTGCACCACGCCGAGTGTCAGAACGTCGACCAGCTGCGGGGCCAGCAGGAGCGGCTCGTCGGCGTCGAGTGGGTCGAGAGCCCCGAGTCGACCTTCCTCGTCCAGGTACAGGTCGAGGCGCTCGACCGGCACGGCCTGCTCTCGGACCTCACCCGGGTCCTCTCGGAGAACCACGTCAACATCCTGTCCGCCTCCATCTCGACGACGAGGGAGCGGGTGGCGATCGGCCGCTTCGTCTTCGAGATGGCCGAGACGGCGCACCTGGGCTCGGTGCTCACCGCGATCCGGCAGGTCCAGGGCGTGCTCGACGTGCACCGCGTGATGGGGCGACGCCCCGAGAACCGCCGCGCCTGACCCGGCGCTCAGGATCAGCCGGCCGCGCTCAGCGCGGCGGGCACGTGGGGGAGTACCTCGTCGAGCGTCGTGAGGTCGAACGGGACACCCGCACCGACGAGCCGCCCGTCGAGGGCGAGTCGCGTCAGCGCGGTGGCCACCGAGGCGGTGGCCCCGTAGTCGGACTCGCACGCGATCCGTACCCCGTCCCGCACGGGCCGGCCGTCGCGGTGGCCGAGGACCCGGACCGTGAGGGTCGCCTCCTCCGGCAGGCTCGGGTCGTGGGTGGCGAGCGACGCCACCCTGGGGGCGAGCGCGTCGAGGACCCGCAGGGTCGACAGGGCGGAGACGACGCCGGTGAGGACGGGGGAGTCCCACCGGGTCCAGTACCGCACGTCGGCCCCGGTCCGTCGGGCGAGCAGCGCGCGCTCGGGGTGCTCGAACCGACGCATGCCCGCCTCGCGCGCGTGCCGGTCGCGCAGGCCTGCCCGGTCGTCCGGCGGCACGGGGGCCGCGACCCAGCGGAGCATCTGCTCCGTCCCGTCCGGTCCCACCCTGGCGTTGGCGCTCTGCCGCAGGAGGAGCTCGAGATGGTCGACCCGGTCGAGGCCGGACGCGAGGTCGCACGCCACGAGCCCGGACAGTCCGGGGAACATCCCGGCCATCGTCACGGAGGCGAGGCCCCGACTGCGGGCGCGGTCGTCGAGCCCGCGGTTGTCCTCAGCCAGTACCGGGTCCGGCGAGACGTCGACGACGTGGACGCCGAGCTCGAGCCCGACCTCCTGCACGAGCGGCCGGGGCTGAGGTGCGGTGACGACGACCGCGTCGGCGCCGTCGAGCGCGGCCGCCACCACGGCGGCCTCCCGGACGTCGAGGTGCACGTGCTGGGACGTCCCGACGGCCGCGGCGGTGCGTGGTGCGCGTTCCGGGCGGTGGTCGCCGGCCACGACGGTCGCGCCGTCGATCGCGGCGAGATGCTCGACGATGCGTGCGCCGAGGACCCCTGATGCTCCGGCGACGACGATGCGGGACATGGGGCTCCTTGCAGTTCGGCGCGTTCGTGGTGGTCCGTGCCCGGTCACCGTACCGAGCGGCCCCTAGGCGGGGACGAACGACGGGTGCCCGAGATCGGTGAGCAGGAGCGCGAGCAGGCGGCCGGCGCGCCGCATCCCAGGTAACCGGCTGCGCTCGAGGACGAGGAGGCGTGCCGCCGCTGCGGCCTCCCGACCGCGCAAGAGTGCACGCGCGGGGCCCACGGCGTCGGAGAGCGACGCGCGGCGCAGCAGGTCGACGGCCGTGCGGCCCGGGGTGGTGAGCACGATCCCGTGCATCCGCACGACATCCTCCTCACGCAGCACGAGCCTGTGCCGCGCGCGGATGCTCATACCGGGGGCGCGAGCAGTGTCCATCACCGACGGCGGCCTGCCTCCGACATGGACCCAGGCGGCCGAGGCGAGGCACAGCGCCTGACCGTGGATCAGGTCCGGGGCGGCCTCGCCGGCACGCGCCGCGCGCTCGAGCCCCGCCAGCAGGTCCGCCTGCCCCGCCTGCCCCTCCCGTCCATCGACCGGGTCCCACCCCGACGGCAGGGCATGCCCGTCACCCGGGAGAGGGGTACGGACGACGAGGCCGTGGCCGTCGCCCCACCGGAGGAGCGGCGGCGGGGGTGCGGGGCGCGGCGCCAGCCAGGTGAGCGCGGGGTGCATACGGACACGATGCCCGGGACGGCCGCGGCCCCGCCCACGAGCTGTGGACGGGGCTGCGCGACGGAGTCCTGTGGATCACCGCTCGCCGGGGTGTCGGCAGGTGCGGGTCAGCGCTCCGAGGCCGCCTGGATCTGCTCGAGCCAGGCGCGCCGGGCGTCGAGCGCCTCCTGCGCGGCCGCGATCTTCTTCGCGTCCCCGCCGGCCTGGGCCTTCGCGAGGTCCGTCTCGAGGCCGGCGATAGCGTCCTCGAGCTGGGCGAGCATGCCGTCCGCGCGGGCCTTCTTCTCCGGGTCGGTGCGGTTCCAGCGCTCGGACTCCGCGTCGCGGATCGCCTTCTCGACGGCCCGCATGCGACCCTCGACGCGCTGGATGTCGGCGCGCGGCACCTTGCCCGCCTCCTCCCACTGGTCCTGCAGGGGGCGCAGCGCGGCCTTCGCCGCCTCGACGTCCGTGATCGGCAGGAGCGCCTCCGCCTTCGTGAGGATCTCGAGCTTGACCTCGAGGTTGCCCTCGTACTCCTTGTCGATCGCCGCGTTGGCGGCCGTGCGGTTGTCGAAGAACCGCTGCTGGGCGGTCCGGAAGCGGTGCCAGAGCTCGTCGTCGACCTTCTTCGACGCCCGGCCGGCGGCCTTCCACTGGTCCATGAGGTCCCGGTAGGCACCCGAGGTGGGTCCCCAGTCGGTGGACCCGGACAGCTCCTCCGCCCGGGTGATGAGCTTCTCCTTGGCGCGACGCACCTCGTCCTGGCTCGAGTCGAGCTGGTGGAAAAACGTCTTGCGCTGCTTGTCGAACTGCGTCCGGGCCGCGGAGAACCGCTTCCACAGCCCGTCCTCGTCGGGCTTGTCGATGCGCGGACCGGTGCGCTGAGCGTTCTTCCAGGAGTCGAGCAGGCCCCGCATCTCCTCGCCGGACGCCTTCCACCGCGTGTTGGCCGGGTTCTGCGCAGCGATCTCCTCGGCCCGCTCGATGAGAGCGGTCCGCTCGACGAGGGCCGCCGCCTTCGCCTCGGCGCGCTCGACGCGCGCCTTCTCCCGCTCGACCTCGATGACCTGCTCGACGGCGGACAGCCGCTCGCGCAGCGCCGGCAGGTCGCCGACGGCCGCGGGCTCGGTGAGCTGCTCGGTCAGCTTGCGGTGCGTCTGACCGGCCTCCTTCGGCGTGATGTGCGTGAGGCGCGTCTCGAGAAGGGCGACCTGGGCGGCGAGGTCGAGGTACCGGCGCACGTACATGCCGAGCGCCTCCTCCTCGGTGCCGCCCGGGAACTGGCCGACGATCCGCTCGGTCTCGCCGTCCTTGACGAAGACCGAACCCTCCTCGTCGACCCGGCCGAACGCGGCCGCGGCGGCGGCGAGCGCGGGGTCGAGGGCCGGCTGCGGTGCCGCCGGCGCGGCGGCTGCTGCGGGCACCGGTGCGACGGACGGCTTCGCCGGCATCG
This sequence comes from Georgenia sp. Z1344, assembly GCF_049856295.1. Taxonomy (GTDB): domain Bacteria; phylum Actinomycetota; class Actinomycetes; order Actinomycetales; family Actinomycetaceae; genus JB111. Next base: position 50,101 of record NZ_JBNDMZ010000005.1, on the reverse strand, counting down.
CCTTCGGCGTCGGGACCGAGCCGGGCGTCGGCGCGCCCCCCGGGCGCGGACGCGGTCCGGGCGCGGGGGTCGGGGCGGGGGCAGCCTTCGGAGTGGGAGCAGCTTCCGGGGCGGGAGCCTCGGGGGCCGCGGGCTCCGGCTCCTCCGTCGCCGCAGGCTCGGCGGCCTGCTCGGCCTCGGGGGCTGTTGCCTCTGCGGCGGGCTCCTCGGTCGCAACAGGCTCGGCGACCTGCTCGGCTTCTTCGACTGCCGGCTCTGCCGGAGCCACGGGCGCCTGCTCGGCCGCCTCGACTGCCGGCTCGGTGGGGACCTCAGTTGCCTGTTCGACTGCCGGCTCGGCGGGAACCTCGGGCGCCTGCTCGGCCGCCGGCTCTGCCACAGCTTCGGGCGCCGGCTCTGCAGCTGCCTGGCCCGCCTGCTCAGCGGCAGCGGGAGCCTCGGGTGCGTCCACCGGCGCGGCAGGCTCCGGTGCCTGCGCCTCGTCGGGGGCTGCGGGTGCCTCGGGGGTGCCGTGCGGCTCCGCCGGGGCGTTCTCGTCGCGGTAGGGCTGATCGCTCACGTCGCTCACTCCATGCCGAGGCCCGCGTGCGGGCGTCGTCGTCACCGCGGCACCGACCTGGTACGCGGGTCCCCGGCTCGGCAGGGGACCAGGACAGCGTAGTTGGCTCGGCGCCCCCCGGTTGACACGCGGCGCCCGGGCCTGCCTGCGGCCATGCCTACCCTGGCCGCATGCTGCTTCGCCGCGTCGTCGCCCCGGCCCTCGACGTCAACACCTACGTGCTCGCGCCGTCGCCGTCGGGGCCGTGCGTCGTCGTCGATCCGGGCGGCGGTTCCGCCGGCCCGCTCGCCGCCGTCCTCGCGGACCTCGACCTCACCGTGGGGGCCGTGCTCGTCACGCACGGGCACCCCGACCACGTGTGGGACGCGGCCGCGGTGGCCGATCCCGCCGGCGTCGCCGTGCAGATCGCGTCCCCCGACCGCCCGCGCCTCGCGGACCCGGCCGGTCCCGACCAGGTCGGCGAGCTCCTCGGCCACCGTTTCCCGCAGATCGCCGGGACCCCGTGGCGCGAGCCCGCCCGGTCCGACTCCTTCTCCTCCGCGCTCCTCACCGGCGGCGGGACGGCTGTTCTCCCTGGTCTCGGCGTCCGCGGCATCCCGGCCCCCGGGCACACCGCCGGCTCGACGGTGCTCCTGCTCCAGGCCGACACCCTCGATACGGGCACCGCCGGCGACCCCGGGCACCTCGACCTTCCCGCATCGACCGGCCCGCACCTGCTCCTGCTCACCGGGGACGTCGTGTTCGCCGGCTCCGTCGGGCGCACCGACCTCCCGGGCGGCGACCCGCAGGCGATGGACGAGACGCTGCGCACCCTCACCAAGGTCGTCGACCCACGCACGATCCTCCTGCCCGGCCACGGCCCCGTGACCACGCTCGAGCGGGAGCTCGCCACGAACCCCTTCCTCGTCTGAGCGGGCGGCCGGGCGGCCGTCGCACCGGTCCCGAGGACGAGACCCGGCCCGACGACGAACCCTGTGGGTCGTCGCTCCCACCGGCGCGGGTGGGACCAGGCGCACACCCCCGCCCGGCGGCACACGGGCCTCCCGGACGGGCGAGTCACGGGTTCGGTGGAACAATCGGGGTCATGGCCCGTACCTCCTCGTTGTCCGGATTCCCCGAGTGGCTGCCCGACGGCCGCATCGTCGAGAACCACGTCCTGGACACGCTGCGGCACACCTTCGAGCTCCACGGCTTCGCCCCGATCGAGACCCGCTCCGTCGAGCCGGTCGAGCAGCTCCTCGCCAAGGGGGAGACCTCCAAGGAGATCTACCTCCTCAGCCGGCTCCAGGCCGACGCGGAGGGCACCGACGACGACGCGCGCGCGGACGGTGGCACCGGCGCGGGCGGCCCCGACCGCCGGCTCGGCCTCCACTTCGACCTCACCGTGCCGTTCGCCCGCTGGGTGGTCGAGCACGCCGGCGACCTTGCCTTCCCGTTCCGCCGCTACCAGATCCAGAAGGTGTGGCGGGGCGAGCGGCCCCAGGACGGCCGCTTCCGCGAGTTCACGCAGGCCGACGTCGACATCGTCGGCGACGGGACCCTCGCCGAGCACCACGAGGCCGAGCTCGCCCTCGTGATGGCCGAGGCGATCGCCGCGCTGCCCGTGCCGCCCGCCCGCGTCCGCGTCAACAACCGCAAGCTCTCCCAGGGCTTCTACGCCGGCATCGGGCTCACCGACGTCGACGCCGTCCTGCGCGCGATCGACAAGCTCGACAAGATCGGCCCCGACGCCGTCGCCCGGCTCCTGCAGGACGAGGCTGGCGCGAGCGAGCAGCAGGCCGAGCAGGCGCTCGCGCTGGCGGCGATCCGCGGCACGGCGCACGAGGTCGAGGACTCGGTGCGCGGCCTGGGCGTGCGCACGGACCTCCTGGAGGAGGGGCTCGACTCGCTGATCGGCGTGCTCTCGGCGGCGGAGCGCCGGCGGCCGGACGCCGTCGTCGGGGACCTGTCGATCGCGCGCGGTCTCGACTACTACACGGGCACCGTCTACGAGACGACCCTGCTCGGCCACGAGGACCTGGGCTCGATCTGCTCCGGCGGGCGCTACGACTCGCTCGCGTCGGCCGGCAACCGCACGTTCCCCGGCGCAGGACTCTCGATCGGGGTCTCCCGGCTCGTCGCCCGCATCCTCGGCGCCGACCTCGCCCGCGCGAGCCGCCCGGTGCCGAGCGCCGTGCTCGTCGCGGTGGCCGACGAGGCGCACCGCTCGACCTCCGACGACGTGGCGGCCGCCCTGCGCGCCCGCGACATCCCGGTCGAGGTCGCCCCGAGCGCGGCGAAGTTCGGCAAGCAGATCCGCCACGCCGACCGTCGCTCGATCCCGTTCGTCTGGTTCGTCGGGGACGACGGGCACGAGGTCAAGGACATCCGCTCGGGCGGCCAGGTCCCGGCCGACCCGGCGACCTGGGAGCCGCCCGCGGCCGACCGGTGGCCGAGCGTCTCGGCGACCGCCGTCGAGGACGGTTCGTGAGCCTTCCCGCGGGCACCGGCGCGGCAGCCCGCCGCGTCCTGGCGGCGCTCACCGAGCTCCGCGACGTCCTCGGCGAGGTCCGGCTCCCGCTCGAGACGCCCGTGGCGGCCGGTGCACGCGCCGAGACGAGGCGGGTGACCCAGCAGCTCGACGACTACGTCCTCGCCCGGTACTCCCGGATCGACGCTCCGCTGCTCGCGGTCGTCGGCGGGTCCACCGGCGCCGGCAAGTCGACGCTCGTCAACGCGCTCCTCGGGGCGCCCGTGACGACCTCCTCGGCGATCCGCCCGACCACCCGGCGCCCCCTGCTCGTCCACCACCCGGTCGACGCGAAGTGGTTCGCCTCCGAGAAGGTCCTGCCCGGCCTCGCCCGGGTCCACGTCTCGGGCGGCGCCGCGCCGACGCCGGCCGGCGAGGGAACGCACGGCGAGCTCGAGCTGCGGTCCTCGGACCGCGTGCCGGTGGGCCTGGCCGTCCTCGACGCCCCGGACATCGACTCCGTGGTGGAGGACAACCGGCGCCTCGCCGGGGAGCTGCTCGCCGCCGCGGACCTGTGGGTCTTCGTCACCACCGCCGCCCGGTACGCCGACGCCGTCCCGTGGGAGCTCCTCGCGGAGGCCGCCGCCCGCCGCATCGTCGTCGCGGTCGTCCTCAACCGCGTCCCGCAGGGCGTGTCCGGCCAGGTCCGTCACGACCTGTCCGTCCGCCTCGCCTCGGCCGGTCTCGGGCGCGCGCCCCTGTTCACGGTGGCCGAGCTGCCGATCCTGGACGGCGGTCTGCTGCCGGACATGGACGTCGCCCCGCTGCGCGCCTGGCTCGGCGGCATCGCGACGGACGCCGCCTCCCGCGCCGCCGTCGCCCGCGCCACCCTGGGCGGGGCGGTCGACGACATCGTGCGCCGCACGGCCGCCGTCGCCGAGGGTGCCCGCGAGCAGTCCGTCGTCGTCGATCGGCTGCGCGAGGACGTCCACGCCGCCTACTCCGCCGCCGAGGAGCGGGCGGTCGAGGCCGCCGGCGACGGCTCGATGCTCCGCGGCGAGGTGCTCGCCCGCTGGCAGGAGCTCGTCGGGACCGGGGAGCTCATGCGCGCCGTCGAGTCCCGGGTGGGACGCATCCGGGACCGCATCGTCTCGGCGCTCAGCGGGAAGGGCGCACCGGCCGAGCCGGTCACCGAGGCCATCGAGACCGGGATGATGGCGGTTCTCGCCGAGGAGGTCCGCCGCGCCTCGGTCGAGACCGAGCGGTACTGGCTCCGCGAGCCGGTCGCCCGGGAGCTCGTGCGCGCGGCCGTCGACCGGCGCCCCGACGACGAGACCGTCCGCGCCCGGGCCGCCGAGGAGGTGCGCGCCTGGCAGGCCTCGCTCCTCGACCTCGTGCGCGAGGAGGGCGCCGACCGCCGGCAGACCGCCCGGGCCCTCTCGTTCGGCGTCAACGTCCTCGGTGCGGCGCTCATGGTGGCCGTCTTCGCCTCGACGGCGTTCATCCCGACGGGCGCCGAGGTCGCCGTGGGCGGCGGGACCGTGGTGGTGGCCCAGAAGATCCTCGAGGCCGTCTTCGGCGACGACGAGGTGCGCCGCATGGCCGAGCGCGCCCGCGCGGACCTGGCCGGCCGGGTCCGCACGCTGCTCGCCGAGGGCGCCCGGCACTTCACCGACCAGCTCGACGCGCTCGAGGTCGACGCCGCCCTCGCGGACCGGGTCGACGCGGCGGCACGCGCGGTGTCCGCCGCGCGCGGCGTGGAGCACGGCCGATGAGGGGGCGCCGCCGGAAGAACACCCCCGCCGTCGACCTCGCGGGAGATCTCGACCAGCTGACCACGGCCGTCGAGGCGGCGGACGGGCACCTGCCCGCCGACGTGCTCGACCGGGCGCGGGCCGTCCTCGCGCGGGCCGGCGAGCGCGGCTCGCTGGCCCCGGGCACGACGGTCGCCGCCCTGCTCGGCGCCACCGGGTCGGGCAAGTCCTCGCTCGTCAACGCCCTCGCCGGCGCGCCGGTGTCGCGGGTCGCCCCCACGCGCCCGACGACGCAGCGCCCCCACGCGGTGACCTTCCGCCCCGGGCCCGACGGCCCCGCGGCGACCTCCGCGCTGCTCGACTGGCTCGACGTCCCCGAGCGCACACCGGCAAGCGCCGCCGACGAGCGGACGACGGGCCTCGTCGTCCTCGACCTGCCGGACATCGACTCCACCGCCGCCGAGCACCGGGCGCTGGCCACCCAGCTCGCCGAGCGGGTCGACGTCCTCGTCTGGGTCCTCGACCCGCAGAAGTACGCCGACGCCGTGGTCCACCGCGACTTCCTCGCGCCCATGGCCCGGCACGCCGACGTCACCCTCGTGGTCCTCAACCACGCCGACACGCTCGCGCCGGCCGCCCGCGAGGCGGTCGTCGGCGACCTGCGGCGCCTGCTGGCAGAGGACGGCCTCGGCGGCGTCCCGGTGCTCCTCACCTCGGCGCGCACGGGCGAGGGTGTGGCCGAGCTCGCCGGGGCCGTCGCGGACCAGGCCGCGTCCCACGTGGCCGCGCACGCCCGGCTGCGCGCCGACATCTCGACCGTCGCCGACGAGCTCGCCGTCGCGGCGGAGCTGGACTCCGCCGGCGGTGCGCGGGCGAAGGACGCCGACGAGCGGCACGTCGTCACGGCCGCGGCAGACGCCGCCGGCGTCCCGGTCGTCACGCGCGCCGCGTCCGCCGCCTACCGGCGCGGGGCGGCACGGCAGGTCGGCTGGCCGCCCGTGCGCTGGGTCGCCCGCCTGCGGCCGGACCCGTTGCGTCGCCTCCACCTCGGCGAGCGCGGGGGTGAGGGGCGGGCGACCTCGCTGCCTCCCGCGGGCCCCGCGCAGGTCGCTGCGTTGACGACCTCCGTGCGTCGGCACGTCGACGCCCGCACCGCGGGTCTGCCCGACTCGTGGCGGGCGGACGTCGGGGCCGACGTCGAGGGGCGCGTGCCCGGCCTGCTCGAGCAGGTCGACCCCGAGATCGGCGCTGTCGACCTCGGCCAGGGCCGGCGCCCGGCCTGGTGGCGGGTGCTCGGGTTCCTCCAGTGGGTGCTCATCGGCGCGGCGATCGTCGGCGGCGTGTGGCTCGGCGCGCTCGCGGTCATGGGTTACCTGCAGGTGCCGGCACCGGACACCCCCGAGTGGCGCGGCTGGCCCGTGCCGACGCTGCTGCTCCTCGGGGGAGTGGTCGCCGGCCTGCTGACCTGGCTCGTCGGCTCGTGGTGCGCGCGGCTCGGTGCCCGGCGGCGGGCGGCGGCGGTCCGGAAGCGGCTCGGTTTCGTCGTGGCGGAGCGGGTGCGCGCCGACGTCACGGCACCGCTGGACGCGCACCTCGCGCGCTACGAGCAGTTCGCGACGTCGGTCCGCGCCCTGCGCTGACGCTCATCGCGATCGACCACCCGACCATGTGTCGAGCGTGCGGCTCAGAACCATGAGCTGAGCGTGATCGAGTGGTCGAGAGTGCGGCTCAGTACCGCGGCCGGCTGGGGCGCGACGGCGAGCTCGAGCGACGGTCGTCCCGGCCGCCACGGGGGCGGTCCCCGCCGCGACCCGCGGGCTTGTGCCCGCCCTTGGGACCGGAGTCCTCGCGGAGGTTGAGCCGGCGGCCACCGATGACGGCGCGCGCGAGCTTCTCGCGCGAGCGGGAGTCGAGGTCGGCGCTCACCTCGACGAGGCTGAAGCTGGGGAAGATGTCGATCTTGCCGATGTCCCCACCGCGCAGCGAGGACTCGCCGGTCAGCGCGCCGACGATCGCGGCCGGGCGGACCCCGTCGCGGTGGCCGACGTCGACCCGGTAGGTCGTCCCGTCACCGCCACCTCGGGGGCGGCGGGCGACGCGGCCCTTGGGCTCGCGCCCGTCCTCGAACCGGGCGCTGAGGAACTCCCCCTGCTCGTCGACCTGCTCCTCGCGCCGGGTGCGGCCGCGGCGGTCGTCACGCCCGGACGACCCGGGACGGTCGTCCTTCCAGGAGCGGTCGCGCTCCTTGCGGGCGGGCAGGGCCAGCTGGTCGGGCTCCTGCTCGGACCGCGGCCGGGGGCCTGAGTCGCCGACGGCGAGGGCGAGCAGCGTGGCCGCGACCTCGGCCGGGTCGGCGGGGGCGGAGACGCCCATGGCCTCGGTGAGGAGCTCGCGGTACATCTCGAGGCGACCGGCGTCGTGCCGCTCGGACGCCTGGAGCAGGATCTTCTGCGCCTTGTGCCGGGAGACGTCGGCCGGCGTGGGGATGACGGCCTCGGTGAGCGTCGCGTTCGTCGCGCGCTCGATCTGGCCGAGCCGGCCCCGCTCGCGGGGCGTGAGGAACGTCAGCGCCCGGCCCGTGCGGCCCGCGCGGCCGGTGCGGCCGATGCGGTGGACGTAGGAGTCGGTCTCGCGCGGGACGTCGTAGTTGACGACGAGGCCCACCCGCTCGACGTCGAGCCCGCGGGCGGCGACGTCGGTGGCGACGAGGACGTCGAGCGTGCCCTCCCGGAGCCGCTCGACGATGCGCTCGCGCTCCTTCTGCGGGACGTCGCCGGACAGGGCGGCCGCCTGGACGCCGCGGCCCTGGAGCTCGACCGCGACCTCCTCGACCTGGGCCTTGGTGCGGACGAACACGATGGCCGCGTCGGCGTCGGACACCGCGAGGATCCGGGCGAGCGCCCCGGTCTTGTGCCGGAACGGGACGACGGCGTAGGTCTGCTCGATGTTCGCCACCGTGCTCGCCGGCGGGGTGACCGACACGTGCGCCGGGTCGGTCATGTGCGTGGCGGCCACGCGGCGGATCTGGGACGGCATGGTGGCCGAGAACAGGGCGGTGCGCCGGTCGGTCGGGACGTGCGACGCGATCGACTCGACCTCCTCGGCAAAGCCCATGCGCAGCATCTCGTCGGCCTCGTCGAGCACGAGGAACGTGACGTGCGTGAGGTCGAGCGAACCGCGCTCGATGTGGTCGATGACGCGACCGGGGGTCCCGACGACGACCTGCGCGCCGTCCTTGAGCCCGCGCAGCTGCGGCGTGTAGGAGGAGCCGCCGTAGATCGGCAGCACCTGGAGCCCGGGCATGCGGTGCGCGAAGTCGGCGATCGCGTCCGCGACCTGTACGGCCAGCTCGCGGGTGGGGGCCAGGACGATCGCCTGAACCTTGCGCAGCGACGGGTCGACGGCGGCGAGCAGCGGCAGGCCGAACGCGGCGGTCTTGCCGGTGCCGGTCTGGGCGACGCCGACGACGTCCCGCCCGCCCATGAGGACGGGGATCGTGCGGGCCTGGACGTCGGTGGGGGCGACGAAGCCGAGGTCCTCGACGGCGCGGAGCAGGTCCGTCGGCAGGCCCAGCGTCGCGAAGGTCGCGGGCTTCTCGTCCCGCTCGGCGGGGCGCTTCTCGCCGGCCGTCGGGGACGCGGCCTGCTCGGCCGTCGAGGACTCGGCCTGCTCGTCCGCAGACGTCTCCGCCTGCTCGGCCGGGGCGTCGATGGCCGCACCGGTGGGCTCGTCCCGCTCGGCGGGGGCCGGCTGCGACGCGGCGTCGTCGTCGCGGTCGTTCGTGGGGTTGTCGACGTGATCGGACATGGTTCTCCTCGGGGTGCGGCGAGCGGGGCGCCCAGGACGGGGCGCATGCCGCACAGTGCCCGGGAAAGGTCCGCGCCTTGTGCGTCGGACTGCGAGGGGGCGTGCACGGCCATGGATGGCGCGCTCGACTCGTCAGGCTACCGCCGCGGGGCCCGGCGCGTCCGGCGCGGTGCCGGTGAGAACCGGCACAGGCGGTGCACGGTCGCGCCGGATCGGCCGCGCACGGACGGGCGGATCGGTTCGATCGCAGCCGGACCGGCGGACCGCACCGGCGGACCGGATCGGCGCCGCTCGGCCCCGTCAGTCCCGTTCGGTCCCGAGGGTCGCGCGATCGCCCTGGGACCGGAAGTAGGCGGACGCCGACCCCACCGCGAGCACGAGTCCGATCCCGAGCGCGGCGACGTAGGGGAGCTCTCCGGACGCGCCGGGCGGGGCGACCGCGACCGCCACGCCCGTGAGGGCCACGAGGACCGCTGGACCGAGGGCGTCGGCGATCTGGAGGTGGGCGCTCACCTCGCCCTGGCGCGACCGCGGTGCCCATCCGAGCGCGAGGACGGACGAGGAGGACATCGCGAGCCCGATCCCGCCGCCGGCGACCACCCACGCGACGATCGTCAGCCAAGCAGGCACGGCCGGCCACGACGTCGGCAGCGCGAGCGCGATCCCGACGGCCAGCATCGAGGCGCCGATCCACGGCAGCCGCGCCCTCGTCGCCTCGGTCCGCACGCGCGCGGCCACGACCGAGGCGGCGCCCCACGAGAGCGACCCGACGGTCAGCACGCTCCCGGCCGACATCGCGCCCCACCCGTGCTGCTCCTGCAGGAGGAGGACGAGGTAGACCTGGGTCGCGACGTACGCGCCGTTGAGCAGCGCGCGCCCCGAGATGAGCGCGGGGACCCGCGGCCGCAGGCTCAGCGCACCCGCCGGCAGCACCCGCGGAAGGCTGACGACCAGCACGACGACGCCGAGCGCGAGGAGCACCCAGTCCGTCACGGTGAGCCCGACGCCCTCGCCGGGCGCCGAGCCCGCGGACTGGAGGAGCGCGGCTCCGACGCCGGCGCCGACCCCCACGGCGATCGCGAGCACGCCGCTCGACGCGCGACCGCCGTCGTCGGCCGGCGCTGCGCCGGACTGCGGCGGCGCGGGCGCGGAGGGGGCAGGGCCAGGGACCGGTGCGTCCGCCGGGGTGGTGCCGTCAGGCAGCGGCGCGTCCGGCGTCGGGGCGTCGGGTCGTGGCGTCGTCGAGACGTCCGCCCGGGCGCCCCGGGGACGCGTGTCGTCCTCCCTCGCCGCCGCCTCGTCCCGCGCGAGCCGGGCGAGGACGGCGATCACGAGGACGAGGGACGGCAGGGCGACCCCCGCGATCCCGAGGAACACCCACCGCCAGGACAGCTGGTCCGCGAGGAAGCCGGCCAGCAGGGGTCCCACCAGCGACGGCACGACCCAGGCCGCGGAGAATGCGGCGAAGAACCCGGGCCGGCGCCGCGCGGGGACCACGGTGCCGACGAGCACGTAGAGCGGCACGATGACGAGCGCCCCGCCGATCCCCTGGACGGCGCGGCCGAGGACGAGCAGCCACATGTCGGGTGCGAGGCCCGCGAGGGTGAGGCCGGCGATGAACGTGACGATGCCGGTCACGAGCGCGGTGCGGGTCCCGCCGGCGTCGCACCAGCGCCCGGCCGCGGTGGTCGTGGCGACCTGCGTGGCGAGCGTGATGCCGTACGCGAGCGCGTAGAGCTGCCCGCCGTCGAGGTCGCGGGAGACCGACGGCATCGCGGTGGCCACCGCGAGGGCCTCGAACGCGACGAACGTGATGAGCGCGATGGAGACGACGAGGAGGAGCCGGATCGTCCGCGCGTCCGTCCGTTCCGCGAGGTCCTCGCCCGCCGCTGCTGCCACACGCGCATCGTCGCCCGCCCGCAGGCGGGGGACAAGCGGGCCGCGCGTGAGTCGTACCATCGGAAGGACGCCCCCGCCCGTCTCGCGGGGTGCACCCCGACGGAAGGACCACCCGTGCTCCGCACGCGCCCCGCAGGATCGCTCACCGCCGCCGACGCCGGCACCGAAGTCACGCTCGCCGGCTGGGTCGACCGCCGGCGCGACCACGGCGGCGTCGCGTTCCTCGACCTGCGGGACTCGTCGGGCATCGCCCAGGTCGTCGTCCGCGACGAGGACGTGGCCCACGAGCTGCGCAGCGAGTTCGTCGTCCAGGTCACCGGCGAGGTCTCGATCCGTCCCGAGGGCAACGCGAACCCCGACCTCGCGACCGGCGAGATCGAGGTCATCGCCACCGACCTCACGGTCCTCAACACCTCCGCCCCGCTGCCGTTCCAGGTCTCCGACCACGCCGGCGACTCGGGTGCGGTCGGCGAGGAGGCGCGCCTGCGCCACCGGTACCTCGACCTGCGCCGCTCCGGCCCGGCCGCCGGCATGCGCCTGCGCGCCAAGGTCAACCAGGCCGCGCGCCGCGTGCTCGACGCCCAGGACTTCGTCGAGGTCGAGACCCCCACGCTCACCCGGTCCACCCCGGAGGGCGCCCGCGACTTCATCGTCCCCGCGCGCCTCGCCCCGGGATCGTGGTACGCCCTGCCGCAGTCGCCCCAGCTGTTCAAGCAGCTGCTCATGGTCGGCGGCATGGAGCGCTACTACCAGATCGCCCGCTGCTACCGCGACGAGGACTTCCGCGCCGACCGGCAGCCCGAGTTCACCCAGCTCGACGTCGAGATGAGCTTCGTCGACCAGGACGACGTCATCGCCGTGGCCGAGGAGATCCTCGCCGAGCTGTGGGCGCTCATCGACGTCCAGATCCCGCGCCCCATCGCCCGGATGACCTACGCCGAGGCCATGCGGCGGTTCGGGTCGGACAAGCCGGACCTCCGCTTCGGGGTCGAGATCACCGAGCTCACCGACTTCTTCGCGGGCACGCCCTTCCGCGTGTTCCAGTCGCCCTACGTCGGCGCCGTCGTCATGCCCGGCGGCGCGAGCCAGCCGCGCCGCACGTTCGACGCCTGGCAGGACTGGGCCAAGCAGCGCGGCGCCCGCGGCCTCGCCTACGTGACGATCGCGGAGGACGGCACCCTGGGCGGGCCGGTCGCCAAGAACATCTCCGACGACGAGCGGGCCGGCCTCGCCGCGGCCGTCGGCGCCGAGCCCGGCGACTGCGTGTTCTTCGCCGCGGGCGAGGCCACCCCGTCGCGCGCCCTGCTCGGGGCGGCCCGCGGGGAGATCGCGCGCCGGGTCGGTCTCATCGACGAGGACGCCTGGGCGTTCGTCTGGGTCGTCGACGCTCCGCTGTTCAAGCCGGTCGCCGAGGCCGTCGACGAGGGCGACGTCGCCGTGGGCGGGGGCAAGTGGACAGCCGTCCACCACGCCTTCACCTCGCCGACGCCCGAGTGGATCGACCGCTTCGAGGAGGACCCGGGCGAGGCGCTGGCCTACGCGTACGACATCGTGTGCAACGGCAACGAGATCGGCGGCGGCTCGATCCGTATCCACCGCCGCGATGTCCAGAGCCGCGTGTTCGACGTCATGGGCATCGGCGAGGAGGAGGCGCAGGAGAAGTTCGGCTTCCTGCTCGACGCCTTCCAGTTCGGGGCGCCCCCGCACGGCGGCATCGCGTTCGGCTGGGACCGGATCGTCGCGCTCCTGCACGGCGTGGACTCGATCCGCGAGGTCATCGCCTTCCCCAAGACCGGCGGCGGGTACGACCCGCTGACCGGCGCGCCCGCGCCCATCACCGACGACCAGCGCGCCGAGGCCGGCGTCGACGCCGAGCCCGAGGACGACGAGGCGGAGGGCGCTGCCGCCGCGGACGGGTCCGGCGACGCCGGCGCGCCGACGGGCGCGGCAACCGGCTCGGCCGGCTCGGCGACCGCGCCCGCGGCCCCCGGGGCGTGACGACCGCGACCGGAGGGTTCCTCGACGGCGACCTGTTCTACCGCGCCCAGGCGGCGCGGATCGGCGCCCGGACCGTCGCGGAGAGCGCGGCGGCCGGCGTCGGCGTCGGGCCGGACCCGAACGGGACCGGACGGCGCATGCTCGCGGCGGGCGACGTCGAGGAGATCGTCGACCTCCTGCTCGCCCACCCCGTCGCCGACCTCGTCTCCGCCCAGGCGCCGGACGGGACCCTGGCCGCGCTGCGGCGTCGGGCGGCGACCGACCCGGGCGCCACGGCGGCCGCCGCCCCGTGGCTCGCCATGACGACGGGCCGGGCGTGGGACCTCCTCGCCATCGACGAGGCGCCGGCCCGGAGGCCCGGGGAGGAGCACGCCGAGCTCCTCCCGTCGGACGACGCGGGGGCCGTCGTCCGCGACGTCCTCGCCGAGGCCTACCCGGACACGTGGGCGCTGCAGCACGTCGAGGACCACGACTGGACCGGGTACCGCGACGGGGACCGGTGGCTCGCCGTCATGGCCTCGAGCCGCGCACCCGTGCAGGGCGGGGGAGAGGTCGCCGTCCTCTCCGGGCTCGGCACCCGTCCGGCCGACCGGGGACGCGGCGTCGGCTCGGCCCTGACGTGCGCCATCACGCGCCGGGAGCTCGCCGCCGGGGCCCGCGTCGTCCAGCTCGGCACGTGGGCCGACGTCGACGGGCCGCGGCGCCTGTACGAGTCGCTCGGCTTCGCGCACGTCCAGCGCGTGGAGAACATCCACGCGCGCCCGGCCGACTGACCGCGATCGACGACGTCGTCACGTGTCGCGACGTGCCCCGTCGGCCGGTGCGTCGATCGCGCCGGCGATGCGGTGCTCGACGGCATCGGTGGCCGCCGTCGGCAGCACGACGAGCCCACCGAGCTCCCGGGTGGCCCGCCGGTAGGCCGTCTGCCGCTCGGCGTACGTGGCCGACCCGTCCTCGGCCAACGCGAGGAACTTCTTGGCTCGCAGCAGCGCCTGCTGCTCGGTCACGGAGAAGTCCGAGGTCTGCCGGCGCCGTGCCTCCTGCTCGGCGACGTCGAACGCGGTCTCGTACCGGCGCACCGCCTGCCGGTACTCCTCGTGCAGCTCCGGGTCGGTCGGACCGCCGTCCTCGTCGGGTCGCAGCGCGTCGGCGTCCCGCCGGGCCTGGTGGAAGTCGACGGTCAGCGGTTCGCGCATGTCGGTCATCAGCGGGTGGTCGATGAGCTTGGCGATGTCGAGCTCGTAGTCGAGCCAGCGCCGGTCCACCGCGTCGTGCCGCGAGCGCGTGCGATCGAGCGTGCGCCGGGAGACGTCGTCCCGCTCCACCTCGGCGGCTCGCGCACCGTACTTGATCCGCGCGAGCTCGATCTTGTGCTTACGCCTGCGCTTGTCCCACGTGCTGACACCGCTGGCGATGCCCCCGACCGCGCCGCCGACGACCCCGCCCAGCGGGAACACCAGCCACCAGTAGTCGGCGACGAAGTCGAGGATGCCCACGGCTGAAGTGTAGGGAGTCCCACATTCCAGGCCTGTGGTGCCGACGCTGGGTCGGTCGACGACAGGCGACGCCGCCGGGGCTCCGGTGGCACGATGGGGCGATGGTACGCCACCTCGACATCCACCCGAAGGACCCGGAGCCCCGCAAGATCGCGCAGATCGTCGACGTCCTGCGCCAGGGCGGCCTGGTCGCCTACCCCACGGACTCCGGGTACGCGCTCGGCGCGACGCCCGGCAACAAGGAGGCGATCGAGCGGATCACCCAGATCCGGCGCCTCGACAAGAAGCATCACTTCACCCTCGTGTGCCACGACTTCGCGCAGCTCGGGTCGGTCGTCATCGTCGACAACTCCGACTTCCGGCTCATCAAGTCGCTCACGCCCGGGCCGTACACGTTCATCCTCACCGCCACCAAGGAGGTGCCGCGGATGATGGTGCACCCGAAGAAGCTGACCGTCGGCGTGCGCATCCCCGAGCACCCGGTCGCGCTCGCCCTGGTCCGCGAGCTGGGTGAGCCGATCCTGTCCTCCACCCTCATCCTGCCGGAGGCCGAGGAGCCGATGTCCGAGGGGTGGGTCGTCGCCGAGGAGATCGGCCACGCGCTCGACGCGATCGTCGACTCCGACGTCACCTCGACCGAGCCGACCACCGTCCTCGACCTCAGCGAGGGTGACGTGCGGGTCGCGCGGGTCGGCGCGGGGGACGTCAGCCGGTTCGAGTGAGCATGGACGAGTGAGCCGGGTCGCCGCCGGGCGGCGTCGGCCGTTTCGAGTGAGCCCGTAACCGGCCACCGGTCGGCCGTGCCGCCCGCCCCGAAATCCCGAGGCAGGCGGCGCCGGCCTGGCCTACGATCCTCCGCGTGCCACCCGCCATCCACGCCTCGAGGCTGCGCAAGACGTACGGGGACTTCGTCGCCGTCGACGACATCGACCTCGAGGTGGCGCCGGGGGAGAGCTTCGGACTCCTCGGCCCCAACGGCGCCGGCAAATCGACGACGATGCGCATGATCGGCGGCACCCTCGACCGCACGGGCGGCGAGCTGAGCGTGCTCGGCATGGACCCCGCGGCGCAGGGCCCCGAGGTCCGCGCGCACCTCGGCGTGATCCCGCAGCAGGACAACCTCGACGAGGAGCTCCGCGTCAAGGAGAACCTCGTCATGTACGGCCGGTACTTCGGCATGTCCCGCCGCGAGCTGACGGCCAGGGCCGACGAGCTGCTCGAGTTCGCCCAGCTCACCGACAAGGCGACCGCCAAGGTCCAGTCCCTGTCCGGCGGCATGAAGCGGCGCCTGACCATCGCGCGGGGCCTCGTCAACGACCCGCGGATCCTCCTGCTCGACGAGCCCACCACCGGCCTCGACCCGCAGGCGCGGCACATCCTGTGGGACCGCCTCTTCCGGCTCAAGGAGGGCGGGACGACCCTCGTGGTGACGACCCACTTCATGGACGAGGCCGAGCAGCTGTGCGACCGGCTCGTCGTCGTCGACCACGGTCGGATCATGGCCGAGGGCTCGCCGCGCGACCTCATCCGGCGCTACTCCACCCGCGAGGTCGTCGAGCTGCGGTTCGGCGCCGACCGCAACGCCGCCGTGGTCGACACCCTCGCCGACGTCGCCGACCGCACCGAGGTCCTCCCGGATCGCGTGCTGCTCTACGCGGACGACGGCGAGTCCCTGCTCGAGGAGGTCGCCCGCCGCGGCCTCACCCCGCTCACGTCGCTCGTGCGCCGCTCGTCGCTGGAGGACGTCTTCCTCCGGCTCACCGGCAGGAGCCTCGTTGACTGAGCGGGAGAGCAGCCCCACCTTCGACACCTCCGCTGCCCCCACCTCCGCGGGAGCGACCGAGCGGCACCTCGCGATGGCGGCGAGGGCCCGGCGGTGGGGCTGGTGGTACGAGGTCGAGGCCTGGTTCCGCGGCTTCCGCTCCTACGCGATCTCGGCGTTGATGTACGCCGTGGGGCAGCCGCTGCTCTACATGGTCGCCATGGGCATCGGGCTCGGCATGCTCGTCAGCCAGGGGGCCGGCACCGTCGACGGGGTCGACTACCTCACCTTCGTCGCGCCCGCGATCCTCGTCTCCACGGTCGTCATGTCGGTCACCGGCGAGATGACCTACCCGGTGATGGGCGGGTTCAAGTGGCAGCGGCTCTACTACGCGCCCGCGGCCACCGCGCTGAGCCCCGGTCAGATCGCGCACGGCCACTTCCTCGGGGTCATGCTGCGCTTCGCCGCCCAGTGCGTCGTCTTCTGGCTCATCATGCTCGCGTTCGGCGCGACCACGTCCCCCGCCTCGGTGCTCACCGTCCCTATCGGTGTGCTCGCGGCGGCCGCGTTCGGTGCCCCCGTCCAGGCCTACGCCTCGACGCTCGAGGACGAGGGCTTCCAGTTCTCCGCGATCCAGCGGTTCGTCGTCATGCCGATGTTCCTCTTCGCGGGGACGTTCTTCCCGCTCACGGTCATGCCGGTCTACCTCCAGTGGATCGGCTGGATCTCCCCGGTGTGGCACGGGAGCCAGCTCGCCCGCGTGGCCTCCTACGGGGCGGACGTCGCGCCGTGGCTCGTCGTCGTGCACGTGGTGTTCCTCCTCGCGTGCACCGTGGCCGGGCTGCTCTGGTCGCGGCGGTCCTACACGAGGCGGCTGAGCTCGTGAGCGCGCGGTCGGTGGTGCGGTCCCTGTGGGCCGGCAACGTGGGTGCGGTCCTCGAGCGCGGCTTCAAGGTGGTCCTTGCGCAGAACTGGATCATCGTCGTCTCGGGGTTCTTCGAGCCGGTGCTCTACCTGCTGGCCATGGGCATCGGCATGGGCGGGCTCGTCGGGGAGGTGAGCGGCCCCGGCGGGCGGACGGTCGAGTACGCCGCCTACATCGCGCCGGCGCTGCTCGCGACCTCGGCGATGAACGGCGCGATCTACGACTCGACCTTCAACGTCTTCTTCAAGCTCCGCTTCGCCAAGCTCTACCAGGCGATGCTGCAGACGAGCCTCGGCCCGCTCGACGTGGCCCTCGGCGAGATCCTCATGGCCCTGTTCCGCGGGTTCCTCTACGCGAGCGGCTTCCTCGGCGTCATGGCGATGATGGGCCTGGTCACCAGCTGGTGGGCCCTGCTCATGGTCCCGGCGGCCGTCCTCGTGGCGTTCGGCTTCGCCGCCGTCGGCATGGGGATCACGAGCTTCATGACGAGCTTCCAGCAGATGGACGTCATCGGGTTCGTCATGCTGCCGATGTTCCTGCTCTCGGCCACGCTCTACCCGATCGACGTCTACCCCGAGGCCGTGCAGTGGTTCGTCCAGGCGCTCCCGCTCTGGCACGGGGTCGAGCTCATGCGGCACCTGAGCGTCGGGCACGTCGACCTGGCCACGCTCGGGCACCTCGGGTACTACGTGGCGATGGTGGCCGCGGGGCTGTGGCTGACCACCGTGCGGCTGCGGAAGCTGTTCCTGCGCTGACGGCCTCCGCAGGTCCTGCTCGACGCGGCAGGCACCGTCGTCAGGGCCGCGGGTCCGCGGCGTCGTAGTCGAGGAAACGGCGCTGGACCGACACGAGCACGGTGAGCGCCACGACGCACGCCACCCCCGCGCCGACGAGCGCCCAGCCCTCGCCGGTCACCGTGGCGAGCGAGCCGAGGAGGAACTCGCCGAGCCTGGGCCCGCCGGCCACGACCACGATGAAGATCCCCTGGAGCCGCCCGCGCAGGTGGTCGGGGGTGGCCACCTGGAGGATCGTCGTGCGGAAGACCATCGCCATCGAGTCCGCCGAGCCGGACAGCGCGAGCGCCGCGCACACGAGCACGAGGGCCCACGTGGTGCCGAGCTGCCCGCCGACCAGCACGGCGACCCCGGCGAGCCCGACCGCGACGCCGTACGCGCCGACCGCCGCCACCGTCCCCACACCCTGGCGGCGCACGCGTCCCACGGGCCCGGAGAAGGTGAGGGCGAGCAGCGCCCCCGCGGCGATCGCGGCCGAGAGGACGCCGGTGGTCCCCTCGGTGCCGCCGAGCCAGACGATGGCGACCGCCGGCAGGAGCGCCCGCGGGTTGGCGAGCACCATGGCGCAGAAGTCGGTGAGGAACGTCATCCGGATGTTGGGGGCCGTGGCGAGGAACCGCACGCCGTCGGCGACGGACCGCAGCCCCGGCATCCGGGCGCGGACCCCGGCGACCGACCCCTGCGGCGGCACGGGCGGCAGCGTCCACATCCCCCACATCGCCACCGTGTACAGCAGGGCGTCCCCGAGGTAGGTCGCCGTGTACCCGACGTGCTCGACCATGAACCCGGCGAGCAGGGGGCCGACGAACATCGACCCGGACATGACGATCGCGTTGAGCGCGTTGGCCGCGGGCAGCTGCTCGGGCGGCAGGAGGCGCGGGTAGATGGACGAGCGCGCGGGGGAGACGATCGCGAACCCGGTCGAGTGCAGCGCGACGAGCGCGTAGAGCACCCACGGGTGCGTGTTGCCGAGCGCCGCCTGCGTGACGTTGAGCGCGCCGGTGACCCACAGGAGCACGCCACCGGCGAGCGCGACCTTCCGGCGGTCGAACACGTCGACGACGGCTCCCCCGTACAGGCCGACGACGACGATGGGCACGAGCGCGAACAGCCCGACGAGCCCGACCGACATCGAGGACCCGGTCTGCGCGTAGAGCTGGAGCGCGATCGCGGTCGTGGCGAGCTGGGCGCCGACGGCGGACGCGAGCTGGCCGATCCACAGGTGCCGGTAGGGGACCGACTCGCGCAGCGGGGTGAGGTCGACGAGGAGCCGCACCTCAGTGCTCGATCGAGAAGCGGGAGTACAGGCGGCGCAGCGGCGCGGGCGCCCACCAGTTCCAGCGGCCCAGCAGCGTCATCGTGGCGGGCACGAGCAGCATGCGCACGAGGGTCGCGTCGATGAGGACCGTGAGCGCGAGCCCGAGGCCGACCTGCTGGATCGCGTCGATCTCCCCGAGGGCGAAGCCGAGGAACACGGCGATGATGATCGCCGCCGCCGAGGTGATGATCCGGCCCGAGCGCTGCAGCCCCCGCTCGACGGCGAGGTCGTTGTCCCCGGTCGAGTCCCAGTACTCCTTGATCCGCGCAAGAAGGAAGACCTCGTAGTCCATCGCGAGGCCGAACCCGAACGCGACGATGATCGCCACCACGTAGGTCTCCAGCCCCGCGTGCGGCTCGCCCAGGCCGATGAGGCTCGACCCGGTCTCGCTGGTGAACAGCCAGCTCGTCAGCCCGAGCGACGCCGCGATCGACAGCAGGTTGATGAGCAGCGCCTTGAGCGGGATGAGGAGCGACCCGGTCATGAGGAAGAGCAGGACGAACACGGCCACGACGACGACGCCCGCCGTCAGCGGGAGCCCGTCGATCAGGGCGTCGGTGAAGTCGATCTGGGCGCCGGCGGTACCACCGGTGAACGTCTCGAAGCCGGGGTCGAGGGCACGGATCTCCTCGGTGACGGCCACGCCGGTGGCGTCCCCGGGGTCGTCGGTGGTCAGCTGCGTGGTGACGAGCGAGCGACCGTCCTCGAGCGGGCTCGGGGTTCCGACGGCCTCGACACCGTCGATCGCGCCGACCTGGTCGCTCCAGTCGCCGAGCTCCTCGGGGGAGGCGTCGGCGATCGTGTAGACGTCGGCGAACCCGAGCGCGGGGTAGTCCTCGGCGACCGTGCGCACGGCCTGCCCGGTGCTCGTGTCCGCGGGAACCATCTCGATCGTCGACGCGCGCAGCGTCATGCTGCCGAGCGGGACGACAGCGGCCGCGAGCAGCGCGACGACGCCGACGAGGATCGCCCACGGGTGGCGGTGGACGAACCGGGCGAGGCGGGCGAAGGCGCCGTCGTCGGAGCCCGTGTCGCCGAAGGCCCGGACGAGGACCCGCAGGCCAGGGACGCGGGCGAGCGCGGAGCCGCGGGCAAGGACGTGACCGACGAGCACGAGGATCGCCGGGACGAGCGTGACTGCAGCGACGACGGCGAGGAGCACGACGGCGACGGCGCCCGCCGAGATCGTCGTGAGGATGTCCGGCCGCATGAGGAGCAGGCCGGCCACGGAGATCGCCACGGTGACCGCCGAGAAGAACACGGTGCGGCCGGCGGTCTCGACGGTGGTCCTCACCGCGGCGAGCAGTCGCGGGTCGCGGCGGACCAGGGGGGAGCCGGGGCGGGTGTCGTCGTCGTGCGTGCCGCGGGTGTCGGGCGTCTCGACATGGGCGGCGCCGGGCTGTTCGTCGTCGTGCGTGATCCGTGCGACCTCCTCGCGGAACCGGGAGACGACGAGGAGTCCGTAGTCGATCGAGAGGCCGAGGCCGAGGACGGTGACGACGTTGAGGACGAACGACTGGATGTCCATCGTCCACGTGAGCGCGAGCAGGACGCCCATGCCGGTGACGATCGAGGCCAGCGCGCCGATGACGGGCAGCGCCGCGGCGAGGAAGCCGCCGAAGACGAGGACCATGATGAGCAGCGCGATCGGCAGCCCGATGGCCTCGCCCTTGACGAGGTCGGTCTGGATCTGGGCGTTGATCGCGTCGACGACGAGCTCGCCGGAGGTGAGGTGGGCCTCGGCGTCGTCTCCGAGGGGAGCGAGGTCGGTGGCCTCCATCGCCTCGACGACCTCGGAGTGAGTCGCCTCGAGGTCCGCGGCGGCGTCGATCGTGGCGGAGACCGCGACCCCGTCGCCGGCGGCGGAGACGAACGGCGCGGCCTGCTCGTCGGTGACGCCGCCGGGGAACGCGGCGGGGGAGACGGCCTGCGCGACGCCGTCGATCTCGCCGAGCTCGGAGGTGAGCGGGCCGAGGGTCTCCACGACGGCGGCCTGGACCTCCGGGTCGGCCACGTCGATGCCGGTGACCACCATCGTCACGGAGTCGGCGGCCGTGGAGGACTCGTCGAGGGCCCGGCTCGCGATCGTCGACTCCGAGCCCTCGATGATCGGCTCGTCGCCCGCGGCCATCCGGTCGAACAGCCCCTGGCCGCCGAGCCCCGTCAGCGCCCAGGCGCCGGTGACGAGGACGACGACCGCCCACACGGCGACGACGGTGCGGGGGAACGAGGTGACCAGTCGGCCGAGTGCGCGGAACACGTGGGACATGGTCCCACCGCGCAGCCCGACCGTCCGCCGCAATTCACTGGCCGAGAGTGCGGCTGAGCCGTCGCGTCCGCTTGTTCGTCGAGATTGCGGTTCGTCGTTGTCGAGATTGCGGTTGGGAGGGTGCGGGCGCCCACCAACCGCAATCTCGACGAGCACCGGGTGTCGGGGCGGCTCCGTAGGCTGGGGCGGTGGACCTGTTCACCTCCGCCTCGACCTCCGACGACGGCACGCCCGCCGCGTCGGCCGGCGCCCCGCTCGCCGTGCGGATGCGACCCGCGAGCGCGGACGAGGTCCTCGGGCAGGAGCACCTCCTGGCCCCCGGGCAGCCCCTGCGCCGCCTGCTCGAGCCCGCCGACGCCGCCGGCGCGCGACGCACGTCCCCGGCGTCGGTCGTGCTCTGGGGCCCGCCCGGCACCGGGAAGACGACGATCGCCTACCTCGTCGCCCGCGCGTCCGGCCGACGGTTCGTCGAGCTGTCCGCCGTCACGGCCGGCGTCAAGGACGTGCGCGCCGTCGTCGAGTCCGCCCGCCGCGACCTCGTGACCTCGGGCCGCGAGACCGTCCTGTTCGTCGACGAGGTGCACCGCTTCACCTCCACCCAGCAGGACGCACTGCTCCCGGCGGTGGAGAACCGGTGGATCACGCTCGTCGCCGCCACCACGGAGAACCCGAGCTTCTCCGTCCAGGCCCCGCTCCTGTCGCGCTCCCTCCTGCTCACCCTGCACCCGCTGGGGCCCGACGACGTCGCCGAGGTCGTGCGTCGAGCCCTCGCCGACGAGCGCGGGCTCGACGGCTCCCTCACCCTCGACGACGACGCGGCAGCCGTGCTCGTGCGACTCGCCGGGCCGGACGCCCGCAAGGCCCTCACGGTCCTCGAGGCCGCGGCCGCCGCCGCGGAGGACGCGGGGGACGAGCAGATCACCACCGCCCACGTCGAGGCCGCCGTCGACGTGGCGGCCGTGGTCTACGACCGCGACGGCGACCAGCACTACGACGTCATCTCCGCGTTCATCAAGTCGATGCGCGGGTCCGACGTCGACGCCGCGCTGCACTACCTCGCCCGGATGATCGCGGCGGGGGAGGACGCCCGGTTCATCGCGCGTCGCCTCATCGTGCACGCCTCCGAGGACGTCGGGATGGCGGACCCGACCGCGCTGCCCACGGCCGTGGCGGCGGCGCAGGCCGTCCAGCTCATCGGGATGCCCGAGGCGCGGATCCCGCTCGCGCAGGCGGTCATCCACATCGCCTCGGCGCCGAAGTCCAACGCCGCGATCGTCGGCATCGACGAGGCGCTGGCCGACGTGCGCAAGGGCCGCTCCGGCCAGGTGCCGCAGCACCTGCGCGACGCCCACTACGCCGGGGCCGAGGCGCTCGGTCACGGCGCCGGCTACCGGTACCCGCACGACGACCCGCGCGGCGTGCTCCGGCAGGACTACCTGCCCGACGATCTGGCGGGCACCACCTACTACCGGCCGACGACCCACGGCCACGAGCGGGAGATCACAGCCCGCCTGGCTGCCGTGCGCTCGATCCAGCGCGGGGACCGCTGATATCCTGCCCTGGTTGTCCTGCGCCCCTTCGGCGCAGGCGCTCCCGGGGTCCTGGCCACCGCCGGCTCGCAGCCGGCCAGAGTCGACCCCACGCCGACGGCGCAGCGCCGATCGGTCGTGACACGAGTAAGGAACACGCATGGCCCCCAGCCGTACCCGCCGTCAGGTGCGCCTCTCCCGCGCACTCGGCATCGCCCTGACCCCCAAGGCGCAGAAGTACTTCGACAAGCGCCCCTACGGCCCCGGTGAGCACGGCCGCGCCCGTCGCCGCCAGGACTCGGACTACTCCGTCCGTCTGAAGGAGAAGCAGCGCCTGCGCGCCCAGTACGGTATCCGCGAGGCCCAGATGGCCCGCGTCTTCGAGGAGGCGCGCCGCGAGCCGGGCATGACCGGTGAGTCGCTCGTCGAGCTGCTCGAGATGCGTCTCGACGCCCTCGTGCTGCGCTCGGGCTTCGCCCGCACCACCGCGCAGGCCCGCCAGGCGGTCGTCCACCGCCACATCCTCGTCGACGGCAAGATCGTCGACCGCCCCTCGTTCCGCGTGCAGCCCGGCTCGGTCATCCAGGTCAAGCCGCGCTCGCAGACGACGACGCCGTTCCAGGTCGCCGCCGCCGGCGGGCACCGCGACGTCCTCCCGGAGCTCCCGCCGTACCTCGACGTCCAGCTCGAGAAGCTGCGCGCCGAGCTCACGCGGCGCCCGGCCCGTCCCGAGGTCCCCGTGACCTGCGACGTGCAGCTCGTCGTCGAGTACTACTCGCGCTGATCCACCCCCACCGTGCGCCCCGGTCACCCTCGTGACCGGGGCGCCGGTGTCTCAGCCGGCCGCAGGATCAGCCGGAACGCCGATAGGTAACGTTCGCGTCTCGTCGCGATACCCTGCCCCGAGTCCGTCCGGGCCCCATCGCCCCCGACGGACCCACACCCCCCACTCCGGAGGCCAGATGCGTACCGCCGAGATCCACCGCCGGTGGAACGAGCACTTCGCCCGGCACGGCCACGAGGTCGTCCCGTCGGCGTCGCTCGTGTCGCCCGACCCCTCGCTGCTGTTCACGATCGCCGGGATGGTGCCCTTCATCCCGTACATCATCGGCACGGAGAAGGCACCCCACCCGCGCATGGCCTCGGTGCAGAAGTGCATCCGCACCAACGACATCGAGAACGTCGGCCGCACCACGCGGCACGGCACGTTCTTCCAGATGTGCGGCAACTTCAGCTTCGGCGACTACTTCAAGCAGGGCGCGATCGACCTGTCGTGGGAGTTCATCACCGACGCCGAGCGCGGCCTCGGCCTCGACGGCGACCGCATGTGGATCACGCTGTGGGACGAGGACTCCGAGTCCTACGACCACCTCGTCCGCGAGATCGGCCTCGACCCCGCCCACATCGTGCGTCTTCCGCGCGAGGAGAACTTCTGGGACACGGGCCAGCCCGGCCCCGCGGGCCCGTGCGGCGAGTGGCACTACGACAGGGGCCCGGAGTTCGGGCCCGAGGCCGAGGGCGGCACGGTCGACCCCGGCGGCGACCGCTACCTCGAGATCTGGAACCTCGTCTTCGACCAGTTCCTCCGGGGGCCCGGCCAGGGCAAGGACTACCCGCTGCTCGGCGAGCTCGAGAGCAAGTCGATCGACACCGGCGCCGGCCTCGAGCGCATGGCCTACCTGCTCCAGGGCAAGGACAACATCTACGAGACCGACCAGGTCCACCCGGTCATCGCTCGCACCGAGGAGCTGACGGGACGACGCTACGGCGCCGACGCCGAGGACGACGTGCGGCTGCGTCTCGTCGCCGACCACGTCCGCTCCTCCCTCATGCTCATCGGCGACGGCGTCCGCCCGGGCAACGACGGCCGCGGCTACGTCCTGCGCCGCCTCATCCGCCGTGCCGTGCGCTCGGTGCGCCTGCTGGGCGTCGAGGAGGCCGTGCTGCCCGAGCTCCTCCCCGTCTCCCGCGACGCGATGGCGGAGACGTACCCCGAGCTGGGGACGGACTTCGCGCGGATCTCCGACATCGCCTACGGCGAGGAGGACGCGTTCCTGCGCACCCTGACCGCGGGGACGACGATCCTCGACACCGCGGTGACGAAGGCCAAGGAGCAGGGCGGCCCGACCGCCGCCCGCCTGTCCGGGGCCGACGCCTTCGCGCTGCACGACACGTACGGGTTCCCCATCGACCTCACCCTCGAGATGGCCGCCGAGCAGGGCGTGTCCGTCGACGAGGAGGGCTTCCGCACGCTCATGGGCGAGCAGCGCCAGCGCGCGCGCGCCGACGCGATGGCGAAGAAGTCGGGCCACGTCGACACGAGCGTCTACAACGAGATCCTCAGCCGCCTCGGCGGTCCGGTGGACTTCCTCGGGTACCACGACGCCGAGGCGGAGGGCCGGGTCGTCGGCCTGCTCGTCGACGGGATCCCGGCCCCGACGGCGAACGCCCCCGCCGACGTCGAGCTCGTCCTCGACCGCACCCCCTTCTGGGCGGAGCAGGGCGGCCAGCTCGCCGACCAGGGCGAGATCCGCCTCGTCGGCGGCGGGGTGATCGACGTCGCTGACGTCCAGCAGCCCGTCAAGGGCCTGTCCGTCCACCGCGGCACGCTCACCGAGGGCACCGTGACCCTCGACGAGGGCGTGCACGCGGCGATCGACACCGAGCGGCGCCGCCACATCGCCCGCGCCCACACGGCGACCCACATGATCCACAAGTCGCTGCACGAGCACCTCGGTGAGCAGGCGACCCAGGCCGGGTCCGAGAACTCGCCCTCACGCGTGCGGTTCGACTTCCGCCACGGTGCGGCGGTCGACGCCGGTGTCCTCGGGGACATCGAGGGCCGCGTCAACGAGCGCCTCACCGAGGACCTCGACGTCACCGACGAGACGATGAGCCTCGACGACGCCCGCGCCGCGGGAGCGATCGCCCTGTTCGGCGAGAAGTACGGGGACCGCGTCCGCGTGGTCTCGATCGGCGGCGACTGGTCGAAGGAGCTGTGCGCCGGCACCCACGTGGATCGCACCGGCAACCTCGGCCTCGTCACCGTGCTGGGGGAGTCGTCGATCGGCTCGGGCGTGCGTCGCGTCGACGCACTCGTCGGCGCCGGCGCCTACCAGAACCAGGCACGCGAGAAGGCGATCGTCTCCCAGCTCGGCCAGCTCGTCGGGTCCCGCCCGGACGAGCTCGTCGACCGCATCGGCTCGCTCATGACGAAGCTCAAGGGCGCCGAGAAGCAGCTGGCGAGCCTGCAGCAGGCCGAGCTCCTGCGCCGGGGCGGCGACCTGCTCGACGCGGGCGAGGATCTCGGGGGCGTCACCCTCGTCTCCGCGGACCTCGGTGCCGTCTCCGGCGCCGACGACCTGCGCACGCTCGCCCTCGACGTCCGCGGCCGGGCCGGCGAGTCGCGCCCGCTCGTCGTCGCGCTCGTCGGCACCGCGAACGACCGGCCCCTCGTCGTCGTCGCCACCAACGCGGCCGCGCGCGAGGCCGGCGCCCGTGCCGGGCAGCTCGTCCGGACCGCGTCCGGCGAGCTCGGCGGCGGTGGCGGAGGCAAGGACGACGTCGCACAGGGCGGCGGGACGGACGCCTCGGCGGTCCCGGCCGCGCTCGCGGCGGTCCGCACGGCCGTGGCGGGCGCATGACCCTGCGCCGCGGCGTCCGGATCGGCGTCGACGTGGGCACCGTCCGCGTCGGCGTCTCCCGGTGCGACCCCGACGGCGTGCTCGCCAGCCCCGTGGCGACGCTCGCCCGGGACGCCGGCGGCGCCGACCAGCGCGAGATCGCGCGCCTCGTGGCCGAGACCGGCGCCATCGAGGTCGTCGTCGGCCTGCCGCGCAGCCTCGACGGCAAGGTCCGTGCCTCGGCGCGCGCGGCGACCGACTACGCCGCCACGCTCGCCGGGATCATCGTGGCCGGAACCGGAACCGGAACCGGAACCGGAACCGCAACCGCAACCGGAACCGGTACCGCGGACGGAACGCCGACCGCTACCACGTCATCGACCGGCGCCGCGACCGACGGCGTGGCGGTCCGCCTCGTCGACGAGCGCCTGACCAGCACCTCGGCGCACCGCGCGATGCACGCGAGCGGCCGCCCCGGGCGGCGCCACCGCGAGGTCGTCGACCAGGTCGCGGCGGTGCTCATCCTCGAGTCCGCACTCGACGTCGAGCGCGCGACCGGTCGTCCCCCCGGGCGCCCGGTCACCCCCCGAGCGCCCAAGGAGACCCCCGCATGAGCGACCTGTTCGACGAGGTGGCCGACGCCCCGGAGCCCGAGGAGCCCCGCACCTCGCGGCGCGCGGTCCGCGCCCAGGAGGAGGCCCGGCGGCGACGCCGGAACCGCCGCACCCGGACCGGGATCGTCGTCGTCCTCACGCTGGGCCTGCTCGCCGCCGTCGCGTGGTTCGCCCTTCCCCAGGTGCGCGAGACGCTCGGCTTCCGCCCCGACACCAGCGCCGAGGACTACCCGGGGCCCGGGAGCGGCGAGACCGACGTGACGATCCCGATCGGCGCCTCCGGATCCGAGATCGCCAGCACGCTCGTCGAGGCCGGCGTCGTGGCATCCGAGCGGGCGTTCACCGACGCCTACGCGAACGACCCGACGGCGGCCGGCATCCAGCCCGGCACCTACACGCTGATGGAGGAGATGCGCGCGGAGGACGCCGTGGCCGCGCTGCTCGACCCGGCCAGCCGCAACGAGATCACCATGACGATCCCCGAGGGGTTCACGCGCACCCAGGTGATGGAGCGCATCGCCGCCAACCTCGAGGTCGAGGTCGAGGAGGTCGCGTCCGCTCTCGAGGACCCGGCCGCGATCGGCCTGCCCGAGGTCGCCGAGGGCGAGGTCGAGGGCTGGTTCGGCCCCGCGACCTACGCGTTCGAGCCGGACGCGACCGCGGAGGACGTCCTCGCCGAGATGGTCTCCTACCAGGTCGCCCGGCTCGAGGAGCTCGGCGTACCGGAGGACGAGTGGCAGTCCGTGCTCACGCGGGCGTCGATCGTCGAGCGCGAGGTCAACATCGACGAGTACATGCCGCAGGTGGCCACGGTCATCCAGAACCGGCTCGACGACACGACCGAGACCCACGGGATGCTCGGGATGGACTCCACCGTGCTCTACGGGCTCGGCCGCTCGGGCGGCATCCCCACGAGGGACGAGACGGAGAACCCGGACAACCGGTACAACACCTACGTCCACCCGGGTCTGCCGCCGACCCCGATCGGCTCGCCGGGCGAGACGGCGATCGACGCCGTCCTCAACCCTGCCCCGGGCGACTGGCTCTACTTCGTCACGATCAACCTCGACACGGGGGAGACCCTGTTCGCCGAGACGCTCGAGGAGCAGAACGAGAACGTCCAGCTGCTGCGCGAGTGGCAGGCAGAGAACCCGTCGTCGTGACCGCGGGGGAGGTCCTCGTCGGCCAGGACGTGCACGCGGCCGGCGTGCGGCACCGGGCCGCGGTCGTCGGGTCCCCGGTGGCGCACTCGCTCTCGCCCACGCTCCACCGGGCCGCGTACCGGAGCCTCGGGCTGACCGACTGGGCCTACGGGGTCCAGGACGTCACGGTCGACCAGCTGCCCGCGGTCATGGGCGGGCTCGACGAGACCTGGGCCGGGCTCTCGGTGACGATGCCGCTCAAGCTCGCGGCCGCCGCGGCGGTCGACGTCAAGGACTCGGTCGCGAGCCTCCTCGGCGTCGTCAACACCCTCGTGGTCCAGCCCGGTGGCCTGATCGTCGGCGCGAACACCGACGTCGCGGGGATCACCGGGGCGCTGGCCGACGCCGGGGTCACCCGGGTGGACGGCCCGGTCGTCATCCTCGGCGCCCGCGCCACGGCGTCCTCGGCGGTGGCCGCCCTGGGCAGCATCGGGGCCCGCGAGCTCACCCTGCTCGCCCGCAACGTCGGCGGCCCGGGCTCGGCGCTGCCGGTGGCGCACCGTGCCGGGCTCGCGGCCCAGCACGTCCGGCTCACCGACGAGGACGGGGTCCGACGCGCGCTCGCGGGCGCCGCCGTCGTCGTGTCGACGCTGCCCCGAGGGGTCGCCGACCCGGTCGCCGAGCTCGTCCCCGACCTTCGTCCCGACGCCGTCCTCCTCGACGTCGTCTACGACCCGACGCCCACCCCGCTCGCCGCCGCCTGGGCCGCCGCCGGCGGCCGCGTCGCCGAGGGCTGGGGAATGCTCCTGCACCAGGCCGTCGACCAGGTCAGACTGTGGACCGGGCGACAGCCGGACGTCGCCGTCATGCGGTCGGCGTTGCTCGACCAGCTGGCGGTGCGTGCGACGGGGGTCGCGATCCCGGACTCCCCGCCGGTCCTGCCGCCCGCGGTCTGACAACCAGGCCCCGGCGCACCCCGCCTGGGGTCGACCTCGGTCACCGTGGCCGGGGGACGATGTCGGTCGGGACGACCGGGTGCGGCTCCCGTCGTCCGGCCGTCGGCGAACCGGCACGACAGGGTCGACAGAGGTGACAGGGGGCGGGATGGACGAGGCAGGACGCACCGCGGGCGACGCGGGACGTACCGACGACACGACGACCCCGCACCCCCGTCCGCGCCCGCGCGCCACCGCGTTCGGCGCCGTCGGGCCGGTGTCCGTCGTCGTCGCGGCGATCGTCGCCCTCGCCGTCGTCTCCGCCCTGCTCACCGCGGGTCCCGGGACGGGCCCGTTCGGCGGCGGTCCGGAAGGCAGCTCGGGCACGGGGCACGACGACGCCGGGACCGTGTCAGCGGGCATCGCACGCGCCGGGTGGGCCCTCGCCGGCGGGTGGCTCGCAGGCGTGGGGGTCCTCCTCGCCGTCACCGACCACCGCACGCACCGGCTGCCGGACAAGCTCCTCATCGGTGGCGGGGCCGTCGCGCTCCCGCTCCTCGTGGCGGCCGCCCTCCTCGCCGGCGAGCCCGGCGCCCTGCTGCGCGCCGCCGCCGGCGCCCTCGTGCCGGCGGGCGTCCTCTACGCGGTCGCGCTCGTCACGCCCGGCGGGGTGGGGCTCGGCGACGTCAAGCTGCTCCTGCTCACCGGCGCGTGGCTCGGGTTCCTCTCGGTCCCGGCGGCCACGGTCGGTCCCGTGCTGGGGATCGTCGTCGGGGGCCTCGTCTCGATCGTCGCGGTCGTGGCGCGACGGGCGACGCTCCGCTCCCACGTGCCCCTCGGTCCGGCGCTCCTCGTCGGCGCGGCCGTGGCCACGTGGCTCGATCTGGCGGGTGCCCTCACGCTCGCACCGGCCTGACGCTCGGGTCGGCCTCGGTCGCACGGCCCCGACGACGAACGACGTCCCGCGCGGTCACGGAACGTCGTTCGTCGTCGGGCGGTGATCCTGCGTCAGTCCTTCGTCTGCCCGTACCCGGACAGGCCGGACCCGGCCTCGTCGAGGAGCTCGCGGCTGAGCACCTTGATGCGGGGCGAGTCGGCACCGGCGGCGGCCATCGCACGCAGCTGGACCTCGCACACGTACTCGAGGTACGGCAGCAGGCTGAACGCCTTCGCCAGGTTCGGTCCGATCGTCAGCGCGCCGTGGTTGGCCATGAGCGCCCCGGACCGGCCCTCGAGGGCCGCCGCCACGTTCTCCGCGAGCGCGTCGGACCCGAAGGTCGCGTACGGCGCCACGCGCAGCGGACCGCCGAACATCGACGAGTAGTAGTGCGTGGCCGGCACCTCGTCGACCACGACGCTCAGCGCGGTCGACGCCGGCGCGTGGTTGTGCGTGATCGCCCCGGCGTCCGTGGCCGCGTACACGGCGAGGTGGAGGGGGAGCTCGCTCGACGGAGCCCAGCGCGCGTCGATCGGCGCACCCGTGAGGTCGTGGATGCCGACGTCACCGGGCTCGACGTCCTCGTAGGCCATGCCGGACGGCGAGATCGCCACCTGGTCGCCGACCCGGACCGAGACGTTGCCGGCCGTGCCGACCACGAGTCCCTGGCGTTGCATCTCCTGGCACACGCGCACCACCTCGGCGCGCTCCTTCTCGAGCAGCATTCCGTGCTCGTCCTCTCTGTCGTCGTGCGTGATCGGGTCTCTCGGTGGGGGAGCGGGCGCGCTCAGGGCTGGAGGATGTACTTCGACCCGCGCCCGGCGGCCATGTCCTCGAGGGAGTCCACGAGCGCCTCGAGCGGGCGGACCTCGGTGCACAGGCTCATGCCGTCGAACCGGCCCGTCGCCAGGAGGTCGACCGCGATCTGCACGAACCGCGGCTGGTGGTGGTAGACGCCCTTGAGCGTGTACTCCTTGTAGTGCATGTCCGAGCTGTTGACCGAGAACGGCGCGTTCTTCGGGGTCCCGCCGAACAGGACGGCGGTGCCGCCGGGCCGGAGCCCGAGCACGGTCTGCTCCCACACGTTCGGCAGGCCGACGGCCTCGATGGCGACGTCGGCGCCGCGCCCGCCCGGGGTGAAGGGGCGCACGGCGGCCGCGCACTCCTCGGGCGTCTCGAGCCCGGTGAGGTCGACGACGTGCGCGGCCCCGGCGGCGCGCGCCTGCTCGAGGCGTCCGGCCGAGCGGTCGGCGACGACGACGGTCGCACCGCGCAGCTGGGCGAGCGTGAGGAACATCTGGCCGATCGGCCCGGCGCCGTTGATGACGACCGTGTCGCCGAGCGCGATGCCGGACTCGTGCATGCCGTGGACGACCGTCGAGAGGGGCTCGAGCGGGGCGGCGGCCTCGAACGCGAGCGAGTCGGGGATGACGTAGGTGTTGCGCTCGACGATCGCCCTCGGCACGACGATCTGCTCGGCGAACGCGCCGTTGAGGTACTGGAGGTTCTCGCACAGCGACTCGCGGCCGATCGTGCAGGCCCAGCAGCTGCCGCAGGGGGCGGTGTTCGCCGCGACGACCCGCTGGCCGACCTCGAAGTCGCTCACGCCGTCGCCCACCTCGGTGACGACGCCCGCGAACTCGTGGCCGAACCGGGCCGGGAGCGTGGGGAAGAGGGTCGGGTGCCCGCGGCGGTAGGACTTGAGGTCGGTGCCGCACGTGGCGGCCGCCTTGATCTCGACGGCGATCTCGCCGGGACCGGGACGCTCGGGCTCGATCTCCTCGAGCCTCAGGTCGCCGGGTCCGTGGAACATGTAGGCGCGCATGGGCTGGTCCTTCCTCGGTGGTCGGCCCCGGCGGGAGTCGGGGCGCGGGTGCTGGGCTGGTGGCGTGGGTCGGCGTGGCGCGAGTCGTGTCGGAGGTCGTCGGTCGGTGCGCCGAGGGTCGTGGGGCGCCGTGCGGGCGGTTGGCGCGGTGCCCGACGAGCGGGGTCGGCCGGGGACGGACCGTGGCGGTCCGTCCCCGGCCGGCGGGGTCCTACTCGATGTCGGTCACCTCGGCGTCCGGGTACTTCGTGGCGAACGCCTGGAGCTTGTCCGTCGTCGGCTTGAGCGCCTCGTAGAGCTCACCCTGGATCGCGCCGAGCTCGGCGTAGATCTCGTGGTTCTCCTCGTTCGGCTCGGTGACGTCGCCGAACCGGGCCATCGCCTGGGCCGCGGTGCGCACGGAGGTGTCGCCGTGCACGCCGGTGGAGGCCATGGCGAGCACGCCGGCGCCGAGGGCGGAGATCTCGTCCTCGAGGCAGGCGGTGATCGGCTTGCCGCTCGTGTCGGCCATGATCTGCCGCCACAGGGGCGAGCGGACGCCGCCGCCCATCGCGCGCACGGTCGTGATCTCGGTGCCGGTGGCCTTCTCGAGCCCGGCGACCGAGCGGGCCATCTCGAGGCCGATGGCCTCGAGGATGGAGCGGTACATCGAGCCGCGGCCGTGGGAGCCGCGCCAGCCGACGACGCCGCCGCGGGCGATCGGGTCCCAGTGCGGGCTCTGGACGGCGTTCCAGTACGGCATCGTGATGAGGCCGCCGGAGCCGGGCGCGCGCTCGGCGGCCATGCGCTCGAGCTCGGGGTCGGGGCGGCCGCGCAGCTCGGGGTTCCAGAAGGCCGTGCGGTACCAGGTCGGCAGGAAGGCGCCCGAGGACTGGAGGATCTCGAGCACGTAGGTGTCGGCGACGCCGCCGGCCAGGGTGCGGTAGATGGGCCCGAACGCGTACTCCTCGGACAGCACGCCCGCGACGACGGCCGTGCCGAGGTTCATGTACAGCGTCTGCTCGTCGACGGAGGCCGCGCCGATGCCGGCGCCCTGCCCGTCGCCGAGGCCCGCCACGAGCTGGACGTCCTGGGACAGGCCCCAGCCGTCGAGCACCGACTCCTGGATGTTCCCGAGCACCTCGCCGGGCTTGTGGAGCTCGACCATCTGGTCCTCGCGGACGCCGGCGATCTCCAGGAGCGAGGCGTCGTAGCTCTGCCTGGCGATGTCGAACAGGCCGAGCGAGTCGGCGCAGGCGACCGAGTCCTTCCACTCGCCGATGAGCTTCTTGACGAGGAAGGCGTGGACGTTGACGACGCGGTCGGCGTTCTCGAGGACGCCGGGCTCGTTCTCCTTGACCCAGGCCATCTTGTAGATCGCGGGGGTGACGTCCGGCGGCTTGCCGGACAGCTCCCAGATGTCCTTGGTGCCGTGGCGCAGGATCTGGTCCGAGGCCCGGATGTCCATCCACAGGATGCCGTCGCGCTGCGGCGTGCCGTCCTCGCTGAAGGGGGCGAACGTCTCGCGCTGGTGCGTGACGCCCATGGCGACGATGCGCTCCTTGTCCGCGTTCTTCAGCTGCGAGACCGCGGCGGCGACGGCGTCGTTGGTGGAGTTCCACCAGGCGTTGGGGTCGTGCTCGGCGAAGCCCGAGCGCGGGCTGCGCAGCTGGATCTCGCGCTTGCCGAGGGCAAGGACCTTGCCGTCGGGGTCGACGATGATCGCCTTGCTGGACGTGGTCGACGAGTCGACCGCGATGACGAGCGGTGCTGACGGGGGCATGGGAACCTCGAATCGGCGCTGATCGGCGTCGCGACCGGCCTCGGCCGACGACGGGAGCCGCAGTCCCGGCGCGGGCTCCGCCCCGATCTCACCACGTTCCGTGTTGGAAGCACCAGCAGACCTGGTGACACGCACGATCGTTCGTCGCTGCGTCGTCGTCATGCACGTCCGGTCGCCGATGGTCAGCGCGACCGACTGCCGGGCCCTGGGCGGGACGGACTCGACCTCGCCCCCGACCCGACCTGACCCGATCTGATGGGCCGGGGCCCCGGGGCCCCGGGGCCCCGGGGCC
Source organism: Georgenia sp. Z1344 (assembly GCF_049856295.1). Taxonomy (GTDB): domain Bacteria; phylum Actinomycetota; class Actinomycetes; order Actinomycetales; family Actinomycetaceae; genus JB111. The sequence continues at coordinate 16,412 of NZ_JBNDMZ010000005.1, read as the reverse complement.
CTACCGGAGGTGCCGCTCGTCCGGACCGGCGTACGCGGACAGCGGCCGGATGAGTGCGTTGCTCGCCCGCTGCTCCATCACGTGGGCTGTCCAGCCCGTCACCCGGGCGGCGACGAACAGGGGCGTGAACATCTCCGTGTCGAAGCCCATGAGGTGGTAGGCCGGGCCGGAGGGGTAGTCGAGGTTGGGGAGGATGTTCTTCGTCCCCGTCATGGCCTCCTCGAGCGCGTCGTACAGCGCGAGCAGGTCGGGCCGGACGTAGTGCTCGACCAGGGTGTCGAGGGCGGCCTTCATCGTCGGGACCCGGGAGTCGCCGCTCTTGTACACGCGGTGGCCGAAGCCCATGATCTTCCGCTTCTCGGCGAGCGCGCCCTCGAGCCAGCCGGCGGCGTTCTCGGCCGACCCGATCTCCTCGAACACGTGCATGACGGCCTCGTTCGCGCCCCCGTGCAGCGGCCCCTTGAGTGCGCCGATCGCCGCGGTCACGGCGGAGTGCAGGTCGGCCAGGGTCGAGGTGACCACCCTCGCGGTGAAGGTCGAGGCGTTGAACGAGTGCTCGGCGTAGAGGACCATCGAGCGACGGAAGGCGTCGACGACGACGGGGTCGGCCTCCTCGCCGAACGTCATCCACAGGAAGTTGGCGGAGTGGTCGAGGTCGTCGCGGGGCTCGACCGCGTCCTTGCCCCACCGGCGCCGCTGGTCGTAGGCGACGACGACGGGCAGCTGGGCGAGCAGACGGACGGACTTCTCCAGCTCGGCGGCGGGGGAGGAGTCCTCCGAGAGCGGGTCCTGCGCGCCGAGCACCGAGACGGCGGTGCGGACGACGTCCATCGGGTGCGCGCTCGTCGGCAGGGCGTCGACGACGGCGCGCAGCGCCGGGTCGAGCCTGCGGTGGCTGCGCTCGGTGCCGACGAAGGCGTCCGTCTCGGCGGCCGTCGGGAGCTCGCCCTGCCACAGGAGGTAGGCGACCTCCTCGAACGAGCAGCTCGCGGCGAGCTCCTGGACCGGGTAGCCCCGGTAGAGCAGCGAGTTCGTCTCGGGGTTGACCTTCGAGATCGCCGTGGTGTCGGCGACCACGCCGACCAGGCCCTTGCGGATCTCGGGCTCGGCGGTGCCGTGCTGCTGCGTCATGGGGTGCTCCTGCCGGTCGAGGGATGGATCGAGGCTCGTCGGTGACGAGGGTGGATCAGGGCTCGTACGTGAAGATGTCGGAGTCGAACGCGTTGTACCCGGCGTAGTCGAGGAGCTCGTAGAGCCTCGCCCGGGTCTGCATCTCGGGGACCACTCCGGTCAGCGTGCCGTGCTCGCGCAGGTGGTCGAGGTGCCGCTCGGCGGCGCCCATCGCGGACCGCAGGAGCGAGACGGGGTGGATGACGATCGTGATGCCGGCGTCGGCGAGCTGGGCGTGCGTGAACAGCTCGGACTTGCCGAACTCGGTCATGTTGGCGAGCACGGGGACGTCGACCGCCGCGCGCACGGCGGCGAACTCCTCGAGGCTGCGCAGCGCCTCCGGGAAGATCGCATCTGCCCCGGCGTCGACGAGGGCCCTCGCGCGCTCGGCGGCCGCCCCCGGCCCCTCGACGGCGGCGATGTCCGTGCGCGCCATGACGAGGAAGTCGGGGTCACGGCGCCCCTCGGCAGCGGCGCGCACCCGCTTGAGCGCGGTGGCCTCGTCGACGACCTGCTTGCCGTCGAGGTGCCCGCACCGCTTGGGGTTGACCTGGTCCTCGATGTGCGCGCCGGCGAGCCCGGCGTCCTCGAGGACCTGGATCGTGCGGGCCACGTTCATCGGCTCGCCGAACCCGGTGTCGGCGTCGACGATCGCCGGCAGGTTCGTCACCCGCGCGATCTGGCCGGCGCGCTGGGCCACCTCGGTGAGCGTGGTGAGCCCGATGTCCGGCAGACCGAGGTCGGCGGACAGCACGGCGCCGGAGATATAGACGCCGTCGAAGCCCTTGTCCTCGATGAGCCGGGCCGAGAGGGGGTTGAACGCCCCGGGCAGGACGAGCTGCTCCCCGGCGGCGAGCCGGGCACGGAGGGCCCGGCGCTTGTCGGAGGCGGAGGCGGGCGCGTGCAGCACTAGAGGATCCCCTCGGGTCGGCCGGCCGCGTCGATCGTGGCGGCGGGGGCGGTGACGGTGACCTGGCCGAGCTCGTCGGGACCGAGGTCGGTCAGGCGGCGGGCGACGTCGAGGAAGCGGGCCACCTCGTCCGCGCCGAGGACGTCGGTCGCGAGCGTCTCGAACTTGCCGACGTACTGGTCCCGAGCGAACGGCCGTGCGCCGTCGGGGTGGGCGTCGGCGAGCGCGAGCTCGTCCGCGACGACGGTCCCGTCGTCGAGCGTGGCGACGAGGCGGCCGCCGAACGCCTTCACCGCCGGGTCGCTCGAGTGGTACCGCTCGGTCCACGCGGGGTCCTCGACCGTCGTGATCTTCTGCCACAGCTCGACCGTGTCGGCGCGCCGGGCGCGCTCGGGCGCGTAGGAGCGCTCGTGGTGCCAGGCACCGTCCTGGAGCGCCACGGCGAGGATGTAGGGGATCGAGTGGTCGAGCGTCTCGCGCGTGGCCTCGGGGGAGTACTTCTGCGGGTCGTTCGCGCCCGAGCCGATGACGTGGTGGGTGTGGTGGCTCGTCTCGAGCACGATCCCGGCCACCCGGACGGGGTCACGCAGCTCCGGGTGCGCCTCGCCCATCCGCCGCGCGAGGTCGATGAGCGCCTGCGCCTGGTACTCGGCCGAGTGCTCCTTCGTGTAGGTCCGCAGGATGCCGCGGCGCTGCTCACCGGGCGCGGGCAGGTCGACGTCGTACCCCGCCCCCGGCCCGTCCAGCAGCCACGCGATGACCCCGTCCTCGCCCTCGTAGATCGGCTCGGGCGAGGTCTGGCCGCGCACCGCACGGTCGACGGCCTCGATCGCGGCCTTGCCGGCGAACGCGGGCGCGTACGCCTTCCACGTCGAGATCTGGCCCTTGCGGGACTGGCGGGTCGCCGTCGTCGTGTGCAGGGCCTGGCCGACGGCCTGGAAGATCGTCGTCGGGTCCAGGCGCAGGAGAGTGCCGATCCCGGCGGCCACGGCGGGCGCGAGGTGAGCGACGTGGTCGATCTTGTGCGCGTGCAGCGAGATCGAGGTGACGAGGCTGACCTGGACCTCGTAGGCGGTGGCGATCGCGGCGACGAGGTCGGCGCCCGTGAGTCCACGCGCCTCGCCCAGGTGCTGGGCGACGGCGAGGATCGGCGCGATCGTGTCGCCGGGGTGCGAGTACTCCGCGGCGAGGTAGGTGTCGTGGAAGTCGAGCTCGCGCACGGCCACGCCGTTTGCCCACGCCGCCCACTCGGGCGCCACACGGGTCTCGGACGGGAGTCCGGCCACCGTCGATCCCGGGGTGCGCGGGCGGTCGAGCGCCTGCGCGCGTGCGGCGACGACGGGCGCCCGCGTGAGCGAGGCGGCGGCCACCGCGTGGTTGTCGATGACGCGGTTGACCACCATGTCGGTCACCTCGGCGTCGGGGGCCACCCGCTCGGCGGCGAGCTCGGCGATCGCCCAGGCGAGCTGCCGCTCCCGGGGGAGGTCGTCCGCGGACGGGTGGACTCTCACGTGGTGCCTGGTCATGGCTCCCTCTCGGCGGCGGTGGCGGGGGTCCAAGAGTCTCACGGGACGAGGGGCGCGGGGGAGCGGGCGGGACGGATGGGATGATCGGTGCATGCTGAGCTGGACCACTGCCGGGGAGTCCCACGGCCAGGCGCTCGTCGCCGTGCTGCAGGGCGTGCCCGCCGGACTGTCGATCACCACCGACGAGATCGTCGCCGCCCTCGCGCGCCGCCGCCTGGGCTACGGCCGCGGGGCTCGCATGAAGTTCGAGACCGACGTCGTCACCCTGCTGGGCGGCGTCCGGCACGGCGTGACGATGGGCGGCCCGGTCGCCCTGACGATCGGGAACGCCGAGTGGCCCAAGTGGGAGACGGTGATGTCCGCCGACCCCGTCGACCCGAGCGAGCTGCTCGTCGACGCCGGCACCGGGGACGAGCGTGAGGTCGCCCGTAACCGGCCCCTCACGCGGCCCCGCCCCGGGCACGCCGATCTCACCGGCATGCGCAAGTACCACCTCGACGACGCCCGGCCCGTCCTCGAGCGCGCCTCCGCCCGCGAGACCGCCGCCCGGGTCGCCCTCGGCACCGTGGCGGCCGCCGTCCTCGAGCAGGTCGCGGGCGTGCGCCTCGTCTCGCACACGCTCGCCGTCGGACCGGTCCGTGTCCCCGACGGCGCACCCCTGCCCACGCCCGACGACGTCGCAGCCCTCGACGCCTCCCCGCTCCGGTGCATCGTCCCCGGGGTGGACGAGGAGATGGTCGCCGAGGTCGACGCGACGAAGAAGGACGGCGACACCGTGGGCGGCGTCGTCGAGGTCCTCGCCTACGGCCTGCCGCCCGGGCTCGGCTCGTTCGTCTCGGGGGACGCCCGGCTCGACTCCCGGCTCGCGGGCGCGATCATGGGCATCCAGGCCGTCAAGGGCGTCGAGGTCGGCGACGGGTTCGAGACCGCCCGCCGCCGAGGCTCGCAGGCGCACGACGAGATCACCCGCGACGACGACGGCCACATCGTGCGCGAGACGAACCGCGCCGGCGGCACCGAGGGCGGCATGAGCAACGGCGAGGTCCTGCGCGTGCGCGCCGCCCTCAAGCCGATCTCCACGGTCCCGCGCGCGCTCGCGACCGTCGACGTCGCCACCGGCGAGGAGGCCACCGCCCTCCACCAGCGCTCCGACACGTGCCACGTGGCGCCGGGCGCCGTCGTCGCCGAGGCGATGGTCGCGCTCGTCCTCGCCCAGGCGCTGCTGGAGAAGACCGGCGGCGACTCGGTCGAGGAGGCCGCCCGCAACCTCGCCGCCTACCTCGAGGCGATCCCGGAGCACCAGCGTTGACGGGCAACGACGTGCACGACGACGGGCCTCCGGCCGGGGACACCCCCGGCGGGCCGGCCGTCCACCCGATCGCCGGGGCGCCCGTGCCCGGCCGCGGACCCGACCTCGTCCTCGTCGGCCTGCCCGGTGCCGGGAAGTCCGCCGTCGGGCGGCACCTCGCCCGGCTCCTCGGCACCACGGTCTCGGACAGCGACGACCTGGTCGAGAAGCGCGCCGGCCGCAGCGTGAGCGACGTGTTCGCCGCCGCCGGCGAGGGGTCGTTCCGCGAGCTCGAGCGCGACGTCATCGCCGCACAGCTCGCCGACGGCACCGGGATCCTCACGCTCGGAGGCGGCGCGGTCCTCGACCCGGCCACGCGGGCCGACCTCGCCGACCGCAGGGTCGTCCACCTCGCCGTCTCGCCGGAGCAGGCGCACGCCCGGGTGGGCTCCGCCTCGAGCCGGCCCCTGCTGGCCGAGGACCCGGTGGGGCGCCTCGCCGCGCTGGCGGAGGAACGGGCGCCGCTCTACGCCGAGGTCGCCACCTGGACGGTCGACACCGACGGGCGCGATCTGAGCGACGTCGCCGCCGAGGTCGCGGCACTCGCGGCCGCCCCCACCGTCCTCACCGTGCCGGGTGCCCGCCCCTACCCGGTGACGATCGGGCACGACCTGTCCGGCGAGGTCGCCCGCGCGATCCCGGAGACCGCCCGTCGCGTCCTCCTCGTCCACCCCGAGGTCATGGCGGACCGCGCCGGCCGCATCGCCGCCGCCCTCCGCTTCGGCGGGCGCGAGGCGCACACGTTCCTCCTCCCGGACGCCGAGGCCGCGAAGACCTGGGAGGTCGTCGGCCGGTGCCACACCGTCCTCGGCGAGCACGGGTTCGGCCGTCAGGACGTCGTCGTCACCCTGGGCGGCGGCGCCACCACCGACGTCGGCGGGTTCGTCGCGGCCACGTGGCTGCGCGGCGTCGGCGTCGTCCACGTGCCCACCACGCTGCTCGGCATGGTCGACGCGGCGGTCGGCGGCAAGACGGGCATCAACACGCCGGCGGGCAAGAACCTCGTCGGGTCCTTCCACGCACCGCTCGCCGTGGTCTGCGACCTCGACCTGCTCGCCACGCTGCCGGCCGCCGACCTCGCGGCCGGGCTCGCCGAGGTGGTGAAGATCGGGTTCGTGAGCGATCGGCACATCCTCTCGCTCGTGCGTTCCCACCCCGAGGAGGCGCTCGACCCCGGCTCGGCCGTGCTGCGCGAGCTCGTCGAGCGGGCAGTCGCCGTCAAGGCGCACGTCGTGGGGGAGGACCTGCGCGAGGCGGGGCTGCGCGAGGTCCTCAACTACGGCCACACGACCGGGCACGGGATCGAGCGGGCGTCCGGGTACTCGTGGCGGCACGGCGACGCGGTCGCGGTCGGCTCGGTCGTCGCCGCCGAGCTCGCCGAGCGCAGCGGGTTGGCCGAGAGCGGCCTCGCCGACGGTCACCGGGCCGTGCTCACCTCCCTCGGCCTGCCGGTGACCGTGAGCGGGCTCGACTGGGGCGGCGTCCGCGCGGCGATGGGCAACGACAAGAAGGTGCGCGGCGACCGGCTGCGGTTCGTCGCCCTGCGCGCCGAGGGGGAGCCGGTCATCCTCGACGGCCCCGACGACGACGTGCTCGAGGCCGCGTGGGCCACGGTGAGCGCGTGACGGGCGACGACCACTCCCTCGACGCCGGCTCCGGCCAGGACGTGCCCGGCGCCTCGGGACCGGATCCCGGCGCGGGAGCACGCGTCGGTGCAGGCCCTGACTCGGGCACCGGCGACACGCCGGAAGCACGCACGATCGTCCTGCTCGGCGTCCCCGGCGCAGGCGTCTCGACCTCCGCCCGGGCTGTCGCCGGGGCGCTCGGCCTGCCTCTGCGCGACACCGACGACCTCGTCGCAGATCGCCTCGGCGCGCCGGTGCACGAGCTCGTCGTCGATCTCGGCGAGTCCGAGTTCCGTGCCGCGGAGTCCGCCGTGGCGGCCGAGGCGCTGGGCGGCGACCCGCTGGAGGAGCCCGCCGTCGTCGCCCTCGGGTCCGGCGCGATCGACGCGGCCACCGAACGGCTGGCCGACCTGCGGGGGAGCGGCGCCGTCGTCGTCCACCTGCGGATCACCCCCGGCACCGCGATGCGCCGGCTCGGCCTGTCCGGCCTCGGCTCGGTCGCGCTGCCGAACCCGCGGGCGATGTGGACGACCATGGCGGCCGAGCGGGACGCGGCCCTCGCCGCGGTCGCCACCGTCACGATCGACACGACGACGATGAACGAGGAGCAGGTGCTCGCCGCCGTCCTCGAGGTGGTCCGCGGCGACTGACAGCCAGGGCGCGTCGGACTTCGCTCGACGTCACGCGTGCGTCGTTCGTCGTCGTTCGACGTGCTGTCCCGTCGGCAACGCCCTTGTCGCCGTCGACGACGCTAGAACACACCCTGTTGGCGACGCCGTCCCCACAGGTCGGCCTGCTGCACGACTGTCCACAACCGTTGCAATCCTGCGGTTTCGTTGTCGGTGGTGGCCCGTAGCGTAGTCACCAGATCGACCAGACCGGCGGGGTGCGCGAGGACGCGTGCCCACCCCCGAGGGTCGTTCGGCAGCGACGCGACGGGGGAGGTGAGCGACATGACGACGGACTGGACGCTGGGGTCGGGCACGGACGACGACGCAAGCGGGACGGGACCGGCCGAGCGCGCAGCCGGGACGGACACGGGGGCGGTCGACCACCATGGCGCCAGCCCCGGCCCCGAGGAGATCCTCGCCTTCGCGAGGTCGCTCGCGCGGATCGAGGTCGCCGACCAGGCGGAGGCGATCGCGATCATCTCGGCCGCCGAGTCGCTCAAGCGCACGGCCGAGGCTGCGCAGGCGCGTGCGTCAGTGGCGCTGGACGACATGCGTCGGGACGACGAGGCGCGGCGCGGCATTCCCGTCGAGCGGCAGGGCAGGGGAGTGGCCGACGAGATCGCGCTCGCCCGCCGCGAGTCGCCGTTCGCCGGCGGCGTGCACCTGCGCCTCGCGCGGTGCCTCACCTCGGAGATGCCGCGCACGCTCGAGCTCATGGAGGCGGGTGAGGTCTCCGAGTGGCGCGCGACCCTGGTGGCCAAGGAGATCGCGTTCCTCGCGCCCGACGACCGCCGCGTCGTCGACGAGGTGCTCGCGCCCGACCTCCCCACGATGGGCGACCGACAGGCCGGCAACCGGGCGCGCAAGCTGGCCCAGGAGCTCGACCAGGAGAGCGCAGTCCTGCGGATGGAGCGCGCGAGGAGCGAGCGGCGCGTGAGCGTCCGCCCGGCGCCGAACGGCATGGCCTACCTCAGCGCCCTGCTGACGGTGGCGGACGCCGTGAGCGTCAAGGCGGCCCTCGAGCGCGACTCCGGCACCGCCGTCGCGACGGGCGCCGCCGCCTCGCGGACCAAGGCCCAGATCGCCGCGGACCTCCTCGTCGAGCGCGTGACCGGCCGGGCCGTCGACGAGCCCCGGGACGTCGCGCTCACCCTCGTGATGACCGACGAGACGCTCCTCGGCGGGCCGGACTCCGCCTGGCTCCCCGGGCACGGCCCCGTCCCCGCGGCGGTCGCCCGCGGGTACCTCTCCGAGGAGCAGGCGTCGGACGTGTCGCTCCGCCGGCTGTGGCTCCGGCCCGGGACCGGACAGATCGAGGGCCTCGACTCGCGCGCCCGCACGTTCCCCGCCTCCCTGCGCCACATCGTCAGCCTGCGCGACGACATCTGCCGCAACCCGTTCTGCGGCGCAGACCTCCGGCAGGTCGACCACGCCACGCCGTGGGCCGCCGGCGGCGCGACGAGCCTCGCCAACGCCTCGGGGCTGTGCCAGCGGTGCAACCTCGCCAAGGAGAACCCCGGCTGGACCCACGAGTCGACGGCGACCGGCCTGACCGTCACGACGCCGACCGGGCACCGATACGCCGCGAGCCGCTCCACGCTCGCCCAGAACGTCACCGACCGCCGCATCGACGACCTTCGGGCACGCGTCGCGGCGAACCGGGAGGCACGACGTGTGCGCGACGACGAGCCCGACCCGGATCGAGCCGGCGGCGCCCGGGGACCGATGAGGGGCCGCCGGGAGCTCGCCGGAGCGACCCGCGATCGGGCCGGCCGGTCCCCGGAACGCGACTCGGTGGGCCACGAACGCGCGGGCCCCGGGTCGGACCACCCGCCCGACATACCGGACTCATCGCCTTGATCGGCAGCAATCAAGAACATAGCCTTGATGGCATGTTTGTCGTCACCGCCGACCAGAACCGGTCGACCCAGCGCGGCGTCCTCGTGGACGAGATCCTCGCCGAGCTCGCCCCGTGGCACGAGCGCGCCGGCCGGGTGGTCGCGCTCCCGTTCGAGCGGACGGTCGGGGACGAGATCCAGGGCGTCCTCACCAGCGCGCCGGCCGCGGTCGACGTCGCCCTGCGCCTGGCCCGGCTCGACTGGGCGGTCGGCATCGGCGCGGGCCCCGTCGACACGCCGCTGGCCGCGAGCGCGAGCGCGTCGTCGGGCACCGCCTTCGTCCTCGCGCGGGACGCGGTCGAGACGGCGCGGAGCAAGGCGTCGAGCTACCCGATCGTCGTGCGGGGAGCGGACGAGGACGCCGCCGAGTCCGCCACGGCCGTCCTCCATCTCGTCGGGGCCCTGCGCCGCACCCGCTCCGACGCCGGCTGGGAGGTCTCCGACCGCCTCGTCACCGGGGTGACCCAGCGGGCCGTCGCCGAGGAGCTCGGCATCACCTACCAGGCGGTCCACGACCGGGTCCGCGTCGCCGGCGTGCGCGAGGAGCTCGCCGCGCTCCCGCACGTCGCCGCGATGGTCGCCGCCGCGGAGGAGATCTCGTGAACGACTGGCTGCTCGGGCTGCTCACCTCGCTCTTCGTCGTCGTCGCCGCTCTTCTCGCCGCCGTCACCGGCAGCCCCGTCGTCGCCCGGCTGCTGCGCCGGTTCACCGTGGCCGGCGCGAGCGGGGACGACGCGCCCGAGCTCATCACCCATCCGGTGGGCCTCGACCGGGGCGGGCAGTGGATCGGCTACCTCGAACGGGCCGCGATCGCCGGCGGGCTGGTCACCGGGTTCCCCGAGGTCGTCGCGGTCGTCCTCGCCCTCAAGGGACTGGGCCGGTATCCCGAGCTGCGCGCCGACCACGGGGCCGGTTCCCGCGACGACGACACCGCGATCGTTCTCCAGCCCGACGACGAGCGCCGCGTCCCGCCCCGGGTCGTCGCCGCCGGCCTGACCGCCGAACGGTTCATCATCGGCACGCTCGCCTCCTACCTGTGGGCGGCGTCATGGGGTCTCCTCGGCCGGGCCGTGCTCGCCGCGATATCCTGAACCGCCGACGAGGGGCACCCGTGCCCCGTGCCGGGACCGCGCGGCCGTGCTCCGCCGCTCCCTCCGGCCCGACCGAACGACTCCCACCCGACAGGACGGCTTACACATGGCTTCGACGAACGACCTCAAGAACGGCATGGTGCTGAAGATCGACAACCAGCTCTGGTCGGTCGTCGAGTTCCAGCACGTCAAGCCGGGCAAGGGGCCCGCGTTCGTGCGCACCAAGCTGAAGAACGTCCTGTCCGGCAAGGGCGTGGACAAGACCTTCAACGCCGGCGTCAAGGTCGAGACCGCCACGGTCGACCGCCGCGACATGCAGTACCTGTACAACGACGGCACCGACTTCATCTTCATGGACTCCGAGAACTACGAGCAGATCCCGGTCCGTCCCGAGGTCGTCGGCGACGCCTCGAACTTCATGCTCGAGAACACCGACGTCGTCGTCGCCACGCACGAGGACCAGGTGCTCTTCGTCGAGCTGCCCACGTCCGTCGTGCTCGAGGTCACCGAGACCGAGCCGGGCCTGCAGGGCGACCGCTCCTCGGCCGGCACCAAGCCCGCCACCCTCGAGACCGGCTACCAGATCCAGGTCCCGCTCTTCCTCGAGCAGGGCGTCAAGGTCAAGGTCGACACCCGCTCCGGCGACTACCTCGGACGCGCCTGAATGGGCGGAGAGAGTCCCGCGCCGGGCGAGCCCGGCACGGACGGGCACGACGTCGACCACCCGGCACCGGCCGGGCCCGACAGCGACACGCATGCGCCTGTGCGCCCCGCCGTCGACCAGGTCGTCGCAGCGGCCGACTCCGAGCCGACGTCGACAGGCGACGAACCGACCCCGATCGAGGTCGCGACGGAGGACGAGGTGCCGGCCGGCGCGGTGCGCGTGAGCGCGGACGTCCCGTCCGCGGAACGTGCGGGTGCCCGCGGTGCCCGCCGCACCTTCCACGCGACCGCCCGGACCAAGGCCCGCCACCGCGCGCTCGACGTCCTGTTCGAGGCCGACGCCAAGGGCCTGGTGACCACGGGTGACCGCCTATTGGCCGTCCTCGCCGAGCGCACGGGCCGGACTATCGCCCAGGACGGGCTGCCCGCCTACGCGGTCGAGCTCGTCGAGGGGGTGGCCGACCACCTCACGGTCATCGACGAGATCCTCACGGCCACGTCCCACGGCTGGTCCCTGCGGCGGATGCCCGCCGTCGACCGGGGCCTGCTGCGGCTCGGCGTGTTCGAGGTCGTCTTCCTCGACGACGTCGAGGACGGGGTCGCCATCGAGCAGGCCGCCCACCTGGCCGGACAGCTCTCCACCGACGACTCCCCGCGGTTCGTCAGCGGCGTCCTCGGCGAGGTGTCCAGGAACAAGGACCTCTACCGGGTCTGAAGGAAGGCGCGACGGTACCGGCCAGTCGGTGAGGCGATCACTTCTCAGGCACCATGCAGGTGATCGACCGCGGTGGCCCTGGGCACGATCAGGGCAGCCACGCTGCCAATCGCGGCGGCCCCCGCGACGCCTACTGCCACGGGCCACAGACTGACGAGGGCGCTCCATCCCGTTGCGCCCAGGCTTCCTGGGGCAAGCGCCGCCACCATGAGTCCGAGCCCGGCGGCGACGAACGAGAACAGCAGCAGTGGGACTACGGTGACGAGCAGGACGACCCGGCGCAGGCTCCGGTGCGGCGTCCCGACGGCGTGCAGGACGGCTAGCGTTCGTGCACTCTCGATCGCTGTGGTCAGGTTTGCGAGGAGGAGTGCGACAGCGGACGTCCCGAGCACGGCGCCGCCGCCCCACAGCATGATGCTGTAGTAGCGGCGCAGCTGTCCGTCGAATCCCTCCTGGGAGGACTCGCGGGTGGCGACCTGCGCGCTCGGGTCTGCCGTGAGCACAAGGGTGCGGACGCGGTCGAGGGCGGCCGGGTCGTCGATCCCGGCGATCAGCAAAGTGGGTCGGAAGTGCGTCATATCCAGCCCCGCTTCCCGCTCGTCGACAAGGACGCTGGGTGCGTCGACGGCGCGCGCCGACGTCGCAAGGGTTCCAGCAGCGTCGGTCTGGACAGTGAGCATGGACGGCGTGCTCTCGTCCGGCACCTCCAACGTTGTGACGACGTCCCGCTGGGCGAGGTCATAGACGTCGACCTGTCCGGCGGGGCCGAGCACAGCGGCCGCGGCCGCGTTGAGCAACACACCCCCGTCGACGGCACATGACGTCAGGTCCAGGTGGGCAGCGGCGACGATGCGCGCGCAGTCCCCTATCCAGACCGGGAAGACAGAGCTGGACGCGCTCCCCTCTCCGGCCGCGGTCCCCGTCACGACGCTCGCCACGTCGCCGACACCATCGAGCGCACCGATGTCGTCGGCGAGCCGTGTCAGCTCCGCCTGGTTGGTCGCCATGCTCGTGATCTGGACGACGTCGTCAGCCTGATCGATCACCGCGTCGTCCTGGACGGCACCTACCGCGCCAGGAAAGGTGACCACGAAGATCGTGGCGACGAAGACCGCGAGGCCCGCTGTCGTCACGCCGCGCGCGGTTGCGCGGGGAGCGGCCGTAATCGTTCCGCCCGCGAGCATGGCGGCCGGCCGCCGAGAACGGCGTAGAACTCGCCCTACGGTCCGGCTCACCCACGGAGCGAGCAGGAGCAGACCGCCCGCTCCCAGCGCGACCGCGAGGAGAAGGCGCTGCCGCTCCGCGAGGAGGTTGGTCAGCATGACAGCGGCAGTGGCTGCCAGGAGCAGGGCGCCGGCAATCACGGTGCGATGCATCCCCGGCTCCTCATGGCTGCTCACCCCGGTTCCCAGTGGGTCGCGAGTCGCATGATCCGCCTGGCGAACTGCGATGACCGCGACTCCGACAGGCAGGGCGACGACCAGGAGCAACACGATCCCGACCGGCGGGACGAGGTCCGACGGAAACGGCGCGGGATCCTCGACGAGGATCGGCGCCAGCATTCTGCGCAACGCGGCAAACAGGAGAGTGCCAGCCGCGACGCCGAGAACGGCGCCGATGCACGACTCCCACAGCACCGCTCGCCTGAGCAGCGAACGCGGGGCGCCGGCGACGACGAGAGTCGCGGTCCGTCGAGCCCGGGTTCGCGCGGCGGCGCGGGTGGCGACGTGAGCGAGGAGCAGAGGTGGGATCACCATCGCGGCCCCCGCAAGTGCGAGTAGCAGCGCGAGCGATGGGTCGCCATTCTGCGGCCGCGGTTCCCCGAGGTCGAGCAGCGGGAGCTCGACCGGAGCGAGATCCTCGACCGCCACGCCGCGGACTGCCACCATGTGCCCAGGTCCGGCGAGGGCGCTCTCGTCCACCATTCCCGCGGGCAGGCCGTAGCGCGCGAGCGCCGCGTCGCCCACTGCGCGTTCCAGAGCTGGTGACAGCAGGACCTCCCCTGCTTCGGGGAACGCGTCTATCCCCGGCGGAGGTTCGATGCCCTCTCCGTGCTGAGCTACGTTGACCACGGTGACGGCGAGTTCCCCGACCCGATCGTTGACGGTGCCGATGTAGGCGTAGTCCTGGTTCAGCTCCGGGTCGGCCAGCAGCGAGAAGTCGGACGGCCGGGTCCAGTAGGTGCGCTCGTCCTGACGGTCGAGCGCCGCAGGCAGGCTGCCTACCAGCAGCACGACGACGGTCGCCAGAGCCACGGTGGAAACGAGAGCGCCGGCCAACAACCATTGCAGGCCGCCGGCGCCGCGCCACAGCCGCGCGAGAAGCCAGGCGGTCATGGGGCGGTGGTCGACGTGACCCGACCGTCCCGGACGTGTACCTGCCGAGACGTACGCGCGGCCACACTAGCGTCGTGCGTCACGAGGACAACTGCCGCCCCGCGCGTCGAGGCGGACAAGATCAGGAGGTCGAGGACGGCCTCGGAGGCCCCGGAGTCGAGCGAACCGGTGGGTTCGTCGGCGAGTACCACGGAAGGGTTCGTAATCAGCGCCCTGCCGATCGCCACGCGCTGCTGCTGTCCGCCGGAGAGCTGGTGCGGATAATGGTTGGTGACGTCGCCGATGCCAAGTTCGTCGAACAGCTTTCTCGCGCGCCTCCGAGCGTCGATCTTGGTTGCGCCGTCGAGGAGCAGCGGAAGCATGACGTTCTCCGTAGCCGTAAGTTCGGCAACGAGCTGGCCGAACTGGAAGATCAGCCCGATGTGCTGCCGCCGGAGCGTCGTTCGAGCGTCATCGTCGAGCATGAATAGTGATCGCCCCGAAATCTCGACCTCGCCGGAATCGGGAAGCAGCAAGCCTGCGAGAGTGAGCAGTAGCGTCGTCTTGCCCGATCCACTGGAGCCTGTGACAGCAACGACCTCTCCTCCGTCGACAGCAAGGTCGACGGAGGAGAGAACGAGGTCGGGACCATACGCCTTGGATATTCCGCGGCAGACGATTCCCGAGGAGGGTGCTCCGAGCAATCTAGACGTCAAACTCTCGGAGGTAGATGTACGCATTCGACCCGTTTCGCCACGGCAGCGTAAATGCTACACGCGTTCCACTTGGGCATGCGCGTGGACCGTAATCCGTCGCGGTTGAGACATTGTACGAGGCGTAAACCTGGGCGCACTGTCCGTCGTTGTCCGTGTCCGTGACGGTGCCGTTGACACGGATCTGGGTTCCGGCCGTATTTCGGCACTCACGGACGCTGGCCTGCGCGCCGCTGGTTTGGATGACGTAGTAGGCGCCACACCGCCCAGCCGGCGGAGGTGGTGGTATCTGATAGGGCGCGAGTTCGGTCGGCGGATCTTGGCTCTTCCGGATTGAGGGTGTAGACGGCCTGGCGCGGTGGTGAGCGAGGTGCCGGCGTGTCAGCGTCCAGATAGGGGTCGAGGTCTTCCGATGATGGGGGTTCTCACGCCACCCACCGGGAAGACCTCGACGTGCCTGACGCTACCTTCGCCCGCCCTGATCTGACCACGTTCGCTCGTCTGGACGAGCTCGGCTTGGAGGTCGTCGGCCAGCGCATCGAGCCTGGTCGGGCGGTCCTGGCCTGCAGGGTCGTCGAACCGGACAGCTGGTGCCGGCGGTGCGGGTGCGAGGGCGTCGCGCGGGACACCGTCACGCGCGAGCTCGCTCACGAGCCTTTGGGGTGGCGTCCCACGACGCTGGAGGTGAGGGTGCGTCGGTACCGGTGCACGGGCTGCGGGCACGTGTGGCGTCAGGACACGACCGCCGCGGCCGAGCCGCGCGCTCGGCTCTCCCGCCGCGGGTTGCGGTGGGCGCTGGAAGGGATCGTGTGCCAGCACTTGAGTGTCGCTCGTGTCGCCGAGGGGCTGGGGGTCTCGTGGAACACCGCCAACGCCGCGGTCCTGACCGAAGGACGCCGCGTCCTCATCGATGATCCGACCCGGTTCGACGGCGTCAGCGCCATCGGTGTCGACGAGCATGTCTGGCGCCACACCCGCCGCGGCGACAGGTTCGTGACCGTGATCATCGACCTCACCGCTGTTCGCGAGGGGACCGGCCCGTCCCGGCTGCTGGACATGGTCGAGGGCCGCTCGAAACACGCCTTCAAGCAGTGGCTCGCGGGCCGGCCGCAGGACTGGCGCGACGGGGTCGAGATCGTCGCGATGGACGGCTTCACCGGGTTCAAGACCGCCGCCGCCGAAGAGCTGCCCGACGCGGTCGCCATCATGGATCCTTTTCACGTGGTCCGCCTCGCTGGCGACGCGCTCGATGACTGCCGGCGCCGTGTCCAGCAGGACACCTGCGGGCACCGGGGCCGCAAGGGCGATCCGCTCTACGCCGCCCGCCGGACCCTGCACACCGGCGCCGACCTGCTCACCGAGAAGCAGTCCCAGCGCCTGGAGGGCCTGTTCGACGGCGACACCCACGTAGCGGTCGAGGCCGCCTGGGCCGTCTACCAGCGCATGATCGCCGCCTACCGCGTCCCCGACCGCGCACATGGTCGCCAGCTCATGGCCCAGCTCATCGCCTCCGTCAGCTCCACCGTGCCAGCCGCCCTGACCGAGCTGCGCAAGCTGGGCAGGACCCTGAAGCGCCGCGCCGCCGACGTGCTCGCCTACTTCGACCGGCCCGGCACGTCCAACGGCCCCACCGAGGCCATGAACGGCAGGCTCGAGCACCTGCGCGGCTCGGCCCTCGGCTTCCGCAACCTGACCAATTACATCGCCCGATCACTACTCGAGACGGGCGGATTCCGACCCCAACTACACCCTCGAATGTGAAGAGCC